>DASXDJ010000080.1:0-1755 GCA_036490755.1 Streptosporangiaceae bacterium
GCCGGGTCATGAACCCGGAAGCACATGCGCTCCGGAAAGACCGGGATCTCCAGCCGAAGCAGCCTGCGACTCACCTAGCCCCCTTGGAGAGACGTTTCCCTGGCATACAGGATGCTCTGTGCGCGCGTCTTTTGGATGCGCAATCGACCATAAACACGAGGTATGACGTTGGGTCGCCGGCCCGTCACGGCCGCGCAGGCGCCGCCGCGCCCCGCCGGGCTATTCTCCGGTCATGGACGTACCCGGACAGACTGTACCTGGCGTCGAGCACCGCACCGTGGCCGCCTCCGGCCTTCAGATGCATATCGCGGAGGCCGGCGCCGGGCCGCTGGTGATCTTGCTGCACGGCTTCCCCGAGAGCTGGTACTCCTGGCGGCACCAGCTCACCGCGCTGGCCGCCGCCGGCTATCACGTCGTGGCGCCTGACCAGCGCGGGTACTGCCTGACCGGCGGGCCCGCCGACCCCGCGCAGTACACGATCCTGCACCTGGCCGGCGACGTGCTGGCGCTGATGGACGCGCTCGGCGAGGAGCGGGCGGTGATCGCCGGGCATGACTGGGGCGCGCCGGTGGCCTGGCACACGGCCCTGTTCCGGCCCGGCCGGGTCCGCGGGGTCATCGGGCTGAGCGTTCCCTACCACCCGCGCGGCAGCGCCCCGCCGGTGCCGACGCTGCGCGCTGTCCTCGGGGACGGCTTCTACATGGTCTACTTCCAGGAGCCAGGCCTGGCCGACACGGAACTTGCTGACGACCTGCCGGCCACGTTCCGGAGGGTGCTGTCGGCCGCCTCGGGGACCGGCGCCGCCGCGGGCGCGGCGGGGGAGCGGCGGCCGGGGCCGCCCGTGGTGCCGCCCGGCGGCGGCTTCCTGGACATCTGCCCAGAGCCCGCCGAGCTGCCCGGCTGGCTGACGAGCGCGGATATCGAGACCATGGCGGCGCAGTACGCCGGCACCGGGTTCACCGGGCCGCTGAACTGGTACCGCAACCTGGACCGCAACTGGGAGCTGACCGCCGCCTGGCAGCACGCGCCCATCGACGTGCCCGCGCTGTTCGTGGCCGGCGAGCAGGACCCGGTGCTGAGCTTCCTCGGCGGCACCCCGGAGGTGCTGGCCGGGCCGCTGCCCCGGCTCGCCGGGACGCATTTCCTGCCGGGCTGCGGCCACTGGGTGCAGCAGGAGGCGCCCGATCAGGTCAGCGCGGCGATGCTCGACTTCATCCGCGCCCTGCCCGCCTAGCTCCGCACTCAGAGGCCGGCCCTGGCGCGGGCCTCTGACCACAGGTCGGCGTAGGCGCGGGCCGCGCCGCTGCGCGGGGCGAAGGCGGCGACCGGGGCGCGCTCGACCGACATCCGCTCGACCACCGACAGCGCCGGGATGACCGCGCGGGCGAACTCCGGGCGCTGCGCCGGGAGCTGCCCGGCGATCTCGCGGTGCAGCCGCTTGCGCCGGTCGAGCATGGAGAAGAACGCCAGGATCTCGGGTCGGCGGCGCCGGTCGATGCCGCGGGTGAACTCGGTGAGCTGGTCCAGCGTGCGCACCGACAGGGTGGTCGGGATCAGCGGGACCACCAGCAGGCCGGCCGCGTGCAGCACGCTCTCGGACAGCAGCGAGATGCCCGGCGGGCAGTCCAGCACGATCACGTCGTAGTCGGCGCGCAGCGGGGCCAGCAGGCTGGCCAGCCGCTGGGCCGGCTTCTTCGCGGTGTCCAGGATCAGGTCCAGGTTGCGGTAGGTGAAGTCGGCGGGCAGCAGGTCCAG
>DASXDJ010000081.1:0-24471 GCA_036490755.1 Streptosporangiaceae bacterium
GCCGCTGGTCGAGTACTTCCGCAGCATCTCCGGCGAGCACCCCGACTGGGACGAGTACCGGGAGGCCATGCGCCGCCAGGGCAAGTCCCTGATCCGGGTCACGCCGCGGCGCTGGGGCCCGGTGGCCACCGGCGGTTTCCCGGCCCGCCTGGCGACCTGAGCCTCCCAGGGCGAGCCGGGGTCAGGGCTGGTAGGAACCGGGCACCCAGGCCCGGGTGGCGACCGAGATCGCGTTCCAGGCGTTGATGGTGACGATCAGCGCGACCAGCGCCGCCACCTCTTCCTCCGCGAACTCCGCGGCCACGGCCTCGTAGGCGCTCGCCGGGACGTGGTCGGCGGCCAGCATTGTCACGGCCTCGGTGAAGGCCAGCGCGGCGCGCTCGCGGGCAGTGAAGTACGGCGTCTCGGCCCAGGCCGGCAGGGCGTACAGCCGCTGCTCGGTCTCGCCGATGGCGCGGGCGTCCTTGGAGTGCATGTCGATGCAGTAGGCGCAGCCGTTGATCTGCGAGGCGCGGATCCGGATCAGCTCGCGCAGCTTCGGGTCGATGCCGGCCCGGTCCAGTTCCTTGGTGGCGGCGCCGTCCAGGTGCCCCATGGCCCGGGAGAACACTGCGGCGCGGGCGTCGAAGTCGAGGCGGACCGGGATCTGGCTGGTGGTGTCAGTAGTTGTGCTCATGACCGCCACGCTACGGCCAATATGGCCCACTGGTAAGGTCCGCATTGATGCAGGAAACCTGGGCCACTTCTGAGGCGCCCGGACCCGCCGGGACGCCGGCCGGGCCCCGGGGGGCCGGTCGCCGGGGCGCCGGAAGCGACCTGCACCTGGAACTCGCGCCGGACCGCCCGGTCCGCCGCGGCCTGGAGGACGCGCTCCGGGCGGCCATCCAGGCCGGCCGCCTGGCGCCGGGCGCCCGGCTGCCGTCCTCGCGGGCGCTGGCCGCCGACCTGGACCTGGCCCGCAACACGGTCGCCGATGCCTACGGCCAGCTCATCGCCGAGGGCTGGCTGGCCGCCGCGCGCGGGTCCGGCACCCGGGTCGCCGGGCGGGTGGTCGCCCGCCCGGCCAGCCCGCCGCCGGCCCCGGACCCGGCGGCCGCGCTGCGGCACAGCCTGCTGCCGGGCACGCCGGACCTGTCCGCGTTCCCGGCCAGTGCCTGGCTGGCCGCCGCCCGCCGCGCCCTGGCCACGGCGCCGGCCTCCGCCCTCGGCTACGCCGGCCCGCGCGGGCAGCCCGAGCTGCGCCAGGCACTGGCCGAGTACCTGGCCCGGGCCCGCGGCGTGCGGGCCGACCCTGAGCACCTGCTCGTCTGCGCCGGCTTCACCCAGGCACTCGCGCTGCTCAGCCGGGTGCTGGCCGCGCGCGGCGCGACGACCATGGCGGTCGAGGCTTACGGTCACCGCCATCACCGGCAGGTCATCACCGCGGCCGGGCTGACGGTCCGGCCCGTCCCGGTGGATGCCGGCGGCGCGGTGCTGGCCGGCCTGGACGGCGCTGCGGCCGCGCTGCTCACTCCGGCCCATCAGTTCCCGACCGGGGTGCCGCTGGCCGCGGCCCGCCGCACCCGCGCCGCCGGCTGGGCCGCGGAGACCGGGGCGACGATCATCGAGGATGACTACGACGGCGAGTTCCGCTACGACCGCCAGGCCGTCGGGGCCATGCAGGCGCTGGCGCCCGGCAGTGTCGTCTACGCCGGCACCGCCAGCAAGACACTGGCTCCCGCGCTGCGGCTGGCCTGGCTGGCCGTCCCGCCCGGCCTGACCGCCGAGCTGACCGCGGCCAGGGAACTGGCCGACCGGCACGGCCCGGTGCTCGACCAGCTCACCCTGGCCGGGCTGCTGCGCTCCGGCGGCTATGACCGGCACGTGCGGCGCTGCCGGCTGAGCTACCGGCGGCGGCGCGAGTACCTGGCTACAGCGCTGCGTGAGCAGGTGCCCGGCGCGCGGCTGGCCGGCGTGCCGGCCGGCCTGCACGCCGTGGTCGAGCTCCCGGCCGGGCGCGCCGAGGACGAGGTGATCGCCGCCGCCGCGGCCCGCGGCCTGGCCGTCGCCGGGCTGAGTGAGTTCGCCGCCGGCCACAGCGCGCCCGGCGCCCGGCCGGCGCTGGTGGTCGGGTTCGCCGCGCCCGCCCCGAGTGCCTTCACGACGGCTATCGCCCGCCTGTGCGCGGTCCTCGCGCCGGGCGCCCGGTAGAGTGCGCAGCGGCTGCCGAGTCGCGCAGGCACCGCATCGCCCGCGCGCGGCGGCACCAGATAGCGATCATCGCGACACCTCCAGGAGGTCATCATGCCGGCCAAGGGAAGCGCGGAGTGGAAGGGTGACCTGCCGACCGGATCCGGCACGTTTACTGCCGGTGACACCATCAGCGGGGAGTTCTCCTTCAAGTCCCGGTTCGAGGACGGTCCCGGCGCCAATCCCGAGCAGCTGATCGCGGCCGCGCACGCGTCGTGCTTCTCCATGGCGCTGTCCAACATGCTGGCCAAGGACGGGCACCCGGCGGACTCGGTGCAGACGAACGCCACGGTCACGCTGCGGAACGTGGACGGGGCTCCGACCATCACCCGGATCGACCTGGTCACCACCGGCCGGGTTCCCGGCCTCAGCGGAGCCGAGTTCGCCGAGGCCGCCGCGGCCGCCAAGACCGGCTGCATCGTGAGCCGGGCGCTGGCCGGCGTGCCGGAGATCACCCTCGACGCGACCCTGGCCAGCTGACCAGGCGGCCCGCAAGCATGGCTCAGCCCGGCGGCCGGCCGCCGCTGCGCAGCGTGTCGTACGGACCTGACGTGCTGGCACCGCAGCCGCGCCGCCCGGCCGAGCTGCCCTGCGTCCCGGCCGAGCGCGGCCTGGTCGTCGAGGACGGCGCGGGACAGTTCTGCGGCGCGGTGATGTTCTGCGAGAAGGACGCCGTCACCCTCGAGGACCGGTACGGCAAGCTGCGGGTCTTCCCGCTGGACGGGATCTTCCTGCTGGAGGGCCAGCGAGTCCGGCTGGTACGGCCCGGCCCGGCCCGGCCCGCGGGCCACGGCCGGACCGCCTCGGGCTCGGTCGCCGCCCCGGTGAGCCGGGCCCGGGTCGCGCGGGCCAGCCGGATCTACGTCGAGGGCCGCCACGACGCCGAGCTGGTCGAGAAGATCTGGGGCGACGACCTGCGCGACGTCGGCGTGGTCGTGGAGTACCTGGGCGGCGTGGATGACCTGCCCGCGATCACGGCCGAGTTCGGGCCCGAGCCGGGACGGCGGCTGGGCGTGCTGGTCGATCACCTGGTGGACGGGTCGAAGGAAAGCCGGATCGCCGCGCAGGTGTCCTCGCCGCACGTGCTGATCGTCGGGCACCCCTACATCGACGTCTGGGCGGCGGTCAGGCCGGTCGCGGTGGGCATCCCGCGCTGGCCGCACGTGCCGCGCGGCCAGCCGTGGAAGGAAGGCGTCCTGGCCGCCCTGGGCTGGCCGGAAAACACCGGCGCCGCCTGGCAGCGCATCCTGGGCGCGGTGCGCTCCTTCACCGACCTGGAGCCGGCCTTCCTGGGCCGGGTCGAGGAGCTGATCGACTTCGTGACCGCGCCCGGCAGCTAGTCAGTGCTGGCCCGGGGGCCCGGCCGTCAGGCGGGGCGGGTGGTGCGCAGGCAGATGGTGACATCCAGGTTGCGCAGGCTGTCCAGCATGTCGCCGGTGTACTCGGTGCCGATGTCGGTGAGCACGTAGCCCAGGTCGTCGCGGGTACCGAGCAGCTGGCCCTCGATGTTGACCCGGTGCTCGGCCAGCACCTGGTTGATCGTGGCCAGCACGCCGGGCACGTTGCGGTGCAGGTGAGCCAGCCGGTGCGTGCCCGGGGTCCGTGGCAGCGCCACCACCGGCAGGTTCGCGCTCAGCGCGGAGGTGCCCGCCGCCAGGAAGTCGTGCAGCTTGCCGGCCACGAACTCGCCGATGTCCTGCTGGGCCTCCTCGGTCGACCCGCCGACGTGCGGGGTCAGGATGACATTCGGCAGCCCCCGCAGCTCGGAGGCGAACTCCTCGCCGCGGCTGCGCGGCTCGGCGGGGAACACGTCTACGGCCGCCCCCACCAGGTGGCCGGACTCGATATGCCGGCGCAGCGCGCCATGGTCCACGACGAACCCGCGGGACAGGTTCAGGAAGATGCTGCCCGGCCGCATGGCCGCGAACTCGCCCTCGCCGAACAGGCCGCTGTTGCCCGGCCGGCCGTCCACGTGCAGGGTGACCACATCGCAGATCTCCAGCAGTTCCTCGAGCGTGCCGCACCGCCGGGCATTGCCCAGCGCCAGCTTGTCGGCGGTGTCGTAGAAGAACACCGTCATGCCCAGCGCCTCGGCCAGTACCGACAGCTGGCCGCCGATGTTGCCGTAGCCCACGATCCCGAGCCGCCGGCCGCGCACCTCATGGCTGCCGGCCGCCGACTTGTCCCACACCCCGGCGTGCATCTGGGAGTTCTTGGGCGTCAGCCGGCGGGTCAGGGCGATGATCTCGGCCACGGCCATCTCCACCACGCTGCGGGTGTTGGAGAACGGGGCGTTGAACACCGCGACGCCCCTGGCCGAGGCCGCGGGCAGGTCGATCTGGTTGACGCCGATGCAGAACGCGCCGACGGCCAGCAGGTCCGGCGCGGCGTCCAGGACCCGCTGGGTCACCTGGGTGCCGGAGCGGATGCCGAGCAGGTGAACGCCGCCGATGGCGGCGATCAGCTCATCCTCAGCCAGCGCCCGGCTGGCCGTCTCGACCTGGTAGCCGTCCTTGGACAGCCGGGCCGCGGCGTCGGGGTGGATGTTCTCCAGCAGCAGGGCACGTAGTTGCACCCCAGCAGCCTATGTGAGCCTGGCCGGAGCCCTCCCGGTGCGCCGGCCCGCCCGGGCTAAGATCATTCCTGAACATAAGCTCACACACCCGGGCGGAATGTGCAGCATGCTGGCAGTGCTCCGGAAACAGCGCATCCTCGATGAGCTGCAGCGCAACGGCTCAGCGCTGATCTCAGTGCTGGCCGAGCAGCTGTCCGTCTCTGAGATGACCATCCGCCGCGACCTGGCCGGCCTGGAGAGCGACGGCCTGCTGGAGCGCGTGCACGGCGGCGCGGTGCTGGCCCAGCGGGGCGTCGAGGAGCCCGGCTTCGACAAGAAGGTCCTGTGCCAGCAGCCGGAGAAAACCGCGATCGCTGACGCCGCCGCGGCCATGATCAAGCCGGGCTCGGCGGTGGGCCTGTCCGCGGGCACCACGACCTGCATGCTGGCCCGCAAGCTAGCCCAGGTCCGGGGCGTGACGGTGGTCACCAACTCGGTGCAGGCGTGGACCGAGCTGCAGCGCGCCGGGGACGGGCGGTCGCCGGTCATCCTCACCGGCGGCGACTACCGGACGCCGTCGGACGCGCTGGTCGGGCCGACCGCCGACGCCACCCTGCGCTCGATGTATGTCGACCTGCTGTTCCTGGGCGTGCACGGGATGGACCCGGTGGCGGGGCTGACCACGCCGAACATCTCCGAGGCAGAAACCAACCGGACCTTCATCGCGCACGCCCGCCGGGTCGTGGTGCTGGCCGACCACACCAAGTGGCGGACCGTGGGCCTGCACATCATCGGCCCGCTGGCGGCCGCGGACACCGTGATCACCGACGAGGCGCTGGCCGCCGAGGGCCGTGAGGCGCTGTCGGCCCAGGTGGACGATGTGCGCGTGGTGAGCGTCGCGCCCTGAGTCAGCTGCCGGGCGGGATCTCGCCCGAGCCGCGGGCCAGCAGCCGGGTCGGCAGCTCGACTCGCTGGGCCGGGCCGTGCTCGCCGGCCAGCCGCCGGAACAGCAGCTCGGCGGCAACGCGGCCCATCTCAGCGGGGTCCTGGGCCACGACCGTAACCGCCGGAGTGAGCAGGTCGGCCAGCTCGAAGTCGTCGAAGCTGACGAGGGCGGGCCGGACCCCGGCCCGGGCCAGCTCGCGCAGCGTCAGCACGGCGGACCGGTTGTTGCCGCAGAACACGGCGGTGACCGGGGCCGGCCCGCCGAGCATGCCGGCCACCGCACGCGCGATCCCGGCGGGATCCGGGGGGGCCTGCGCGACCCAGGACTCGCTGACAGCCAGCCCGGCCTCCGTCATGGAGTCCAGGTAACCGCGGTAGCGCAGCCGCGCGGTGTAGATGCCGGCCGCGTCGCCGATATAGCCGATCCGCCGGTGGCCGTGGCTGATCAGGTGCGCGACGCCGGCCCGGGCTCCGGTGATGTTGTCGGTGAGCACGGCGTCCGCCTCGATCATCCCGGCCGGCCGGTCCACGAACACCGCGGCCATCCCGGCCTCGATCTCGGGGAGCAGGTAGCGGTGGTCGGCCGCCGCCGGGACGATGATCAGCCCGTCGACGCGCCGCGCGCAGAACGCCAGGGACAGCTGCTGCTCCCGGCCCGGCTGCTCGTCACTGGATCCGGTGAACAGCAGCGAGCCGTGCTGGTGCGCCACGTCCTCCACGGCGCGGGACAGGGCCGAGTAGAACGGGTCGCCGATGTCCTCCAGGACCAGCCCGACGGAGGCCGTCTGCCCGGTGCGCAGCAGCCGGGCGCCGTCATTGCGCCGGAAACCGAGCTCCTCGATCGAGATCCGGACCCGGGCCGCCTTGGCGGGCGCCACGCCGGGCTCGTCGTTGACCACCCGAGACACCGTCTTCAGCGCCACGCCGGCATGCGCGGCGACATCCTTCATCGTCGGGCGGCCCCGGCCCCGGGGCAGCTGGCTCGGCATCTGTCACTCCCCCTCTTCGGGGGTCAGCTTCGCAGGATCCTGGCCGTTCAGCAAAAGCGCGGAAAGCGGTCATCCTGCCTGGTAACGGCCGATTGCCGGATGACTGGCCGCTCGGCGGGACAGCGCCGTCCGCGGCGGAGCGCGGCCGCCGGGCACGCCTAGGAGCTGATCAGCCGGCCGGGCCGGCCGCCGGCCACCGGGGCGCCCGACCGCCACACCGGGACCCCGCCAACCAGGACCAGGTCCACGCCGGCGGCGGCCTGCCGCGGCGCGGCGTAGGTAGCCCGCTCCGTCAGGCCGCCGGGCCCGATCACGCACAGGTCGGCGGCCAGGCCGGGGGCGATCCGGCCGCGACTGCGCAGGCCGTAGATATCGGCAGCCCGGGCGGCCAGGTGCCGGGCCAGCAGGGGGTAGCCGGCCTCCGGCCCCGCGGCCAGGTAGTGCGCCCCGAGGCGGGCGAACGCGCCGTAGCCGCGCGGGTGCGGGTGCTGGCCGGCGTAGATGCCGTCGGAGCCCGCGCACTGGCGCTCCCCTGCGGCCAGCCACGCGATGTCCGCGGCCGCCAGGCCGGTCCGGTCCAGGTGCGCCCCGACGCCCAGCTGCGAGCGGGCCAGCAGGTCCAGGGTCCACTCCCCCGCACCGCGCCCGGCCCGGTGCGCCGCCTCGGTCACGCTCAGCCCGGCCCAGCGTGCCTCCGCATCCGGCAGGCAGCCCAGGTAGACGTGACTGAGGAACTCGTCGCCGAGCAGCTCGGTGGCCAGCAGCGCGGCCCGCTGCCGGGACTGCCCGAGCGCCGCCAGCGTGCTCGCCGTTCCGCCGGCCTGCACCTCGGCCGGGAGCACCAGCATGGCCAGGATCGAGCTGGACCGGCGATAGGGGTAGCTGTCATAGGTCAGCGGCACGCCCGCCGCGTCTGCGGCGTCGAAGGCGGCGCTGATGTCGGCCGGCGCGCCCCACAGATGCGAGGCGTGCACCCGGACCCCGGCGCGGCGGCCGACCGCGATCAGCTCGGCCAGGCCGGCGCCGACGTCCGGCCCGTAGCCGCGCAGGTGCGAGACATAGGGCCGCCCCGCGGCGGCCAGCGGCGCGGCCACCGCGGCCATTTCCGCAACGCCGGCCAGCCGGCTCGGCAGGTAGTCCAGCCCGCTGGACAGGCCGACGGCGCCGTCGGCCAGCGCGGCCTCGACCTGCCGCCGGGCCGCCGCCAGCGCCGCGCTCCCGAGCGGCGCCGCGGCCGGGCCGGCCACGTTGTGCCGGATGGTGCCCTGTGAGGCGAGCACGGCGACATTCTGGGCCAGCCGCCCGGACACCGCCGCGCCGAAGTCAGCGACGCTGAAGTCGCGGGCTGGCTCCAGCGGTCCGTTCACCGGCCCGAAGTACTGGCTCAGGTAGCCGGCGGTGGCCGCGCTGGCGCCGATCCACGACTGCCCGTCCTGGCCGACGACCAGGGTGGTCACGCCCTGGGCCAGCGCGCCGTCGACCCGCCCGGCGGACAGCAGCGGGCCTTCGGCGTGAGCGTGCGCGTCGATGAACCCGGGGCAGATCACGCTCCCGGCCGCCAGGTCGGTGACCGTGCAGCCGTCCGGTGCCGCCAGGCCCGGCCCGACAGCGGCAATCAGGGGCCCGTCGGTCAGCAGGTCAGCCCGGAAGGTCGTGGCCGCGATCCCGTCCGCGACCAGCCCGCCGCGCAGCAGGACCGGCACGGGTCAGGCAGGGTGCGGAACAGCGGCCGGCAGCAGGGCGGCGACGGGGGTGTCGGCCAGCAGGTACCGGATGACCCGGCCGTCGCGCTCAGCCGTCACGATCTGCGTGGCCCGCAGGTAGCGCAGGGCCTGCGAGACGGTGGTGTCGTTCAGTCCGGTAGCCGCGGCCAGGTCGGAGACGCTGATCGGCCCGGCCGCGCTGATGCAGGTCAGCAGGGCGAGCCGGGTCGGGTCGGCGAGCACGGCGAACTGCTGCGCGCGGACCCGCACGGCGCCGGGGTCGCCGAGAGCGGCGATGGCCTGGCAGACACGTTCGGAATCGATAATCCGGTGATCCGCGCGATCGGCGGGCAGCAGGTGCACGACCTCAGTGTGCCAGACCCGCGCGAATGGTTCGCAATTGATGATCATCCAATCAGACTTGACGACGGGAGCTGCGGCTCGGTAACTTCCTCGGTGCCCCGGCTTGCAGGCCGGGGTGGCAGGCAGTCCAGCGAAGCCGGTGCAAACCCGGCGCTGTCCCGCAACGGTGATGCCCCCTCCGAGGGGATGAGTCCGGTCGCCTGGGCTGCCCGCGGCGACGACACCAGTCCTCGGAGGAAGGGCGGTTCGCGCGGCCGGGCAGCCGGCCCGCCTGATCCTGCCCGCCCTCCGCTGATCAGGAGGCGCAGCGGGTTGGACAGCACGATGCAGCGGCGCGGCGGCCGGCTCCGCGCGGGCATGTCCTCGCTGAGTGCGGCCGAGTGGGGCCGCTTCAGCGCGATGGCGCTGGTCATAGCGGCGCTCAACCTCGGCGGCTGGGGCATCTTCGTGCTCGCGGTGCTGCCGCATCACTTCCGCTACCAGGGACTGGGCCTCGGGCTGGGCGTGGCGTTCACCGCCTGGACCCTGGGCGCCCGGCACGCCTTCGACGCCGACCACATCTCGGCCATCGACAACACCACCCGCAAGCTCATGTCGGACGGCCGGCGTCCGCTGGCCACCGGGTTCTTCTTCGCCCTGGGCCACTCCACCATCCTGGTCGTGGTCGGCGCCGGGCTGGCGGTCGCCGCGAAGGCGGTGTTCGGCGCGGTCGTGGATCCCGGCTCCGGGTTCGAGACCGTGGGCGGCGTGGTCGGCACCTCGATGGCGGCCGGCTTCCTGTACCTGATCGCCGCGCTCAACGTCGTCGTGCTGGCCGGGATCTTCAAGGTGTTCCGCGGCCTGCGGGCCGGCCTGTTCGACGAGGCGGAACTCGAGCGGCAACTGCAGGCCCGCGGCCTGATGTGGCGGTTCTTCGGGCGGCTGATGCGCTCGATCACCAAGACCTGGCACATGTTCTTCGTCGGGCTGATCTTCGGGATCGGTTTCGACACCGCCACCGAGGTCCTGCTCCTGGCCGCCACCGCGGCCGCCGCCACCCAGGGGCTGCCGTGGTACGCGGTGCTGGCCCTGCCGCTGCTGTTCGCCGGCGGCATGACCCTGTTTGACACCCTGGACGGCTGCTTCATGAACTTCGCCTACGGCTGGGCGTTCGCGCGCCCGGTCCGCAAGGTGTACTACAACCTGGTCATCACCGGCCTGTCCATCGGCGTCGCCTTCCTCATCGGCACCATCGAGATCGTCGGGCTGCTGTCCAGCGAGCTGAACATCCGCGGCGGGTTCTGGAGCTTCATGACGAACTTCGACATCAACAAGGCGGGCTTCGTGATCGCCGGCCTGTTTGTTGTCGTCTGGGCGCTGGCCATCGGCTACTGGAAACTCGGCAAGCTGGACACTCGCTGGGCGCCAGCGCCGGCACCCGAGGTCACCGGGGAGTAGCGGGCACAGACCTTGCCAGGGACGCCGAAAGGGGGAGAATCAGAGGGTAACCATGGCAAGCCGGACTAATGGCTGGCTCGCCGGCTCGACGGCCCCTGGTCCGGCCGCCGCCGGCCATTCCGGTGCCCCGCCGACAAGGAGCACCAGCATGGAACCCTTCACCCAGGTCCTGAACCCGCTGCACTCCATCGCCGGATCTACCCTGCTCGCCCTGGTCCCGGTGGTCGTCCTGCTGCTGCTGCTGGCCGTGTTCCGGGTCAGCGCCTGGCAGGCCGTGATCTTAGGGTCGGCGGTCACCCTCATCCTGGGGATCACCGTGTGGAGGGCCCCGGTCGCCAACGCCCTGGGGTCCTACGGCCTCGGCGCCGCCACCGGGGTCTGGTCGGTCGACTGGATCGTCTTCTGGGGGGTGATCATCTACAACACCCTGGTGGTCACCGGGGCGTTCGAGGACTTCAAGCGCTGGCTGATCCGCCAGGCCACCGCCGACATCCGGGTCCAGACACTGCTGCTGGCCTGGGCCTTCGGGGCTCTCATGGAAGGCCTGGTCGGGTTCGGCTATCCGTGGGCCGTGGTCGCCCCCATCCTGATCGCGCTCGGCGTGGCTGACCTAGCCGCGGTCCGCGTGGCGGCGATCGCCAACAACGCTCCCGTCTCGTTCGGGGCCCTGGGCGCACCCATCATCGGGCTGGCGGCCGTGACCGGGCTGCCGCTGATGTCCCTCTCGGCGTCGATCGGCAAGATCGTCGCGATCCTCGCCCTGCTGCCCCCGTGGGTGCTGATCTACCTGGTCAGCGGCCGTCGCGGGCTGCGGGACGGCTGGCCGCTGGCGGTCGTCGGCTCGCTGGGCTACATCGCCGGCCAGTTCCCCATCGCGGAGTTCGTCGGCCCGTACCTGCCCGACATCATCGGGTCGCTGGTCTGCTTCGCCGCCTTGCTCGGGCTGCTGCGGGTGTGGCGGCCGAGGACCGTGCTCGGCTTCGGCGGGCGCGAGCTGACCCCCGATGAGGCCGCGGCGGCAGCCGCCGTTCCCGACGACCAGCACGGCCCGGCCGGGGGCCGCCGGGTGATCCGCGCCCTGGTGCCGTTCGTCATCCTCATCGGCGTGGTCGTGGCCTGGACCGGGCCCTGGTCCCCGCTGCCGGGCTACGTTCCGTTCGAGCCGTCGGTGACCGCGACCGGCTCACTCGGCGGCGCGGCGGAGTCGTCCTGGAAGTTCGCGCCCTTCGTGGCCGGCACCGCCATCCTCGCCTCCTGGATTATCATCCTGCTGGTCCTGCGACCCGGCGGCCGCCAGCTGGCGACCGTGTTCCGGGACACCGCCCGCCAGATGTGGGGCGCGCTGCTGGTCGGCCCGTTCATCTTCGGGCTGGCCTACGTGTTCAGCTACTCCGGGATGGCCAACTCGATGGCCAATGGCTTCGCCCAGGTGGGCACCAGCTATGTGCTGCTGGCCGCCATCCTGGGCTGGATCGCCGTGGCGCTGTCGGGCAGCAATACCTCCTCCAATGCCGTCTTCGGGCAGTTTCAGCTGTCAGTAGCACGGCTGCTGCACGCGCCGCTGCTGCTGTTCCCGTCGCTGAATTCCGTCGGCGCCGAGGTGGGCAAGCCGGTCGCGCCGCAGACCGCCAGCGTCGGGGTCTCCACGACCCGGTTCGTGCGGAACGAGGGCCAGGTGATCCGCTACAACATGGGCTGGACGCTGGTGCTGCTGGCCTACCTGATCGGCATCGGCTGCCTGTATTACTTCTGGCTGCCCGGTGCCATGCGCCTCTAGCCCGCCCCGCCCCCGGCCGCGGCGAAACCGGGCTGCTCGGGTCCGTGCGGGATGTCGATGCGCTCCTCGCCGGTGCGCAGCGCGCGCAGGATGACCCCGCCGACGTACTCCGGGCTGTGCGCGATCATCCCCGGCCGCATCTCGACGCCGAGCTTGAACCGGCTGCCGGCGAACTCGGTGGCCGTGATCGAGGGCAGCACGACCGACACCGCGATCCCATCGGCGGCCAGCTCCTGGCGGGCCACCGCGGAGAGCATGTTGACGGCCGCCTTGGTCGCGGCGTAGGCGCCGACTCCGGGCGGCGCCCCGCGGGTTGTGCCGGAGCTGATGTTGACGATCCGGCCGCCGCGCCCGGCGCGCATGGCGGGCAGCACGGCCTGCATCATGGCCACGACGGCGACCACGTTGAGGTCCAGCACCGTCCGGAACTCGTCCAGGCTCAGCTGCTCCAGCGGCGTGTGCAGGCTCACCCCGGCGTTGTTGACAAGCCCGTCGACGCGGCCATGCCGGTCCAGCGCGGCCGCGACGAGCTGGCCGGCCACCGCGCGGTCGGTGACATCCGCCGGCAGCGCCAGCGCGCCGTCTAGCTCCGCGCTGAGCTGCCGGAGCCGGTCTGCCCGGCGGGCGACCAGCACCGGGCGGGCGCCCGCCGCGTGCAGCAGCCGGGCGGTCGCGGTCCCGATTCCCGACGAGGCGCCGGTGACGATGACTACCTGGCCGGCCAGGTTGATGTCCTCCACCCCGGCATTGTGGCTTACCGGTCAGGCGGCCGGCGATCCGGGCATCCGGGCCGGGCCCGGCGCCGCCTGCGGCGGGCGGGTCCCGGCGCCCGGGCCAGCCAGCTGGCCCGCCGCGGCCGGATGGCCGGGCGCGGCCTGCTGCCGGCCCGCGGCCCGCCGGTCGATCCGGGTCAGCGCCGGCAGCGCGAGGGCGCCCGACAGCATGGCCGCCAGGCCGCCCAGGACCAGGGCCCAGCGGGGCCCCGCATCCTGGCCGACCCAGCCGACGATCGGCCCGCCGACGGGCGTCGAGCCCAGCCAGGCCAGCGCCCACAGCGCCATGACCCGGCCGCGCATGGTCGGCACCGCGGCCAGCTGCAGGGTGGTCTTGGCCAGCGAGTTGAAGGTGATGCTGCCGTATCCGACGAACAGCAGCGCGGCCAGCTCCAGCGGCAGGCTCGGGGCCGCCGCCGCGGCCAGGATGGCCACTCCCCAGCCCAGCGCGGCCAGGCACAGCGCGCGGGCCCGCAGCCGGGGCCGGGCCGCGGAGACGAGCCCGCCGGCCACCGCGCCGACGCCCATCACCGAGGCCATCAGGCCGTAGGTGCGCGCCCCGCCGTGAAAGGCGCTGCGCGCCATCAGCGGCAGCGACACCGGGAACTCCCAGGCCAGCGCGCCGATCACCGCGATCATCACCAGCGGGATGAGCAGCTCCGGCGTCGCCCGGACATAGCTGATGCCTTCCCGGACCTGGCGGCGCCGTCGCGGCACCCTGCGCGCCGGGAACAGGTCCGCGGTGCGCATCGCCGCCAGCGAGATCACCACCGCGGCGAACGACAGCGCGTTGCACCCGAAGCACAGGGCCAGCCCCAGCGCGGCGGCGATCACCCCGCCGAGGGCCGCGCCGAAGATACGGGCCATGTTGACGGAGACCGAGCTGAGGGTCACCGCGTTCGGGAGGTCGCCCGGCGGCACCATCTCGGAGATGAAGCTCTGCCGGGCCGGGTTGTCGAACACGTTCACGAAGCCGAGCGCGATGGCCAGCGCGTAGACCGTCCACAGCTCTATGGAGTGCGTGGCGATCAGTACCGCGAAGACCGCCGCCAGCAGGCCGGCCAGGGTCTGGGTGACATACAGCACCCGCTGCTTGTCCACCCGGTCGGCGATCAGGCCGCCCGCCGGGCCGAAGAAGAACATCGGCGCGAACCGGGCCGCCGTGGTCAGGCCCAGCTGCGTCCCGCTGTGCGTCATGCCCAGGACCAGGAAGGACTGGGCCACGGTCTGCATCCAGGTGCCGGCCACCGAGACGAGCTGGCCGCAGAAGAACAGCCGGTAGTTGCGGTGGCGCAGCGAGGAGGTCATCTGCCGCGGCTGGAACTGCAGGCGGCCGGCCAGGGAAATGTCGCGCACCTCATCCATCATCAACGTTAGCTTGGCTAACAATACATTTAGCACCGCTAACAAGCGATCCGGCGCGGGCAAAGATCCTGTCAAGCCGCCGGCTAGCCGGTGACGAGCGCGGCGGACCGCTGCCGGGGGGCGACGGCCACGACGGCCAGCCGGGCTGCGCCGGGCTGCCAGGCCGCCAGCTGCACCTTGGTCGTGAAGCTGAGCTCGGCCACCAGGCTGTGGCCGGCTCCGGGCCAGCCGAACCCGGCCAGGGCGTCGCTGCTGACGAAGGTGCCCGGCACCAGGGTGAGCCGGCCGCTGGCCGCGGCGGCCACGCCCAGCCGGATGGCCTGCCCGCCGCCGTCGCCGCCGGGGCCGGAGCTCACCTGCAGCGCCAGCAGCTGCCCGTCGGGGCTGAACGTGCCGCCGGCTGCCGAGCTGCCGGCCGGCAAGACGACCCGGGTCGTCCGGCCGGTGGCCAGGTTCAGCACCTGGAGCCGGCAGCGCGGGGTGCACTGCTGCCCCCAGGCGACCTGGCCCGGCCCGGCCGCGACGACACCAGGGAACTCCCGGCCGCCGCGCGGCGCGGCCGGGTTCCACAGCCGGTCCGCGGTCAGGTTGGCCCGCGGCCGGAGCGGGGCCAGCAGCAGGCCGCCGGCGGTGCCGCGGACGATCAGGTACCCGGCCGGCAGTCTCAGCCGCGGTCCGATCGCGGCTCCCGTGCTGCTGACCTGCTGGGCGGTTGCCGAGCTGGCGCCGGGGTCAGCGCCCGGCAGGTAGCTGATCAGCCACACGGCCCGCGGCGCGGCGGCGGGCGCGGCCGTGCTGGCCTGGCCGATCCGGGTCGCCGCGCCGGCCTGGTCGCCGAGGAAGTAGACCGGCCCCGGCAGGCCCGCGCAGCTGCCGCACTGGCCGGCGGCCGGGCCGGGCGTGATCACCCAGCCGCCGCCGGCCCGGGCGAACTGATAGCCGGCCGGGTCCGGGGGCAGGCCGCCGATCAGCTGGGTCCGGCCGGTGGCCGGCCACAGCCAGGCGGGCTGCGCTCCGCCGACGGGCAGGCGCAGCTGCGCCGACCACGGCCGGGTCGGCCCGGTGATCCCGTCCGGGCCCGCCGGCGCGGCCGCCGGGTCGCCGACGATGCCGCCCACCGCCGGCAGCGATCCCGGCACGCCGGGCCGCCGCGGCGCCGGCCGGTGCCCGGGGTGCTGCTCGACGACGACCACGACCACCACGGCCAGGGCAGCCAGGACCGCCATCCAGCGCCGCCACGGGCGGCGCGGGCCTGGCTCGCCGCCCTGGCTGAGGATGTCGCTCATCGCCGCTCCGCGGTGGCCCCCGGGCTGGTCATGGTCCTGCTGACGACCTTACGCGGGCGCGGGCTCGGCGTAGGCGCTGGCCACGGTGTCGCGGCTGAACACCCGCCAGGTCAGCGCGGCCACGATGAGGGCGACGGCGAACCCGGTCCAGTACGGCGCGGTCACCCCGAACCGGGTCGCGATCGCACCGCCGAGCAGGGCACCGACGCAGTTGCCGCCCGCCGCGATGAACAAGGTGGTGCTGCCGGCCCGGCCCAGCATGGACGGCGGCGTCAGCCGCTGCCGCAGCGAGTTGCCGACGATATTCCACAGCGAGCTGTGCACTCCGAAGGCGAACAGCGCGATGCCCACCACCAGCCAGCTGGCCGAGGCGGCCAGGGCCAGGTGGGTGGCTGCCTCGACCAGCAGCCCGATCCGGATGGTCCAGGTCGCGGTGACCCACCGGATGAGCCGGTCACCGAGGGCAGCGCCGAGCAGGCTGCCCACGGCCATGCTGGTGAACAGCAGTCCGTAGCCGACCGAGCCGAGGTGCAGCCGCTCCCTGGCCAGCAGCACCAGGACCGCGAGCGCCGCGGTCAGGGTCACGTTCAGCAGCCCGATCAGCACGGCCATCGTGCGCAGCAGCCGCTGCCCGAGCAGCCAGCTGAACCCCTCGCCGACGTCGGCCCACACCGAGCGCACCCGGCCGGCCCCGGCCGCGGCCGCCCGCGCGTTCTGCGGCCGGTAGCTGCCGGCGACCAGGCCGATCAGCACGGCGCTGACCGCGTAGGTGATCGCATTGGCCAGGAAGGGGAGGCTGACCGCCACCGCGAACAGGAAGCCGCCCAGCGGGCCCGCGACCATGTTCCCGGTCAGCGTCTCGCCGCCCTGCAGCCAGCCGTTAGCCCGCTCCAGTCCCTCGCGGGGCACGACCGCCGGGACCATCGCCTGGCTGGCCGACCGGAAGACAATCTCCCCCGCGTTGATGATGAACAGCACCGCGTACAGGGCGGGGATCACGGCCTGCCCGGTGGCCACCGCCACGGTCAGCACGGCCATCGCGGCGACCCGCACCCAGTCAATGACCAGCATCAGCCGCCGCCGGTCCACCCGGTCGACCAGCACGCCGCCCGGCAGCGCGAACAGCAGCCAGGGCAGCCAGGAGACGGCCGAGACGCCGGACACCAGGAGGGGGTCGCTGGTGTGCGCGGCCACCAGCAGCGGCCCGGCGACCAGGGTCAGCCCGCTGCCCAGCGCCGAGGTGGTACCGGCGGCCCAGAGCTTGGCGAATCGCCAGCTCAGCTGCTCTATCGCCGCCCTGATCACGAGGGACAAACCTACCATTTGGCCCCTAACGGGGCAGCTGGATTACCCCGCGGGCGGCTGCTGGCCCGTCACGATGGTGGCCGCCAGCCCGGCGGAGCTGACGATGCGCGGCGCCAGCCCGTTACCGCGGAAGATCCCGGCGGCGGTCGCCGCCTGCTGCTCGCTGACCTCGCTCAGCAGGTACCCGGCCGGCGCCAGCCAGGCCGGCGCCCCGGCGCTGACCCGGCGCAGGATGTCCAGGCCGTCCGGCCCGCCGTCAACCGCCAGCCGGGGCTCGTGCTCGCGGGACTCGGCCGGCAGCAGGGTGATCTCGCCGGCCGGCACGTACGGCACGTTGGCGGTCAGGATGCTCACCTGCCCGGCCAGCGCGGCCGGCAGCGGCTCGAACAGATCTCCGCAGTGCACCTGGCCCCCGGCCGGGGCGAGGTTACGGCGGGCGCAGGCCACCGCGGCCGGGTCAAGATCGGCGGCGTGCAGCTGCTCCGGCGCCCGCCCGCTGCGCTGCAGCGCGGCCGCCAGCGCGGCGCCGATGGCCCCGGAGCCGCAGCACAGGTCCACGATGACCGGCCGGGCCGTCCCGCGGGCCAGGGCGGCGGCGTGCCGGACCAGGAACTCGGTGCGAGGCCGGGGCACGAACACGCCCGGACCGACGGCGATCCGCAGGCCGCAGAACTGCGCCCAGCCCAGGAGATGCTCCAGCGGCTGGCCGGCGACGCGGCGGCTGACCAGCTCCTCCAGCTCGGCCGGGGTCCCGGCCGCCGACAGGAGCAGCCGCGCCTCGTCCTCGGCGAAAACGCAGCCCGCGGCGCGCAGCCGCGCCGCTACGACGGGCTCGTGCTGCGCTGCGGCGGCGGAATCTGACACCCGGAAGCGCCTTCCTTCAGCTCCGGGCAGGCGCTGACCGGTGCCCGGGGCAGGCCACAGTACCCGAGGCACGCGCGGCGCTAACGTTGCGCAGGTGGAGGAGAGCCAGTTCTGCCCGTGCGGCTGCGGCGCGCAGCTGCCCGGCATGGTCGCCGGGCGGGAGCGGGGGCTGCGTGACGAGACCGCGGCGGCGGCCGCCGCGACGCTGCTGCCCGGCCCGGAGCACGCCGGGGCGTTCCTGATCACCGGCGTACCCGGCGCCGGGAAGTCGACGGCGGGGCGGCTGCTGGCGCTGCATTTCGATCAGTCCGCGCACATCGACATCGACATGGTCTTTCATCACTTCACGGTGGCGGGCCGCACGGCGCCCGAGGACACCGGCCCGGCCGCCGCCCGGCAGGCCGAGCTGGCGGTCAGCAACGCGGCCGCCATGGCCCGCAACTACGTGACCGCGGGCTATGTCTGCGTGCTGGAGGGCGCGGTGGCGACCCGGGCGCAGCTGCGGGCCGGGCAGCGGGCCCTGGCCCCGCATCCGCTGCACCTGGTGGTGCTCGCGCCGCCACCGGAGGTCAGCGAGCGGCGGGACGCCCAGCGGTCCGGTAAGCAGGTTGCGCCGTACTTCCGGCACCTGCCGGCGCTGCTGGCCAGCGAGCTGGCGGGGCTGGGCCTGTGGCTGGACAACGGCGGCCAGTCGCTGCCCGGAACCGTCGAGGAGATCTGGGCTCGCCGGGCCGAGGCCCGGCTGTGACCGGCGACGCGCAGCTGCAGGCCGCCATCGATGCGGCCCTGGCCGGCCAGCCCGGCGCCAGCCTCAGCGCCGGCGTGCAGCGGCTCATGACGGCCTACCGGTCCGGCGCCTACCCGGACCGGCCGCTGCTGGCATCGGGCCGGGATGCCGCTGCCTATGCCGCCTACCGGATGCCGGCCACGGCCGCCGCGGTGCGGGCCGCCATCGCCGAGGTGCGGCGGGCGCTGCCGGGCTGGGCCCCCGCCAGCCTGGCCGACCTGGGCGCCGGCACGGGCGGCGCGGCCTGGGCCGTGGCGGCCGAGCTGCCGGGCCTGAGCACGGTCACCCTCTATGAGCAGGCCGCGGCGGCGATCAGCCTGGGGCGGTCCATCTGCGCGGCGTCGCCGGCCGCCGCGCTGCGGCAGGGCACCTGGCTGCCCTGGCGGCTGCCCGCCGCCGGCGACCCGGCAGCCGTGCCCGTGACCGACCTGGTGACCGCGGCCTACATCCTGGGCGAGCTGACGGCCGCCCAGCAGGACCAGCTCACGGCCCTGGCCGCCCGGGCCAGCGCGGTGGTCATCGTGGAACCGGGAACCCCGGATGGTCATCGCCGGGTGCTGGCCGCCCGGCAGCGGCTGCTGGCCGCCGGGCTCACCGTCGTGGCCCCGTGCCCGCACCAGCTGGCCTGCCCGGTCGCCGTACCCGGCGACTGGTGTCATTTCGCGGCCCGGGTCCAGCGCTCGGCCCGGCACCGCCAGGCCAAGGGCGCCGACCTGTCGTATGAGGACGAGAAATTCAGCTATGTCGCGGCGGTGCGCGGCGGAGCGTCACCGGCCGGAGCCGGCCCGCTGCCGCCGGCGGCGCGGGTGATCCGGCGGCCGCAGCTGCGCAAGAACCTGGTGCTGCTGGACCTGTGCACGGCCCGCGGGACGACCGGGCGGCAGCTGATCGGCAAGAGCAGCGCGGACTACCGCCGGGCCCGCAAGGTGACCTGGGGAGAGGGGTGGGATGCCGGGCCGGAGCCCGCCGGCCCCGGCCCGGCCGGCCCCGGCGACGCTGGCCGGTAGCCGGCGCGCTGGCGACAATAGGGAAATGGCGGACTTCGGCGGCGCGGCGGAATTCACCACCTGGGACGGCGAGCCGGTCAGCCGGGAGCCGCCGCACGGCGCCACCATCGTGGTGGCCAGCCGGGGGCCGCAGGGCTGGCGGTACGTGCTGCTGCACCGGGGCCGCCGCGGCCCCGCCTGGGACGGGGACTGGGCGTGGACCCCGCCGGCCGGGTCCCGCAAGCCGGGCGAGGAGCTGGCCGCGTGCGCGGCCCGCGAGCTGGCCGAGGAGACCGGGCTGGCGGCCCGCCCGGTGCCGGTCCTGACCAGCGACGTGGCCTGGGCCGTCTTCGCGCTGGAAGTGCCCTGGGGTACCGAGGTCCGCGCCGACGGCACCGAGCATGACCGGTTCGAGTGGGTCAGCTATGCCGAGGCCAGCGCACGCCTGCGGCCGCTGCCGCTGGTCACCTCATTCCGGGCGGCGTGCGAGGCGGCCGGCTTCAGCTGAGGGGAGCCGGGGAGCTGACCCGCTAGTACGCCCGGATGGCGGCGATGGCCCCGCCCGGCCTGCTGGCGTGGCTGCACCGGGAGAGCTAGGAGCCGTCCCAGTGCGGCGGGCGATCGGCGCGCAGCCGCTCCTCGTCGTCGGGCTCGGGCGGGTCGCCCCAGCCCGTGTCGCTCTCGTCCGTGCTGCGCAACGGCAGGGCCGGCTGGTCGTCGCGGGCCGGCGAGCCAGCCCCGGGCGGCCCGCCGCGGCCAGGGCCGGGCGCGGCGCTGCCGGACGCGGCGTTATCGGAGGTCATGACTTCATCATCCTCCACCGATCCTCCACCGCCCGGCCGGGCCGGGCCGACCCGGGTCGTGCTAGCCGTACGCCGAACCGGGGTGGCGGCCCGATGGCTCGTGGCGTTGCCGGCCGCGAGCATCAAGACATGAGCATTTCATCGGCACGCCGGCCAGAGCACAATGACATTATGGGCGCCGTCCCCCTGGAGCCGGATTCGCTGGCCGCTGCGTCGCAGCCGGCCGCGCACCGTCCCGGCGCAGCATGGCCGGGCACGCTTGCCTCGCCGGGCGGCGCGGAGCCCGAGGTGATGCTGCCCCGGGACCGGGCCGGGCGCCGGCGGGTCCTGCTGCAGGCGCTGCGGGGCCCGTTCAGCCGGGTGGCCCGCCGCCAGCGCGCCTACGCCGCGCTGAACCCGCTGCTGGCCATCGCCGGCTGCGCCTTCGCGGTTGTCACGGTCGTCGCCGGCCTCGGCCTGTCGCTGACCGGTGCCGGCCTGGTGATCGGCCTCCCGCTGCTCATCGGGTCGGCGCTGGGCGCGCGCTGGCTGGGCGGGGTCAGCCGCGGCCTGGCCCGGCGGGTCATCGGCGTGCACGTGGCGGCGCCGCCGCCGCTGCGGCCGCTGCCCGGCCGTCTGGGCTGGATCCGGGCCGTGCTGACCGACCCGGCGGGCTGGCGGGCGCGGGCCTACCTGCTGCTGAAGCTGCCGGTCGCGCTGCTGGGCCTGGCCGCGCTGGCGGCGCCGTGGGGGCTCGGCCTGCTCTACCTGGGGTACCCGCTGTTCTGGTCGGTCTTCCATGAGCTGGCCCGGCACGGGATCGTGATCAACATCGGCCTGCCGGCCGCCCCTGACGTACTGCCCTACACCTTCCTAATGATCCCGCTCGGCGCGCTGATGGTGAGAGCGGGGCCGCGGCTGACGTGGGCGGTCAACTCTCTCGACGTCGCGCTGATCACCCGGCTGCTGGGGCCGGTCTCGCTGCCGCAGCGGGTACGCGAGCTGGAGCGGACCCGGGCCGCGGCCGTGGACGACTCGGCCGCGCGGCTGCGCAGCATCGAGCGCGACCTGCACGACGGGGCGCAGGCCCAGATGGTGGCTGTCGCCATGAAGCTGGGCCTGGCCAGGGAGAAGCTGGGCGGCACGGCCGGCGCGGCCGCGCCGGACGACTTCGAGCGGGCGCTGGAGCTGGTCGACGCGGCGCATCACAGCGCCAAGCAGGCCATCATCGAGCTGCGCGCCCTGGCCCGCCGCATCCACCCGCCGGTCCTGGACGGCGGCCTGGGCACGGCGCTGCAGACCCTGGCCGCCCGTAGTGGCGTGCCGGTGGAGGTCATCATCGACCTGCCCCGGCGGCCGGCGGCGGCCATCGAGACCATCGCCTACTTCTGCGCGGCGGAGCTGCTGGCCAACGTGGCCAAGCACAGCGGCGCGCGGCAGGCCACGCTGGAAGCCGTGCACGTGCCGGGCCTGGTCCGGCTGCGGGTCAGCGACGACGGCCGCGGCGGCGCCCGGATCGCGGGCGGCAGCGGCCTGGCCGGCCTGGCCGAGCGGATCCGGACCGTCGACGGCCACCTGGGCATCAGCAGCCCGCGCGGCGGCCCGACCGTGGTCACCATCGAGCTGCCGGCCCAGCTGTGACCGGCCCGGCTGTGACCGGCCCCGCGACCCCGATGCGGATCGTCATCGCCGAGGATTCCGCGGTCATCCGGGCCGGCCTGGCCGAGATCCTGGCCGACCGGGGCCACCAGGTGGCCGCCGCTGTCGGCGACGCCGACGCACTGCGCGCGGCCGTCGCCGAGCACCACCCGGATGTCACCGTGGTCGACGTGCGGATGCCGCCCGGCTTCACCGACGAGGGGCTGCGCGCGGCCATTGCCATCCGCCGCGACCACCCGGACGTCGGGGTGCTGGTGTTCTCCCAGTACATCGAGACCCGGTACGCGGCTGACCTGCTCGGCGCCGCGCGCGGCGGCCGCGCGGCGGGCGTCGGGTACCTGCTCAAGGACCGCGTCGCTGACGTCGCGGAGTTCATCGACGCGCTCAGCCGGGTCGCGGCGGGCGGGACGGCGCTGGACCCGGAGGTCGTGACCCAGCTGCTGGGCGCCAGCCGGCGCACCGACGGGCTCGGCTCCCTCACCGCCCGCGAGCGGGAGGTGCTCGCGCTGATGGCCGAGGGCCGGTCCAACGGCGCCATCGCTGCGATCCTGGTCGTCACCGAGCGGGCCGTCGAGAAGCATGTCGGCAACATCTTCGCCCGGCTCGGCCTGGCGCCCTCCGACGCCGACCACCGCCGGGTGCTGGCCGTCCTGCGCTACCTGGAGTCCTGATGCCGCGGGACCGCGCCCGGTTCAGCGCGGACGCTGTCCGCCGTCAGTCCGCTGCTGTGCGGACCCGCCTCAGCCGGCCCGCTTACTGCGGGCGGCGCCGAACGGGACGGCCTTCGCTGTCCGCAGCAGGGCCGGGAGCCTGCGCAGCTCCCGTGCGTATGCGGTCCGGTACCGGCGGACCGCCGCGGTAAGCGCCTGCTGGTTGGCGTTCACCAGCTGCTGCTCGTAGCTGGCCTGGACGGCGAAGTAGATCCCGTCCAGGTCGGTCGAGTCGGAGCAGGCGGCGTCAGTGACGGCAGCGGCGATCTGCGCCCGGCCGGCGGACGAGCTGACCGGGGCGCCGATGTCGATCGGTCCCTTCGAGCCGAACGTGGCCCTGATCTCGGCGAAGAACACGTCCTGCGGGTTGTGGAAGGCGTAGCCGTTCTTCGTCATGCAGGCGGTCCAGGCGTGCGCGGCTTTCAGCACTGCCGCGTCGTGCTGGACGTCATTACTGAGGTCGTTATTCAGCGTCGTGATGATGGCCAGCGCGCCGGCCTGCGTGGCGTCGCCGAAGTTCTGCACGATGGTGGCGCACTTGCCCGCCGCCGTCTGCTCGGCCAGGGGCAGTGACGTCAGGTCGGGCGCGTTCAGGTCGACGCCCAGCTGAGCCAGGCCCTGGCCCGGCGGTCGCAGGAAGCCGTACTGCTGGGCTTGCGCGCCGCCCAGGTAGCCCCAGGCGCCCCACGGCTGGGACAGTGCCGAGGCCGCGGGGCTGCCGATGCGAATTCCCACCGGCACGGTGCCCGCGCTGGCGCCGGGATATCCGGCCGCGCTCATGCAGGCCCCGCCCAGGGTGAAGATGGACTGGCGGGGAGCCAGCCCGTCCTCGTCGGACAGGCCCAGCGCCGCAAAGGGCGAGAAGGCCCCGCTGGACAGCGCCGCCTGAACCGAGACGGGCGGCCGGGGCCGGCCGACAGCAGGGGCGGTGACGGTCACGTCCGGGCCCCGGGGCGCGCCGGCCGCGCACGCGGTCAGGCCCAGGCCGCAGCAGATCGCCGCGACAGCGGCCAGGCGAGTGCGCATCATCGGGTTCTCCTTCTGGCCGTAACTCACCCGTGCCGCAGGGCGGCCAGCGGGCTGACCCGCGCGGCGCGCAGGGCCGGGAACGCGCCGGCCAGCAGGCCGACGAGACTGCCGATCAATGAGACGGTCAATCTCAGTGCCCTGGCCGAGGAGTGCGCTCAGCGGGCCAGGACGGCCAGCCCGGACCGCACCTGGCGGTGCGACATTGCCGGCGGCCTGGAGATCGCGGGAGACGAGGAACTGCTGCGCCGGGCCATCGACAACATCCTCGGCAACGTGGCCGCTCACACCCCCGAGGGCAGCCCCGCCACTCTCACGGCAGCGGAGCGCGACGGATCGGTGATCGTGGAGGTCACTGACGACGGCCCCGGTGTCCCGCCGGATCAGCTGCCCCGTATCTTCGACCGGTTCTACCGGGCCGGAGTTCCGTCCCGGCGGCCGGGCTCAGGCCTGGGGCTGGCCATCGTCGCCGCGGTGGCCGCCGCCCACGACGGCAGTGTCGATGCCGCGCTGGACCAGCCGCACGGGCTCCGCGTCCGGCTCACCCTGCCTGCGGCTACCGGGCACGAGACGGACTGTGCCGACCTCAGCGCCGCACGGCCGGCGGCCAGCGTTCCCGGTCACCTGCGCTGACCACCGCGGGCCGGTCCCGCCGGGCGGACCGGGATCGTGGCCAGGAGCGAGGTGCCGCCGCCCGGCGGGCTGGTGACCTCGATCCGGCCGCCGACGGATTCCACCCGGTCGCCGAGGCCGACCAGCCCCGACCCGCGGGACGGATCGGCCCCGCCCGGCCCGTCATCGCGGATCAGCAGCCGCAGCGCGCCGGCGGTCACGCTGATATCGATGTCCACGACCGAGGCGCGCGCATGCTTGGCGGCGTTGGCCAGCGCCTCGGACACGACGTAGTAAGCAGCAACCTCGACCCGCTCCG
>DASXDJ010000082.1:0-60746 GCA_036490755.1 Streptosporangiaceae bacterium
CCGGCCGGCGGCCCGGGGGAGACCGGGTCCGGTGCTGCCCGCGGCCAGCACGGGATGGCCGGCCGGGACGGGACAGCCGGCCCGGACGGGACAGCCGGCCCGGACGGGACCGCCGGCCCGGACGGGGCCGCCGGCCCGGACGGGGCCGCCGGCCCGGACCTGGGCCGGCTGGTCGGGCACCTGGCGCTGGCCAACGAGCAGTGGCAGACCATCCAGCCCGGCAGCCAGGCCCTGGCCATCGTGCACGGCCCGCAGGCCTATATCTCGCCGTCGTGGTATGAGAGCAAGGCCCGCCATGGCCGCGTCGTGCCGACCTGGAACTACGAGTCCGTGCACCTGACCGGGACGCTCACCGTGCACCGCGACGCGGAGTGGCTGCGCGCCCTGGTGACCCGCCTGACCCGGCGGCACGAGGGCGGCCGCGACCACCCGTGGGCGGTCACCGACGCGCCGCCCGACTTCATCAACGGCCAGCTGCGGGCCATCGTCGGCGTCGAGCTGACCATCACCTCGGTCGAGGCCAAGCGCAAGCTCAGCCAGAATCGCGGTGTCGCCGACCAGCATGGCACCATCGCCGGCCTGCGCGGCGAGCCTGGCCCCGGCCCGGCCGCCATCGCCGGCCACATGGCCGCCCGCCTCGCCGCCGAGGAGCCGGAGTCGCACCTCGCCACTTAACTCGCCAGCACAACGCGGTGGATCGGTGGGGCTAGAACCCCCGCAATCAACCGCAATAACGCCCCATCTCTGATAACAGCAAGAAGCGGGCGGGTTAGTGGCTGGGGCGGAGAAGGGGGAGCGGTGTCAGCCGAGGCAGCCGGGGTCGTCCAGGTCGGACGGGTCGGCCGGGGCCTCCTCGCGGGCGGCGCGGCAGGCGGCAGCGGCGGGCGAGGAGCTGGCGGCGTCCACGCCGGCCTCGATGGCCTCGGAGATCACCCGCAGCTGCCCGACCTGGAGCGGAGTCAGCTGGTCGAAGATCAGCTGCCGGACCTGATCAACGTGGCTGGCCGCCGCCGACTCCAGGGCCGCGAAGCCCTCGTCGGTCAGCCGGGCCACCTGGCCGCGCCGGTCGGTGGGGCAGGCGGCGCGCTCGATCCAGCCGCGCTCCTCCAGCCGGGCCACGGCATGGGACAGCCGGCTCTTGCTGGAGATCGAGGCGTCCGCGAGCTGGGTCATCCGCAGCTCGCGGCCCGGTGCCTCCGACAGCCGCACCAGGATCTCGTAGTAGGCGTGCGGGATGCCGGCCACCAGCTGCAGGTGGCCGTCCACCTCAGCGAACAGCCGCCGGCAGGCGCCGATGAACGCCCGCCAGGCCTGCTGCTCGGCGGGGGACAGCCAGCGAGTCTCAGTCTGCTCCACGGGAACAATCATACGCGACATGTAGTTGAGAGTTTGACAACAGGTCGGACGGCCTGATACTCATTGAGTATTCAACGACAACACACAGAGACTTCATCCAGCATCCACAGGAGCACCAAATGACGGAAACGACCCTGACTCAGATCCCCGGCTACGTAACGGGCACGTGGAGCATCGACCCGGTGCACTCTGAGGTCGGGTTCTCGGTCCGGCACATGATGGTCAGCAAGGTGCGCGGCAGGTTCACGGAGTTCTCCGGCGAGATCGTCACCGCGGAGAACCCGGCCGACTCCTCGGTGACCGCCGAGATCAGCCTGGCCTCGATCAACACCGGCAACGAGCAGCGCGACGAGCACATCCGGTCCGCTGACTTCTTCGAGGTCGAGACCCACCCGACGATGACCTACCGGTCCACCGGCGTGACCGTCAGCGACGGCGACTTCGCCGTCGAGGGTGAGCTGACCCTCAAGGGCGTGACCAAGAGCATCCCGCTGCACCTGGAGCTCAACGGCTTCGGCCCCGACCCGTTCGGCGGCACCCGGGCCGGCTTCACCGCCACGACCGAGATCAACCGCCGTGACTTCAACGTCAGCTTCAGCGCCCCCATGGAGGGCGGCGGCGTGGTGGTCTCGGACAAGATCACGATCCACCTGGAGATCGAGGCCGTCCTGGCCTCCTGACCAGGAGCATCGCCCGCTGCCTGAGCAGCAGGGCCCCTGAGCAAGGCCAGCGCGCGCCGCCCCGGGATGACCCCGGGGCGGCGCGCGCTCGCTGTCTCCGGCCCGGGGTTCAGCGTCGGCCTGCTGGGAACCTTCCTAAGGCAAGACGGCCGGGATCGCGGGGGTTCACAACGGAAGTCTGCGGGGGCCAATGCGGGCATCGGGGGCAAAGCGCAGCATGAGCCGCGAACCGCGGCAGGGAACAGCGGCCGGCGGCCAGCCGTCGGCGCGGGCGCGGGCCAGCCTGCTGGAGTACGCCGCGAGCCTGCTGCCCGCCGGCGAGGCGGAGGACGCCATCGCGCGGCTGCTGGAGCGGCTGGCCACGGAGTTCGGCGCGGAGGGCGCCCTGGTCCTGACGCCCGGCTCGGCCGGGCCGCTGGGCGAGCACGCGGTCTACCCCCGCGAGATCAGCAACGATGTGGTGCTGCTGTCCCAGCTGCGGTCGGCCTGGGCCGAGCACGGCGGCCGGGCCGCCAGCAGCGGCCATGCCTTCCAGGTCGATCTGGATTCCGGCCAGCACCGGGTCGGGCTGCTGGTCGCGCCCGCCGAGCCGGTCCTCGGCCGGCGTCCCTGCGCCGTGGCGCTGCTGGGTGACGTCGCCCGCTGGAAGCCGGCCGCGCGGACCACCCTGAAGGCGCTGGCCACGATGATGGCGTCGCTGCTGGACGTCGGGACCGTCGCCCCGCCGCTCGCCGAGGAGCGGCCGTGGCCGGACTGGGCCAGCGAAGAGCGGGCCCGCCCCGAGGGGACCCGGCCGGGCCTGCGGCTGATCCGGCCGGGCCTGCAGTTCCCCAGCCCGCAGTCGGCCGGCGTGCAGCCTCCCGCAGCCGGAGCACCGGGCCGCCCGGCGCCCGCCGGGCCGCCGGGCCGGCGCGGCAGCGCCGTGCCTTCGGCCCGCGGCGTCCCGGCGAGCTCGTCCGCGGGCCCCGCGCGACACACTGCCCGGCCGGCGGTCCCGGCCCGGAAGCCACGCGGCGACCAGGTACCGGAGCCGGAGGGCGGCTTCCCGCTGGACACCGGGCTGGTCGCCAGTGCCCTGGTCGCGGGGGCGCCGTCGGCGATCGTGGCGGTGGACTCCAGCCGCCGGATCCGGGAGTTCAACCCGGCGGCCGAGGAGCTGTTCGGCCGCAGCCGCGCCGAGGCACTCGGCCTGGACATGCCCGAGGCGCTGGTGCCCGAGCGCTACCGGCAGATGTTCGTGGACGCCATGGCGGGCTACCTGGCGACCGGCGACCCGACCGCGGTCTCCCAGAAGGTCCGGCTGCGGGCCCTGAGCGCCGACGGGACCGAGCGGCCGATCGAGCTGACCCCGATGCCGGTCACGGTCGCGGGCGAGACTTACTTCTTCGGCTTCATCCGGGACGCCTCCGACGTCGAGAGCGCGGGCCTGGCCGTGGCCGAGGGCGATGCCCGGTTCCGGCTGCTGTCGGACCTGGCCCCGGTGGGCATCATGCAGACCGACATCGCCGGCGTCTGCTCGTTCGTCAACGACAAGTGGTGCGAGATGTCCGGAATGGCCACGGGCGAGGTGCTCGGCCGGAACTGGCGCAGCACCATCAACCCCAGCGACGTCAAGCGGATCGACGCCATCCGGGGCAAGGCCACCACCGGCCCGGAGGTGGCGACCGACTGCCGGCTCAAGACCGCCTCGGGCCGGGAGATCTGGGTGCACGCCGTGGTGCGCCGGGTCCTGGACCAGTACGGCAACCTGGTCGGCCGGGTAGCGGCGCTGACCGACGTCAACGAGCGCAAGCACACTGAGGCCGCGCGGGAGCAGGACCGGCGCCGCCTGGTCGAGCAGAACGTCGAGCTGCGGGACCTCAACGAGACCCGGGTGCGCTACCTGGCGACGGTCTCGCACGAGCTGCGCACGCCGCTGACCTCGATCGTGTCCTTCTCTGACCTGATCCGCTCGGAGGCGGGCGAGCTGGGCTCCGATGCCGGGGAGTACCTGGACATCGTCCAGCGCAACGCCGAGCGGCTGCTGCGCGTGGTCGGCGACCTGCTGGACCTCAGCAGCCTGGAGGAGGGCGTGGCCCGGCTCGACCTGGCGCCGGTGTCGGTGCCGATGCTGGCCCGCGAGTCGGTCCGGACTGGCTGGTCGATCGCGGCCGTGGATGGCATCCGCCTGGACATTGACGCCACCGATGGACCCGAGGTGCGGGCCGACGGCAGCCGGATGCAGCAGGTCCTGGACAACCTCATCTCCAACGCGGTCAAGTTCTCGGCCTCGGGCGGCCGGGTCGAGGTTAAGGCCAGCCACGACGACCGGGAGTGGCGGATCGACGTGACCGACGCGGGAATCGGCATCCCGGCGGAGGAGCTCAGCCACCTGTTCGACCGGTTCTTCCGGGCCTCGAACGCGCGCGAGTCCGAGGTGCCCGGCACCGGCCTGGGCCTGCCCACGGCCAAGGCGATCACCGAGCTGCACGGCGGCCGGATCGAGGTCGTCAGCACCATGGGCAGCGGCACGACGTTCACCGTGTACCTGCCCATCGAGCCATGACCGCCGCGCTGCCCGGCCGCCTCGGCACCGGCCGGGCCGGCGGCCCGGTGCTGGTGATCGAGGACGACGAGGACATCGCCCGGGCCATCAGGACGGTCCTGGCGGCTGGCGGCCTGGACGTGCTGGCCGCCGCCGACGGCCGGTCCGGACTGCGCGCCTTCCACGCCAGCCGGCCGGGCCTGGTGGTGCTGGACATCGGCCTGCCGGTGATGGACGGCTGGGCCGTGCTGGACCGCATTCGCGACCTCAGCGAGGTCCCGGTGCTGGTGCTGACCTCGCGTGATGAGGAGGCAGACAAGGTACGCGGCCTGCGGGCCGGCGCCGACGACTACGTCACCAAGCCGTTCAGCAACGCCGAGCTGCTGGCCCGGGTGGAGGCGCTGCTGCGCCGCGCCAGGCCCGCGCCAGCCGACGCCGAGGTGTATGACGACGGGCTGGTGCGGGTGGCCTTCGGCGACCGCCAGGTGAGCGTCGCCGATCGCGACATCAGCCTGACGCCGACCGAGTTCCGGCTGCTGGCGGCCCTGATCCGGCACCCGCATCAGATCCTGTCTCCGGAGCAGCTGCTGGAGCGGGCCTGGCAGGACCCGGCCGGGATTGGCCCGGACCGGGTGAAGTTCGCGATCATGCGGCTGCGCCGCAAGCTGGGCCAGCACGACGCCGGGGCCCCGATCGAGGCGGTCCGCGGCTTCGGCTACCGGTACCTGCCGCCGGGCTGAACGGCCAGGCAGCAACGGGACTGCAACCGGTCCGGCAGCTGACCTGCAACGCCGCATGAGAACGCTGGAGTCATGAGCGATTTCCAGCCCCGGCCCGACGGCCGCATCCTGCTGGTCGAGGACGACCCGGACTCGGCTCGCTTCATCCGGCACGTGCTGGGCGGCAAGGCCGGCTTCGAGATCGAGCACGCCCCGAGCCCGGCCGCGGCGCTGCCCCGGATCGGCCCGGAACGCTGGGACCTGATCATCACCGACATCGAGATGCCGGACATGACCGGCATCGAGATGCTGGAGACGCTGCGCCGCCAGGCGCCGGCGGTCCCGGTCGTGGTGATCACCGCGCATGCCACCGTGGACAACACCCTCGGGGCGCTGCGCGGCCGCGCCGATGACTTCCTGCAGAAGCCGCTGCGGCCGGACTCGCTGATCACCACGGTCAGCAACCTGATCGCGGGCGGCCGCGGCGGCCGCGAGGTCGTGCTGGCCGTCGGCGCCCACCCCGATGACGTCGAGATCGGCGCCTCCGGCGCGCTGCTCGCGCACCGCGCCGCCGGGCATGAGATCGCGATCCTCACCATGAGCCGCGGCGCCCGCGGCGGTCAGGACGAGGCGCGCGCGGGGGAGTCCCGCCGGGCCGCGGCGATCCTGGGCGCCAGCCTGTACCTGGAGGACATGGAGGACACCCGGGTCAGCGAGTCGGACCCGACGATCAGCGCGATCAGCGACGTCATCGAGAAGGTGCAGCCCACGATCGTGTACACCCACTCGATTCACGACGTGCACCAGGATCACCGCAACACCCACCGGGCCGTGATGGTCGCTGCCCGCGAGGTGGGCTCGGTGTTCTGCTATCAGTCGCCGTCCTCCACGGTGGACTTCCGGCCGGCCCGGTTCATCGCGATCGACGAGCACCTGACGGTCAAGCTGGCCGCGATCGGGGCCTTCGCCTCGCAGGCGTCCGTCCGGCAGTACCTGGCGCCCGATCTCATCGAGGCGACCGCGCGGTACTGGTCCCGGTGGGGCAGCGGCCGGTTCGCCGAGGCCTTCGAGGTTGTCCGTGACCACGCCGCCGGCCCGGTCCCGGGCACGCCGGGCCTGGCCGCCGCGACCCCGCGCGAGGCCGCCGAGACCGAGCACGCCCTGCAGGAGGCGGCGGTGCGCAAGGCCGCCGATCAGGAGGCCGCCGAACTGGCGGCCGCAGTCGCGGAGAACGCCCCGCACGAGCAGGAGGCCCAGCAGGCCCTGGCAGAGCAGGAATCCGTGGTGGAAGAGCATCTACGGGAGGCCGGCCATGTCATCTCGTGAACAGCGCCGCAGCGACACAAGCGCCCGGACTCGCGGCGGAACCAGCGTCCTGGTTACCGGCGCCGGCGGCCCCGCCGCCATCGCCGTGATGAAGTCGCTGCGCGCCGATGAGTCCGTCACCCTGCTCGCGGCCGACATGGATCCGTGGGCGGCGGGGCTGTACCTGGTCCCGCCGGCCGCGCGCGCGGTCATCCCGGCCGGGAGCGCGCCGGAGTTCGCCGGGCAGCTGCTGGACCGGGCCCGGGAGCTGGGCACGGACGTCGTCATCCCGACCGTCGACTCCGAGCTGCTGCCGCTAGCCACCGCGCGGCCCGCGTTCGAGGAGGCCGGCGTCGCCCTGATGCTGTCGTCTGAGCGCGCGCTGGCGACGACCCTGGACAAGCTCGCGCTGGCCCGCGCCTGCGCCGGGTCGGTCCGGGTGCCGCGCACCGAGCTGCTGACCGAGGAGATCAGCCCTGACTCCTGGACCTACCCGGTCATCATCAAGCCGCGTACCGGCAGCGGCTCGCGCGACATCACCGCGATCATGTCCGCCGATGAGCTCAAGACCATGGAGCCCGCGCCCGAGTTCCTGGTCCAGGAGTACCTGCCGGGGGAGGAGTACTCGATCGACGTGCTGGCCGATGCCGCCGGGCGGGTGGTGGCCGGCGTGCCGCGGGTCCGGGCCCGGGTCGACTCGGGCGTGTCGGTGGCCGGGCGGACCCTGCACGACCAGGAGCTGGAGCAGTTCGGGGCCACGGTGGCGACCATCGTCGGCCTCACTTACATCGCCAACGTCCAGGTCCGCCGGGACCACGCGGGCCGGCCGGCGCTGCTGGAGGTGAACCCGCGCGCCCCCGGCTCGCTGCCGCTGACCGTGGCCAGCGGCGTGGACATGCCACGGCTGGCGCTGGACGCGCTGCGCGGCGCGGACCTGCCCGAGCACGCGGAGTTCTGCGAGAAGGCCATGGTCCGCTACCTGGAGGAGCGGTTCCTGGACCTGTCCGAGATCGCCGCGACGACGGCCTGACCGCGTGACCGTCTTCACGTGGCTGCTGGCCGCGGCGGTAATCGCCGGGGCCCTGCCGCTGGTGGTGGCCAGTTACCAGTTCCTGCTCATCGGCTTTCACTTCCGGCGGCTGCACTACGACCGGTGCGCGCCGTGCTTCCCGCGGACCGCGATCCTGATCCCGGCCTGGAACGAGGCCGCGGTCATCGGCGCCTCGGTCGACCGGCTGATGGGGCTGCGTTACCCGCGCGGGCGGGTGCGGATCTTTGTCATCGACGACGCCAGCACCGACGACACCCCGCAGCTGATCCAGGCCAAGGCGGCGCAGTACCCCGGCTCCGTGGTGCACCTGCGCCGGGAGGTAGGCGGCCAGGGCAAGGCGCACACCCTCAACCACGGCCTGGAGCACGTGCTGGCCGACGACTGGATGCAGGCCGTCCTGATCATGGACTCCGACGTCATCTACGAGCCGGACTCGCTGCGGCTGATGACCCGGCACCTGGCCGACCCGCAGGTCGGCTCGGTCACCGCCTACATCAAGGAAGGCAGCCGGCCGGGCAACTACCTGACCCGCTTCATCGGCTATGAGTACATCACCGCGCAGGCCGCTGCGCGGCGCAGCCAGAACGTGCTCGGCGCCATCGCCTGCCTGGCCGGCGGCGCCCAGCTGCACTCGCGGGCCAACATCGAGGCGATCGGCGGCCGGATCGACACCGCGACGCTGGCCGAGGACACCATCACTACCTTCAAGACCCAGCTGCGCGGGGCCCGGGTGGTGTTCGAGCCGCATGCCGTGGTGTGGGCCGAGGAGCCGGGCAGCATCCGGGCGCTGTGGAAGCAGCGGCTGCGCTGGGCCCGCGGCAACATCCAGGTGACCCGGCGGTTCTGGCGGACCTGGTTCCGCCCGCAGGGCGGGCACCGGCTGGGCGGCATCAGCTTCGGGCTGTTCTGGTTCGCCCTGCTGCTGCAGCCGGTGTTCCTGCTGAGCTCCTCGGCGGCGCTGGTCACCTTGTACTACGTCGACCAGTCGCTGGCCTGGCACGCCTTCCACTTCCTGTGGATCACCAACGGGCTGACCTATGCCTTCATCACGACCTTCGCGCTGCTCATTGACCCGCACACGGGCCGGCACGTGTGGCGCGAGGCACTGCTGTTCCCCGGCGTGGTCAGCCTGATCATCATGATCTCCGCCGTGGCACCGGCCCCGCTGCGCTTCCTGACCTATCACTTCCTGAACTGGGCCGGAGCCTCGCAGCTGCGCGGCTACGGCGCGGAGGTGGAGCTGTTCACCTACGTGTGGCTGGCCGCCTCGATGGGCGTGGCCTACCTGGCCAAGGCGATCGAGGGCCGGCGCGGCGGCCGGGTCACCAGCCCGGTGCTGATCTTCCTGGCCGGTTACGGCTCGCTGCTGTGCGCAGTGACCTTCGCCGCCTACGTCAAGGAACTGCGCCGGGCCGACGCCACCTGGGACAAGACCGAGAAGAGCGGCAAGGTGGCGATGCCGGCGTGACCGCCGGGCAGGCCCCCGGCCCGCCGTCCGGCCGGCCCGGCCCGGCCTCCGCCGCGCCGCGCCCGGCGCCGCCCGGGTCCGGCGAGCTCGACGCCGAGGAGCCCGGCCAGCCGGCCTTCCGCGGCGAGTTCGACGCCGAGCTGCGCCGGGACGCCGCCTATGAGTCCGGCCTGGCCGTGAAAGCGCTGATCGCGCTGGCCGTGGTCGCGGTACTCATCACGATCCGGCTGCTCGGCTTCTGACCCCTGGCCTAGTCTTATGTCCTGTCATGAGCCGAAGGGGCGGGGTAGTCATGTCTCAGGAATGGCCGGAGGGGACTCCGGGGGGTCAGTCCGGGGGCGGTGAGTCCGGGGGCGGCCCGTACGGCCAGTGGCCGCCGGCCGCCGATCCCGGCCAGCAGAACGGATCGCCGTTCGCCCAGCAGAACGGGTCCCCGTTCCCCCAGCAGAACGGGTCGCCGTTCGCGCATCAGAACGGCACCGCAGCCCCGCAGAACGGGCCGGCGCCCGCCGCGCCGTACGCGCTGCCCGGCCAGGAGTACGGCTATCCGGGCGCCACGGCCGGGCCGGGCATGCCGGTCGCCGGCCCGGCCGGGTACGGTCCGCGCCCGCAGTCCGATGACCGGGCCTGGGCGACGGTGGCCTACCTGACCCCGTTCGTGGTCAGCTTCCTCGGGCCGCTGATCATCTACCTCATCAAGAAGAACGAGTCGCCGTTCATCCGCCATCACGCCGCCCAGGCACTGAACATGATCATCACCGTCACGGCGTACTCAGTCATCCTGCTCGGGCTGGGCACCGGGGCGGCCGCCGACGGCCATGGCGCGCTGTTCGTGCTGGCCTTCCTGCTGTGGATCATCCTGGGGTTCGTGTACCTGGTGTTCCTGATCATCGCCACGGTGGGCGCGAACCGCGCCGATCAGCCCTACCAGGTGCCCGGCTGGATGTGCTTCCGGCTGGTCCGCTGAGCCCGTCCCGGCTCCCGGCGAGGCCGTGCGCCTGACCCGGCGGCTCGCCGGCACTATCCATACCAGCTGTTAACGGGCTGTCCACCGGGCTGTCCGCGGCTGGACGCCGGCGCTTGCCACGATCACCTCCGTTGGCTGCCCCCGGCATGTGGAGGTCCTCGCACGTGAGCCAGCCAGGTCCACCTGCAGTTCGGTGCCGACGCCGCGCGGGAGATGACCGTCTCCTGGGCCACCGCCACGTCGGTATCCCGGCCGCGGGTGCGGCCCGGCTCCGCCCGCGGCGGCTTCGGGCGGGTCATCCCGGCCGGCACCCGCAGCTACACCGACGGCGTGAACGGCGTGCAGACGATCACCCAGCACGCTCAGATCAGCGGCCTGGAACCGGGCGCCAGCTACGTCTATGAGGTGCTCAGCGACGGCGCCGCCCCGGTGCAGGGCACCTTCCGCACCGCGCCGGCCGGCCGGTTGCCGTTCCGGTTCACCAGCTTCGGCGACATCGGCTCCGGCAACCCGGTGTGGTCGAAATCCTCGCTGAACGCCATCACCGCGACGAACCAGGTCGAGCAGTTCGACCCGGTGGTGCACCTGCTCAACGGCGACCTGTCCTACGCCAACGTGAACCAGGCCACCATGCCGGCGGTGTGGGCGGACTTCCTGAACAACACCATGCCCTCAGCCATGCACCGGCCGTGGATGCCCGCGCTGGGCAACCACGAGGTCGAGGCGGGCAACTGGTACAGCTTCCAGGTCGGCTCGGTGCTGTTCATCTCCCTGGACAACAACGACGTCGTCTACGCCAGTGACGGCGGCGCGTTCCTGAATACCAACGACGCCCTGTACATCCGCGGCTACTCCGGTGGCGCCCAGGAGCGGTGGCTGGAGCGGACGCTGCAGCTGGCGAACCTGAACCCGACCGTCGACTGGATCGTGGCGTACATGCACCAGCCCGCCCTGTCGAGCTCGTCCAGCGGCAGCGGCAGCGACCTGGGCATCCGGCAGACCTGGACGCCGCTGTTCTACAAGTACGGCGTGGACCTGGTGCTGGCCGGCCATGACCACGACTACGAGCGCAGCTACCTGGTCCGCGGCACCGACCCGGGCGCCTTCCTGCGGCCGTCGGTGGTCAGCACCGACGTGGCCGAGGTGGACACCTCGCGTGGCCTGGTGCATATCGTCCTGGGCGGCGGCGGCACGTCCTCGCACGACGACGTGTACGGGCCGCCGAACACCGCCACCGGCGATCCGCTGACGTCGCAGATTTATACCGAGCCGCAGCCGTTCAAGGCGGTGGCCAACGAGAGCGAGGCCGCGACCTGGTCGGCGGTCCGGGACCCGGATACCACGTACCCGTGGGGGATCGGCGTGTTCGACGTGGACCACGGCCGCTGGCCCGGCGAGAAGACCTCGATCAGGATGACCTTCTATCACACCCCGGCCGCCACCACCGCGGACCTCAGCCCGGCCCCGATCGCCTACGACACCTTCACCGCCGTCCGGCCGCGCCGGGACGGCCTCGGTCACCGCCGCGGTGGCAGCCAGCACGGAGCTGAGCCCGTGCCCGCGGCGCGCTAGCGGGCCGCCCAGCGGTCCAGCAGGTCGGCCTCGCGGTCCGCCGCGAGGCCGGTCCGCGGCGGCACCGGGGTCGGCTGGCCCGCCTCGTGGGCGTGCAGCTCGGCGATGCTGGCCCGCAGCGGCCGCGGGGCCAGGCCGGCGGCGTGCGCGGCGGCCGGGCTGGCCGCGTTGATCTCGGACTCCTCCGGGTCGGCGCCCGGCCACAGCGGCAGGCTCTCGTCATCCAGCCCGGCGCCGGTCAGGAAGCTGCTGTCCACCCAGGTAAGCCGGGTGCCGGGCGGCGCGACCTCGGCCGCGATGGCCTCCAGCATCTGGCCGAAGCCGAAGGGCGGCGCCGGGCTCACCGCGTGGAAGGTGCCGCTGACCCCGTCGGCGGCCAGCGCCACCGTCCAGGTGCCCAGGTCGCGGGCGTCGATCACCTGGATCGGGTCGGCCGGGTCGCCGGGCGCCAGCACGTTGCCGCCGCGTGCGATCCGCTCGACCCACCAGGTGAACCGGTAGGTGCGGTCCCACGGCCCGATGACGTAAGTCGGCCGCACGATGGTGGTGCCCGCGGCGCCGTGCAACCGGACCGCCGTCCGCTCGCAGCTGACCTTCAGGCCACCGTAGGTCTGCACGGTGATGTCCTCGGTGGCCGGGTCGTCCAGCTCGGCCAGCGGCGCATCCTCGGTGAAGCCGGGGGCTACCGGCGTCCGGTAGGCGGAGGTGGAGGAGATGAATACGTACCGGCCGCCGCGGCCGCCGAGCGCGGCGTGCAGGGCGCGCACCTGCCGGGGCACGTACGCGCAGACGTCGATGGTGGCGTCCCAGCCGCCCGCTGCCAGCGGGGCCAGGTCGCCGTTACGGTCTCCTACGAGGTGGGTCGCCTGAGGGAACAGCCCGGTTCCCGTCTGGCCCCGGTGAAACAGCGTGACCTCGTGACCGGCGGCGATCGCCGCCGCGGCGATGTGCCGCCCCACGAAGGCCGTTCCGCCCATGATCAGGATGCGCATGGCCGAACGTTAGCGGATGTGGTGGATATGCCGCGCGGCTGCGTGGCATGCGGCCCATGAACTCTGCCGACCCCGATCGCGTGGCCCGCCTGGAGCGCCAGGTGACCTAATTCCTGCAGCACCTGGGCATCGACCCGGACGTCGCGGCGGGCCAGCCGGGCGGCACGTCCTTCGGCTCGCCGGGCGACAGCTTCGGCTCGGCAGCCGTCCCGGCGCCCGGCTTCGGCTCGGTTCCGGCCGCGCCGGGCTTCGGGTCCGCGCCTGCCGCGGCAGCCCCGGCGGCAGGCGGCTACTCGCCGGAGCTGATGGCCGCCATCCAGCGCGGCCGGATGATCGAGGCGATCAAGATCTACCGGGACCTGACCGGCACCAGCCTGCGCGAGGCCAAGTCCGCCGTCGAGGTGATCGCCCGCGGCGGCCAGTCGTAGCGCCCTAGCTGCCGAGCCGGGGCCGGTGGGAATCGGACAGGTCGGCGATCCACGACTCGGACACGACCAGGTCAGTGCGAGTCTCGGCGAGCAGCTCCCGGCGGTCCTCGCGGGCCGGCGGCAGCTGGGGCGTCTCCCGCGGTGAGGATGCCAGCCGCAGGGCCAGCGCCGGGCACATGTCCACGGCCTGCTTGGCCTCGCGCTCTAGCCACGGCGGCACCGGCATGTCCAGCGGGACCGGGAAGCCCTGCCGGTCGAGCTGGACCAGCTCGGGCACCAGATGGGCGCACAGCCCGTGGCCGCGGCACCGGGTCCAGTCGATCGACAGCCGGTTGTCGCCGTACTCCGGCGGCATCGGCAGCACGCCGCGGACCGGCCGTCCGCAGCTGCCGCGGAACAGGTGCGCGGTGAGGTCCTCGGTCAGCACGTCCAGGGCGGACAGCACGAACCGGAACACCCCGTCGGGATGCGAGCACGCGCCGCGGCCGCGCACCGACGCGGCGGCCCGGCGCGCGGTGTCCAGGGCGTCGAGCCCGCCGGAGCCGTCGGCCACCGCGGCCAGCGAGCGGGCGATGCTGGGCAGTCCGAGCTTGCACGGCCCGCACTGGCCCGACGACTCCGCGGCCAGGTAACTGGCCACCCGGGCAACCTCGCCCATCGGGCAGGTGCCCGAGCCCACGGGCAGGATGACCCCGGCGCCGAGGCTGCCGCCCGCCGCGGTCAGGCCGGCCCGGCTGACCGGCGTCTCGTAGGCCACCTCCGTCGGCAGCCACATGCCGTGATAGCCGCCGATGAGGACGCCGTCCTCGGGCGCGGCCCCGCACAGGTCCAGGACCTCGCCCAGCGGCAGCCCTGAGGGCACCTCTACGACCGCCGGGCGGCGTACCGAGCCGCTGACGGACAGCAGCACCGTGCCGGGCTCCTCGGGCGTCCCCACCGAGGCGTAGTTCTCCGGGCCGAGCATGGCCAGCACCGCGATCTGCGCGAACGTCTCAGCGTTCGACAGCAGCGTCGGGCGGTTGTCCACGCCGCTCTGCGCCGCCCGCACCCGGCGCCCGTTCGGCAGCGCGATCTTGCCGTTGATCGCGTTGACCAGCGCGCTGCCCTCGCCCGAGACGAACCGCTCGGGCACCTGCACGACCATCATCATCCGGCGCAGGTCCGGCTCGGCGTTGGCCAGCGCGGTCACCCAGCGGGTCATGCTGCCGTCGCCGGACACGCCGACGACAATCTCCCGGGCGCGCAGCGCCCAGGCGACCACCAGCGCGCCGCCGAGCACCAGGTACGGCGACTTCTGCAGCAGCGCCTTGTCCTTGTAGCTGCCCGGCTCGCCCTCGGTGGCATTGACGACCACGACGATCTGGCGCTTGCGGGAGCGGGCTGCCGCCACCGTGGCCTGCAGCTTGCGGGCCACCGGGAATGCCGCGCCGCCGCGACCGCGCAGGTCCACCTGCTGGGCCATCGCGATCAGCTGATCGGCGGTGAGGCGGGGCAGCTTGCCGAAGATCGACTGGTAGGCGGCCAGGTCGATCTGCTGCATGCGGTCCAGGCCGGCGGTGAGCCGGGCCTGGCCGATGCACAAGGTCTCGGGGACCGGGGGCAGGGCAGTCACCGCTGCGCTCCGCCGGGCATGCCGGTCCAGTCCCGCGGGTCAGTCCACTCCGGCGGCACGGGCCAGCCGTGCGGATCAGTGGCGTCCATCTGCAGGCCGGGATCGGGCCGCTGCCACTGCCCGGCCGGCGCCACCGGCGGCCCGTCGTAGTGCGGCCCGCCCGCCGGCCCGTCGTAGTACGCTCCGCCCGCCGGGGGCCCGGCCAGGTGCGGAGCAGGCCGGTACGGCGCGGCCGGCTGCGGCGCGGGAACCTGATGCCCGGGAACCTGATGCTCGGTCAGCTGGGGTGCGGGCATCTGCGGCGCGGGAATCCGCTGGGCGGGCATCTGCGGCGCGGGAATCCGCTGGGCGGGCATCTGCGGCAGGCCCATCGGGGGCGTGGTCATCCGCTGCGCGGCCTCCTGCTGGTAGGCCATCCGCTGCTGAGCCATCCGCTGCTCCGCGGCCTGCTGCTGGGCGAGCTGGTCGGGCGCCATCTGCTGGGCGTTGAGGTACACCGGGCCGGTCTGCTGCACGGTGATCCGCGGCAGGCTGCCCGTGTGAGCGCCGAGTGCGCCGCCGGCGGGCAGCGCGCGCAGGCCAGGCCGGGCGCCGCCGAGGGCGCCGGCGCTCATCGTGGCGGCGCCGAGCGGGGCCATCGCGACGCGCGAGCCGGGCAGCAGCCCGTCCGCGGGCACGCTGACGCGGTCGGGCACCGGGTGCGCGAGCTTCTCGTCATCGGCGCGGATGGTGGCCGCGAACCGGATACCCAGGGCCAGGGCGACCAGGGCGACGCAGGCGCCGTAGCTCCAGTCCACGTACGGCTTGGCCGTCCGCCCGGCCATCAGGCCGTGAATGATCGACAGCGGCCAGGCGAGATAGGCGATGGCGTGCAGGGCGCGCCAGGCGGCGGGGTGGTTTCCGGCGAACCGGCCGCGCAGGAAGCCGGTGATCACGATCAGCACGACCAGGTCCGAGGCAACGGTGCCGAGTCCGACATACAGCGTCCGGTTCTGCGCCAGGAACGGGACGACGGCGTCGATCACCTGCGACCGGTGGGCCACGATCTCCAGGACGATATGCGCGACCAGCGAGGTGATCGCGGCCAGGGACACGCCGCGGTGCACCGCCTGGGCCACCACGCGGTGGCCGGGCCGCATGACGATGCGGTCAGTGGCCACCAGGCCGACGCCGACGGCCGTGGTCAGGCCGATCAGCGCGAAGACTCCCATGTACTTGAGCAGGAACACGTCGACACCGGTCACGATGGACCGGCCGTGCGGCGTCTGCTCCGCGACGAGGGCCAGGACCACGGTGAGGACGATGACAGCGATGCTGCCGGTGACCCATCGCCCGGTGGGCGAGGGCCGGGTGGCGGGCATGCTCGAGCGCCGCCTGCTTGACAATGAGGCCTCCCGGGGGGTTATACAACCTTGTGAAATTGTGTTAGCCCCCCGGCCAATGATCCGCATCGTATCGTCGCCGATATCAGGCTCGCAGCGAATCGGCATAGTAACAGTAACAATGTCGCGTTTACGCATGTCAGCGGCCTAGTCAGCCGGCGTGCCGACGGGGTGTTGCCGGGCGGCTAACAGGCGCGCGCCGGGCTCAGTCGTGGCGGCGCAGGAAATCGCCGACCGCGGCCATATAGTCGCGGCGCTGTTCCCAGAATGGCATGTGCGAGGACTCCTCCAGGATCACCTGCTCGGCCACGGTGAGGCCGGCCACGAGCTCGTCCTGGAGTTGCGGCGTCGCCTCGTCATGCCGGCCCGAGATCACCAGCGCGGGCACGCTGATCTGGTCCAGCCGCTCGGCGGCCGACCAGTCCCTGAACGACCCGATGACGTGGAATTCCGACGGGCCGTTCGTGGTGTGGTAAACGGTCGGGTCGGTGTCCATGAGCTCGAAGGAGCGCAGCACCTCCGGCGGCCACTCCTCCAGGCGGCAGACGTGGCGGCTGTAGAAGACGTCGCACGCCTCGCCGTACTCCGGGTTGCTGGTGGTCCCCGCTTCCTCGTGCCGCCGCAGCGTCTGCTCCACCTCGGGCGGCAGGTCCGCGCGCAGCTTGTTGGCCTCCACGGCGAAGCTGCCGAAGGACGCCGCGGTGTTGGACAGGACTACCGAGCGCAGCCCGGCCGGGCCGGTGATCGCGTGCTCCTGGGCGAGCATGCCGCCCCAGGACTGGCCCAGCACGTGGTAGCGGCCGCCGATCCCCAGGTGCTCGATCAGGCTGGCCAGCTCCCGGCCGAACAGGTCCACGGTGTAGTACTCGGCGCCCCGGTCCGGGAAGTGGGTGGAGTGCCCGTTGCCGGTCTGGTCGTAGAAGATGACGGCCCGGCCGTCGGTGGCCAGGTCGGTCATGGACAGCAGGTAGTCGTGGCAGGCACCCGGGCCGCCGTGCAGCGTGATCAGCGGCGCGGGGCCCTGCCCGGACCGGGCGGCGTCCAGGTCGCCGACGACCCGGTACCACGTCTGGTGGCCATCGAAGTCCGCGTAGGCACCCTCGCCCGGGTCCGATTGCGTCGTCATCATCCCAGCTTAAGCACGTGAATCCGGATTTGCGGCGGGAAGGAGCACATTCCTGCGCGCCGCCCGGGCGGATGCCGGGCGATGCCGGGCCCGGCGGGCCCGCGCCGGGAACGGCTCTTCCCGGCGCCGGATAGGCCGCGCGTTATTTATAGAAGCTGGTTCTAGAAATGTCTCCCGGAGGAGATATCCGGGCGCCCTGGTCCCGGCGCAGACTGGCACCGCGGCGCGTATCCCCGGGCGCTCTTGCTATCCCGGCGGACGACCACCTGCCGCACTCAGTGCCGCGGGGCCAGGAACGGAGAACTGTCATGGCGGAAAGCCGCACAGCCCGGCGGCTGGCCCGGCACGCGGTCCTGGCCGCGGCGGCCGGGGCCCTGCTGGCTGGCCTGGCCGCGGGCCCGGCCAGCGCTGGCCCGGGCCCGATCATGGCCGGCCTGGCTAGCCCGCGGACGGCCGGACTGACGACGGCCGGCGGCCAGCCGGCCAGCTCGCGTCCGGCCGTCCCGCGGGGGGCTGCCCCGGCGCCCGGCCTGGTCGTCGGGACCCGCGACGGCGCCGTGCGGGGCCAGGCCGCCGGAGCTGAGCATGAGTTCCTCGGCATCCCGTACGCCGCGCCGCCCGTCGCGGCGCTGCGCTGGCGCCCGCCGGCGCCGCCCCGGCCGTGGCCCGGGATCCGCCCGGCGGCCCAGTTCGCGCCGCACTGCCCGCAGCCGGCCTCGTTCTTCGGTGTCGCCAGCACCTCCGAGGACTGCCTGTACCTCAACGTCTTCACCCCCGCGCGCAGCGGCGGCCTGACCCGCGGCCGGACCGGCGGCCTGCCGGTCCTGGTGTGGATCCACGGCGGCGCGCTGGTCACCGGCGAGAGCGATGACTATGACCCCGCGGCGCTGGTCCGGCGGGGCGTCATCGTGGTGACGCTCAACTACCGGATCGGCGCGCTGGGGTTCCTGGCCGACGCGGCGCTGGCCGGGCGGCCGGGCGGCCCGGCGGGCAACTACGGGCTGATGGACCAGCAGGCCGCGCTGCGCTGGGTGCAGGCCAACATCAGCCGGTTCGGCGGCGACCCGCGCGCCGTCACCCTGGCCGGCGAGTCGGCAGGCGGGCTGAGCGTGCTGTCCCAGCTCGCCTCGCCCGCCGCCCGCGGGCTGTTCAGCCGGGCCATCGTGGAGAGCGGCTCCTACAACCTGAACCAGGCGTCGCTGCCCGCCGCCGAGTCGGCCGGCCAGGCGTTCGCCGCTCAGGCCGGCTGCGCGGACCCGACCGCGGCCCGGACCGCGGCGTGCCTGCGGGCCCTGCCGGTCGCCGCGGTCCTGGCCAGCGAGACGGCCAGCGGCTACACCCCCGATGTCGACGGCGCGCTCCTGCCCCGGACCCTCAGCCAGGCCTTCGCCAGCGGGCAGTTCCACCGGGTGCCGGTGCTGATCGGGACCAACCACGATGAGTGGCGGCTGTTCGTGGCCGAGAGCCAGCTCGGCGGCGGCCCGCCGGTGACCGCGGCGAACTACCAGGCGCAGATCGCCGCCACGCTGGGCGTGCCGGCCGCGGCCGCCGCGGCGATCGCCGCGCAGTACCCGGTGAGCGCGTTCGCCAGCGCGCCGGTCGCCCTCGGCGCGGCCGGCACCGACGCCATCTTCGCCTGCCCGTCGCTCAGCGCCAGCCTGTCGCTGTCGAGGTACGTGCCGGTTTACGCCTATGAGTTCAGTGACCAGAGCGCGCCCGAGCTGTTCCTGCCGCCGGCCGGATTCCCCTACGGCGCCGCGCACGCCTCCGAGCTGCAGTACCTGTTCGGGCTGCGCAGCAACTTCCCGGCGGCCCTGACGCCGGCCCAGCAGCGGCTCGCGGCGGCCATGCAGGGGTACTGGGCGAGCTTCACCCGGCGGGCGGCCCCGCAGGCGCCCGGTGAGCCGGGCTGGCCGCGTTTCGCCGCGGCGGCCCCGCTGGTCCAGTCGCTGGCCGAGCCACGCCCGCAGCCGGAGGCCAGCTTTGCTGCCGAGCATCACTGCGCCTTCTGGGCCCAGCTCGCCTCCTGAGGCCCGGCCGGCCGGGTAGCCCGTCAGGCCGGCACCGCCCGGCCGCCGGCCAGCCCCGGCGGCCGGCGCGGCCGGTGCCGGCGGGCGTTAACGTTCCGGGTAAATCGCCGCGAAGTCGTTGACTGGGCGCGCTGGTGGCCGATGCTGACGGCGGGGCCGTTTTGCACCGGACCAGCACAGCGGAGGCACGGATGTCACGAACCGGGTCGGGCCGAGCTTGTTACGCAGTCATCGCCGTGGCCATCACCGGGCTGGGCCTACTGTCCGGCCTGGCCGCTGCCGCGCCGGCCGCGGCGGGGACCACGGCCGCGGCCGTCACCCGGGCCGGCCCGCATCCCGCCGGCCCGGCACATGCCCGCGGCGCCGGGGTGATCAGGACCGTGCCGCCGGCCGGTCCCGTCCGCCCGGCCCGTCCGCTGGCCGGCGCGCCCGACCTGGGCCCGGACGTGTACATCTTCACCCCGAGCATGCCGCAGAGCCAGATCCAGGCGACTGTCGACGCCATCGCGGCCCAGCAGGTGCCCAACCAGTTCGGCATCCAGCGGTACGCGCTGCTGTTCGAGCCGGGCACCTACGGCTCCGCGGCGGATCCGCTGACCTTCCAGGTCGGCTACTACACCGAGGTCGCCGGCCTGGGCGCCGCTCCCGGTGACGTCGTCATCAACGGCACCATCGACGTGTACAACCAGTGCTTCCCGACCACCGACGGCAGCAGCAACTGCATCGCGCTGGACAATTTCTGGCGGTCGATGTCCAACCTGACCATCAACGTGGCCGGCGGGACCGGCTGCCAGGCCGGCACCGACTTCTGGGCGGTATCGCAGGCCGCGCCCATGCGGCGGGTGGCGGTCACCGGCGGCAACCTGTCGCTGATGGACTTTTGCTCGGCCGGGCCGCAGTTCGCCAGCGGCGGGTTCATTGCCGACTCCGCGTTCTCCGGCGGGACCGTGATCAGCGGCTCGCAGCAGCAGTTCGTGGTCCGCAACACCAGCCTCGACGGCTGGAGCAACGGCGTGTGGAACCAGGTCTTCGCCGGTGACCCCGGCGCGCCCGCGCAGGCGTTCGGCGTGCCCGGCGGCGCGGGTCCCTACACCACGCTGGCGACCAGCCCGGTGACCCAGGAAGAGCCCTTCGTGCAGGACGGCCCGGACGGGCAGCCCGGCGTCTTCGTGCCGGCCCTGCAGCACAACTCAGCCGGTCCCACCTGGCAGGCCGGGGCGAGCGGGGGCCACTTCGTTTCGATGAAGCAGTTCTTCATCGCCCGTCCCGGCACGCCCGTCGCGCTCATCAACGCGGCCCTGGCGCTGGGCAGGAACCTGATCCTGACGCCCGGCGTCTACGACGTGAACCAGGCCATCCAGGTGACCCGGCCGGGCACCATCGTGCTGGGCCTGGGCTTCCCGACGATCGTCCCGCAGCGGGGGACCGCCGGGATGCGGGTCGCCGGCGTGCCCGGCGTCAAGCTGTCCGGGCTGATCTTCGACGCCGGGCCGGTGCGCTCGCCGGTGCTGCTGCAGGTCGGCGGCCCGGGCCGCGGGCTGAGCAGCGCGGCCGCGCCGACCCTGGTCCAGGACGTGTTCTTCCGCATCGGCGGGGCCACGCCCGGCTCGGCGGCGGACAGCCTGGTGGTCAACAGCTCGCACGTCATCCTGGACGACATCTGGGCCTGGCGGGCCGACCACGGCGCCGGAGTGGGCTGGTCCGAGAACACTGCCGACACCGGGCTGATCGTCAACGGCAGCGACGTGACCGCCTACGGCCTGTTCGTCGAGCACTACCAGAAAGACCAGGTCATCTGGAGCGGGCAGCGCGGTACCGACATCTTCTTCCAGAACGAGATGCCGTATGACCCGCCGAGCCAGGCGGCGTGGATGGCCGGTCCTGGCACCAACGGGTACCCGGCGTTCCGGGTCGGCGACCGGGTGTCGGCCTTCCAGGGCTACGGTATGGGCAGCTACTCGTTCTTTGAGCTCGGCATCCCGATTGAGGCGAGCATGGCCTTCCAGGTGCCCGATGCCCCCGGCGTGCAGCTGCACGACCTGCTGACGGTGTTCCTCAGCGGGTCGGGCGGTATCGAGTCGGTGGTGAACGGCACCGGTGCGGCGGTGAATTCTGCCAGCGGCGGGCCGAGCGATGTCGTCAGCTATCCGTAAGGAAAATTAACTGGAACGCACCGATCCGTTTCTACTAGGCTGCGCGCATGCCGGCAGCAGTTGACGCGCTGGTGGCCGGCAGTACAACCCGGCCGCGGGCTGATGCGCAGCGCAACTTCCAGCGCCTGGTGACCGCGGCCCGTGCGGCCGTGGACGAGCAGGGGCTGGGCGTGACCACGCGGGAGATCGCTCACCGCGCGGGTGTCGGGCTGGGGACGCTGTACCGCCGCGTCCCCTCGCTCGACGCCCTGGTCACGGCGATTCTGGCCGACGCCATCGACGAGATGACCGCGCAGGCGGCGCGCGCGCTGGATGACCCGGACCCGTGGCGGGCCTTCGCCGATTTCGCCGAGGTCTTCGTGCAGGTGCGCGCCTCCAGCCGCGGGCTGCACGCCGCCCTGTCGGGCGCCGCCGGGCTGGGCCTGGACGAGCAGGTCGCCCGGCTGCAGGAGGCCCTGCGCGCGCTAATCTGCCGCGCTCAGGCGGCCGGCACGATCCGCGCCGACGTGGACTGGCCCGACGTCGTCTTCGCGCTGGCCACCGCGATCCCGGCCGCCCGCACCCTGGAACTGGCGGCCCGCGCGGACCAGTGGCGGCGCAACCTGTCCATCATCATCACCGGGCTGCGCAGCCGCTGACCGGCGGCGGCCGGGCTCGTGACGGGCAGGTGAACGGCTTGGTGAACAGGCTGTGGACAGCTGGTAATCGGTCCTGCACACCGTGTGGATAACCGCTGTCCGCACCGTCATTGACCTGCGATTTCTGCTGTGCATACCGCAGCCGGGCCTGTGGACGGCGGTCAGCGGCCCAGGCCCGTCCGGTAACCGGGCGGCCACGCTGAGGGTGCGCGAGCCCGCAGATTCGGGTCCTGACAGCGGGCGCGGCCGGCGGCATCCTGGGGGCGGCGGCGCCGGGCGGCGGGTCAGGCCGGCGTGCGCGCCGCCGTGAGCACGCCGGACACCGGGAGGCAGCGGACATGCCAGACGGGTTACCGGACGCATCCGCCGCCGGGTCCAGCGAGGAGTCGCTGACCCTGGACACGGGCGTGGTGCACATCGCCCGCGTCTACAACTACTGGCTGGGCGGGACCACGGACTATGCCGCCGACCGGGCGGCGGCGCAGCAGTCCATGGTGGCTTACCCCGGCCTGGCGGACTCCGCCCGGGCCAACCGCGCCTTCCTCGGCCGGACCGTCCGCTGGCTGGCCCGCGACCAGGGCATCCGCCAGTTCCTGGACATCGGCACCGGCATCCCGGTGGCCGGCAACACCCACGCCGTGGCCCAGGCCGAGGCGCCCGGCAGCCGGGTGGTCTACGTCGACCACGACCCGATCGTGCTCGCGCACGCCCGCGACCTGCTGACCAGCTCGCCGGAGGGCGCCACCGCCTACCTGGACGGCGACCTGCGCGAGCCGGGCGCCATCCTGGCCGGCGCGGCGGAGACGCTGGACTTCGGCCAGCCGGTCGCCATCGTGCTGATGGCCGTGCTGCAGTACGTCTCCGACGCCGAGGGCGCCGCCCGGGTCGTGGCGGACCTGCTGAACGCCGTGCCGGCGGGCAGCTACCTGGTGGCCACGCACCCGGCCAGCGACCTGGAGGCCGCGTCCATGGCCGAGATCGCCCGGCGGCTCAACGCGACGATGGCGCAGCAGGTGGTGCTGCGCTCGCACGCGGAGGTGAGCCGGTTCTTCGACGGCCTGGACCTGGCCGGGCCCGGCATCGTCCGGGCCTCGCACTGGCGCCCGGACTCGGCCGCGGAGGCGGCGATGGCCTGCACCATGTGGGGCGGTGCGGGACGTAAGTCATAGCCGGCTGGCGTTCTGGCCGGCCGGGCCTGCCTCTAGGGTCGGCGGTGTGACCACAGCGGCGGGACGCACGGCCGGGGGCGCGGCCGCCGCGCCGCCCGGATCCTGGCGGCTGGTCGCGCCGGCGCTGGTGGTCATCGCCTGGGGCGGCAACCACTTCACGCCGCTGCTGCTGCTCTACCGCCAGGTCTACGGGTACAGCGCGGTGCAGGTAGACCTGGTCTTCGCCTTTTACGTGGTGGGCCTGGTGCCGGGCCTGCTGATCGCCGGGCCGCTGTCGGACCGGCACGGCCGCCGGCTGGTCATGCTGGCCGGCCTGGCGCTGGGCATCGCGGGCAGCGCGGTGCTGGCTGCGGGCGGCTCCAGCGTGGTGGTGCTGTGCGGCGGCCGGCTCATCGCCGGGGCCAGCGTGGCCGCGGGCATGGTGGTCGGCACCAGCTGGATCAAGGAGCTCTCGGTGGCCGGCGGCGACCCGGCGGCTGGCGCGCGGCGGGCCGCGCTGTCGGTGTCCGCCGGGTTCGGCATCGGGCCGGGGGTGGCCGGGGTGCTCGCCCAGTGGGGCCCGGCGCCCGCCGTCACGCCGTACCTGGTGCACATCGTGCTGTCCGCCGCTGCCGTCCCGGTGCTGCTGCGCGCGTCGCAGCCGGCCACGCCGGGACAGGTCCGCTCGCTGCTGGGCGACCTGCGGGTACCTCGCGCGGCGCGGCGCCGGTTCCGGCGGGTCGTGCTGCCCATGGCGCCGTGGGTGTTCGCCGCCCCGTCGCTGGCCTTCGTGCTGGGCCCGGCGCTGCTGGCCGGGCACGCCGGGCCGGACCGCATCGCGTTCGCCACCCTGCTGACCGTCGTCACGCTGGCCTGCGGCACCGGCGTCCAGCCGCTGCTGCCCTGGGTCGCCCGGCTGGCCCGCGGCCGCCAGGCCGTGCTGGGCCTGATCCTGGTGCTGATCGCGACGGTCCTGCTCGCCGTCAACGACGTGCTGCTGGAGCCGGGCTGGACAGTGCTGGCCGCGGCGCTGTTCGGGACGGCCTACGGCATCTGCATCGTGTCCGGGCTGACGGAGGTCCAGGCCATGGCCGGCCCCGACGACCTGGCCGGGCTGACCGGCATCTACTACTGCCTCACCTACGCCGGGTTCGCGCTGCCCGTCGTGCTGTCCGCGCTGGCGCCGGTCGCGTCCTTCCCGGTCCTGCTGGCCATCGTGGCCGGGACCTGCCTGGCCTGCGCCGCCGTCGTCGCTGGCAGCCTCGGCCGGGTCCCGGCCGAGGCCGCCTGACGCCGGCAGCTACGGGCGGTCCGCGCAGGCCGCGCAGCCGGCACTGTCCGCGCCCGTGCTGTCCCCGGCACTGCTGACCTTGCTCGTGCTGTCCGCGCCCGCGGCGGCGATGCCGCCGGCGGGCTCGGTGCGGGCGCCGGCCGCGGCCAGCTTGTCGACCCAGCCCGGCGCGGGCGCCGCGGCGGCGCCGTACTCGTCGTGCCAGTTCCACCACGTGTACGGGAGGGTCTGCGGGTAGCCCGCGGGGGAGTCCTCCCAGTCCTCCTGCCGGCCGAGCGGGGTGATGTCCAGATAGCTCCAGGTGCCGCCTAGCGCCTCGTCGCCGCGCAGGTTAATGAAGTAGGTGCGGAACACCTGGTCGCCGTCGCGGGTGAAGACGTTGGTGCCGTGCCATTCATCGACGCCGAAGTCGGCGTCGAAGTCGTCGGTCATCGTGTACCAGGGCATCGTCCAGCCCATCCGCTCCTTCACCCGGGCGATGTCGGGCTGCGGCGCCCGCGAGGCGAAGGCCAGCGTGGTGTCCCGGGCGTTCAGGTGCGCGACGTGCGCGACCTGGTCGGCGATCAGCGAGCAGCCGCGGCAGGCGTGGTCGGGCCAGCCGAACACGCCGGGCTCGAGGAAGGCGCGGTAGACGATCAGCTGCCGGCGGCCCTCGAACAGGCCGGCCAGGCTCACCCGGCCGGCCGGGCCGTCGAACTCGTAGGACTTGTCCACCGCCAGCCACGGCATCCGGCGCCGCCGGGCAGCCAGCGCGTCCCGGGCCCGGGTCAGCTCCTTCTCCTGGACCAGCAGCCGCTGGCGCTCGGTCTCCCACTCCTGTGCCGTCACGATCGGCGGAGTTGTCATCGTGTCCTCCCTGTCAGTCAGGTCGCGTGCCGTCAGGACCCGGGCGGGCCCCCGGAACGGACCGGTCGAGATGGTCGCGCAGCGCGCTGAGGGGGCCGTCCCAGTCCCGCGCCAGCGCGGCCAGGAACTGCTGCGCCACCTGCATCGGCGCGGAGCGCAGCCGGTAACGGACCCGGCGCCGCTCACCGGGCTCGGCCGTGACCAGGCCGGCCTCGGCCAGCAGGGCCAGGTGCTTGGCGATCGCCTGCCGGGTGATCGGCAGCCGCGCGGCCAGATCGGTGGCCGTGGCCGGCCCGCCAGCGGCCAGCGCGGCCAGGATGGCGCGCCGGCTGGGGTCGGCCAGCGCGGCGAACACCTGCTCGGCGACCGCCTCGCGGTCAGGCGGCGGCATCAAGGTAGCTGACCAGCTCGCCCAGCTCGCGGGTCCAGCCCTCGGTGTTGGCCTCGTAGGCGGCCTGGCCCTGGCCGGCGGCCAGCTGGGCGAAGCCGGTCTCGACGACCGTCAGCCGGGTGCCCGGGCCGGACGGCTCGAGGGTGAACTCGACATAGGTACGGCGCGGGTCACCGGCCGGCAGCCCGAAGATCTGCCAGGTAAAGGCAAACACCCGCGGCTCCTCGACCCGCTCCACGCGCAGCTCCAGGTCGGGACCCCCGGACCAGCTCAGCCGGGCCGGCCCGCCGGGCCGCAGGTCGATGGCCGCGTCGTTGCCGAACCAGGTGCCCAGGCCCTCGGCCGTGGTCAGCGCCGCCCACACCCGCCCCGGCGGGTGGGCGACCTGCACGGTCCGCTCGATGCGATCCGGGAATCCCATGGACAAGCCTCCCCATATAGCAACTCAGTGGTTGCTACATTATGGCAACCATCAGGTTGCGTCAAGCGAGGCGCTGAGGTGAGCGGGTGCCCGGCGCGTTACGGGGTGCGCAGGGTGGCGGCGCCGCGGGCCAGGGCCGCGCGCAGCTGCGTCACGGCCGGGTTCCGGTCACCGCCCGCCCGGCAGACCGTCCGGATCTGCCGGGTGGACTGCTCCGGCGGCAGGCTGGCCAGTGTCACCCCCGGTGCGCCGTCAGCCCAGACCAGGTCGGGCAGCAGCGCGGCGGCGTGACCCTGCCCGGCCATCCGGGCGTGCAGCAGCATGTCGGCCGACTCGAACCGCACGTCCGGCTCGAAGCCGGCCTGCCGGCACAGGGCCCGCGCCCAGCGCCCGGCCGCTGAGTCCGCGGGCTCCATGATCCACGGGACTGCGGCCAGCGCGGCGAGATCGGCCACGCTCCACTCCGGCCCGGCGCCGTACTCCGCCGCGCTGATAGCAGGGCCGCCAGTGTCGGCGCTGATACCCGGGCCGCCCGTGCTCGCGGCCGGCGCGGTGCCGGCCAGCCCGGCTGCCGCGGTGCCGGCCAGCCCGGGCCGCCCGGCCGGTACCGCGACCCGCAGCCGGTCGGCGCACAGCGGCTGCGCGGTGGTGCCGGGACTGGCCGCGGGCACGTCGCCGGGATACTGCTCCGTCAGCACGAGATCGAAATCACGGGCCAGCAGCCGGGGGATGGTGTGCTCAGGCTCGTCGTGGGTGAGCAGCACCCGCAAGTCCGGGTGACTGACCTGCAGCTCGGTGATGGCGGCGGGCACCAGCGTGTGCGCCGCGGTCTGGAAGCTGGCCACCCGTAGTTCGCCGGTCAGCCGGGTCAGCGAGGCGGCGATGTCGGACTGGGCCTGCTCCAGCCGCTGGAACACCGCCTCGGCGTGGCCGACCAGGATCTGGGCCTGGACGGTCAGCCGGACCCGGCGCCCGGAGCGCTCCAGCAGCACCGCGCCGGCTTCCTTCTCCAGCAGCGCGAGCTGCTGGGACACCGTCGAGGGGCTGTAGGACAGGGCGGCCGCGACGGCGGCCAGCGTGCCGCGCAGCTGCAGTTCGCGCAGCAGCCGGAGCCGGTGCAGGTTGTACATGGCAGGCGGCCAATCGTCGAGAGAATCGATGAATACTGCTCGAAAACGTGCGCTGGATCGAATGGTAGACCCGGCCATAGCGTGGCGATCATGACCGATGCCCTCCCGGCCGATGCCATCTCGCCGAGCGCGGCTCACGCTGATGCCGCCCTGACCGGTGCTGCCCCGGCCGGCACCGTCCCGGCCGGTGACGGCTGGCCGGCCTGGGCCGGCCCCGCCGGGGCCCGGGCCTGGCGCGCCCCGGCGCTGGCGGCCAGCCCGCTTGCCTTCCACCGCTCGCTGCCGGGCTACCGCCCGACCGTGCTGGCCGACCTGCCGGAACTCGCTGCCGAGCTGGGCGCCGGCCGGGTCTTCGTCAAAGACGAGTCAGCCCGGCTCGGCCTGCCGGCCTTCAAGATCCTCGGCGCGTCCTGGGCAGTCGAGCAGGCCCTGGCCGGCCGGGCCCGGCCCCCGGCGACCCTGGTGACCGCGACGGACGGCAACCACGGCCGCGCGGTGGCCCGGGTCGCCGGCCAGCGCGGCCTGGCGGCTCGCATCATGATCCCGGACGGCGTGCATCCCAGCGCCGTCGCGGCCATCGCGGCCGAGGGCGCCCGGGTCGTGCGGGTCAGCGGCTCCTACGACGACGCTGTCCGGCACGCCGTGCAGGACGCGGCCGCGGCCGGGGGAGACGCGCTGCTGATCCAGGACATGGCCTGGCCCGGCTACACCGAGATCCCGGCGTGGATCGTCGAGGGCTACACCACCATGCTCGCCGAGATCGATGAGCAGCTGGCCGCGGCGGGCATCGCCGGCCCGGGCCTGGTCGTGAGCCCGGCCGGCGTCGGATCGCTGGCCCAGGCGGTCATCGCGCACTACCGGCGGCCGGGCATCACCGGTCCGCCGGCGCTGGCGTGCGCCGAGCCCGCGCAGGCCGCGTGCGTGCAGCACAGCCTGCGCGCCGGGCAGCTGGTCACCATCGAGACGACCGAGTCGATCATGGCCGGGCTGAACTGCGGCACGCCGTCCACTGCTGCCTGGCCGTACCTGAGCTCCGGGCTGGACGCCGCGGTCGCCGTGACCGATGCCGAGGCGCGGCTGGCCTGCGCCGACCTGGCCCGGCTGGGCGTGCCGGCCGGCCCGTGCGGAGCCGCGCCGCTAGCCGCCGCCCGCCGGGCGCTGGCCACCGGGCCCGGCACCGCAGGCCTGCGCCGCCACCTGGGCGTCACCAGCGAGACCGTCATCGTCCTGCTCTGCACCGAGGGCTCGGCCGCCAACCCGGCCGGGTCGCCGCCCGCTCAGCCGTGACGAGGCAGCCATGACCGCGGCGGCCGGACTGGGCCCTGACGAGGCACGCTCCGCCGCGGCGGCGGGCGGCCCGGCCTCCAGCCGGCCAGCCGCCGGCGGCCCCGGCCTGGCCAGGGAACTGGCGGACGCCGCCGCGCTGACCGCCGAGCTCATCGCCATCGACTCGGTCAACCCCGCGCTGGTGCCCGGCGGGGCCGGCGAGCAGGCCGTCGCGGCGCACGTCGCCGCCTGGGCGCGGGCCAGCGGGCTGGCCGCCGAGGTGCTCGAAGATCCGCCCGGCCGGCCCAGCGTGCTGGTCCGCGGCGGCCAGGACGCCGGCGGCCGGCGGCTGCTGCTGTGCGGGCACCTGGACACCGTCGGCTACGACGGCATGTTCGCGCCGCTGGAGCCGCGCGCCGAGGATGGCCGCCTGTACGGGCGCGGCGCCTACGACATGAAGGCCGGGCTCGCGGCCGCCCTGATCGCCTGCCGGGACGCCGCGGCCGCCGGGATCGGCGGCCAGGTCATCGTGGCCGCCGTGGCCGACGAGGAGCATGCCAGCGCCGGAGTGCAGGCCGTGCTCGGGCAGGTCCGCGCCGATGCGGCCATCATCACCGAGCCCACCGAGCTGCAGGTGGCGGTCGCGCACAAGGGCTTCGCCTGGACCGAGATCCAGGTGCACGGCCAGGCGGCGCACGGCTCCCGGCCGCAGCTGGGCATCGACGCCATCCGGCTGGCCGGGCTGGTCCTGGCCGAGCTGGACGACCTCGACCGGGCGCTGGCGGCCCGGCCGGCGCACCCGCTGCTCGGGCACGGCAGCGTGCACGCGACGCTGATCGCCGGCGGCACCGGCGAGTCCACGATCGCGGGCCAGTGCACGATCACGGCCGAGCGGCGCACGCTGCCCGGCGAGTCGGCCGCCGCCGTCGCGCAGGAGGTCGCTGACCTGCTCGCCCGGTGCGCGCAGCGGGACCCCGAGTTCCGCGCGAGCAGCCGGACGGTGCTGGCCCGCGACCCGTTCGAGATACCCGCCGGGCACCCGCTGGTCACGGCCGTGCTTGCGGCCGCCGGCCAGGCGGACGGCCAGCCCCGCCAGCCCGCGGGCGTCAGTTACTGGGCCGACTCGGCGTTCCTGGCCGCGGCCGGGCTGCCCGTCGTCTTGTTCGGCCCGGCCGGCGACGGCGCGCACGCCGCTGCCGAGTGGGCCGACATGGCCAGCATCGGGACCTGTGCCCGGGTCCTGACGCAGGTGGCGGCCGGCTTCTGCCAGCTGCCCGGGTAAGAAGCCATCCCGGTGCGGCCGGCTCCCTCAGCGATCGAACGGGATGACGGGCCCGCAGTACCGGCTGAGCGCGCCGCAGCAGGACAGGCACCACGGACGGCGCGTGGTCCGGCCGCCCGTGCTGCTCACCCAGAATCCGGCCGGGTTCGCCCGGCAGCGGATGCAGAGCTGAACAGTGCGCGGCCGCCGGCCGGGAAGCGATCTCCTGACGCGCCCGGGAAACGCGAATCCTGGCTGCGCGGCCGTTCTGTCCTGGCGGAGACCCGGCCGCACGAGGCAGCTGGCGCAGAGCCGGGTGACGATCCGAAGCGGCATGCCCACGAGTCTGGGCCGGGCCGCCAGGCGGCCGCCATCCGACCTATGACGGATGCCCGGACAGCCGCTGCCCGCCGTAACGTGTAAGGCGGGACCGGATCAGGGAGGGCCGCGATGAGCACGCCGGTGCGGGCTGGCGAGCGGGACCTGCGTGCCCTGGCGGCCATCGTCAGCGAGGAACGCGCCGACCTCCCGGCCGGCCCGGGGGTGTCACCGTCCCTGCTGGCCGACTTGACGGGCCAGATCCGCTGCGACGCGCTGTCGCTCGACGGATGGGACAGCAGGCAGCAGTTGTGCTGGTTCCGGCAGCAGATCCCGTCCGGCGGCGTCGCCGCCTGCGAGGCCCTGGATGAGGTGTACTGGGAGCATTACTGGGACTGCGAGCTGTGCAGCTACCCGGCCCGCACCGGTGACCTGCGCAGCGTCATCAAGGTCGCGGACTTCTACTCGGCCCGCCAGTGGCATGCCACCGGCATGTACTGCGATCACGACCGCCCCCTGGGGATGGAGCACAGCCTGATGGTGGGCCTGCCCCGGGCGCTGCCGCACACCGCCGGGTCCGGCCGGTATGTCCAGCTGACCCTGATCCGCGGTCCCGGCGAACCGGACTTCTCCGAGCGGGACCGGGCCGTGCTCACCCTGGTCGCCCCGCACCTGGACCAGGCCTACCTGGACGCCGAGCGGCGCCGTCACCCCGTTCCCCGGCTGACCCGGCGGCAGACCGACCTGCTGGGCTTGCTGGCGGCCGGGTGCACCAACACCCAGATCGCCCGCCGCCTGGGAATATCCGAGGGCACCGTGCGCACCCACCTGGAGAACCTCTACGCCCGGCTGCAGGTTTCCAGCCGCACCGCCGCGGTCACCCGCGCCTTCCCCGAGGGAGCGTCCGACCGGCTGTCCTCGTGATAAAGAATACCGCTGCCCGTCTTCGAGATGTATCGTGATATCCGGATACGGGGAGCGCGCGAACGGGGAGGCCGGTCGGTCATGGCGGGCAAGGGGAGCAAGGGCTACAAGGGGATCGGCATGGAAGGGCCGATCGCCCGCTGGTATGCCACCGGCGCGGGGCAGCGGGATGCCCGCCGGGTGGCCGAGGAAGCCCGCCAGGTAGCAGCGTGCCTGCCCGGTGGCGGCCAGGTTCTGGAGGTCGGCCCCGGCCCCGGCCTGATGGCCATCGAGCTGGCCAGGACCGGTAAGTACCAGGTCACAGGCCTGGACATCAGTACCACCTTCGTGGAGATCGCCCGGCGGAACGCCGCCGCGGCGGACGTGGCGGCCGACTTCCGGCACGGCAATGCGGCCAGCATGCCGTTCGAGGATGAGAGCTTCGACCTGGTGGCGTGCTGCGCCGCGTTCAAGAACTTCGCCGAGCCGGTCCAGGTGCTGCGCGAGATGCAGCGGGTCCTGCGACCGTCCGGCCGCGCGATCGTCATCGACCTGCGGCACGACGTGTCCCGCCGGGCGGTGCGGGCCGAGGTGGAGCGGATGAGCCTGGGGCCCGCGGCGCGGGTGCTCACCTCCTTCACCCTCCGCTCGTTCCAGGCGCACCGGGCCTACACGCGCGACCAGTTCGACGAGTTCATCGCCCGCAGCCGCTTCGCGTTCGCGGGGATCCGGCAGACCCCGGTCGCCCTCGAGGTCCATATGCAGAAGTAATCCGGCTGGGCGCGGCCCGGCCGGGCCGGCCATCCTGGAGCAGTGCAGCAGGAGGCCGACGCCGGGGAGCCCGGCTTTGCCGTCGCCCACCTGACCGCCGCGGCCCGCGCCGAGCTGGGCACCGGACGACGGCTGGTCGCGACGGAGCGGCTGCGCGGCGGCAGCAAGAAAGGCGTCTACCGGCTCGCCTTCGACGACGGCGCGACCGTCATCGGCTACGCCTGGCATCCCTCGCAGGATTACTGGCGGCACGCCGCGCCGCAGCCGCCGGGTGACCCGGCCGATCCGTTCGCCCCGGCCACGGGCAGCGGGCTGTTCGCGTCCTGCCACGCCCTGCTGAGCCAGCTCGGCGTCCGCACGCCGCAGGTCTACCTGCTGGATCGCAGCCGCTCGGCCAGCCCGGCCGACATCGCCCTGGTCGAGGACGTGCGCGGCGGAACCCTGGAGAGCCAGCTGGACCGGGCGGCTGCCGTCCCGCATCCCGCGCTGGCGGAGCTGCGCGGCGCGCTGCGGCGGATGCATCAGCACCGCCGGGCGCGCATCGGCAAGGCGGGGCTGCCCGGCCTGGCCGTCGGCCGGTCCAGCGAGCAGGCCGTGACCGACCGCGCGTACACCGACCTGGCCGAGGCCGCGGGCCGGGTGCCGCGGATCGCAGCCGCCCGCGAGCCGCTGGCGGCGGCGCTGCGGGAGCTGGCCGCCGCCGTGCCGCGCCGCGCGGAGCACGCGCTCATCCACGGCGAGCTCGGCCCCGATCACGTGCTCCTCGATGACCGGGCCCAGCCGGTCCTCATCGACATCGAGGGCCTCATGTTCTTCGACGTGGAGTGGGAGCATGTGTTCCTGGAGCTCCGGTTCGGTGCCGGCTACCGGTGGCTGGCGGCCGGCGGCCTGGACCCGGCCCGGCTGCGGCTGTACCGGCTGGCCCTGTCGCTGTCCCTGGTCGCGGGCCCGCTGCGGCTGCTGGACGGCGATTTCCCGGACCGGGCCGGGATGCTGAGCATCGTGGAGTACAACACCGGCCGGGTCCTGGCCGCCCTGGACTGCTGATCGCGGCCGGGCCCGCGGGCGGCCGCCGGGCTGGTCACCGGGCGCGGGCCAGGACGGGAGAGACGGAAAGGATCCAGCGCAGCTCGACGGCCAGGAACTCCAGCTTGTCCGCCGCCACGGCGGCGTCAGCCGGCCAGTACCTGATCTGTGCCGCCTGGCCCAGCTTGCACCGGGCCAGCTCGGGCACCAGCAGCGCCGCGTCATCCAGCCCGTAAGCGGTGGCGAACAGCCGCAGCCGGGCGGCCAGGTCCAGGCCCGGGTCGAAGCCGGCCTCGGCCAGCTGACCGGGCGGGGCCAGCGGCACGAACCCCCACGCCGCGGCGGCCAGGTCGGTCAGCGGCCGGGCGGGCTGAGCGCCGTCCCAGTCGATGAACGCGGCGGGCTCGCCGTCGCGGTAGACGGTGTTCCACGGCCCCAGGTCACCGTGGCAGACGATCTCGCCGGGCAGCGGCGGATGCGGGTGGTACCGGTAGCCGGTGAGAGCCGGCCGGAAGCCGGCCGCCGCGTCGTGCAGCTGCCGGATCAGCCGCGCCGCGGCGGCCAGCGCGGCATCAGAGCGGGCGTAGCCGGGCAGCCGGTGCCCGTGGCCGGGCTCCCACTGGGGGTCGGCGGGCACCGTGCCGTCGAGGTAGGTCAGGATTTCCCGGTCGTCGTCGGTGCCCAGCACCCGCGGCGCGCCGGGGAAGCCGGCCGACTCCAGGTGGCGCAGGTACTCATGCACCGCCGGGGACCACGGGCCGGCCGGCCGCCAGATCCGGTCGCCGCGCCGGATGATCCCGGTGGTCATCCGGCCGGCCGGCAGTTCCGTCGGCTCCTGGCCCGCGCCGGGCCTGACTGGCTCGCTCATCGGCACGATGCTAGTCCCGGCGCATCCGCCGGTAGTCGTCCTCGACCGCGGCCGGGTCGGCGAAGAAGGTGTCGGCGTAGCTGGGCCCGGCGCTGGGCCGGCCGTCCGGCAGCTGGCTGACCGACAGCCAGCTGGCGGGCGCGTGCCCGGTGACCAGGTCGTGCAGGCTGATCCGGCGGCGGCGCGCCTTGCTGACCGCCAGCTGCCGCTGTAGCAACGTCATCTCGGGCTCCTCGTTAGGTCCGTTGTGTCCTGTTCTTGACGTTACGAGCGGCAGCCGGGCAGCTACGATCCAATGATGTGGCGCTAACACAGACCAATCTGGCCTGGGAGACGCTGCTGGAGCTGCCGGCCGCCCGGCGGGGCGAGCCCCTGCCCATGCGGCTGGCGGCAGCAATCCGGTCGGCGATCCGGGACGGCAGGCTGCCGCAGGGAGCGGCCCTGCCGCCCAGCCGGGTGCTCGCCGGCCGCCTGGGCCTGTCCCGGTGGACGGTCACCCAGGCTTACGGCCAGCTCGCCACCGAGGGATACCTGACCGGGCGGCAGGGCTCAGCCACCCGGGTCAGCTGGTCACCGGAGCCGGGCGAGGCCGCCGCCCCGGGCCCGGTCCGGCCGTCCTACCAGCGTCCGGTCCGCGAGGCCCGTTTCGACTTGTCGTACTCGCGGCCGGACCTGCGGGCGTTCCCCCGCCGTCAGTGGGTGGCCGCGATCTCGGCGGTGGCCGAGACGGCCGCCTTCGACGAGCTCGACTACGCCGAGGCCGGCGGTCACCCGCGGCTGCGCGCGGCACTGGCCGGGCACCTGAGCCGCAGCCGCGGCGCGGTGGCCGAGCCGGACACCGTGTCGGTGTTCACCGGCGCCGGGCAGGGCATGTCGCAGATCGCGCACGCGCTGCTGGCCGACGGGCACACTGCGATCGGCGTCGAGGACATCGGCTCGCTGCGGCTGTGGCACGCGGCCCGGACGGCGGGCCTGCGGCTCGTTGGCCTGCCGGTCGATGCGGACGGCCTGATCACCGACGCGCTGGCCGGGCACCCGGAGCTGCGCGCAGTGTGCGTCGGGGCCGCGCGGCAGGTCGTGTACGGCAACCCGCTCGCGCCGGCCCGCCGGGCCGCGCTGCTGGAGTGGGCACGGCGCGCCGACGGGCTGATCGTCGAGGACGACTACGACTGCGAGTTCAGCTACGACCGGCCCGCGCCGCCGGTCATGCAGGGCACCGACCCCGGCCGGGTGGCGCTGCTGGGGTCGATGAACAAGGTGCTGAACCCGTCGGTGAGCATCGGCTGGGTGGTCGCGCCGCGGCGCTGGGTCCCGATGGTGCGGGCCGAGCGGCACGTCACCGGCGTGCCGTCCGCGCTCAACCAGCTCGCGCTCGCGCAGTTCATGGAATCCGGCAGCTTCGACCGGTACCTGCGCACCGCCCGTGAGCGGTTCCGGGCCCGGCGCGGGGCGCTGGTCAGCGCGCTGGCGCAGGCGCTGCCGGAATGCCCGGTGCGCGGCACCGAGACCGGTATTGACCTGCTGCTGGAGCTGCCCGCCGGCACCGACGCGGCGGCCATCGTGGTGCGGGCCCGGCGGCAGGGCATGCGGCTGTGCAGCGTGGAGTCCAAGCGCATGCGGGTCAGCCAGGACCGGCCGGGCCTGCTGATCGGCTACGGCAACCTGCCCGACCCGATGATCGGCGAGGCGGTCGGGCTGCTGGCGGAGATCATCCGGGCCGGCTGACCGCCGCCAGCATCAGCCAGCGGCCGCCAGCCGCCGCGGGCTGCGCCTGATGGCGTTCGCCGGTGTCCGGCGATGTTCGCAGCCGGTGCCGGGTGTTCCGGATCGTTCGACGGGTGATCAGTCAGAACCGGTGCCGGGTATGGCTGAAGGCTCCCTTGGTGAAGGCCAGCACCTTGTCCGGCCGCACCGCGAACACCGGGATCTCGCTGGCATCGGGTTCCGGGGAGTGCCGGAACGAGCCGTCCCGCACCTCGTACTGCCACTGGCCGTCCCACTTGCCGGTCCAGGCCCGGGCCAGGCGGCGCAGCTGCGCCTCGTCAGTGACCCGCACCGCGGTGCCCTCGACCATGACATCCAGGCCGTCGTCCCAGCGATTGCAGCCCGTGGTCAGTACCACGCGCGGGTTGGCGGCCAGGTTGACCTGCTTCTGCTCGCCGGTGCCGGTGCAGAAGTGGAGGGCCCCGTCCAGCCACACCGCGACCAGCGGCGTGACATGCGGGCGGCCATCGGCCCGGACGGTGGTGATCCAGAACAGCTCGGCTGACTCGAGTGCCTGGCGGGTCTGGTCCCACCCGGTCGCGACCGCGCCCGGGTCACTGAACCGCTCATCGAGCGTGGTGGCTGGTGTGCTCATCGAGATCCCTTTCGCTGGTGTCCGGCAGGTGACAGTGCCGGCCGGCCGTGCGGACGGCGGCGCCTGCAGTACTGACGGCCGGGCGGGCGCCGAACCATCGCCGAACCATCGCCCTTGCCAGCCGGAGGCCGGCGCGGTTAGCTGCCAGCGTGCTGATCCAGCCGTTCGACCCGCACGCCGACACGCCGCAGCTGCGCGCCTGCCACCAGATCATGGCGGCGGCCCGGCCCGTCGACCATCCCGGCCTGCCGCCCCAGTCCTTCCCGCGGTTCGCCGCCTGGTGGGCGCATGGCGGCGTCCCGGCACGCAGCTGGCTGGCCCGCGACCAGTCCGGGGAGCCGGCCGGCTGCTGCCTGCTGACGCTGCCCGACCGGCAGAACCAGACCATGGCCGGCTGCTGCCTGGTCATCCTGCCCGCCCGGCGCCGGGCCGGGCTGGGCGCCGAGCTGCTCGCGCACTGCGCGGCGCAGGCCCGCCAGGCCGGCCGGTCCCGGCTGGCCAGCACCGGCGCCACCCGGACCCGGGTGCGCGACGGCTCACCCGGCGCCGCGTTCGCCGCCGCCGCCGGGGCCAGCAGCGGCCTGGCCGAGGTGATCCGCACCCAGGAGATCACCCCGGACCTCGGTGCCCGGCTGGCCGGCCTGCGCGCCGAGGCCGCCAGCTGCTCGGCCGGCTATGAGCTGCTGTCCTGGGCCGGCGCGAGCCCGGACAACCAGGCCGCCGCGGTGGCGCGGGTGCACGGCGCCATGGCGGATGCGCCCCGCGTGGCCGGCACCGAGCCGGATGCCTGGGATGCCGCCCGGGTCCGGCAGGCCGAGCAGGCCGAGCTCAGCAATGGCCAGGTCCTGTACACGGTGGCCGCCCGGCTGGCCGGCACGGCGGAGCTGGCCGCGCTCACGCAGGTCAGTACCGACCCGGCGGTGCCGGGCTGGGCGCTGCAGGACATCACCGCCGTCCTGCCCGGCCACCGCGGGCACCGGCTCGGGCTGCGCGTCAAGATCGGCATGCTCGACCTGCTGGCCCGGCAGGAGCCCGGGCTGCGCCGCATCCTGACCGGGAACACCCAGTCCAACGACCACATGATGGCCATCAACTCCCGGCTCGGTTACCAGATCAGCGACATCTACTGGTCCTGGGAGCTCGACCTGCGATGAGTTCCGCGGCCCCCGGCCGTCTACCTGGTCAGCACCCCGGTTCCGGCCGGCTTCGGCACGAGGAGGCGACATCGACCATGCGGCTGACCTTGCACACCTTCCTGACTCTCGATGGCGTCATGCAGGCGCCCGGCGGCCCGGACGAGGACACCGCCGGCCAGTTCCCGCACGGCGGCTGGTCCTTCCCGTACGGTGACGCGGACTTCGGCGCGGCCATGACCGGCTACTTCGCTAACGTCAGCGCCTTCCTGCTCGGCCGCCGGACGTATGAGATCTTCGCCAGCCACTGGCCCAAGGTCACCGACGCCGGTGACCCGGTCGCCAGCAAGCTCAACGCGCTGCCCAAGTACGTCGCCTCGACCACCCTGACCGCGCTGGACTGGGCGGGCTCGGAGCTGATCAGCGGCGACGTGGCCACCGCGGTCGCCCGCCTCAAGGAGCGCCCCGGCGGCGAGCTGCAGGTCCACGGCAGCGGGGACCTGGCGCAGACCCTCATCGCCGGTGACCTCGTCGATGAGTACCGGCTGCTGACCTTCCCCGTGCACCTGGGCTCGGGGAAGAAGCTGTTCGCCGACCGGCTCCCGGCTGGCGCCCTGCGGCTGACCAGCAGCTCGGTCACCAGCACCGGCGTGATCATCGCCAGCTATGAGCCGGCCGGACCGCCCCGCTACGGCTCCTACGCCCTCGACGAGTAACGCCGGCTGGCCGGCCCGGGCTCGCCGGCCGCGCCGCCCGTGCAGGGGCCGGGCGGGCGCTGGCAGCCCGGCCGGGGCAGCCGCGCCGAGCGCAGCGGCCCTGGCCGCTGGCACCGGCCTGGCGGGCCGCGGCCGGCCAGGATGTGGGAGAGTTTCTGCATGACAGACCGGAAAGGCGTTGCCACATACGGCGCCATTCTGCTGGCCCACGCCGCGATTACCACGATCACCTGGCGCGACATCGGCCGCCGCGCGGACGGGCAGGTTCGCGGCAGCAAGAAGGCCTGGCGGGTCGCCAGTGCGCTGAATACCGGCGGCAGTCTCGCCTACCTGGTGGCGGGCCGGCGGCGCTTGCCCGCTGACAGCCCCCCGCGCAAGGTCCCGGCCTAAATAAATTGCCGCCGCGCCGGGGTGCTGCCAGTGTCTAGCTTCGTGACATTCCGGGCAGCAGGGCCTGCGGACCTGCCAGAGCTGGTGCAGTTGTTCCGGTCCGCCGAGCTGGCCGAGATCGGCCGGGCCGAGACCACGGCGCCGGACATGACCGACCTGCTGCGCGCCCCGGGTCTGGACCTGGTCCGGCGCAGCCGGGTGTCGGCCACCGAGGGCGAGCTGCGCGGCCTGGTCCTGCTGCACCCGGCACCGCAGCCGGGTCAGCTGCGGATGCAGCTGTGCGTCAGCCCGCACCCGCGGCACCGGCAGACCGCCCGGGTGCTGCTGGAGATGGCGGGCCTGTGGGTGGCGCAGGACTGTCCCGGCGGCACCGACGTGACGCTGTTCCAGCTGCCGGGGTCGCTGGCCGGGCCGGAGCTGACCGCGGCGGGCTGGCAGGTCGTGCACGGCTACACCCGGATGAAAGCCAGCCTGGCCGCCGCGCTCCCGCTCGCTGGCCCAGCGCGGCCGGAGCCCGGCGCCGGGGTGACGATCCGCCCGGCGATCAGCCCCGCGGACCTGGCCGCCGTGCACGCGGTCCTGGAGCAGTCTGTGGCCGGGCACTGGAACCACCAGGAGCGGGACTTCGCCAGCTTCCTGGCCGATCAGCGCTCCCGCGACGGCCATGACCCGGCGCTGTGGCTGCTGGCCGAGGTGGCCGGCCAGCCGGCGGCGGCACTCATCGCCCGTGCCCCCGCGGACCGGGCGTGGATCGCCTGGCTCGGCACGCTGGCGGGTTACCGCGGCCGGGGCCTGGCCGGCGCGCTGCTCCGCGCGTCGTTCGCTGAGCTGCGGGAGCGCGGCCACGCCAGCGTCGGCGTGGACGTCGACACGCACAACCAGACCGGCGCGCGGCGCGTCTACGAGCAGGCCGGGATGCAGGTCATCGGGGTGGCGGACCAGTGGCGCCGCCGCTACCCGGCGGTGGCGGCGGGCGCGGCGCAGGCCCGCCGGGCCAGCTGAGAGGACCGGGGTGTGAGCACGACGAGCTGGGACGAGGCGTTCGCCCGCAACTACGAGGACTGGTCGGCGGGGATGACCGACGACATCCCGTTCTATGTCGCGCTCGCGGTAGCCGCCGACGGGCCGCTGGCCGAGCTGGCCGTCGGGAACGGGCGGGTGGCCATCCCCGTCGCGCAGGCGACCGGGCGCCCGGTGACCGGCATCGACACCTCCCCGGCCATGCTGGCCCAGGCCCGTGCCAACGCCGCCGCCGCGGGCGTGCACCTGGACCTGCGCCAGGCCGATATGCGCGAGCTCACGCTGGCGGCGCCGGCCGCGCTGATCTACTGCCCGTTCCGCGCCCTGCTGCACCTGCCGACCTGGGCCGACCGCCGCGCCACCTTCGAGCGGGTCGCGGCCGCGCTGCGGCCCGGCGGCCGGTTCGCCTGGAACGCCTTCGCCTTCAGCCACCGGGTCGCGGTGCGGCTGGACGGCGTGCACTCCGACAGCCCGGTACCGCACACGGCCCGCTACTCGGTCGGCGACGGCCGCATCGACCTGGTCTGCGACGACGGGGCAACTAGCTCGGTGTGGTGGGCCACCAGGAACGAGTGGCTGGGCCTGCTGGACGTGGCCGGCCTGGAGCTGGAGTCGCTGCACGGCGGGTTCGGCGGCGAGCCGCTGACCGACGACTCCGGGGAGTACGTGTTCGTGGCCCGCCGGCCGGGCTAATGATCTTTAACTGCGGAGGTCATGACTCCGGCTCACGGCTCGAATTAGGCTCACGCCTGTGACCGCGGCCATGATCGAGTTGGATGACGGTGCGCAGCTACGCACGTGGACCGTGGGCTCGGTGATCCCGCACAGACTTCCCGTGGTGATGGTGCACGGCGGCCCGGGGGTCCCGGACTATCTCGCCCCGGTCGCCGACATCATCAGCGGCCTGTGCCTGGTCCATCGCTATGACCAGCGCGGCACAGGCGGATCGTCGTGGGAGGGGGAGCACTCGATCGTCCGCCATGTTCGCGACCTGGCGTTGCTGCTCGATGCGTGGGGCCACGACCGGGTTGTCCTGGTGGGGCATTCGTTCGGGACCAGCCTGGCCAGCTATTTCTTGCTGGCCCATCCCGAGCGTGTGGCCGGGCTAGTTCAGATCGCCGGTCCGTTCCTTGATCCGTGGCGGGAAGCCGACCGGGCGGCGCAGGGAGCACGGCGCTCTGACGACCAGCAGGCCAGGCTCGGTGAACTCGATGCGATCGAATCGCGCACTGAGCCTGAGGAGATCGAGTACCTCACGCTGTCGTGGTTCACTGACCATAACGACCGGGAACGTGCATGGGACTGGGCGCTGGCATCAGCCCGAACTCTGCGGCCTGTCAACTATGCGATGAACGCCCAGCTCAACGCGGCGAAGAAAGCGGACCCGCTCGAATCGCACGTGGACGAACTCCGGGAGCGCCTGCCGCCGGGCGCGGTGATCATCGGCGGGGCCGGGGATACCCGCCCTGCTGATGCCCTGCGACGCCTGGGAGCACGCCTCAACTGCGAGGTCGTCATCGTTCCGGACGCAGGGCACGATCCATGGCTGGAAGCACCAGGCCACTTCGGTGCGGCGCTGTGCGCCGCGGTGGAAAGGCAGACTCAAACGGCCAGCTGAACGGCCGCGATCGCTGGCGAACCTCGCCAGGCGCAACCTCGCCCAGCTGACCGCCCTGGTGAAGACCCGGCTCACAGCGGATGCAGTACCGTCCCGGTCTCCTTGGCTGGTTCCTGGCCAGCACCCGCCTGGACCTCACTAACCGCCACAATTAAGGATCGTTAGCCGCCGGCCGCCTGGCTAGCCCCCGGCAGCCGCGTCGTACCGGTCGTGGTGGGCCAGGATCTCGTCCTGGCGGCCCAGCGGCGTCAGGTCCATGTACAGGTCGGAAGCGACCCGCTCGATGCCGGTGGAGTAGGCCGAGTAGGTATGCAGGACCGTGTCGCCGTCCCGCGCGAACACGCTGACCCCGCCCTGCTCGCCCGGCCGCGCAGCCCACGGCTGGCCGGCGTCGATCAGCTCCTGCCTGGTCTTGTAGTCGTACTCAATCGGTGCCACCGACTCGTCGTGGGTCACGTGGAAGTCGTAGTTGAAGTCGCTGCCCAGCGAGGAGTACATCGGGAACGTCCAGCCCATCCGCTGCCGGAACGGCTCGATCTTGGCGATCGGCGCGCGCGACACCGCGGCGAAGGTGGTGTGCCGCGCGTGCAGGTGAGCCAGGTGCCCGACGCCATCGGCCGCCAGCGAGCAGACCGGGCAGCCCTCGTCCCAGCCGGGGTCGAACATGAAGTGCTGGATGATCAGCTGGTCGCGGCCCTCGAACAGGTCCAGCAGGCTGGCCTTCCCGGCCGGCCCCTCGAACACGTAGTCCTTCTCAACGCGCACGGCCGGCAGCGCGCGGCGCCGGGCCGTCACGTCGGCCATCGCGGCGGCGACCTGCTCCTCAGCAGCCAGCAGTTCCCGCCGGGCGGCCAGCCACTCGCCAGCGGAAACGACCTGCGGATCGTTCATCTGCCTCACTCCTTGCTCCTGGCCCGGGACCCGTCCGGACGGGCGCAGCCGGTGCTGCGCGGCGGCGCGCGAGCCCGGGCCACGCCGCGCCCGGAGGATGGACGGCCCGGCGGCCCGGTTCTCATCGGTGCCCGGGCTACCGCTCGGCGACGGGATCCAGGACCGGCTTGACGTCCAGCACCGGGGTGCCGTCCAGCGCCTCCAGCGGGCCGACCCGGATGCGCAGCCCGGCCGTCTCCCGGACCGTCACCCGGTGCAGCCCGATCGGGTTGGGCCGGTCCGGTGACCGGGTGGAGAACACGCCGGTCGGCGGCCGGGCCGGGTCATCACGCGGCCGGGTGACCAGCACGCTGCGGTCCGCCCGGTCCAGCCACGTCAGCACCACCAGCTCGGCACCTGCGGCCAGTCCGGCGATCCCGTCGGCCATCGCCGGCTCGAAGACCAGCCACGCGTCCGGCGCGCCCTCGTCGCCCTGCCGCGGCGCCTGCTCCCGGTCGGTCAGCGCCGACTCCACTCGCGCGACCGGTACGACCTGCATCTCGGTGTCGCTCACGATTCCTCCGGTGTCTGCCTGTGTCCTGCCTACCAGGCCGGCCCGCCGACGGCGCGGGAGGCGAGCACCTCCGCGTACCGCAGCCGTGCTCAGGGATATCCCCGAAATCAGGGTCGTCCGGGACCGGCCGGTCCGCGTCCTACTGTTCGTCACCGCGACGCACCGGACCCGACAGGAGCAGATCATGGGCATTCGGCTGAGCATCGGCTCAGGTCCGCTGGCGGCCGGCCTGCCGCTGGCCTCGCGACGCCGGCCTCGCCGGCCGCGGCCCGCCGCGCCGGCCCGGCTGCCGTCGTTCCGCGGAATCGCGCGGTTCACCGACGGCTCGGTCTTCACCTGCCAGCACGCGCACGGTAGTCCCGACGCTGCTGCGGCCTGCGCGGCCCGCTACAAGCGTGACCTGGCCGCGGGCCGGCCGGTGCCGCCGCGCGCCATGCTGCGCCGCACCTGACGCCCCGGCGGCGAAGATAGCGCCAGCTCCGCGACCGGGCCATAGCTGAGGCTGGCCGGCGCCGGAAATGACGCCCGTCTGAGGTGGCCCGGCGCCGGAAATGACGCCCGTCTGAGTCGGCCCGGTGGCTGCGGCGGCGCCGCAGCTGAGGCAGTCCGGCTCCGCGGCAGCGCGGCGGCGCCGGGCGGGGGATATCCCCCGCCCGATATCGGGGGGATACCCGATGGACTTGAGATGTATCTCGTATGTAGCGTAAGTCGTGTGTCATCGTCATCAGCGAGATCCCGTGTCTGCAGGCCGTTGCCGGTCCTGCCGGGCCCTGGCCGCCAGCGCGCGGGCCGGGCGCCGGCGGTGGCCCGGTGACGGCCATCGGCTGGGCGCTGGCCGCGGCTGTCCTCTACGGCACCGGCGCCGCCCTCCAGCAGCGCCAGGCTGCAGCCGCGCCTAGCCAGGCCGCCGGCCGCCCGCGGCTGCTCCTGCTGCTGGTCCGCCGTCCGTGGTGGCTGCTGGGCATCGCCGTCGAGCTCGGTGGCTTCACCGCCCACGCGGTGGCGCTGCGCACCGGCCCGCTGACCATCGTCCAGATGCTGCTGGCTTCCTCGCTGCTGTTCAGCGTCACTACCGTGCGGCTGTGGTCGGGTCAGCGGCTCGGCTGGACCGCGTGGGCCGCCGCGCTGAGCGTGGTAGCCGGCATCACCTCTTTCGTGGCCCTGACCGCGCCCGCAGGCAGCGCCGCGCACGGCGGTGACTCCGCACACCAGGCGGGCCTGGCGGCCGCGTGCCTGGCCGCCTGCGCAGCGCCGCTCGCGATGGCCGGCCTGGCCGCCGCCGCGCGCCGCCGGGCTGTCCTGCTGGCCATGGCCGCCGGCCTGGCTGATGCCGGCCTGGCCGTGGTGACCATGGCCTTCGCGCATGTCGCCAGCCACGGCCCGGCCGCGATGGCGACCTCCTGGGCGACCTGGGCGCTGCTGCTCGGCGGCCCGTGCTCGCTGCTGCTGACCCAGACTGCCTACCAGGCCGGCCGCCCGATGATCACCCTGCCGGTCATCGCGGTGGTCACCCCCGTGGCCAGCCTGGCCGTCGGCAGCCTGCTGCTCGGTGAGACCGCCCGGCTCGGCATGGTCAGCGGGACCCTGGCCGTCCTGGCCGTGCTGGCGGCTGCCGCTGGCCTGATCACGCTCGCCCGGCTGACGGCCGGGCAGCCGGGCGGCGCGGTGCCCGCGGCGGCGTCCGCATCCGCGCCGGCGCCCGCGCTGACCCGGGCGCCCGCAGCCGGGCCCGGGCCCGCACTCCGGCTGGGCCGCATGGCCGGCCGGGCGCTGCAGGCGTCGTACCGGCCCGCTGCCCGCGGCCTGGTCCACTCCGCGTCCGCGCGGCAGCTGGCCGTGTGCATTCCCGTTATCGGGGGACTGACCATGTGGACATTCCCGGCCGGGGACACCTGCGCGCATGATGAGTTCGCCGAATCCGCCGACGAGCTGTCCTGCCTGGTCCGCTAGCAGCAGGGCGGCCGCCGTGACCTGGACAGCGCCAGCTTATCCGCGCACCGACGAGCCGTTCACCGGCACCGAGCGCGCCACCCTCGACGGATTCCTGGACTGGTACCGGGCCAGCTTCCTGCGCCGCTGCACCGGGCTGACCGCCGCCCAGCTCGCTGAGCGCGCCGCGCCGCCATCAGGACTGTCCCTGCTCGGCCTGGCCCGGCACCTGGCCGACGTGGAGCGCACCTTCTTCCGGCAGCGGTACGGCAGGCAGGACATCCCGAGCCTGGACAGCCGGCCGGGCCAGCCCGGCGCCTGCTTCGAGGAGGCCGCCCAGGGTCATGCGGCCCGCGACCTGGAGCGCCTCGTCGCCGAGCAGGCCGAAGCCCGCCGGGCCGTCGCCCTCCTGCCGCTGGAGACGGTCTATGCCAACCCGCGCTTCGGTGACATGTCGCTGCGCTGGGCGTACGCGCACCTGATCGCGGAGTACGCCGGCCACTGCGGCCATGCCGACCTGATCCGCGAGCGCATCGACGGTCAGACCTTCAGCTAGGCGGGCCGCGAGCCGGCCGGTGAAGAGCGAGCCGGCCCGGAGCGGCGGCCTCCGGCTACAGCTCGATCTGGTACCGGATGAAGCCGCGGTTCTCGGCGACCTGGTCGTACAGGCGGCGGGCGGTGGCATTGGACTCATGCGTATTCCAGTACACCCGGACGCAGCCGCGCTGCCGGGCCCAGTCCGCTACGGCGGCGATCAGCGCCCGGCCGGCGCCCTGGCCGCGCGCCTGCGGAGCGGTGAACAAGTCCTGCAGGTAACAGACATCCGGGCCGGAGGTGCTGGCGTGCACCAGGAAGTGCGTGATGCCGGTCAGCTGCCCGTCCAGTCGCGCGCCCAGCGCGTGCAGCGTCGTGTCCTGCTGGAACTCGCGCCAGGACCGCTCGTACATCTCCGGCGGCTCGGTCCGCTCGTAGAAGGCGATGTAGCCGCGGAACAGCTCTTCCCAGGCCGCCCGGTCGGACGGCTCCAGCCTGCCGATGCTGATCATGCGCCTCCTTGCCGGACCGGTAGCAGCGCGCTGCGGCGGCTCACTGCTACCTGCCAGGCTAGGGCGTCCGGCTGCCGTCGATCTGGTCGAAGTCCCCGAAGCCGTTCCCGGTGCCGCCGCCGCCCGACCACTGCCACATCAGCGCATACCGGGACCGGGTGGTGACCCCGCCGAAGAACCGCGCGCAGGTCTGGGTGCCGTGCAGGCACCACCGGCCCGGATGCCGGGCCAGGCTGGCGGTGGCCTGGTGGTAGGTCCACTCGTAGGTATGCGGGATCTGCGCCGCGCGGCCCCGGCCGAAGATCATCGGCCAGATCTCGGGTGAGGAGTACACGCCGGCCTTGAACCCGGAATGGGCGGCCAGGTAAGCGGAGAAGCCGGCGAGCTCCGCATGGTCGACCCGGGCGGCGACGTGGCCGCGGCGGATCCGGCCGCTGCAGGGCGCGGTGTAGACGTTGTTCCAGCCGTTGTCATCGGCCGGGGTGAAGGTCGGCGCGTGGCCGGGCAGCTCGACGTCCATGAACACGACCGGGTAGTGCACCCGGTTCGGCTTGCGCGCGATGTTGTGCAGTGCCCGGGCGGCCTGGGCCGCGCCCCACCGGGAGGCCTGCCGGGCGGTCCCGTTGTAGTGCGGGTCGACGCCGGGGCCGCCCATGAACCAGTAGACGCCGGTCCCGATGCCCTTGTGGTAGCGGGTGAGGCTGGTATTAGCGGCCCGGGCGTCTTCTCGCGACCAGATCGTCTTGGTCTTGCAGCCCTGCCAGGTGGCCCAGTTCCCGGCCATCCCGATGTACCCGCCGTCCACGGCCCCGGTGCCGGGCAGCCGGGCGGGCGCCCGGCCGTGCAGGGCCATGCCGGTGCTGTCACTGCCTGACCAGAAACGCGCCGCAGACGCGGCGCGGGAGGCCGGCTCGACGCGCGCGGCCGGCCGGCTGCCGCCCGCCCCGCGCCCGGTCGTGGCCGTGCCGGGCCCGACCGCGCTTAGCACGGCGAGGGCGATCCCCGCGCAGGCTGTCCCGGTCAGGCCGACGGCGATGGCCAGCCGTCCCGGCCGGTGCCCGCGGCGGGCCCTGCGGTGCTGGCTGTGGCCAGTCCTGGCCGTGCCTCTCCTGGTCATCCGAGGGAGCCTACCTCGTCATCCGAGCAGAACCCGTGCCTCAGGATCCCTGCTGACCTGCATATTCACCTTGATCCAGTAAGACCCTTGACAGGGGGAGTGCCCCGGAACGAGCCTGACGCTGGAGCGCCCGGCGCCCGCCGCAGCGGGCCCGGGGGGATGCGCGTTCCGGAGAGGCGGTCGGGCGGATGGGCAGGGAACGGCTGCAGCGGTACAGCCTCGCGGGCCCGGAGAATCAGGCCGCCGTGGCTGCTGGCCTGGCCGGCGGCGCGTGGTTCCGCAGCGCCGTGCCGCGCCAGCGGCTGAAGGAGCTGATGCGGCGGTCCGACGGGCCGGCCATCCGGGACACCGCGATCTGGATCGGGCTGCTGGCCGTCTTCGCCGGGCTGGGCATCGCCTGGTGGGGGAGCTGGTGGGCAGTCCCGTTCTTCCTGGCCTACGGCGTCCTGTACGGCTCCTCGTCGGACTCCCGGTGGCACGAGGCCGGCCACGGCACCGTGTTCGCGACCCGGTGGCTGGACCAGGGCCTGTACCAGCTCGCGTCGTTCATGATCATGCGTGATCCGACGACCTGGCGGTGGAGCCACGCCCGCCATCACACCGACACCCTGATCGTGGGCCGGGATCCCGAGATCGCGGCGATGCGCCCGGCCCGGCTGGCCAGGATCCTGGCCAACTTCGCGGGCCTGGCCGACGTGCCGGCCGCGTTCCGGCTGATGCTCGTGCACGCGGCCGGCCGGCTGACCGCCGACGAGGCCGACTACGTGCCGGGGCCCGAGCGGCACAAGGTCTACCGGACCGCGCGGATCGACCTGGCGATCTACGGCGTCACGATCGGGCTGGCGATCGGCTTCCGGTCCTGGCTGCCCGTGGTGCTGATCGGCGGGCCGCGCCTGTACGGCGCGTTCCTGCTCCAGGTCTACGGCCTGACCCAGCACGCGGGCCTGGGCGAGAACGTGCTCGATCACCGGCTCAATACCCGGACGGTGCAGATGTGCGTGGTCAACCGGTTCCTGTACTGGAACATGAACTACCACGTGGAGCACCACATGTTCCCGATGGTGCCGTGCTTCCGCCTCGCGGAGCTGCACGAGGAGATCAAGCACGACTGCGCGCCGCCGTACCCGTCGCTGTGGGCGGCCTGGCGGGAGATCATCCCGGCGGTCCTGCGCCAGCTGCGCGACCAGGACTACTTCGTGCGCCGCGAGCTGGTCGCCGGGGCGGCGCCGTTCCACGAGCCGGGCCCCGCGAACGACGGCCGCGGGCGGCCCCCGGCGGCCAGCGCCGCGGCCTGACCGTTCATCCGCACCGAGGGGAGAGCTCATGGGCCAGTGGATCGCTGCCTGCCAGGCCGACGACATCGATCCCGAGGACGTCATCCCGTTCGACCACGACGGCCGGGCCTACGCCATCTACCGGTCACCGGATGACCGCTACTACGCCACCGACGGCCACTGCACCCACGAGCAGACCTTGCTGTGCGACGGCCTGGTCATGGGCGCCGTCATCGAGTGCCCCGGGCACAACGGCCGGTTCGACTACACCAGCGGCCAGGCGCTCGGCGCGCCCGTGCTGACCGACGTGCGAACCTACCCGGTCCGGGTGGCCGGCGGCATCGTCTACATCGACGCCGGCTGACCGCGCAGGCAGGCGGAGGTGATCCCGGGCACCCGGTAACCACCACCGCGGGCCTACTTGTAGAAGATGGCGGCCTTCCGGGCCCCTTCGGGACCGGTCGCGATGCCGAACGTCAGGTGGTAGGTCCCGTCGGCGGACTGCCAGACGGCCATGCCCTCCGGCTCCCGCCAGGACAGCGATACCCCGGCCTCGGTCAGGAACGAGTCGGCCAGCTGGCCGGTGTTCCAGTCGAACGCCCAGATCATCATGTTGTCGGTGTCGTGCGTGCCGGTCAGCAGGTACAGGTAGCTGCCGTGCGTGGTGTGGCCCTGGAACGTGGGTTTGGGCGATCCCGGGAACGAGGTGGTGTCGTCGAGGGTCACGCTGCACAGCGCGGTATAGCTGTGACTGGCGAACGAGTCGAGGTCGAACAGGTCGAACCGGGCATGCGTCGAGTCCAGGCGGTACCGCAGCGAGACGCGGCTGTAGGCCGGGTCCACCGCGATCGACTTCGAGCCATAGGCCGGCCGCGGCCGGTAGATCTCCACGCCGCTGGTCGTCGGCGAGATGGTGGCGCCGTGCGCGAAGTCCTCGAACCTGAACCGCGCGATCTGGGTGCCGAACCCGGACGCGGAGGCGAGCGTCTCCACCCAGATGTAGGCGCTGTCGAGGTCGCGCTGCGCGCCGATCTGCACGCCGTGCCCGAAATCCTTCAGGTGCAGCCAGCTCGGCTCCGCCTCCTTGCCCGCGTAGTCGAGCTTGGTGCAGGTCAGCTCGCCCAGGGTGCCGCTGGCGGTCAGCTGGACGGTGTAGACGCGCTCGTTGACGTTGTCGAACGCGAACGACTGCAGCACCGTCGTGCTGGCCAGGCTGACCGGGGACGGGTAGAAGGGGCTGGACGGGGCGTGGATGTTGAACATGGCGGTCTCGGGGACGCCGGCTGCTGCCGCGGCGCGGCTGGCGCCGGCCAGCGGGGCGAGCAGCGCCCCGCCCGCCGCGACGCCGCCGGCCTGCAGGAATCGTCTCCGGTCACATGGTGTGGGCATCCGGGAATGGTAAATGGATGATGAAACGGTCGCAAAGGAATTAACTGGACTAAGCGGGTGACCGGGCAGGAAGCGCCGCCTGGCGGCCGCGCCGCGGCCCGGATGCCGCCCGCATGACCGAGCATGGGTGCATGCCGTGGACGATGACTGCCGACCCGGATGAGTTCGCGGCCGCGGCCGGCGGGTTCCTGCGCTCCCGCCTGGTCGAGCACAATCTCCTGCTGACCGTCACCGACCAGCTGCGCCGGGGCCGCTGGCTGGTGCCCGGCGGCGCGCCGCTGCTGGGCTGGTGGGCCAGCGAGGCCGGCCCGGCGGGTGCGTTCAGCCTGACGCCGGGCTTTCCGCTCGCGGTGACCCCGATGCCGGACCAGGCGCTGGACGAGCTGGCGGACGCCCTGCCGCCGCCGCTGCCGGGCATCGGCGCCGGGACGGCGGCCGCCGGGCGATTCGCGCGGCGGTGGCAGGACCGGACCGGTGCCGTCGCCGTCGTGCACCGCCGGGATCACCTGTTCCGGCTGGGTGAGCTGGCGCCGCCCGATCCGCCGCCGCCGGGCCGGGCCCGGCTGGCCACCGGCGCTGACCGTGACCTGCTGATCGCCTGGCACGATGCGTTCCTGCGCGAGATCGGCGCCGACGAGCCGGACACTCCCGGCGCTGTCGCCGACCGGCTCAGGTACGGCGGGCTGCTGCTCTGGGACACCGGGGACCGGCCGGTGGCCATGGCCGGGCGCACCCGCGTCGTCGCCGGGATCTGCCGGGTCGCCGCGGTCTACACCCCGCCGCAGTACCGCCGGCACGGCTATGGCGCGGCGGTCACTGCCACCGCCACCCGGCACGGCGCCGAGGCCGGCGCGCGTGAGGTCCTGCTGTACACCGACGCCGACAACGCGGTCACCAACACCCTGTACCAGCGCCTGGGCTACCAGCCCGTCCTGGAGCGCACGGTGTACGTGTTCTCCTGACCGGGCGGTTTACCGTAACGGCTTCGCGGCCGGGCCGGCCCGCCGGCCGGCCCGGCCGCGTGTGCGAGCATGCTCAGGTGACCGAGGACTGGCTGCGCGTCCGCGAGTACCTGGGCCAGCACCGGCACCAGCTGTCCCGCCAGGCGGCCCGGCTGTACCCGGCAGAGTTCCGGGTGGCCGGGACCGACCTGCTGGCCGACCCGGCCTGGCTGCCGCCCGCGCCGGTTCCGCTCGCAGCGGTAACGCTGTCGCGCACCGGCCCGCCGCCGCCGGCCCTGGAGGGCTGGGAGCAGGCGGTCCGGGACGTCCTGCCGGTCCGGCCCGGCGGCCCGCCGGTCAGCTCGTACGCCGAGGCCATGGCCTTCCTGGCGCGGCCGAGCGTGTTCGAGAACCGGTCCACCTACCGGCTGCTGGACGCCGATCTGCGCGGCCCGGCGGGCGCGCTGGCGTTCACCGCAGGCCGCTTTTTCGACGGCACCAACGTGGGCGAGGCCTGCGCGCACGAGTACGCGGCGGCGTGCCTGAGCGGGCGGGACGACCTGCCGCTGCGCCAGCTCGTCGGCGAGCCCTGGAATCTCCGGCGCCGGGCCGCGAACGTGGCGGTGGCCACGCTGACGCTGCGGGTAGACCGGCACGCCGGGCAGGTCACCTTCCCCCTGCACTGGCGTGACCCGGGCAAGGTCAGTCACGCCGGCGGCCTGTACCAGGTCGTGCCCGTCGGCATGTTCCAGGCCTCCAGCGACGCGCCGCAGAACCAGGCCCGTGACTTTGACCTGTGGCGGTGCATGCTGCGCGAGTTCGCGGAGGAACTGCTGGGCCTGCCCGAGGAGTACGGCCCGGCCGGCAGCTCGATCGACTACGACGGCTGGCCGTTCGCGCGCCGGATGTCGGAGGCCCGGGACGCCGGACTGCTGACCGCGTCGGTCGTGGGCATGGGCGCGGATCCGCTCACCTTCGCCACCGACATCCTGACCGTGGTCGCGATCGACGCGGCGGTCTTCGATGACCTGCTGGGCGGCATGGTGCACGCCAACGCCGAGGGGCGGCTGCTGCTGGGTGACGGGCAGGGCCTCAGCTTCACCGCCGCCACCCTCGACCGGCTGATCGCCGCCGAGCCCGTGCAGGCGGCGGGCGCCGCCCTGCTCCGGCTGGCCTGGGAATACCGGGATAATCTCCTATATTCCGGCAGCCCGTAGACTCGGGGGGCGTCCCCGTTGCCAGATTTTCGTATGCGCAGATGCGTGACCGACAGGGGGAGTGTTTGGGCCCGGAGGAGGAATTCCCGCAGGCCGGCGAACTGAGCCGGCTGATGCTGGCGTCCATCCTGGAGTACTCGGGCGTCGGCGTGGCCATGCTCGACGCCAACATGGTCTACACCTGGTGCAACGACGCCCTCACCTACGATGGCCAGCTGCCGCGGGAGCGCCGGATCGGCCGGCAGCCCGCCGAGGTGCTGCCCGGCGAGCTGGCCAAGCTCGTGGAGCGGGCGCTGCAGCAGGTGCTGGAAACGGGCGTCCCGGTGCTCAACCACGAGCTGATCGGCCCGTCGCCGGTCGGCCTGCGGCTGCACTCCTGGTGGTTCTGCGCCTTCCGGATCGATGACGCCCGGGGCCAGGCCGTGGGCGCGTGGTACATGATCGCCGATCAGTCAGCGCAGCGGCGGGCCCGGACCCGGCTGCAGCTGCTCAACCGGGCCAGCGAGCGGATCGGCAGCACGCTGGACGTGGCGCAGACGGCGCAGGAGCTGGCCGATGTTGCCGTGCCGGACGTCGCCGACCTGGTGACCGTGGACCTGCTGGAGCCGGTGCTGCTCGGCGATGAGCCGCTGCCCGTGAGGGTCGATAGCCCGGTGCTGCTGGCCCGGGCGGGAGTGCGCTCGGTCCTGGGCGGCTTCGCGGACCTGCCCGGCGCCGGTGACCTGCTCCGGCTGCCCGCCGGCACCGCTGTCGCCCGGTGCCTGTCCAGCGGTGAGCCGGTCGTGATCTCGCCGGCGGCCCGGCCGGGGGAGCAGCCGGCCCCCGAGCCTGACTGGGTGGCCCGGCTGCCCGAGCTGGGGGTGGCCTCGGTCTGCGCGGTCCCCGTCCGGGCCCGCGGGGTCATCCTCGGCGTCGCGCTGTTCTGCCGCCGGGCCGGCGCCGAGCCGCACGACGAGGAAGACGTCAGCCTGGCGGTGGAACTCACCGCCCGCGCCGCGGTGTGCCTGGACAACGCCCGGCGCTTCCAGCGGGAGCGGCGCGCCACCCTGGCCCTGCAGCGGAGCCTGCTGCCCAGCGGACTGCACGGCACGCCCGCCCTGGAGGTGGCCTCGCGCTACCTTCCGGCCACCGGGCCGGCCGGGCTGGGCGGCGACTGGGTCGACGTGATCCCGCTGTCGGGCGGCCGGGTGGCCCTGGTGGTCGGTGATGTCGTCGGGCACGGCGCGGCAGCGGCCGCCGCCATGGGGCAGATGAGCACCGCCGTGCGCACGCTGGCCGGGCTTGACCTGCCGCCCGCGGAACTGCTGGCGCACCTCGACGATCGCGTGACCAAGCTGGCCGAGCAGGCGGGCCCGGTCACGCCCCGCGAGTCGGGCACGGACCGGCCGCTCGGCGAGCACGTGCTGGGGGCCACCTGCCTGTACGTGGTCTATGACCCCGTCACCCGGCGGTGCGCGGCCGCGACCGCCGGGCACCCGGCTCCGGCCGTGGTGGCCGGCGGAGAGGTCAGTTTCGTGCCGCTGCCCACCGGGCCGCCACTGGGCCTGGGCGTGCTGCCGTATGAGTCCGCGGAGTTCATGCTGCCCGACGGGACGCTGCTGGCTCTGTTCACCGACGGGCTGGTCGAGTCCCGCAGCCAGGACATCGACGGCGGGCTGGCCCGGCTGGCCGGTGACCTGGCCCGCCCGGCCGGGTCGGTGGAGGAAGTGTCCGAGCACGTCATCGAGCCCGTGCTGAACACGCCCGCCCAGGACGATGTGGCCCTGATCGTGGCCCGTGCGCAGGGCCTGGACGCCGCTCATGTCGCCGCCTGGGACCTGCCGTCCGATCCCGTCCACGTGCGCGATGCCCGCGAGCTGGCCGGCCGGCAGCTGGCCGAGTGGGGCTGGGGCGACCTGGCGCTGACCTGCGAGCTGGTCGTCAGCGAGCTGGTCACCAACGCCATCAGGTACGGCCGGCCGCCGATCCGGCTGCTGCTGATCCGGCAGGAGCCGGACATGCTGATCTGCGAGGTCTCCGACGGCAGCAGCACCTCGCCGCACCTGCGGCGGGCTGGCGCGACGGACGAGAACGGGCGGGGGCTGTTCCTGATCTCGCAGGTCGCGCACCGCTGGGGCACCCGCTACACCGAGTCCGGCAAGACCATCTGGGTCGAGCAGCACCTGGACGCGGCTTCCAGCCTGACCTGACCGCCAGCCTGACCTGGCCGCCAGCCTGACCTGGCCGCCGGCCGGGGCTCAGCGAGTCGGGGTGTGCCGGGCGATCTGGCCGGCCAGGAACGCGCGCTCGGCCTCGTTGGCGGTCAGCTCGAGGGCCCGCCGGTAGGCGCTGGCCGCCTCGGCCGGGCGCCCGGCCTGGACCAGCAGGTCGGCCTGCACGGCATGCAGGTACTGGTAGTCCGACAGCCGCCCGTCGCGCTCGAGGGACTGCACCTGCGCGAGCGCGGCCGCCGGGCCGGCGACCCTGGCCAGCGGCACCGCGCGGTTCAGCGCCACGACCGGAGACGGCCATACCCCGAGCAGCTTGTCGTAGAGGGTGACGATCTGCGGCCAGTCCGTCTGCTCGAAGGCGGGCGCCGCGGCATACAGGGACGCGATCGCCGCCTGCAGGACGTACCGTCCCGGCGGGCCCGCGCGCAGGCAGCCGACGATGAGCTTATCGGCGCGGGCCAGCGCGGCCTGGTCCCACTGCGAGCGGTCCTGGTCCTGGAGCCGGACGAGCCGCCCGGCCGGATCCAGCCGGGTCGCGCGCCGCGCATCGGTGACCAGCAGCAGCGCCTGCAGGCCGGCTACCTCAGCCTCGCCCGGCATCAGGTCCCGGAGCAGGCCGGCCAGATGCAGGGCCCGGTCGACCAGGTCGGCGCGCACCAGCGACGGCCCGGACGGGGCGGTGTGCCCGGCAGTGAACAGCAGGTGGATCACCGCGAGGACGGCGCTCAGCCGCTCCGGCAGCTCGGCGGGCGCCGGTACCCGGAACGGGATCCGCGCCGTGGCGATCTTCTTCTTCGCGCGGGTGATGCGCGCCGCCATGGTGGTTTCCGGCACCAGGAACGCCCGGCCGATGTCCGCGGTCGTGACCCGCACACCAGCCGGAGCGTGAGCGCCACCCGGGCGTCCTGGCGCAGCGCCGGGTGGCAGCAGGTGAAGATCAGCCGGAGCCGCTCGTCCGGCAGCCCGCCGCCGGCCTGCGCTGCCCGGTCAGCGGCCTGCTGCCGCGGCTCGCCGGCGACGACATCGTCGAGGGCTGCATCGCTCGCCGCGTCCGGCACCGCCAGCAGCGGCAGCCGGCGCCGCAGCGCCTGCTCATGGCGCAGCGCGTCGATCGCGCGCCGCCGGGCCGTGGCCGTCAGCCACGCTGCCGGGTTATCCGGGATGCCCGCCCGCAGCCAGGCCTGCAGCCCGGCCGCGCAGGCCTCCTGCACGCACTCCTCGGCGAGGTCGAGGTCGCGGGTAACTCGCACGGTGGCCGCGAGCACCCGGGCCCAATGCTGGCGGTGCGCATCGGAGATGGCCGCCTCGACGGCGGCGGGGCCGGTCACCCGGCGGTCTGCTCCCCGGCCCCGGTGACTCCGCCGCTATGGACAGGCCGGATCTCCACCCCGCCGCCGTCGTGCACCACCGGACTGGTGCGGGCGATCGCCAGGGCGGCGTCCAGGTCGGGCGCCTCGAGGATGTAGAACCCGGCCACGATCTCCTTGGAGTCGATGAACGGGCCGTCGGTGATCGTGTCGCCGCGGACCGAGGTCGCCATGTCCCGCGGCGTCAGCGCGTAGGCCGCGACCATCGAGCCGCCGGCCGCCAGCTCGCTGGCGTGGTCGTCGCACTCGCGCAGGTCATCCGGCGTGGCATCCGGGGCGTGGGCTGAATCGCCGGCGTAGATGAGGACCGCGTACTGAGCCATCACGGCTTTCCTTTCGCTCGCTGTGCTGAGTCCCTCTGCCTGTGCGTCGGACGGGCCGGGCGGATTCGACAGCCGACTCCGAAAATTACTGCCCGGCCGGGCCAGCACGCCCGCCCGGACCCCCGAGGCGGCCGGGGCAGCGAGCTCAGGGCCCGGGCCGGCGGACCAATGGCCGGCCCGCGAAATGCGCCGGCGGCCACTCCGGCGGTCTCACTCTCCGCGTTCGCCGGATTCGCGCTATGCGCCGGTGCTCAGCTAGCTCACCGGCTCCCGCACAACGAACGAGACCGAGGTTATCCGCGGAGCCCGGCAACGGCCGGTCCGGGCCCGGCTGCGGCGGCCCGGACTAGATTCTGAGAAGAAGCTCAGCCCCGCTTGATCCCCGCGTGCTGACGGGCCCGCCCAAGATCGGGAAAGGGCGCTGGCGCAACTCGGAAGCCCGCTGGCCGCCGGGCCCCGGCCGGGAGAGCGGGGTTTTACCCGCCGCTCCTTGACCCGCGACCCGGCGGTCAAGCATTAGCCCAGCTAAGGGGATTTTCGCGGGCGGGCTTCGCGCATTTGCGCCTCCGGCAGCTGGTCCGCCCGGAGGGCAACCGTGCGGTCGATGAATGGTTCGAAAATCTGTCCTTACGTGGTGATATGAATCGTGCGACGGGTCGCGGCACGGGCTCCGGGCCGTCCCGCGTCCCGATAGTCGTGGTATCCCAGATACCACGCGCTGAGGGCGGCGCGCACCGCTGCGCGAGCGCGAGTGCCGGCGCTCAGTTAGCCGCGGTACCGGCCAGCTGAGACAGGACCGGTGCTGTTCGTGATCGCGTTGTCCCGCTTACCCGCATAATTCCTCCGGCGGCGATTCCTGGACAAAGGCAAGGAGGCACCCGGGAGCGCCGGCGTCATTGCAGCAGTCAGCAGGCGCCAGAATTGATAACCAGCACCTTTGGCCCGGTATTAACAACATATAAACGCCTGGCAATAGCGCCGCCAGGGCCGGCCGGAAAGCCATTGCGGATCTCCCCGGCAGGCACCGGGCGGCGTTCGGCGAGAATCCTCCGCCGGGTGCTGCAGATGCTCGCCGTCAGCTAGGAACCCGCAGATCAGGAAGGCGCGCTGTCCTCGCCGCCGACCTGCGCGAGGCGGGCGCGACTGGCCATCAGGATCATCGTCCGGCCGACGGGGCTGACTGCTCGTGCAGTCGCCTCCCATTAGCCCCGGCGGACGCTGCCGGGCCGCCCGCGTTTCCTGCTGCTGCCGATGGCCTGCCGCGGCGGGCCTTTGGTGACATCCGCGGGGTTGTTCAAGTTGTGACACTTTTTGGCTGGAAACTGCGTCATCGGCAAAGCTACTGTGAGACCCAGCCATAGCCCGGGACAAAGTATGGCACTACGAGCGCAGGCATCATCGCGAAAGAGGTGCTACATGAACTTGTGGGGGCGGAAGGGACGCCTCGCGGCGGTTGCCGGGTTGGTCGTGGCCGGGCTGATTGCAGCCGGCTGCGGGTCCAGCGGCGGCGGCAGCACCGGCGGCGGCAGCAGCAGTAGCGGCGGGACCGCGGTGAAGGGCGGGACGGCGACGATCGCGCTGCCCGCGAGCGTCACCTACAACTATATTTTCCCGTTCTACCCGATCACCGAGGCGAGCGTTTACAACCTGCAGTTCCAGTACCTGTTCTTCCGCCCGCTGTACATGTTCGGCGCCAACTCCGACAGCGCGGTCGGCATCAACTACCCGCTGTCCACGGCCGAGGCGCCGCAGTACAGCGACGGCGGCAAGACCGTCGTGGTGAACCTGAAGAACTGGAAGTGGTCCAACGGCGAGAGCGTGAACGCCAAGGACCTGATCTTCTTCGTGAACATGGCGGAGGCCGAGAAGGACAACTGGTACGGGTACTCCAAGGGACTGCTCCCCGACAACCTGGTGTCCTACAAGGCCACCGGCCCCAACCAGGTGACCTTCCACCTCAACCGGGGCTACTCCAGCCTGTGGTTCACCTACAACCAGCTGGGTGAGCTCAAGCCGATGCCGATGGCCTGGGATGTCACCAGCATGAGCGCCAAGGCGGGCAGCGGCGGCTGCACCACCGACAGCAAGGCCGACGGCTGGGCCAAGTGCAAGGCGGTCTTCTCGTTCCTGAGCGCGCAGGCCAAGCAGTCCGGCAGTTACGCGACCAACAAGCTGTGGCAGGTCGTGGACGGGCCGTGGCGGCTGCAAAGCTTCAGCACCACCGGCAACGTGACCATCGTGCCCAACAAGTCGTACTCGGGCAGCCCCAAGCCGCAGGTCTCGGCGGTCAAGTTCCTGCCCTACACCGCCGACCAGTCCGAGTTCACCGCGCTGAAGACCGGTCAGGTCGACATCGGCTACATTCCCTCGGCCGACCTGCCGCCCAAGCCGGCCAACGCGACGCTGCCAGCCACCAACCCCGCGGGCAGCAACTACAACCTGCAGCCGTTCTACTTCTTCGGCATCACCTACGCCCAGCCCAACTTCAACAACCCGCAGATCGGCTACATGGTCCGGCAGCTGTATGTCCGGCAGGCCCTGCAGAGCGCGTTCGACCAGCCGGGCATCATCAAGGCGATCTACCGCGGCTACGCTGTCCCGGCCTCGGGCCCGGCGCCGAACGCGCCGCCGGGCAACCAGTGGATCCCGGCGGCCCAGGCCGCAAACAACTCGCAGGGCCCGTACCCGTTCAGCATCGCCAAGGCCAAGTCGCTGCTGACTAGCCACGGCTGGGTGATGAAGGGCGGCGTGATGACCTGCCAGACGCCGTCCAAGTGCGGTACCGGCATCAAGCAGGGCCAGCAGCTGAAGCTGACCTTCACGTACTCGACCGGCACGGCCGCGACCCTGCAGATGTGGCAGACCTACAAGTCTGACGCCAGCAAGGCGGGCATCTCGATCAACCTGGTCGGGCAGTCGTTCAACACGATCGTCGGCGAGGCCGCGCCGTGCGCGCCGATGGGCCCCAAGTGCAACGTCCAGGTGTTCGCCTACGGCGGCTGGGTCTACGACGGCCCGGGCTTCGAGCCGACCGGCGACTCGCTGTTCGCGACCGGCGCCGGCTCGAATGCCGGCAACTACTCCGACCCGAAGATGGACCAGCTGATCACCGCCACGCACACCAGCAGCAGCCTGGACGTGTCGCACCAGTGGTCCACCTACGGTGCCCAGCAGCTGCCGTTTATCTGGAACCCGAACGCGTACACCATCCAGGCGGTCACCAAGAAGCTGCAGGGTGTCACGTTCGGTCCGCTGTTCAGCCTGTTCCCCGAGTACTGGCACTTCACCAAGTAGCGGCATGCAGGTAACTGCAGCGTCCGGCAGCCAGCCGGACGCTCGCGGCTAGACGATCCGTTCGGCACTCAGAGGCCAGCTCCCGCCGGGGGCTGGCCTCTGAGCTGCGCCGGGACGGCGAGCCGGGAGCTGAGTAGCCCCGGTTGCCGCCAAATTAGCTGGTCGGCCCGCAGGCGGCCCCGTTACTCTCGGCCGGTGACTTCTGACATTCCGGGAACCCAGGACGAGCTCACCCGGCGGACCCGCGAGGCCTACGACCGGCTGGCGGGAGTCTGGTCGTCGACCACCGACGACGGGCCGTTCAACGGGCTCCTGGAGCGGCCGGCGCTGCAGGCACTCGTGCCCGGCGACCTGCGCGGTGCCGCGGTGCTGGACGCGGGCTGCGGGTCCGGCGCCCAGGCGCAGTGGCTGCTGGACCAGGGCGCTGACGTCACCGCCCTGGACATCAGCTCCCGGATGGTCGAGGAGGCGGAGCGCCGCTGCGCCGGGCGCGGCCGGTTCCTGGTCGCCGACCTGAGCCAGCCGCTGCCGCTGGAACCGCGCTCACTCGATGGCATCACCAGCTCCCTGGCCCTGCACTACGTCGAGGACTGGAGCGTCCCGCTGCGGTCCTTCGCCGCCGCCCTGCGGCCGGGCGGCTGGGCGGTGCTGTCCCTCGATCACCCGTTCGGGCCGGGTACGCCGGGCCGGCGGGGCGGCTACTTCGACACCGAGCTGGTCTCCGACACCTGGCGCAAGGCCGACGTGGAAGTGACCCAGCACTTCTGGCGCCGGCCCCTGGCGGCCGCCCTCGGCGCTTTCGCGGACGCCGGGTTCGCGGTGGACCGGGTCGCCGAGCCGCAGCCCTCCGCCGAGGCACTGCGGCTGTTCCCCGGCGAGCTCGGCGCCCTGGCCGGCGTGCCGATGTTCATCGTCTACCGGCTGTGGCTCCGGCCGTGACCGCCGGCTGCCCCGGTGGGGCGCATGCCTTCCGCTGAGGTGCTGCGCAGCAGGCGACCGGTGCCGCGGTCGGACCTGGTCCGGGATCTGCGCAAGCTGGGCGTGCGGCCGGGCGGGGTGCTGATGGTGCACACCCGGATGAGTGCCATCGGCTGGGTGGTCGGGGGCGCGCAGACCGTCGTGACGGCGCTGGTGGACGCGCTCGGCCCGGCCGGGACGCTGCTGGTGTACGTGGGCTGGAGTGACAACACCGGGGGCCTGACCGGGTGGCCGCCGCAGTGGCAGGCGGTCTACCGGGCCGAGTGCCCGCCGTTCGACCCGGAGTTCTCCGAGGCCGACCGCCAGATGGGCCGCGTCGCCGAGCGCATCCGCACCTGGCCCGGCGCGAGAGTCAGCGGCAGCCACTTCCGGCGGATGGCGGCTATCGGCCCGGCCGCAGGCTGGCTGACGGAGGATCAGCCGTGGCATCACGGCTTCGGGCCGGGCTCCCCGCTGGCCAGGCTGGCCGAGGCCGCCGGGCAGGTCCTGCTGCTCGGGGCGCCGCTGGACCGGCTGACGATCCTGCATCATGCCGAGTCCCTGGTAGACAGCCCGCAGAAGCGGCTGGCCCGGCACGTCATTCCGGTGCGGGACGGCAGCGGAGTCGTCTGGCGGGAGGTCCGCGACCACGACACGTCCACCGCCATCGGCGCCTTCCCCTACGAGCGGGCGGTCGGCGACCAGGATCCGTTCGCGGTCATCGGCCAGCTCGCCCTCGATGCGGGCTGCGGAGTCAGCGGCCGGGTCGGACAGGCGGACAGTCACCTGTTCCCGGCCGCGCCGCTGGTGCGGTTCGGTGTCGAGTGGCTGAGCAGCCAGTTCGGCTAGCGCGGTCGGGCCGCCCCGCCGCGATCACGCCCGGGGCGTGGAAGACGGGGCGACGCTGGCCGCCGGCGGCGGCCGCCCCGGGACCTGGACCGGGGCTGGTACGTCGAGCCGACGGTCTTCGGGAACGTCAGCAACTCCTCCGTCATCGCGCAGGAGGAGATCTTCGGCCCGGTCATCAGCGTGATCCCGGCCGAGGACGAGGCGGACGCGGTCCGGATCGCGAACGACACGATCTACGGGCTCAACGCGTCGGTGTTCACCAACGACGTCGACCGGGCCCGTGCCGTCGCCGGCCAGCTGCGCTCGGGCACCGTCGGGCACAACGCGTTCCGGACCGACCTCGGGGTCTCGTTCGGCGGGTTCAAAGCAGTCCGGGATCGGCCTCGAGAGCGGCACCGAGGGACTGCACCCCTTCCTGGAGACCAAGTTCGTCGTACTGGACGGGCGGCTAGCCGGGTACGAGGACACCGAGCTCTAGCAGGCCCACCAGGACCGCCGCGGCCCGGCAGC
>DASXDJ010000083.1:0-126624 GCA_036490755.1 Streptosporangiaceae bacterium
AGCGTCGTCATCGCCGAGAAGCTGTTGTTGAGATCGGTGACGGAGATCTGCGGCACCGGCGCGTTAGAACCAGAACTCCCGGAGGAGCCTCCGGACGGGCTGCTGCTGCCGCAGGCGGCAACCACGAGAGCCGCGCTGGCCGCAATGGCCGCCGTCGCGGCCGTTTTCGTAACAGAATGCAAGAAAACCACCTCGTTGATGGGCGGGACGATTCAAATCACGGGCGCTGACGGACTCCGCGTGACCGGTCGCCGCAGGTCCCGAACCTCTTGAGGGAAACCCTAAGCCGCGTTTGATAAACGTCTCCGTTAACATCCCGGTTACCCCGTGAAAATTTTGTTAACACCATAACCCCAGGTCACGCCTATGAGAGCGCTCACTTAGAGGCGGGCGGCCGGGTTAAGGGCGTAAATCTGATGCGATTCTGTAACCTGCGCGCGGCTGGGTCAGAATTATTGGCACCCCGCCATCGGTCTCCAGCTTGGCCCGCAGCCGCCGGACATAGACCCGCACGTACTCCGTTTCGGTCTCATAACCGTGTCCCCAGACCCGGCGCAGCAGATGCGCGTGGGTCAGCAGCTTGCCCCGGTTGACGGCCAGTTCCCGCAGCAGCGCGAACTCAGTCGGGGTCAGGTGGACCGGATAGCCGCTCCTGGTCACCTGCTGAGCGGCCAGGTCCATCGTCAGGTCGCCGATGGTGATCATGGTGGGCGCGCTCTCGGGGGCCGCTGCCGGGCGGGTCCGGCGCAGCGTGGCGGTAATCCGGGCGAGCAGTTCCTCGATGCTGAACGGCTTGGTCATGTAGTCGTCGGCACCGACGTTCAGCGCCGTGACCTTGTCTCGCTCGCCGCCGCGGGCCGAGACCACGATGATGGCCACCGCCGACCGCTCGCGGATCTGGCGGCACAGCTCGAAGCCGTCCACCTCGGGCAGCATCAGGTCGAGCAGGACGATGTCGGGCGCCTCGGTCTCCAGCAGTCGCAGCGCCCGCAGGCCGTCGGCCGACACGATCGTGTCGAACCCGCGCACGGCCAGGTTCGACCTGATCAGGTCAACGATGTTGGGATCGTCCTCGACCACGAGCGCGCGCGTCCGGACGGTCTCATCCTGCACCGGGAGCGACTCCGATCTGCTGCTGGCCCGCAGGCCGCGGAACGGGTCCGGCCGCCGCGCCACCGGACCGCACGGGGGCAGCGCCCAGCCTATCCGGGCCGGGCGGCCCGGCCGCCGCGGGCGGCGCCGCGACGACCGGCAGCTCGACCAGCGGCGCCTCCACCGGCAGCCAGATCCGGAAGCAGGCGCCGCGCTCGGGGCGGGTCAGCTCGATCAGGCCGCCGTGGGCGGTCACGATGCCGCGGGCGATCGACAGGCCCAGGCCGGCGCCGGAGGTCGGGGTGCGCCGCCGCCGGGCGGGCTCGAACGGGGCCGCCGCGACCTCGGCGGGCAGGCCATCGCCGTCATCGGCCACGCTCACCACAACCTGGCCGGGCCCGTCAGCGGTGGCGCTGATCGTCATCCGGGTGCCCGGCGGATTGTGGCCGTGGGCGTTGCTGAGCAGGTTCACGAAGACCTGCTCCAGCCGGTCATGGTCGGCCCACACCACCGGCAGGCCCGGATCGCAGGCCACCGTCACCAGCGCCGCCCCGGCCGGCGGCAGGCAGGCCACTGCCGCGTCGACGACAAGCGGGAGGTCGCACCAGTCCGGCTGCAGCCGCAGGATGCCCGACTCGATGGCCGAGAAGTCCAGCAGGTCATCCACGAGCCGGCCCAGCCGTGCTGACTCGGCCGCGATCCGGGCCATGAACCGCTGCTGTGACTCGCCGTCCCAGGTCACGTCGGGCTGCAGCAGGCTGGAGGCGTAGCCGCGGATGGCCGTCAGCGGGGTGCGCAGCTCGTGGCTGAGCCGGGACAGGAAGCCCCGCTGCATCTCCTGGGAGCGGCGCAGTGCCACCGCCTCCTGATGGGCGACCACGGCCTCCTCACGCTCCAGGGCCAGCCGCAGCGAGTGGGCCGCGTCGTCGAGCAGGGCGGGAGCGTCAGCGGGCAGCGGGCGGTCGGGCCAGCCGGCGATGAGCGCCGCGCCGCTGCCGGGGGCGGCGAAGGTCACGGTCAGCAGCCGGCCGCCGTCAGCGCGGTCTCGTTCCCGGGCGACATCGTCGCGGCGGTCGCGGCCCAGGACGGTCGCGGCGGTGTCCATCAGTTCCGGGGCGGGCCGGGCGGGCAGCCGGTCCCCCGGCCGGCCCGCCAGCGCGCGGCAGCGCGGCGGCTCCCCCGGCGCCATGGTGACCAGCGCGACCTCGCTGGCCTGCAGGCCGTGCCGCAGCGACTGCAGGGCCTCGCCGAGCGCATCGGCCACGGGCAGCGGCCCGGCCAGCGTCTCGAGCATCTCCCGGATGGTCTCCAGCACGCGGTTGCGCGTGGTGACCTCCTCCAGCAGCCGGTCGCGCTCGATCGCGGCCGCCGCGTAGCCCGCGTACAGGGTGATCAGGTCCAGGTCATCGCGATTGGGCCGGGCCGGGATCGCGCGCAGCACCGTGATGACACCGACCAGCCCGCCGGGTCCCATGACCGGGACCGACCACGAGGCGCCGACCTTGGAGGCCCGGGCCAGGTTTCCGAACGGTGCCCAGCCCAGGCCGGCCCGCACGTTCTCCTCGATCACCGGCCGCTGTCCGGCGGCGGCGCGGCCGACCGGGCCGCCGGCCGGCCCGGCGGGCAGTCTCGACCAGGATTCCTGCAGCGCGGCGGGCAGGCCCAGCGAGCCGGCGCACACCAGCGCCTCGCCCTGCAGCAGGTGGATGCACAGCCGCTCACTGCCCAGCGCCGCGCCCAGCGCGGAGAGGATCAGCGACAGGCTGGAGGACGGCTCGGCGGACACCAGCCGGTCGGCCAGGCCGTGCAGCCGGCTGAGCTGGCGGCGGGCCGAGGAGTCCACCTTCTGCCCGGACAGCAGGGTGACCACGTCATCGGGGTGCACCTCCGACGGCAGCACCTGGGCGGCCACCCGGCCGTGCCGCAGCACGACGATACGGTCGGCCAGCCGGAACATCTGGTCCAGGTCGTGGCAGGCCAGCAAGATCGCGGTGCCCTGCTCGCGCAGCGCGACGATCATGTCCTCGACCTGCCGGGCGATCTGCACGCCCAGGGCCGCGGTGGGCTCGTCCAGCAGCAGCACCTGCGGCGCCCGGGCGATGGCCCGGGCCACCGCGACCAGCTGGCGCTGCCCGCCGGACAGCGACCGGACACTGCGGGTGGTGTCGCGCAGCGGCACCCCCAGGCGCTGCAGCAGCGCCATGGCATCGGTATGCATCCGCACATCGGAGCGCAGCTGGCGGCGATGCTCGCGGCCGAGCATGAGGTTGGCGGCAATGTCCAGGTTGTCGCACAGGGCCAGGTCCTGCCAGACCACGCCGATGCCGCGCCGGGCCAGGGCGCCGGGGTCGGCCGGCAGCGGCTTGCCCGACAGCCGGATAGTCCCGGCGTCCGGCTCGATGTCGCCGCCGAGGCAGCGCACCAGGGTGGTCTTGCCCGCCCCGTTCTCCCCGGCCAGGGCCACGATCTCGCCCTCGCCCAGGGTCAGGCTGACGCCGTCCAGCGCGCGCACCGGGCCGAACCGGACGGCCAGGTCCGACACCGACAGCAGCGGCGGGGCGCTGGTCAGCTCAGGCAAGGACGCGGCGGACATGACCCCCATTGTGGCTTCTGATCAGGGCGGACACCACTCCAGGTCCGCAGGTCAGCACCCTCAGTCCAGGTCAGGCGGGTCACCGGCGCCGCCCAGCGCGGCCAGCCGGGCGGCCAGGAAGGCGCGCTCGGCCTCGTTGTCAGCCAGCGCCAGGGCCGCCTGGTAGGCCTGCGCTGCCTCGGTATCGCGGCCCTCGCGGCGCAGCAGGTCCGCCTTGGCCGCGTGCAGGTAGCGGTACCCGGCCAGCACCCCGCCCTGCTCCTCCAGCGCGGCGATCTCGGCCAGCCCGGCGGCCGGCCCGGTCACCATGGCCAGCACCACGGCCCGGTTCAGCGCCACCACCGGCGACGGCCAGGCCTGCAGCAGCACGTCGTACAGGCCCAGGAGCTCGGGCCAGTCGGTCTCGGCGTAGCTGGGCGCCTCGGCGTGCACCGCCGCGATGGCCGCCTGCAGCGCGAACCGGCCCGGCCGGCCGCCGCGCAGGGCCCCGACGACCAGCCCGATGCCCTCGGCGATGGCCGCCTGGTCCCACTGCGACCGGTCCTGATCCTCCAGCAGCAGCAGCCGCCCGGCGGCATCCTGCCGGGTCCCCCGCCGGGCGTGCGACAGCAGCAGCAGCGCCAGCAGCCCGCGGGCCTCCCGCTCGTCGGGCATCAGCTCCGCGACCATCCGGGCCAGGCCGGTGGCGCGCAGCACGAGGTCATCGCGGATCAGGTCGGTGCCGGCCGGCGCGGTGTGGCCGGTGGTGTAGAGCAAGTGCACCACGGTGAGCACCGCGTCCAGCCGGTCGGGCAGCTCGTGCTCGGCCGGCACCCGGTAGGCGATGCGCGCGGCCGCGATCTTCTTCTTGGCCCGGGTGACCCGCGCGGCCATGGTCGCCTCCGAGACCAGGAACGCCCCGGCGATCTCGGCCGTCGTCAGCCCGCAGACCAGCCGCAGGGTCAGCGCCACCTGGGCCTCGCGGGCCAGCGCCGGGTGGCAGCAGGTGAACACCAGCCGGAGCCGGTCATCGCCGATCACGTCGTCAGCCGCGGCCGCCGGCTGGGCCGGCTCGGGCTCGATCAGCAGCGGCAGCTTGGCGCGCAGTGTCTTGTCCCGGCGCAGCGCGTCGAGCGCCTTGCGCCGGGCGGTGGTGGTCAGCCAGGCAGCCGGGTTGTCCGGGACACCGCGCTGCGACCAGGCATCCAGCGCGGCGACATAAGCATCCTGAACGCATTCCTCGGCGACATCGAGATCGCGGGCGACTCTGGCCGTCGCGGCCAGCACGAACGCCCACTCGCGCCGGTGCGCCGCATCGACAGCCGCAGCGGCCTCGGGCTCGACGGGCGGCGGGCCGGGGGCCGGGGCGGCGGCTGGCGGCCCGACCGGGGCGGCGCCCGGCATCGGGACCGGGCCGGGAGCCGGGGCGGCCGGCGGGCGGGCGGCCTGCTGGCCCCGCTCGCCGGCCGGCCCCCGGCCCGGTTGCCCCGTCACGCTGCGGCCTTACTCGCCGGAGGTGTCCATGATCGGCCGGACCTCGACTCCGCCGAAGGGGGCCGGGCACAGCTTGGCGATGTCCAGTGCCTGGTCAAGGTCGCGGGCCTCGATCAGGTAGTAGCCGCCGAGCGCCTCCTTGGTCTCGGCGAACGGCCCGTCGGTCACGATGTCGCCGCGGATCGAGGTGGCGGTGGGCGTGGGCTGCAGGGCGTTGCCGCCCAGCAGCGTGCCGCCCTTCTCCCCGACCTGCCCGGCGAACCGGCCGTGCGCCTGCATGGCCTCCTCCCAGACCTCGGGCGCAGGGTTCAGGTAGGCGTCCTCGTTCTCGTAGATCAGGATCAGGTACTGCGCCATCACGGCCTCCTCAGCCAGTCGCGGTGGTGTACGTCTATCCCGACGAACGAGATCGGCCGGATCGACAGCGCCCGGCCGGCTTTCCGGGCCCGGCCGGTCCGGCCCCGCTCATCTATGCCCAGGCTCTCAGAATCAGCGGACCGGCAGGGCCAGTACCTGGCTGTCCCCGGCCGGCCGGGAAGAACAGCGGAACGAGCCGCCGGGCGCAGACGTCCAAGGTTCATGAGCAGCAGGCAGCGCGGATGGACCCTCATGCCGAGCGCGGCTGGGGCCGCGGTCCTCCTGGCGGCCTGCTCGGCCGGGCAGCCGGCGCAGCCGCACCCGGCCGGCCGGCCCGCCCGGTCCGGCTCGGCGTCGGCCCCGGCCGCCGCCGCTCCGCTGCCGGGTCAGAGCCCGGCGTCGACGGGCCTGCTGCCCGCGCCGGCGGGGGTGACCGACCGGCTGATCGTGCCCGCCGCCCGGTGGCGCGCCGGTACGCCGCTGCGGGTCACGCTGCTGGTGACTTACCGCGGTCCCCGGCCGCTGAACCTGAACCGGGGCTGCCGGCCGCAGTGGACCGTGGTCCCCGCCAATCACCGGTTCCCCCCGGACGTGGCCTTCGCCTCAGTCTGCTCGGCCAGGCCGTTCCTCATCCGGCCCGGCCTGAACCGGCTGCGGACGACTGTGCTCACCACCTACCGGAGCTGCACCATGACGAAGGGCCAGGCGACCCGGCAGCTGCCGCGCTGCGGACCGGATCACCGCGGGCCGCCCGCCCTGCCGCCCGGCCGTTACCGGCTCGTCCTGGTGGGCAGCGGCCTGCCGCTGCCCGCGCCAGCGCCCGTTCCGGTGACGCTGTCTCCGCCCTGTCCGCCCGGCGCCCGCTGCCCGGTGCTGGTCCCCCCGGCGCCCCGCTAGCCGCTCCGCCGCGCCGGTATCGCTGCAGCTGCCCCGCCCGCGGCCGATGGCCGTCTCGCTGGCCGCGATGGCAGGAAAGGTGGGATACCTGTCATTGCGGTCACGCCCGGTCAGGGCTGACGATGACTGCATGGCAGCTCGCGAGGTGCTCATCGTGCTGTACGAGGGCGTCCAGAGCCTCGACGTGACCGGGCCGCTGGAGGTCTTCACCGGCGCCTCGCGGTATCAGGAGGCGCGCGGCCTCGGGCCGGCCTACCAGATCAGCACCGCCAGCCAGGACGGCCAGCCGGTCACCACCTCCAGCGGACTGCGGCTGGTCCCCGGCGGACCGCTGCGGGCCGGCCAGCGCGCCGACACCGTCGTGCTGCCCGGCGGCAACAACGGCGCCCCGATTCCGGGCCTGGCGGACTGGCTGCGGGGTACCGCGGGCCGCACCCGACGGGTGGCATCGGTGTGCACCGGCGCGTTCGTGCTGGCCGAGGCGGGGCTGCTGGCCGGGCGGCGGGCCACCACCCACTGGGCCTACGCCGGCGAGCTGGCCCGGCAGTACCCGGATGTGCAAGTCGACCCCGAGCCGATCCACATCCGGGACGGCGGCATCGCCACCTCGGCCGGGGTCACGGCGGGTATCGACCTGGCGCTGGCCCTGGTCGAGGAGGACATCGGCCACCGTGCTGCGCTCTCGGTCGCCCGGCACCTGGTGGTGTACCTGCGACGGCCCGGCGGCCAGGCCCAGTACAGCGCGCAGCTGCGCGCTCAGGCCGCCCGCCGCGATCCGCTACGCGAGGTGCAGCAGTGGATAAGCGAGCACCCGTCCGCCGACCTGTCGGTGGACCGGCTCGCGTCCCGGGCCGGGCTGTCGCCGCGGCAGTTCGCCCGGGCGTTCACCGCCGAGACCGGGATCACGCCGGGCCGGCACGTCGCCGCTATCCGGCTCGAGGCGGCCCGGCGGATGCTCGAGGACGGGCCGGCCGGGATCGAGCAGGTCGCGCGGGCCTGCGGATACGGCAACTGCGAGGCCATGCGCCGTGCCTTCATCCGTGCCCTCGGCGTGCCGCCCGCCGGCTACCGCGGCCGCTTCTGACCCGTTCCCCTGTCCCCGCTGCCCTGTCCCCGCTGCCCTGTCCCCGTTCCCCTGCCCTGTCTTCCTGTCCCCTGCCTGGCCACTCACCCGAAGGAGCAAGCCGCCATGGACATCGCCATCGTGCTGTACGACAGGTTCACCGCGCTGGACGCGATCGGGCCGTATGAGGTGCTGAGCCGTCTGCGCGATACCCGGGTCACGTTCGTCGCGCAGCGGCCGGGACCGGTCACCACCGACACCGGGATGCTCAGCGTGCTGGCGGAGTCCCTGGCCGAACTGCCGCACCCGGATCTCGTGCTGGTGCCCGGCGGACCCGGCCAGGAGCAGCAGATGGACAACGAGGTGCTGCTGGACTGGCTGCGGGCCGCGGACACTACCTCCAGCTGGACGACCTCGGTGTGCACCGGCTCGCTGATCCTGGCCGCTGCCGGGCTGCTGACCGGCCGCCGCGCCACCTCACACTGGCTGGCCCTGGATTCGCTGGCCCGGTACCAGGCCACGCCGGTCAGCGAGCGCGTGGTGATGGACGGGAAGTACATCACCTGCGCGGGGGTGTCCGCCGGCATCGACATGGCCCTGGAGCTGGCCGGGCGGATCGGCGGCCAGGTTACGGCCCAGTCGATCCAGCTGATGATCGAGTACGACCCGCAGCCGCCCTACCGCGCGGGCTCGCCGCGGACGGCGCCGGCGGACGTGGTGACCCGGATGCGGATCGGCAGCCGGCACACGGCCCGGCGCGCAGCCGGCTAGTCCGCCGCCTCCCTGCCTGGCCCGGCAACCGGGCCACTGTCCCGGCCTGCCGCTAGTGCGGGACGGCCAGGCCAGGGGCCGCGGGGCCGGCGGCCGCGGCGCGCAGCGCCTTGACCCGGCCGGCCGGGTCGGCGTGCCCGAAGACGGCCGACCCGGCGACGAACATGTCCGCCCCGGCCTCGGCGCAGCGGACGATCGTCTCCTCGGTCACGCCGCCGTCCACCTGCAGCCAGATCGAGCCGCCGCTGGCGGCGATCAGCGCGCGGGCCCGGCGGAGCTTGGGCAGCACGAGATCCAGGAACGGCTGCCCGCCGAAGCCGGGCTCGATGGTCATCAGCAGCAGCATGTCCATCTCGGGCAGCAGGTCAGCGTAGGGCTCCACCGAGGTCGCCGGGTTGATGGCCAGCCCGGCGCGGGCACCGGCCGCCCGGATGGCGCGCAGCGTGCGGACCGGTGCGCGGGCGGCCTCGGCGTGGATAGTGACGTTGCGCGCCCCGGCCTCGGCGTACTGCGGGGCCCAGCGCTCCGGGTTCTCGATCATCAGGTGGCAGTCCAGCGGCAGCCGGGCGTGCTGGAGCAGCGCCTCCACGACTGGCAGGCCGATGGTCAGGTTCGGCACGAAGTGGCCGTCCATGACGTCGACATGCAGCCAGTCGGCTGCTCCCGCCACCGTCTCTGCCTCATCAGCCAGCCGGGCGAAGTCAGCCGCCAGCAGGCTGGGCGCAATCTGTACCGTCATCACGGGCGAGTGTAGGCCGCCGGCGGCCGCCGCGCTGGGCGGCCCCGCCAGCCGGGCAGCACGGCGCAGCGGGCCAGGCTAGCCTCGTGCCCGGCAGCGCCGGCGACGCCGTGCGGCCGGGCAGAATGTCACTGCCCCTGGTTAGCGTTCGATCCTGCAGGCGAAGCCCGGACTGGCGAGGAGGCCGCCGTGACCACCGAGGCACCGGACAAGCTGCTTGAGCGCGTGCGCAAGCTGCTGGCCAAGGCCGAGGACGAGTCGTGCACGCCGCCGGAGGCCGAGGCGCTGACCGCTAAGGCGGCGGAGCTGATGGCCAAGTACGGCATTGACCGGGCGCTGCTGGCCGCCACCCGGCCGGAGACCGACGCTCCGGCGAGCCGGATGGTGGACATCGACAACCCGTGGGGCCGGGTGAAAGCGCACCTGCTGTGCGGGCTGGGGGCAGCGCTGCGCTGCCAGTGCATCATGCTGACCCCGCCGGACGGCGGGCTGAAGATCCACCTGTTCGGCTACGAGTCGGACCTGGAGCGTACCGACGTGCTGTACACCTCGGTGCTGATCCAGATGTGGCACGGCCTGGCCGCCGCGCGGGTACCCGAGCACAGCAGGAGCCCGCGGGCATGGCGGCGGTCGTGGCTGCTGGGGTTCGCCTCGGCGGTCATCAGCCGGGTCCGCGAGGCCGAGGAGCGGGCGGCCCGGCAGGCCAGCCGCGACACCCCGGCCGGCCAGGCGTCGCGCGCGCAGCTGGTACTGGCCGACCGGTCGGTGGTGATCCGGACCGCAGTGCAGCGGGAGTACCCGGTGACGCGCACGGCGCGGATGACCTATTCCGGCTCGGGGTACGGCGCCGGCTACGCCCAGGGCCAGCGCGCCGACATCGGAACGCGCCGGGTCGCCCGGCCGGGCGGCCGCACGCTGACCCGGGCCGGCGGCTAACCCGCCGGAACCGGACCGCGCTGGCTACCCGGGCAGCACTGGCCTGGCCGTTCCCCCCGAGGCGGACCGCGGCTGGCGGCTGACCAGGGTCGGCGCTGACCGGACTTCCGACGGACCCGCGCCGGCTTCAGGCCGGGCTGGCGGCTGACCTGCGCCGACTTCAGGCCGGGCGACAGCCCTGCCGTTCACCGGGCGGGCGCGCCCGCGCCGTTCCGGTCCCGGCCGCCCCGTTCTGACGGGGCCGGGCGTCGCGGTCATCAGCACGGCCACCGGCCGGGTCACGGCCACCATCGCGGTAGGCAGGCTGCCCGCCTCGGTGGCGGTCACCCGGACGGCTCGCAGGTCTGGTGGCCAACGTGACCTCGGGCAACATCACCGTGATCAACCCGGCCACCAACACGGTGTCCGGGACGATCTCGGGCGGCACCGGCACCGCAACGCTGAACGCGGCGCCGGCGGCATCTCGTTCGTGCCCGTGCCAGCCTCGCCCTGAGCCAGGGGCTCCGGGCAGGCCGGGGCGCGCAGGCCCGTCCGGGCTTCGCGTGCCCCGGCCAAGTTCGGAATCCGGTTCTCAGGGGGATGACCAGTGCTTGCCCCGCCGGAAATCGGCGGCGAAAGTGCGCGCGACCGAGGCCATGGCGCTGTGCTTGCGCAGGATCAGGCCGAGTTCGCGGTTGCGGTTGAGCGAGGTGCTGGAGAAGTTCTCCGAGCCGGCGAACATCCGGGCCCGCGCGGTGCCGTAGTCGGCCTCGACGATCTTCCCGTGAATGTAGAAGCCCGACGGGGAGCTGAAGTAACTGACGTGCACGCCCGCCCGGGCCAGCCGGGCGAAGTCGTCGTCGTACTCGCCGTCGGTGTTCTCCCCGCACACCCGGACGTCCACGCCGCGGCGGGCGGCGGCGATGAGCGCGTCCACGACCGTCGAGTCCCCCATCTCCTCGCTGTAGATGCGCAGGCTGTGCCGCGCTCCGGCGATGAGGGCCAGCAGCTGGCGCTGGGAGTCGGTGGGCGACCAGACGAGGTCCCGGCCGTCGCCGGGCTTGATGCCCCGGTGTGCGAAGTCAGCGCTGAACACCCGCGCGATGGCGCTGATGTCGGCCGGCGTGCGATCGATGACCAGGAAGTCCCGGCTGGTGGCGTAGTACTTGCTGGTCAGGTTGGCGGTCATGATGACGGCCGCCGACTGGTCGATCAGCAGCGTCTTCTGGTGGGTGTACTCAAACCGCGAGGATGACCAGGTGACGGCGACCTTGTGCGCGGTCAGGTAGTGATAGGCGGCGGAGTTGGTGCTGCGCTCGCGCTGGTCCAGCACCACCTGCACGCGCACGCCGCGCCGTTCGGCGGCGGCCAGCCGGTGTTCGGCCGTGGTGTCTTCCAGCTCGTACATGGTCATGTCGATGCGATGCCGGGCACCGCTGATCAGCCGGTAGACAGGCGAGAACCCGGCCCCCGGCTCGGTGACGAGCCGGACCGGACCCGGCTTCGCGGAATGCTTGCTGGCGTGCCCGGAATGGTGGTGCCGCGACTTAGCGTGCGCGGGCGCGGTGTGGCGGGCCCGGTGCTGGCCGTCGCCGGCCGCAAGGTTCTGGATCTTGCAGCCGGCCACCAGCAGCCCGGGTACCAGGGCCGCAGCGGCCATCCGGGCGGCGGTGTGAACACCGGGACGGAACACGGCGGGTCCTTTCTGAGGGCCGCGCCGGGCCCGGAGGGGGGTGGAACCCGGCGCGGACTCGGCCCTGGAGTACCACGCCGGGCGCCGGGCAAGCATCGGCGTCGCCTGCCGGCCGCGGCCGTGATCACGACCGGGCGGTAACGGGCCAGTTCAGCGGCGTGCGGCCGGGCAGGTGGCGGCCGAAGATTTCTGCGGGCAGCAGGGAGCTATCCGGCATCCAGGAGCGGCAGGAGCAGTTCCGGCGGCCGGGCTATGACGGCCCGGTCCGGCCAGATCACGACCGGGCGCTCGATCAGCTGCGGGTGCGCCGCCATCGCCGCGATCAGATCGCCCGGTGCCGCCCGGTCCAGGCCCAGCTCGGCGTACAGAGGCTCGCCCGTGCGCATCAGCGCCCGCGGGTCCGGCGCGCCCAGCAGTCCCAGCACCCGCGTGATCTCGGCGACCGCCGGCGGGTCGTCCAGGTAGAGCAGCCGGCTGGCGGGGACCCCGTGCGCGGCCAGCAGTTCCTCGGCGCCCCGGCATTTGGAACAGCGCGGGTTGTACCAGACGATCACGCCATCGGCGGTCACTAGGGCACCATCCTCAGTGCGGGCACCGATACGGTGCTCGTTGCTGGGACTCGGCGGGAGCCGGGGTGACGGTCATGGGTGCCACCGTACCGGCCACCGCCCGCCGGCGAGGCGGCCGCCGGATCCGGTTTCTGCCAGGATGGGCGACGTGACCCCCACGACCGAGAGCGCGCCGCCGCCGCGCGACCCGGAGCGTCCCGCGCGACTGCTGCGCGCCGAGCACGACGCGCTGATGCCCCTGCTGCGCGCGGCGCCCGGCCAGGCCCTGGACCGCCCGACCGCGTGCCCGGGCTGGTCGGTGCGGGACCTGCTGGCGCACTGCTCAGCGGCGCTGAGCCGGGCCGTCACCGGCCAGCTGCACGCCTTCACTCCCGAGCTCAACGAGATCGACGTGGCGGAGCGGCGCGAATGGCCGCTGTCCCGGCTGCTGGCCGAGCTCGCAGACGGCTACCTGACCGGCGGCGCAGCGATCGGCGCCGCCGGCGGGCGGCTGGATGCCATTGCGCTCGGCGAGTGGGTGCACGGCGGTGACGTGCGGGAGGCACTGGGCCTGCCCGGCGCTTATGCCAGTGCCGGGTTCACTGATGCCGCCGCGCTGCTGGCGGCCTACACGCGCCGCTGCCAGGTCCCGCTCACCGAGGTCACCCTGACCGGGGTGGCCGTGCCGGATGCGGCACCGCCCGGCACGGGCCTGACAATCGGCGCGCGCCAGGCCGGGCGGCCCGCCGCGCGGCTGCGCACCAGCCCGGCCGCCCTGATCCGGCTGACTGCCGGCCGCCCGGCCGACCCGGCCGACTACCAGCTGGCCGGCCTGACCACCGCTGAGCTCATCGTCTTCTGACCGGGCCCGCCCAGCCGTCTCGCCCCGGCGGGTCAGGGGCGGCGGCGCGACTGATGATAGGCGTGATCGCGGGTGATCAGGTCGGTGAGCTGGCTGACCTGCGCCGCCGTCAGGGGCCGGGCGGCATCGCGCAGGGCGGCCGTGACGCCGCGGGCCGAGGTCGTAACGAGAACGGTCGGCCGCGTGCAGGTGCCGAGCCGGGCCCGCGGATGATTCAGCAGGACGACGAGCTGGAAGGCCACCGGGTGACCCCGGCGGTGCAGGAACTCCTCTAGCAGCCGGGCTGGCTCGCTGAGCTGCACACTGGGCGAGCGTCCGCCGGCATCGGCCAGCGGCTCATTCACCCGGCTGCCGGGCCGCCCGTTCCGGGTCTCCCACCAGGCATCTCCGTCGCACTGCACGGTCGCGTTGTGGTACTTGACCTCGATGGCGGCCAGGCCGTCCGGGCCGGCCAGGATGAGGTCGATCTCGCCGCGCCGGTTGCGGTACCCGCGCAGCGCGGTCCACTCATCGCCGAGGAGCTGGCCGAGCGCGGCGATCGCCAGCCGCTCCCCGTCCACCCCGGCGGCCTGGCGGGCTTCGGTGCCCGAGACAGGCCGGAAGCTAACGGGCGGGCGGGGAGCCTGCCGTCGCAGCCGGCGGACGGCGAGGATGGCCCGCAGCCATGCGGCCCAGTGCCGCCCGGCCCGGGCCTGGTCCCGGGCGCGCCTGGTGTCGCGCAGGAGCTCGTCGTGCCGGGCCTGGTCGGCGGTGTACTGCCGCTGCTCGCGGCTCAGCTGCGCGGCGCCGCGCAGCCGGGTCTGCCTCAGCAGGTCCGCCGGGTGGTTGGACAGCTCTACGACGTGCATCGCCGGTCCCGTCCGGATATTCCGCGGGCGGCGCTGCCCGGCCGGGCGGCCCGCTTCCGAGGAGCAGCCATGGTCTCCATCGTAGGCCGGTACTACCCGCGGCGCCCGGCCCGCCACTGCGGCCAGGCGGCCGGCACGGCGGCCTGGTAAGGCCGCGCCAAAGGACGCGGGCGGACGCCGGCCTGGTGGGTTAATGTCCCGGTATGGATGGCCGCCTGAATGCCGACGACCTGATGTTCGCGAGCGTCCGGGCCAGGTACCTGGAATCTCCCGGCACGGTCGCCGCCCGGCTGCGCGAGGCGGCCCGGCGGCCGGGCGGGCTCGACGGAGTAACGCCCGCGCAGGCGCTGGTCACGGCCGGGCGGCTGCTCACCGACGCGGACGAGCTGGACGAGGCGGTCACGATCCTGCGCACCGCCGCGGACCTGGCCCCGCCCGCTGGCGATGATCACGGAGCGCGGATCGCGCTGGCCATTGCCCTGGCGCTGTCCGGGGACAGCCAGCCGGCCGAGGTCTTGTTCCGCGGCGGTCTCAGCAACAAGGCCGGGCTCGGCTTCGGCCAGCGGGTCCAGGCCGCCCTCGCCCTCGCCGCGGCCGGGCAGGAGGCCGAGGCGGTGCGCTGGGCCGACGCGGCGCTCGAGCACGCGACGAAGAAGCGGATGGGCCGTCAGGCCGAGGCCGTGGCCCGCAAGCTGCAGGGTGCGGTGCGCACCCACGCGACCGGAGCCGCGGCCCGGCGGGCCCGGCCCGCGGGCAGCGCGGGGCCGCGGGGTTATGACCCGGACGACGGCACGGGCGAGGACAGCGGCGCGGGCGGGAGCAACACATTCGAACGTGATGAGCGGGACGGCGGCGCATTCGAGCGCGATGACCTGGACGGCAACATCCTCGGGGATGGTGACCCGGACAGCGACACCCGTGGGACTGGCGACCCGGAGGGCAACGCCGCCGGGCCGGATGACCCGGACAGCGACACCCCCGGGCCGGATGACCTGGACAGCGACACTGCGGGGGCCGATAACCCAGCCGACGACACTGCCGGGGCCGATAACCCAGCCGACACCCCCGAGCCCGCGGACTTCGCCGGCGACACTCTTCAGCCTGGGGACTCCGACGGCAACGCCGCCGAGCCCGATGACCCGGACGGCGACACCTCCGAGCGCGCGGACTTCGCTGGCGTCCCCAGTACGTTGCCTGCCCCGGACGCCGGGGCCGGCCCGGCGGACGACATCGCGGACGATCTCGCAGCCGACCCAGCGGGCGGCACCGTCAGTGCTCCGATCGTCCTGGCCGCCGCAGCGGACGGGACGGTGCTGTGGTGGCCGCAGTCCGAGTACCTGCGGCTGGCCCGGCAGCTTCCGGGCCTGGCCGCCAGCATCGGCCCGGGCTGGGCCGGCCACACCGCACGCACCGAGGCGGGCCTGCGCGCCCGCGCCCGCTCTGCGCCAGGCCGGATCGCGCTGATCGCCGCCGACTTCGGCCAGTTCGCCACCTACCTGCGCAAGGGCAGCGTGGACCCGCGGGACCCGGACGTGCTGCCCGGCTATGCCGTGGTGGCGGCCGCGAACGGAACGCCGACAGCCTGGCCGCCGTGGCCGCTCCGGGCGTGCTGGTGCGGGTCGGGCCGGCGGTACCGGAACTGCTGCGCGGTCACCGGCGCAGCGATCTCCGTCGGCTAGCGCGCGTTCAGTCGGCCGCGGTCCGGCGCAGCAGGGCCAGGAAGATCGCGTCAGTGCCGTGCCGGTGCGGCCAGAACTGGGCGTACCGGCTGTCCGGCGCCGGACAGGCCAGCCCCGGCACCTCACCCAGGAGGGCCGGGGCGTCCAGGATCTCGGCGTCCCTGCGCCCCGACAGGACGGCGGCCAGTACGTCGCGGGTCTCCGCGACATGCGGCGAGCAGGTCACGTAGGCGACCACGCCGCCAGGCCGGGCGGAGTCCAGCGCGGTGCCCAGCAGCTGCCGCTGCAGCGCGGCCAGGCCGGAGATGCTGTCGGGTGAGCGACGCCAGCGGGCCTCAGGCCGGCGGCGCAGCGCACCCAGGCCCGAGCACGGCACGTCGGCGATGACCCGGTCGAAGGTGGCCGGCCTCCAGGCGGGCCGGGTGCCGTCGGCGACCACGACCTCGCCGGCCCAGGCCCCGGCGGCGGCCGGGCGCACCATCCGAGCCCGGTGCGGCCGCAGCTCAGCGGCCACCAGCCGGGCGCCGCCGGCGCCAGCCAGCCCGCCCAGCAGCCGGGCCTTGCCGCCCGGTCCCGCGCACAAGTCCAGCCACCGGGCATCGCGACCGGACAGGTCCGCGCGGGTCAGCGCGATGGCCGCCAGCTGACTGGCCTCGTCCTGGACGCCGGCGCGGCCCTGGGCGACGGCCGGAATCCGGCCCGGATCGCCCTCGCTGAGGTAACCGCCGTGCGGCGACCAGCGGGCGGGCACGACCCCGGCCGGCATGAGCTCGGCCGCGCTGGCCAGGCCCGGTGTGGCGCACAGCGCGACCTGCGGGCGCTCGCTGTCGGCCGCCAGCGCCGCCTCGGTCTCGGGCAGGCCGCCCGCCGGGTCCTCACCAAGCGCCTGCGCCCACGCGGTGACGATCCACCGGGGATAGCTGTAGCGGACCGCGAGATGGCCGGCCAGGTCATCAGCGCGGGCGGGCGCGGCGATCTCCAGCCAGCCTTCCAGGTCGCGGGTGGCCACCCGGCGCAGCACCGCGTTGACGAACCCGGCCGGCCGCGGGCCGGCCACGTCCCGGATCAGGTCCACGGAGGTGGCCACCGCCGCATGCGGGGCCACCCGGGTGGCCAGCAGCTGATGGCTGCCGAGGCGGAGGATCTCCCGAACAGCCGGGTCGAGGCTGGCCAGGTCACGGTCGCAGCAGATGCTGAGAATGGCGTCGTAGGTGCCCTGGCCGCGCAGCGTGCCGTAGGTCAGCTCGGTGGCCAGCGCGGCGTCCCGGCCGGCCAGCCCGCGCTCGGTCAGGGTCGCGGGCAGCAGCAGGTTCGCGTAGGCGTCACGCTCGGCGACCGCGCACAGGACGTCACAGGCAGCGCGCCGGGCCGGGTCGGCCCGGCCGCGATGCTGCGCCCGCTGACCGGGCTGACCGGGCTGGCCGTGCTGGCCGGGCCGGTCATGCGGGCCGGGCGGGCGCCGGCTCCGGCCCTGGCCGCGCGCGGGTACGGGGCGGGCCACCTAGCCCAGCACCAGGTGGCCGTCGTGGCCGCGCAGCCCGCGGGCCCAGTCGGCGGCCTGCATGCGCCGCTTGCCATCCGCCTGGACCTCGCCGAGCTGCACGGGCCAGGTCGCGGTGCCGACCAGGACACGGTCCCGCAGCACCCGCAGCTCCCCTGGTCCCGGCGGCTCCCCGGCCTCGCTCCTGGCGCCGTCCGCGCCGGCCCCGGTGGCCGGGCCGGTCGCCGGAGCGGCAGCCGGACGCGCCTCCGTGACCGGGCCGAGCTTGAGCCGGGTGCCGTCGAGCACGGTCCACGCACCCGGCGCCGGGGTGCTGGCGCGGATCAGCCTGCTCACCGCCGCCGCCGGGAGCTTCCAGTCCACCTCAGCGTCAGCGGTGCTGACCTTGGGCGCGAAGCTGATCCCGTCGGCGGGCTGGGGGCGGGCCTCCAGTTCCCCGGACTCGATCAGGTCCAGGGTCGTGACCAGCAGGCCGGCCCCGGCGATGCTCAGCCGCTGCAGCAGGGAGCCGGCCGTGTCGGCGGGCTGGATGGGCTCGGTGAGCATGCCGAACGTGGGCCCGGCGTCGAGGTCGTGGACGAGGCGGAACGTCGTCGCCCCGGTCACGTCATCGCCGTGGCGGATGGCGTTCTGCACCGGGGCCGCGCCACGCCAGGCCGGCAGCAGCGAGAAGTGCAGGTTCACCCAGCCCTGCGGCGGGATCTCCAGGACGTGGTCGGGGATCAGCGCCCCGTAGGCAACGACGGGGCAGCAATCGGGCGCGATCTCGCGCAGCCGGGCTACGAAGTCCGGGTCCCGGGGCCGGGCCGGGCGGAGCACCTCGACACCCGCCTCGGCGGCCCGGCTTGCCACCGGGCTCGGGCTGACCTTGCGGCCGCGCCCGGCCGGCGCGTCCGGCCGGGTGAGCACGGCGGCCACCTCATGCCGGGAGCCGATCAGGGCATCCAGGGACGGCACCGCGGCGGCCGGGGTCCCGGCGAAGACCAGGCGCATCAGCTAGCTAGCCTTGCCGCCGGTCGGGTGCGGGGAGGCCCGGATCTCCGGCACCGGCTCACCCCACCATTCCGCGGCCCGGATCTCCTTCATCGCCAGCTTGCGCTGCGCAGCGTCCAGCCGGTCGATGAACAGGATGCCGTCGAGGTGGTCAGTCTCATGCTGGACGCACCGCGCCATCTGGCCCGCGCCCTCCAGCGTGACCGGCTCGCCGTGCATGTTGAAGCCGCGGGCCACGACGCCGTACGAGCGCTTGGTCGGGTACTGAAGGCCGGGGAAGGACAGGCAGCCCTCGTCGTCGGTCTCCTCGTCCTCCGACAGCCGCAGCTCCGGGTTGATCAGGTGACCGAGCTCGTCATCGATGTAGTAGGTGAACACCCGCAGGCCCACGCCGATCTGGGGCGCGGCCAGCCCGACGCCGGGCGCCTCCAGCATCGTGTCGCTGAGGTCCTTCACCAGCCGGCGCAGCTCAGCGTCGAAGTCGGTCACCGGATCCGCGGGCGTCCGCAGGACCGGATCTCCGAACAGTCGAATCGGCTTGATGCCCACCCAGTTCCTCCTGGACCATGCCCGCGGTGATCACGACCCGCTCAGTCTATGAATACGGGCCGGTAAACGTGGCCTCAGACGCCCGGGCCGCCGGCTAGCGGGGAGCGGGCCTTGAACGCGGCCTTGCGGGCGGCGCGCGCCACGGCCGGGTCTGGATGGTGCTCGCTCAGCGCGGTCAGCAGGTCAACGACACCGGGATGCGCCACCCGCCACAACCCGGCCACGATGTCGGCCTGGGCCTGCGCGGAGACTTCCGGCAGCAGCTCGGCGACCACGTCGCGCGGGTCGGCTTCCTCCAGCAGGCCAGCCCCGAGATCTACCAGCAGCCAGGTACGGTCCTCCGGCCGCAGCTCGGCTTCCTCATCGTGCTCATGCAGCCAGACCGCCGCATGCGCCCGCAGCAGCGGGTCGCCCAGCACCGCCCGGACCTCGGCGATGGCCGCGCCGCCAATCCGGTCCAGCACCGCGAAGGCGGCGCCGCGCAGCCCCGGCGAACCGCTAGCCGCGGCCCGGACCAGCTCCCTGGCCGCCTGCCGCGGCGTCCGGCTGGCCAGCCAGGTGCCGATCTCCGCCTCGCCGTCCTCGGCGTCACAGCTGGCCAGGGCCAGCAAGAGGCCGACGGCACCGTCCCGGCCCGCGCTGCCCAGTACCGGCACGTGCCAGCCCTGGCCGCGCAGCCGGCGGTGCACGCCCCACACGCCGAGCGGCGACAGCGCGACGGTCAGCCCCCCGGCGCCCTCCTCCGTGCCGAGCTCGACCACTCCGAGGTCAGCCAGCGTCTCCAGGGCCCGCGACAGGGCCGCTGCCTCATCGGGCTGCGGGGGCGCACCCTGGCCCTGCTGCGCCCGGCCCGGCCGCGCGGTGCCCGCCGCCGCGGCGTAGGCCTCGAACAGGGCGTCGATCCGGACCGGCGCCCCGACGGTGTACAGGGCGGTCGCCAGCCCGTCCAGTTCCTCGGCGTCCAGGATGGCGGCCAGCGCACTGTCCCAGGCGGCCAGTACCTCACTGGCGTCCCAGCCGCTGACCGTGTCCGCGCCGTCGCAGTCCAGCAGCCGGGTCGCCGCCGCTACCCGCCAGGCCGCGTCCACCTCGTTGGCCGTGAGCTCCAGGTCGCCGGCGGCGGCAGCAGCCGCGGCGGGGCTCAGCGTGTCGCCCGCGACCCGGCTGGCATCCTGGCTCGCCCAGAGGCTGAGGTCGGCCGCCGCGCGCAGCAGCGGGGCGACCCGTGCCGCGGCGGCCAGCTCGTCACGCGGGGCCAGTCGTACCGGCGGCATCCCGGGCCGCTCACGCCCGTTCGCGCCGGCCGCGCCCGATCGCGGAACCATCAGGCTGGCCGGCTGGCTGCCGGCCGGGCCGCCGCCCGCGGGCTGTCCGTTCGCAGGCGGTCCGGCCGCTGCCTCCCCGCCGCCGGGCGGGCTGGTGCCCGGCTGGCCGGCTGCCGGGCCTGCGGCCCCGCCGGCTGTCCGGGCGCCGCTGCGCCCGCCGCGGGACGTGCTGCCCCGGCGCCGTCCGGCGCCCGGCGGATCGCCGCCCGGCGGCGTCCCGTGACCGGGGGGAGGCGCGGCAGTACGCCGCGAGCCGGCATCCCGTCGTGAGGTCGCCACGCAAGCACCCTACGGCCTCCGCGCGCCATAGTCAGATCAGCTCGGCCGGGTCCAGCTCCAGCCTCACCTGCCCGGCTTCCTTCTTCGCGGTCCGGGCGGCCTGCCCGGCCCGCAGGACCGCGGCCAGCTCACCGCCACCTGACCTGGGCACCCGTACCAGGAACCGGACCTGGTCGGCATCTGGTCCGGCCGCCGGCCCGGGGCCCGCGAGAGCCGGCGAGCTGTCCGGATCACCAGGTTCCTGGACGGCGCCGCCGGGCGCCCCGCCGGGCACCGGCACCGGGCCGAGCACCTCGGCACCGGCGGGCAGGTCCGCGCCGTCCAGCAGTGCCCGGACCGCCCGGTGCGAGCCCGACACCGCGGCCATCCGGGCCGCTGGCGGGAAGCGCAGCTCCCGGCGCTCGGCGAGCTCGCGATCGGCGAACGTGGCCGGATCCCACCGGATCAGCGCCTGGACGGCGGGCAGGCCGGCTGCCGCCACCACCACCACGGTGCCGCCGCCGACGCCGGGCTGGACCAGCGCGGCGGCATTCATCCACCGGCGCAGCGCCTCCTCAGCGGCGCGCAGGCTGGCCCGGCCGAGCAGGGCCCAGCCGTCCAGCAGGACGGCCGCCGCGTACCCGCCATCGGCGACTGGCTCAGCGCCGGGCGTGGCGACCACGACGGCCGGACTGGCCGGCACCGACGCCAGCACCCGGCTGCCACCGGACGTGCGCACCGGGACGGCGGGAAACGCCCGGCCCAGCTCCTCGGCCGTCCGGGCGGCCCCGGTGACCAGGGCGCGCAGCCCGCTGTGCCCGCAGTGCGGGCAGGTTCTGCTCACCGGGCGGCCGCACCAGCCGCAGCGCGGTGCCGCGCCGGGTCCGGGCAGCTGGGCCGGGCCGCCGCAGCGGCAGCGGGCCGGCGCGTGGCAGCGCTCGCAGGCGACCGCCGCCAGGTAGCCGCTCCGCGGCACCTGGAACAGCACGGGGCCGCGGGCCAGGGCATCGCGCGCGGTGCGCAGGGCAAGGCTAGGCAGCCGGGCGGACCGCGCTGCCTCGTCCCTGGCCAGCTCAGCGTCGTCACCCGGCGCGAGCACAGCGGGCGCCCAGCGGCGCACGGTGGCCCGGTCCGCCGTCAGCGGCCGGGCCCAGTTCCCGGTCAGCAGCTGCGCGGCTTCCGCAGTCCGGGCGAACCCGCCGATGAGCGCGGCAGCGCCGGCCCGGTGCGCCCGCAGCGCCAGCACCTCGCGCGCGTGCGGGTACGGCGCCCGCGGCTCGGCCAGTGAGTCGTCGCCCTCATCCCAGAGCACGACCAGGCCCAGGTCGCGGACGGGCGCGAACATCGCGGACCGGGTGCCGGCCACGACAGGCACCTGACCGCGCTCGGCGGCCAGCCACCGACGGTAGCGTTCCGCGGGTCCCAGGCTGGCGGCCAGGATGACATGCCGGCCCGGCCCGAGCTCACGGCTCAGGGCCGCGTCAACACGATCCAGGTCCCGGGCATCCGGCACCACCACGACCGCGCCGCGGCCCGCCGCAGCGGCCGCCGCCGCGGCGATGGCGATCTCACCGGGCCAGTCCGCGCCGGGCAGCGCCGACCAGACAGCCCGCGGCGCCCGGCCGGCCCCGATCGCCGACAGGAACGACGGCCCGGCCGGATACCTGGCCCACGTGCCCGGTTCGGGCGCCGCCGTCGCGGCCAGTGCGCCGCCAGCGGCGCTGGCGCGCGCCGGCCCGGCTGGCCGTGCCGGGCCCGGCTCGCTGGCCTGGCCTGGCTGGCCGTCACCGGTGGCTGCACCGGGTCGCGGCGCAGCGTCTGCCGCAGGCGAGGTGTCCGACGAGGCATCCCGCGCAGCCGAGGTAGCCGGCGCAGGTGAGGCGGCTGGCACGACGTCCGCCGCAGGTGAGGTGGCCGATGAGGCATGCCGCGCAGCCGAGGTAGCCGGCGCAGGTGGAGTGGCTGGCACGGCGTCCGGCGCAGGCGCCGCCGCCGGCGGGCAGGCAGCCGCAGAACTGCCGGGCGGATCAGAAACTGTGGCAGATGCCGGCCCGGTGGGCGACTGCGCTGCCGGGCCGGGCTTGGACTCGGCGCCGGCGTGCCGGGGCGGGATGGCCAGGCGCAGCACGTCGGCCAGGGTGCCGCCGTACCGGTCGGCGACCGCCCGGGCCAGGCCGGCGATCTCCGGGGTCAGCACCGGCTCGGCTGACAGCACCCGCTCCAGGTAGCCCAGGCGGCCCTGATGCTCGCTCTCAGCGGTGCGGCCGAGCAGGAAGCCGCCGGTGAGCCGTCCGGCGAAGCGCACCCGCACCCGGCAGCCCGGCACCGCCGTCTGGGACAGCGTCTCGGGGATCAGGTACTCGAAGGGGCGGTCCAGGTGCGCCAGCGAGACATCAACCGCGACCCGGGCGACGGGCAGGGTCGCGGCGGGCTCGCGGCTCGCCGCGGGGCGGCGGGCCGCCCGCTTGCGCGCCTGGACCTGTGCTGCCACGACCCTGGTTTACCAGACCCTGCCGACAAATTCGCCGCCTCGTTCGGCATGAGCCAGGCCGCAGCGCCCGCGCCGCAGGCGGCGCTGGCCGCCGCCAGCGGCGGCCCGGGGCCCTGCCGCCCGGAGCCCTGCCGCGCCGGGGCCCTGCCGCGCGGGCGCGGCCGCGCGCGACGCTGCACGGGACAGCCCAGGCGGCGGTAGCCGGGGGCGCTGGCAGCCCTGGCAGCACTGACGCCTGGCTGGCGGCGCGCGACGGTGCTAGCTGCAGGCGTGCGCGGCAGCGGCGATGTCGCCGGTGAGCTCCCTGCGCAGCAGCGGCGGAACCGGCCGCCCGGCCGTGACCTCACTGAGCGTGGACTGCAGGTCCCCGGTCATCGCCGCCAGCGTGCTGCGCACCGAGACGCTCTGCGCGCGGGCCGCGGCCCGGTTCACCTGAGAGGCGGCCTGGCCCAGGCTGGTATGCAACTGGCCAGCCGGGGCACCGGCGGACAGCTGCGCCGCGACGTGGCTGACCGCGCTCCTGGCGCCGGCCTGGTAGGCCGTACAGCCGGCGTCGGCGGCCGGGCTGGACCCGGGCAGCGCGATGAGGATGATCGCGACCGCCCACACCACGGACAGCCCGATGCCCAGCCAGGAACGCACCAGCCCGGTACCGGTCCGCCGGCCATTGCGCAGGCCGAGCGCGCCGAGAATCAGCCCCGGCAGGACCAGCACGCCGGCGATCCCGGCGATCAGCGCTGGCATCGCGAACGGGTTGAGGGTCTCGCCGCCGCGGCGGTCGTGCACGCTGGATGCCGCGCCGGGGCGCAGGCCCGCGCCGCGCGCCAGCGCAGGGCCGCCCGCGGCCGGGCCGCCTGCCACGGAGCCGCCCGCCACCGAGCCGCCGCCCGCGGAGCCGCGCGCCGCGGGGCCGCCGGCATGGCGGCCAGCGCCATTCGCAGCCGCTGCCGGCGCGCCGGCCCGGGATCTGTTCCCGCCGGCCAGGCCGTCCGCCGCGGCTGCCGGCCCGGCGGTACCGGCTGCGCCGTTCCGGCTGTCAGCCGCAGCGCTGCTGCCGGGCGCCGCCGGGTCGCCCGGGCGGCGGGCCGGCCAGGGTCCGGACTCCCAGGGCGGGATTCCCAGGTCGGCAGTCGGGGGCTCGCTGGCCCAGGGCGGTGAGCTGACGATGTTGGCCGCGTTCTCGGGCAGCGCCCGGGCGGGGCCGGGCGCCTCCCCGGCCTCGGAGTCCAGCGCCTCAGAGTCCAGCGCCTCGGGCGCCAGCCCGGCCCGGCCCGCGGGCAGGAACCAGGGCACGTCCGCCGCGGCTGGCCGGCTGGCCCGCGGAACCGGATCCTCGTGCTCGTGCTCGACGGGGGCATCCGCGGGGGTCAGCGGCGGCAGGCGATGGTCCGGCTTCGGCGTCGGTCGCCCGCCGTCTGCAGCCCACTCGGTGGACGACGACATGATCCGTGACTTTACCGAAAAGCCGCCGCAAAAGGCGCGCATTGCCTGAATGCCCGGCGGCGGTCCGTAAATGGTCAGCTCCGGTCGGTACACACCCGGACCGCAACCCCGGACCGCGACCCGGCGGCGGCCTGGTCAGCGCGGCACCCGGCGGGCCTGCGGCCGGCCGCCTGACCCGGCGCCGGCCCGGTCAGGCTCCGGCGGCGCGCCGGAGCGCGTCCGCGCGGTCGGTGCGCTCCCAGGAGAAGTCCGGCTCCTCGCGGCCGAAATGGCCATAGGCAGCTGTCTGGGCGTAGATCGGCCGCAGCAGGTCCAGGTCCCGGATGATGGCCGCCGGGCGGAGGTCGAATACTTCCAGGACCGCGTCCTGGATGCGCTCGACCGGCACCTGCTCGGTGCCGAAGCACTCCACGAACAGCCCGACCGGCTTGGCCTTGCCGATGGCGTAGGCGACCTGCGCCTCGCACCGGTCGGCCAGCCCGGCCGCGACGACGTTCTTCGCCACCCAGCGCATCGCGTACGCGGCGCTGCGGTCCACCTTGGACGGGTCCTTGCCGGAGAAGGCGCCGCCGCCGTGCCGCGCCATTCCGCCATAGGTGTCAATGATGATCTTGCGGCCGGTCAGCCCGGCGTCGCCCATCGGGCCGCCCACCTCGAACCGGCCGGTCGGGTTGACCAGCAGGCGGTAGCCCTCGGTGCTGATCTCCAGCTCGTCCACCACCGGCTGCACGACGTGCTCGCGGATGTCGGGGGTCAGCAGCTCGCGCAGGTCGATGGCCGGGGCATGCTGGGTGGACACCACGACGGTGTCCAGCCGGACCGCGTCGTTGCCCGCGTACTCGATGGTGACCTGGGTCTTGCCGTCCGGCCGGATGTAGGGGACGGCGCCGCTGCGCCGCACCTCGGACAGGCGGCGGGCCAGCCGGTGCGCCAGGGTGATGGGCAGCGGCATCAGCTCGGGGGTGTCCCGGCAGGCGTAGCCGAACATCAGGCCCTGGTCGCCGGCACCCTGGCGGTCCAGCTCGTCAGCGCCCTCGCCCTCGCGGTGCTCGAACGCCTCCCGCACACCCAGCGCGATGTCGGGTGACTGCGACCCGATGGACACCTGGACGCCGCACGAGGCACCGTCGAAGCCCTTGGCCGACGAGTCGTAGCCGATCTCCAGGATCTTCTCCCGGATGATGCCGGGGATGTCGACGTAGGTGTCGGTAGTCACCTCGCCGGCCACGTGCACCAGGCCGGTGGTGATCAGCGTCTCGACGGCCACCCGGCTGTGCGGGTCGCCCTTGAGCATCCCGTCGAGGATCGCGTCACTGATCTGATCAGCCATCTTGTCCGGGTGGCCCTCGGTGACCGACTCGGAGGTAAACAGACGACGAGCCACCTGACCACCCATTTCTCTTGGACTTTGCTGGGGCATAGTTTATCGGCGGCTCTGCGGGCGCGCGCAGCGTCCATCCCCCGGCGGGTCTTACCGCAGCTCAGCCCGGCAGCAGGCGCTGCGCGACGAGGTCCCAGATCACGTCGGCGAGGACTTCCTTGGGCCCGCGCCCGATCTTGACCTCCGGGCCGTCCGCGCTCAGCACGACAGCCTCGTTGTCGGGAGTGCCGAACGCCAGCCCCGGCCCGACCTGGTTGACCACGAGCAGGTCGCAGCCCTTGGCCGCCAGCTTGGCCCGGCCGTGCGCCAGCACGTCGCCGGTCTCCGCGCCGAACCCGACGATGACCTGGCCGCGCCGGCCGCCCGGCGCGCCGCGGGCGGCGACCAGGTCGCGCAGCACGTCCGGGTTCTCCGTCAGCTCGACGGGACCCGGCGGCCCGGCGGACTTCTTGATCTTGGCGTCGCTGCGCCGGGCCGGCCGGAAGTCGGCCACGGCGGCGGCCATCACGATGGCGTCGGCGCCGGGCGCCTCAGCCAGCATGTGCTCGCGCAGCTCCAGGGCCGGGCCGGCCCGCAGGATCCGCACGCCGGCCGGGTCGGGCAGCTCGGAGTTCGCTGCGACGAGGGTGACCCTGGCGCCGCGGCTGACGGCCGTGGCAGCCAGCGCGTAGCCCTGCCGCCCCGACGACCGGTTGCCCAGGTACCGGACCGGGTCGAGGTCCTCGCGGGTGCCGCCGGCCGAGACCAGCACGTGGCGGCCCGCCAGGTCGGCGGGGAGCGCGGCGGCGCCGCGGGCCAGCACCCGGACCGCGGCGGAGTAAAGGCTGGCGGGCTCGGGCAGCCGGCCCGGCCCGGAGTCGGCGCCGGTCAGCCGGCCGGAGGCCGGGTCCAGCACGAGAACGCCCCGGCTGCGCAGCGTGGCCACGTTGGCCCGGGTGGCCGGGTGCTGCCACATCTCGGTATGCATCGCCGGGGCCAGCACGACCGGGCAGCGCGCGGTCAGCAGCACGGCCGCCAGCAGGTCATCCGACATCCCGGCGGCGGCCCGCGCCATCAGGTCCGCGGTCGCCGGGGCGACGATGACCAGGTCGGCCTCCTGGCCGAGCCGGACATGCGGCACCTGCGCGACGTCGTCCCATGGCGTGGTCGTGACCGGGTGGCCGGACAGCGCCGCCCAGGTGGCGGCGCCGACGAAGTTCAGGGAATCCGCGGTCGGCACGACCCGGACCTCATGACCGGCCTCGGTGAGCAGCCGCAGCAGCTCACAGGCCTTGTATGCCGCTATCCCGGCGCTGACGCCGAGGACGATCCGCATCGGCGCTCCTGCAGCAGCCTCGCTGGCTCCGGCCGGGCCGGGCTCAGGACTCGGCAGGCGGGAGCTCGGCGCTGAGCATCCGCTCGCTGATCTCGCGCAGCGCGATCGACAGCGGCTTCTCCTGGACCCGGGTCTCGACCAGCGGGCCGACGTACTCCAGCAGGCCCTCGCCGAGCTGGGCGTAATAGGCGTTGATCTGGCGGGCGCGCTTGGACGCCATGATCACCAGGCCGTACTTCGAGTCCACGACCTGCAGCAGGTCATCGATAGGCGGGCTGATGATGCCCTCGGCGGACGGAGTCGCTGCCACTAGGTGCCTTCCGGTCTGGAACTGGGATAGCCAGGTTCTGGGCCCGCGGCCGGGCGGGGCGCCCGGCACCGGGGCCGGCCCGGCGCCGCGAGCCGGGGCGCGCGAGCGCCTCAGCAGGCAGCCTGGACCGTCATCAAGGTTACCAGCTGTTCGCATACATCATCGACGGCGGTGTTGACAAGAGTGATGTCGAACTCCGCCCCGGCGGCCAGCTCGGCCTGCGCGGCGGCCAGCCGCCGCTCGATCACCTCGGGCGGCTCTGTGTCGCGGCCGGTCAGGCGGCGGACCAGCTCCGCCCAGGACGGCGGGGCCAGGAACACCAGCAGGGCGCCGGGCAGCGCCGCCCGGACCTGCCGGGCGCCCGCGACGTCGATCTCCAGCAATGTCGGGATTCCGTCCCGCAGGCGCTCCTGCACGGGCATCCGCGGAGTGCCGTACTTATTCCCCGCGAACTGCGCCCATTCAAGAAGTTCTCCGTCCGCCGCCATTGTGTCAAATTGGCGTTCGCTGACGAAGAAATACTCGTGGCCATCGATCTCACCCGGCCGCGGCGGCCGGGTGGTGACCGACACCGATTGCCAGATATGCGGCTGCTCTTGGCGCAGCCGCGTTACCACTGTGCTCTTGCCGACTCCGGAAGGACCGGACAGCACGGTAAGACGGGCGGGAACAGGGGACCGGTCAGCCGGATCGCGAACTGCGGCCGGACCTGCTGCTGACACGGTGTCCCCCGCCCCGTCTGTGACGTCTGCCCTGGAGGTCAGATGTCCTTGAACTCATTCTCCAGCGCGGTGCGCTGGTTGGCGCCCAGACCACGGACACGCCGCGACTCGGCGATGCCCAGCCGCTCCATGATCTGCTTGGCCCGGACCTTGCCCACGCCAGGCATGGACTCCAGCAGGGCCGACACCTTCATCTTGCCGACAACATCGTCGGTCTGGCCCTCCTTAAGGACCTGGGGCAGGGTCGTGGAACCGTGCTTGAGCCGGTTCTTAACCTCCGCACGGTCTTTACGTGCCTTGGCCGCCTTCTCAAGCGCCGCCGCCCGCTGCTCGGGGGTTAGTGGAGGAAGAGCCACGCTGAGGTCACCTCGGGTTTCGTATCGAAAAACTCGCTCCGCGAGGGGAAACTAGCGAAAGCGGCCCGCATCGGCAACGCGAACCCCCGTTATCGCCGTCACAAATTGCCCATTATTACGTGACGCATTCGACTTAAGACGCAGCGTAGTCGATCTGGTGCGTGAGAGTACAGCACAGCACTCCAGCCAAAGGTCAGCGGCCGGCCACCTCGGCCTTGCGCAGCGAGGCCGCGATCGCCGCCGCCGCCGCTCCGGGATCGGCCGCCCCGGTGATCGGGCGGCCGATCACCAGCAGGTCGGCGCCGGCCCGCAGCGCTTCCACCGGGGTAGCGATCCGGGCCTGATCGTGGGCCTCGGCGCCGGCCGGCCGCACGCCGGGGGTGATGATCGTGATGTCGTCGCCGACCTCGCCGCGGACCGCGGCCACCTCCCGCGGCGAGCACACCAGCCCGGTGGCCCCGGCGGCCACCGACAGGGCTGCCAGCCGCCGCACCGCGTCGCCGACCGGCCCTCGCACGCCGAGCAGGCCCAGGTCGGTGTCCGACAGCGAGGTGAGCACCGTGACGGCCACGATCTGAGTGTCCGGGGCCGCCTGCACCGCCGCCCGGATCGCCGCCGGCCCGGCCGCCGCGTGCACCGTCAGCAGCGCCGGGCGCAGCCGCGCGACCGCGCTGGCGGCCCCGGCCACGGTCGCGGGGATGTCATGCAGTTTCAGGTCCAGGAAAACGTTCACGGCGCTGGCGCCGCGTATTGATGCGACCGCGTCCGGACCGTAGCGCAGGTAAAGTTCCAGCCCGATTTTCACGGTTGAGACATGCGGGGTAACCAGGGCCGCCCAGCGCGCCGCGGTATCCAGATCCGGCGCGTCCAGGGCTACGGCAATCGGGGCCATGCCGGTCACGATGTTTCTCCTCACTGGGCTCTCGCGCCCGCTGTGGTTTTCCCATTCCCCCGCGGCCTGTCCCGCCACTGCTGGCCGCCCCGGCCAGCGCGCGGCGCCGGGTGCTACTCGCGCAGGCCGCTCAGCCGCCGCCGGGGCGTGGCGCGCGGCTCGTGCGCCAGCCCGATGACATCCGACAGCCGCTCGATCCCGCGCCGCCCCAGTTCCTCATCCAGCTCGCGCAGCACCCGCGCGCACGCCGACGGGTCGTGGAAGATCGTGGTGCCCACGCTGACCATCGACGCCCCGGCCAGGATCAGCTCCAGGGCGTCCCGCCCGGTCCTGATCCCGCCCATCCCGATGATCGGCACGTCCGGCAGCGCCTCGCGGACCTGCCAGATGCACCGGACCGCCACCGGCCGGATGGCCGGCCCGGACAGGCCGCCGGTGATCCCGGCCAGCGCCGGCCTCATGGTCTCGGTGTCGATGACCATCCCGAGCAGGGTGTTGATCAGCGACAGCCCGTCCGCCCCGGCCGTGACGCAGGCCTTGGCGATGGCCACGATGTCCGTCACGTCCGGCGACAGCTTGGCGAATACCGGGATGTCATAACGGGCGCGCCCGCGCACGGCCTCGATCACCGACGCCGAGGCGCCGGGGTCGCAGGCGAACACCTGCCCGCGGTGCTCGACATTGGGGCAGGAGATGTTGACCTCAATGGCCGTCACCCCGGCCGCGTCCGACAGCCGGCCGGCCAGCTCGGCGTACTCGGCCACGGTGCCGCCTGCGATCGACACCACCGCCCGCGCGCCCCGCGACAGCAGCCAGGGCAGGTCGCGCTGCAGGAACGAGTCGATGCCGGGGCCCTGCAGGCCGATCGAGTTGAGCATGCCGCTGGGCGTCTCGGCCATCCGCGAGGTAGGCCGGCCCGCCCGCGGCGCCAGCATGACCGACTTGGTGACGACCGCGCCGATCTTGGAGACGTCGATGAACTGCGCCAGCTCACGGCCGGCGCTGGCGCAGCCCGACGCGGTCAGGACCGGGTTGGGCAGCTCGATGTGACCCAGCCGGGTCCGCAGGTCAGTCACGGCGCGGCTTCCGGGCCGGGCCGGGAGCGGCGGCGGCGGCGCCGCCGCCGCGGCCCCGCGGTCCCTCGCGGGCGGGCGCCCCGCCCCGCGGGCCGCCGCCGTCGGCCGCGGCGGCCCGCCGGGTCCGCGGCTCCCAGCCGGGCGCGCCGAGCGCGTCGAACGGGATGGTGCCGACGTCGTCCCAGCGGACCTGCTCGCCGCGGAAAACCGGCCCGTCTGTGCACGAGCGCACCATCCGGGTGACGCCGTCGGTGCCGGTCACCGGCAGCACGCAGGTCATGCAGACCCCGATGCCGCAGGCCATCTGCTCCTCGACGCAGGCCTGCACGGGGATGTCATAGCGGCCCGCCAGCGCAGTCACCTGCCGCAGCATCGCCATCGGGCCGCACGCGTAGATGACGTCGGTGCGGGCCTCGTGGATCACCTGGCCGAGCATGTCGGTGACCAGGCCGCGGACGCCGAGCGAGCCGTCCTCGGTGGTGATGGTGGCGGTCCGGCCGGTCCGCCGGGCGGTCAGCGCGCCGAACACCTTGTCGCCGCTGGCCGCCCCGATCAGGAAGTCGACCGTGCTGCGCCGCTCGCGCAGCCGGCTGGCCAGCGCGAACAGCGGGGCGCTGCCGTACCCGCCGCCGACCAGCAGGCAGCTGACCGGGTCGCGGGGCACCGGGAATGGCCGGCCCAGCGGGCCGGTGATGTCCAGCACGTCGCGGGCCCGCCGCTCGGCCAGCCACCGGGTACCGCTGCCGTGCACGGCGAAGACGAACTCGACGGTGCCGCCATGGTCGGGCCGCACGTCGTGGATGGAGAACGCCCGGCGCAGCAGCATGGCGGTGTCCTCGCCGCCGACCGCGATGGCAATGAACTGGCCGGGCCGGAACCGGGCCGCTATCCCCGGCGCCACGACGGTCATGGCGTAGTAGGCATCCACCCGGCGCACGGTCAGCACCGTGCCGCGCACCTGCACGGGCCCGGCCTGCACCTCGGTCTCGCTGTGGCTCACTGGCCGCTCATCCTTCTGCCTGGCCGTCGCAGCCGGCGCCGGGCGGCCCGCCGCCGCGGCGCTGGCCCGGGTCCGGTGCCGCGGCCGCGGCACCGCGCAGCCGCGCCGCATGCTCTTGCAGCGACCGCACGCCCACCTCGTCGCGCGCGATCGCCTCGATCCCCGCCGCGGCGGCCGCGAGGCCCTGGACGGTCGTGACGCACGGGATGCCGCGCCGGACGGCGGCGGTGCGGATCTCGTAGCCATCCAGCCGCGGGCCGGAGTGGCCGGGACTGCCGAATGGCGTGTTGATGATCAGGTCCACCTGGCCGGCCAGGATCTTGTCGACGATCGTCGGCTCGCCCGCCGGCCCGGTGCCCTCGCTGTGCTTACGCACGATCGTGGCACGGACGCCGTGGCGGCGCAGCACCTCCCCCGTCCCGCGGGTGGCCAGGATCTCGAAGCCCAGGTCGGCCAGGCGCTTGACCGGGAAGATCATCGAGCGCTTGTCCTTGCTGGCGACCGACACGAAGGCCCGGCCCTTGACCGGCAGCGAGCCGTAGGCGGCCGCCTGCGACTTGGCGTAGGCGGTGCCGAACTCCTCGTCGATCCCCATCACCTCGCCGGTGGAGCGCATCTCCGGCCCGAGCACGGTGTCCACGCCCTGGCCGCGCTCATCGGCGAACCGGCTGAACGGCAGCACCGCCTCCTTGACCGCGACCGGCGCATCCAGCGGCAGGGTGCCGCCGTCGCCGCTGGCCGGCAGCAGCCCCTCGGCCCGCAGCCCGGCGACCGTCGCGCCGAGCATGATCCGGGCCGCCGCCTTGGCCAGCGGCACGGCCGTGGCCTTGGATACGAACGGGACCGTGCGGGAGGCGCGCGGGTTGGCCTCCAGCACGTACACCACGCCGGCCGCCAGCGCGTACTGCACGTTCAGCAGGCCGCGCACCCCGACTCCGCGGGCAATGGCGGCGGTGGACTCGCGGATCACGTCGATGTAGTCACTGCCCAGGGTGATCGGCGGCAGCGCGCAGGCCGAGTCGCCGGAGTGGATGCCGGCCTCCTCGATGTGCTCCATCACGCCGCCCAGGTACAGCTCGGTGCCGTCGAACAGGGCGTCGACGTCGATCTCCACCGCGTCGTCCAGGAACCGGTCGATCAGCACCGGGTGCTCGGGGCTGGCCTCGGTGGCCCGCTGGACGTAGGCGGCCAGCGTGGCGTCGTCGTAGACGATCTCCATGCCGCGGCCGCCGAGCACGTAGGACGGCCGGACCAGCACCGGGTAGCCGATCTCGGCGGCCACCGCGGCAGCCTGCTCCGCCGAGGTCGCAGTGCCGAACCGGGGCGCCAGCAGCCCGGCCTCGGCCAGCACCCGGCCGAACTCACCGCGGTCCTCAGCCAGGTGAATGGCCTCGGGCGAGGTGCCGACCACCGGGACGCCCGCGGCGGCCAGCGCCCGGGCCAGGCCCAGCGGGGTCTGGCCGCCGAGCTGCACGATCACCCCGGCTACCGGCCCGGCCGCCTGCTCGGCCGCGACGACCTCGAGCACGTCCTCCAGGGTCAGCGGCTCGAAGTACAGCCGCCCGGAGGTGTCGTAGTCGGTGGAGACGGTCTCGGGGTTGCAGTTGACCATGACGGTCTCGTAGCCCGCCGCGGTGAGCGCGAACGAGGCGTGCACGCAGGCGTAGTCGAACTCGATGCCCTGCCCGATCCGGTTCGGGCCGCTGCCCAGGATGATCACCTTGGGGGCATCGCCGCCGGGCACCTCGGTCTGCGCGTCGTAGGTGGAGTACAGGTACGGCGTGCGGGCCGCGAACTCCGCGGCGCAGGTGTCCACCGTGTGGTACACCGGCCGGATCCCCAGGTCGTGGCGGAGCTGCCGGGCCTGTGCCTCGGTGGCGCCGGTCAGCTGGCCGACCTGGGCGTCAGCGAAGCCGGCGGCCTTGGCCGCAGCCAGCAGGTCCGGGCCGGGCCGGCCGTCGCTGCCCGCCAGCCGTTCCGCGATCTCCTCAATGCCGGCGATCTGATCGAGGAACCACGGGTCGATGCTGGTCGCGGCGGCCGCCTCGGCGACGGTGGCGCCGGCCCGCAGGGCCTGGTGCACGGTGGCCAGCCGGCCGTCATGCGCAACGGCGCTGGCGGCCAGCAGCGCGGCCTTGTCGCCGGGCGGGGCGGCCCAGCTGAACGGGGCGGCGGGGGCCTCCAGCGAGCGCAGCGCCTTCTGCAGGGCCTCGGGGAAGCTGCGCCCGATGGCCATCGCCTCGCCGACCGACTTCATGTGCGTGGTCAGCTCGGGGTCGGCGCCGGGGAACTTCTCGAAGGCGAACCGGGGCACCTTGACCACGACGTAGTCCAGGGCGGGCTCGAAGCTGGCCGGGGTCTCGCCGGTGATGTCGTTGCGGATCTCATCGAGGGTGTAGCCGATGGCCAGCCGGGCGGCGATCTTGGCGATCGGGAAGCCGGTGGCCTTGGAGGCCAGCGCGCTGGACCGGGACACTCGCGGGTTCATCTCGATCACGACCATCCGGCCGGTCTGCGGGTGCACCGCGAACTGGATGTTGCAGCCGCCGGTGTCCACGCCGACGGCCCGGGCGGTGGCGATCGCGACGTCGCGCCTGTGCTGGTACTCGCGGTCGGTCAGCGTCATCGCGGGCGCGACGGTCACCGAGTCGCCGGTGTGCACGCCCATCGGGTCGATGTTCTCGATCGAGCAGACGATCACCACGTTGTCGCGGCGGTCGCGCATCAGCTCGAGCTCGAACTCCTTCCAGCCCAGGACCGACTCCTCCAGCAGGACCTCGGTCACCGGGCTGGCGTCCAGGCCCGTGCCCGCGATCCGGCGCAGGCCGGCCTCGTCGCGGGCGATGCCCGAGCCGGTGCCGCCCAGGGTGAACGAGGGCCGGATGACGACCGGGAAGCCGAGCTCGGCGGCGGCCCGCTCGCAGTCGGCCAGCGAGTGACAGATCCGGCTGGCCGGCACCTCGGCGCCGATGCCGGTGACGATCTGCTTGAACTGGCTGCGGTCCTCCCCGGCCCGGATGGCCTCGATGCCCGCGCCGATCAGCTCCACGTTGTACTTCGCCAGGATGCCGGCCTCGTGCAGCGCGACGGCCGCGTTCAGCGCGGTCTGGCCGCCCAGCGTGGGCAGGATCGCGTCGGGCCGCTCCTTGGCGATCACCTTCTCCAGCACGTCGCGGGTGATCGGCTCGACGTAGGTGGCGTCGGCGAACTCCGGGTCGGTCATGATCGTCGCCGGATTGGAGTTCACCAGGCTGACCCGGATGCCCTCCTCGCGCAGCACCCGGCAGGCCTGGGTGCCGGAGTAGTCAAACTCGCAGGCCTGGCCGATGATGATCGGCCCGGAGCCGATCACCAGGACCGACTTCAGGTCGGCGCGCCTAGGCACGGGTCCCGCCCTCCATGAGCTCGCAGAACTGGGTGAACAGGCCGGCGGCGTCGTGCGGGCCGGGCGCGGCCTCCGGGTGGTACTGCACGGCGAAGGCCGGGGCGTCCAGCAGCCGCAGTCCCTCGACGACGCCGTCGTTGAGGTTGACGTGAGTGACCTCGGCGGCGCCGAGAGCGGTGTCGAACCGGGCCGGGCCGCCGTCCGGGCCGGCCTGGCGGCCGTCCTGGCTGTAGCCGGGCGGCATGGCGACGGCGAAGCCGTGGTTGTGGCTGGTGATCTGCACCCGGCCGGTGCGCAGGTCGGCCACCGGCTGGTTGACGCCGCGGTGCCCGAACCGCAGCTTGTAGGTATCCAGGCCGAGGGCCCGGCCGAGGATCTGGCTGCCCAGGCAGATGCCGAAGACCGGCAGCCCGGCCCGCAGCACGCCGGTCATCGCCTCGACCGCGTAGCCCAGCGCCGCCGGGTCGCCGGGGCCGTTGGCGAAGAAGACGCCGTCCGGGCGCAGCGCCGCGATGTCCGCCGCGGTGGCGGTGGCCGGCAGCACGTGCACCTCGCAGCCGAGCCGGGCCAGGTAGCCGGGGGTGGCCGCCTTGATGCCCAGGTCGACCGCCGCGACCCGGAACCGGACGGGGGTGCCCTCCGGCGGCGCCACCACGTACGGCTCCGCCGTGCTGACCCGGCGGGCCAGGTCCGCCCCGGTCATGACGGGGCTGTCCAGCACCCGGCTCAGCAGCGCCTGCGGGTCGGTCTCGGTGCTGGACACCCCGGCGCGCATGGCGCCGCGGTCGCGCAGGTGGCGGGTCAGCACCCGGGTGCCGGGCATCGCGATGCCGGTGATGTCCCGGGCCCGCAGCTCATCGTCCAGGCTGCGGCGGGCCCGCCAGCTGGAGGCAATCCGGGCCGGCTCGCGCACCACGTAGCCGCTGACCCAGATCCGGCGTGACTCGTTGTCCTCGTCGTTGATGCCGGTGTTGCCGATGTGCGGCGCGGTCATGGCCACGATCTGGCCGCAGTACGACGGATCGGTCAGGGTCTCCTGGTAGCCGGTCATGCCGGTGTTGAAGACCATCTCGCCGAAGCTCTCGCCGGGGGCGCCGAACGCGCGGCCGCGAAAGATGACGCCGTCCTCCAGCACGAGGAGGGCGGGCGCCGGGGCGTCAGCAGGGGCTGCGGTCACCGGGCCAGCTTCCCGTCGAGCACGGTGGCGGTGCCGCGCAGGAACGTGGCCTGCACCTGCCCCGGCAGCGTCCGTCCGGCGAACGGGGAGTTGCGGCTGCGCGAGGCGTGCGCGGCCGGGTCGACGGCGCTGCGCGCGGCCGGGTCATAGAGCACCAGGTTGGCGGGCGCGCCGGGCTCCAGCGGCCGTCCGTGCACCTCAGCGGGCGGGCTGCCCGCCGGGCCGCCGCCGGTCCCGTCCAGCTGGCCGATGGCGGCCGGGCGGGCCGACATCCGGTCGGCCACCCCGGCCCAGTCCAGCAGCCCGCTGTCCACCATGGCCTCCTGGACCACCCGCAGCGCGGTCTCCAGGCCGGTCATCCCGAACGCGGCGGCCTGCCACTCGGTCTCCTTGTCCTCCACCGGGTGCGGCGCGTGGTCGGTGGCGACGCAGTCGATCGTCCCGTCGGCCAGCGCGGCGCGCAGCGCCTCGACGTCGGCGGCGGTGCGCAGCGGCGGGTTGACCTTGTAGACCGGGTCGTAGCCGGCCGCCAGCTCGTCGGTCAGCAGCAGGTGGTGCGGGGTGACCTCGGCGGTCACCCGCCAGCCCTTGGACTTGGCCCAGCGGATGATCTCCACCGAGCCGGCCGTGGAGACGTGGCACACGTGCAGCGCCGAGCCGACGTGGGCCGTGAGCAGGCAGTCCCGGGCGATGATCGCCTCCTCGGCCACTGCCGGCCAGCCCGTCAGGCCCAGCCGGCCCGACATCTCGCCTTCGTTGACCTGGGCCCCGTCGGTGAGCCGTGGCTCCTGGGCATGCTGGGCGATGACCCCGTCGAAGGCCTTGACGTATTCCAGCGCCCGGCGCATCAGCACGGCGTCGGACACGCACCGGCCGTCATCGGAGAAGATCCGGACCCGGGCCCGCGAGTCGTGCATGGCACCCAGCTCGGCGAGCTGGCGGCCCTCCAGGCCGGTGGTGACCGCGCCGACCGGGCGCACGTCGCAGTGGCCGGCCCGGCGGCCGAGCCGCCAGATCTGCTCCACGACGCCGGCGGTGTCGGCGACCGGGTCGGTGTTGGCCATGGCGTGCACCGCGGTGAAGCCGCCCAGCGCCGCGGCGGCCGTGCCGGTCTCTACTGTCTCGGCGTCCTCGCGGCCGGGCTCGCGCAGGTGCGCGTGCAGGTCAACCAGGCCGGGCAGGGCGATCAGCCCGGTCGCGTCCAGCACCTGCGTGCCGGCCGGGACGGCGGCCGCGCCGGCCGGCGTGATGTCGGTGATGATGCCGCCGGCCAGGACCAGGTCGGCGGCCGGCGCGCCCAGCGGCCGGGCGCCGCGGATCAGCCAGTCCGGCCCGCTGCCCGCCCGCTCATCGTCGTATGCCGAGTCCGTCAACGCACTGCCTCCGATCCGCCCAGCAGCAGGTACAAGACCGCCATCCGGACGCTGACCCCGTTGCCCACCTGCTCGACGATCGTGGACCGGACCGAGTCGGCCACGTCGGCGGCAATCTCCACGCCGCGGTTCATCGGGCCCGGGTGCATGACGATGGCGTGCTCGGGCAGCATCGCCATCCGCCCCGAGTCCAGGCCGTAGCGGCGGCTGTACTCGCGGACGGTCGGGAAGTAGGCGGCGTTCATCCGCTCCTGCTGCACCCGCAGCATCATCACCACGTCCGCCTTGGGCAGCGCGGTGTCCAGGTCGTAGCCGACCTCGCACGGCCAGCCGGTGACCGCGATCGGCAGCAGGGTGGGCGGGGCCACCAGGGTGACCTCGGCGCCCAGGGTGTGCAGCAGCCGGACGTTGGACCGGGCCACCCGGCTGTGCAGGACGTCGCCGACGATGGCCACCCGCAGGCCGTCCAGCCGGCCGAGCCGCCGGCGCATGGTGAAGGCGTCCAGCAGCGCCTGGGTCGGGTGCTCGTGCTGCCCGTCGCCGGCGTTGACCACGCTCCCGGCGACCCAGCCGGCCAGCCGGTGCGGGGCGCCGGAGGCGGGATGCCGGATGACCACCGCGTCGGCACCCATCGCCTCCAGGGTCAGCGCGGTGTCCTTCAGGCTCTCCCCCTTGGCCACGCTGGAGCCCTTGGCGGAGAAGTTGATGACATCGGCGGACAGCCGCTTGGCCGCCGCCTCGAACGAGATCCGGGTCCGGGTGGAGTCCTCGTAGAACAGGTTGACCACCGTGCGGCCGCGCAGGGTCGGCAGCTTGGGCACGGCCCGGCCCGATACCTGGGCCAGTTCCTCGGCCGTGTCCAGGATGCGCAGCGCGTCGTCGCGGCTCAGGTCCGCCGCGGAGATGAGGTGCCGGTTCACGCGCTGGTCCCGTGGCTGCCAGGACCGCCATCGCCCAGCAGCACGGCGTCCTGGCCGTCGACCTCCTCGAGCAGCACCTTGACCACCTCGCGCTGCGAGGTCGGCAGGTTCTTGCCCACGTAGTCCGGCCGGATCGGCAGTTCCCGGTGACCGCGGTCGACCAGCACGGCCAGCTGGACCGCGCGCGGCCGGCCCAGGTCGTTGAGGGCGTCCAGGGCGGCGCGCACGGTCCGGCCGGAGTACAGGACGTCATCGACGAGCACGACGACGCGGCCGTCGATCCCCGACGCCGGGACGTCGGTGTGGCCGAGCGTCCGGGCCGGCCGCAGCCGCAGGTCATCGCGGTACATGGTGATGTCGAGCGAGCCTGCCGGAGTCACGCTGTCCTCGACCTGAGCGAGCCGGTCGGCCAGCCGGCGGGCCAGCGTCACGCCCCGGGTCGGGATGCCCAGCAGCACGACATCCGCCGCGCCGTCGGTGCGCTCCAGGATCTCGTGCGCGATCCGGGTCAGCGCCCGCCGGATCTCCGTCGCCCCGAGGACTGTCTTCGCCCCGTCGGGCAGGGATCGCGGCGCCCCGGCACTGCCGGGCGCCGAGTCACCGGGCGCAGCGCTACCAGTCACAGGGCCGCCAGTCACGGGGCCACCAGTCCCGGGGTCACCGGGCACGGGACCGCCGTGTCCGGGGCCGCCGGGTACGGGCCCGGCGGGGTCGGCGCCGCCGGGCGGTGCTCCGCCGGCCGCCCCATCGATTGCATGCATCTTTACGGACCTCCTTTCCCGCCTCTCTGGACGGGCCTTAAAGGACGTCTAGCCGGATTCACCGTACCAGGCAGACCTGGCCACAGGCCGCGCGGCACGCCAACAACCGCAGCTGGTGTCAACTGCGCGCAGCCTGCGCTATCCACCGCACGCTGCGCAGATGCGACTCATGCCGCCGGCCCGGAGGTTCCCGGCCACCCCGGCCGGGCCCGACGCCGGCGCCGGGCTTCTTTCCGGTCCGGCCGGAACCGGGCGGCTAGCGCACTTTCAGCGCTTCTCCGCCAGGATGCACGCGGCGTAACAGGAAGTGATCTCTGTCACACAGGATGAGGTTTTGCCCGAGAATACGGAGGTCTGCCCGGACTCGTTCACCGGGTGGTCACGCCCCGGAAACGCCGGCGGTACAGGGCATCCCGGCCGCCGCGCGGACGCTCGCGCCGATCGCGTTAGGATGCGCCGACGCGCGTTAGTTCATCCGCTTTTTGGCGTTCGGCTTGACCTGCCGCGCGTGGCGGCTTACCGTCACTGAGCGTAACCATCACCCACAGCAGACATCAGGCCAGGGGGCCGAGCACCATGCCATCTGAGTACGCCAAGACTCTCGGCGCGAGGCTGCGCGCCATTCGCACGCAGCAGGGCCTCTCGCTGCATGGCGTTGAAGAGAAGTCGCGCGGCCGCTGGAAGGCCGTCGTCGTTGGCTCCTACGAGCGCGGCGACCGTTCCGTCACCGTGCAGAAGCTTGCCGAGCTTGCCGAGTTCTACGGAGTGCCGGTGTCCGAGCTGCTGCCCGGCGACGTCCTGCCCACGCTGCTGGCTCCCGCGCCCAAGCTCGTGATTGACCTGGAGCGGATGGCTCAGCTGCCCAAGGAGAAGGCCGGGCCGCTGGCCCGCTACGTGGCGACGATCCAGAGCCAGCGCGGCGACTACAACGGCCGGGTGCTGTCCATCCGCCAGGAGGACCTGCGCTCGCTGGCGGTGATCTACGACCGCACCCCGGGCGACCTCACCGAGGAACTGATCAACTGGGGCATTCTCGACGCCGACGCGCGCGGCGCCATCGACTCCTTCTGAGCCCGCACCGCCGGGCCGGCGCTGCCGGCCTGCACGGCTAGGCCTGCGCTGCTGAGCCTCGCTGATGAGCCCGGGTCGCTACGGCCCGGGCTCTCTGCATGCCCGGCCCGCTGCTCGCGGGCGGTGCGCCGCGTACCGGTACGGGCCTGCGACTAGCCGGCCGGGCGCAGCGGCAGAGCATCCTGGGCCGGGATCCCGAGTGCGCTCTCGGCCAGGCCGACGAAGATCCCGGCATCACGGAGCAGGTCATCGGCCTCGGCCGGGGCCACGGCCCGGGACAGGCCCGCCTCGGCCGCCGCCCGCTTGCCTGCGCCGGCCGCGAAGAACGCCGCCCACTCGCACAGCGCCGGCTCCACCCGCGGCAGCAGTTCCCACACGCTCTGCGGCTTGCGACGGCGCCCGGTGCTGCCCGGCTCTGCCCGGGCGGCCACCACGGCCGCCGCGGCCCGCAGGGCTGCGAGGTGGGCAGCCACGTACCGGGCGCCGGCCGACGTCTCGCCCTCGGCCGCGGCCAGGCCGTGCCGCGCGGATGCCATCAGCGCCAGCGCGGACGGCGCGACTCGGGCTCGCGGCCGGTCCGGCCGTACCTGAACGATCACGCTCATCTGTGTCCTCCTCCTTCGGGCGGCCCGGTCCCCCGGCCCGGCGCTCACGCGCCCGGCCCGATCGGTGCCCGGCAGCCCCGGGGGGCTGAGCTGCCGAGCACCGTTCACTTATTCGAACATAGATTCGGCTTGCTGTCCATCTCCTTGCAACTGCGTTCGAAGATAGCCGCGGGGTCTGACAATCCAGGCCGGCGCGGCCGGCGGGCCGGACCGGCAATGCGCCGGCGCGCCGGGCCGGGGCAGGCCGGCCGGGCCGGGGCAGGCCGGCCGGGCCGCCATCCGCCGGCGCGGCGCCAGCAGGCCGGCCAGGCCGCCGGAACCCAGCTGCGGACAGTGTCGCCCGCCTCCGGGTCGCCCGTCTCCGGCCGTACTCCGCTGACCGAGGAGAAGGCGGCGCTATCCGCCGGCGCGGCGCCGCGCGCCCGCCCGGCGGCTACTACGCTGGCGCCCGTGCCCGGCCCTGCTGAACTGCGCGAGCTCAGCCGGCCTGACTTCCTGGCCAGCCTGGAGACGCTGCTCGCCGTCTACACCGCCGCGATGCAGCCTGACCATGCCCAGCTGGGCGGGCGGCTGTCGATCATGGAACGGCACGCCGGCTATCCCGGCTTCCGCGCCATCGTCGCCGTGCCGCCCGGCGCGCCCGCCGGTCCCCCGCCGGCGGTCGTCCTGGCCTTCGCCTACGGCTTCCGCGGCGCCCGCGGCCAGTGGTGGCACGACGTGGTGGCCACCGCCCTCACCGCCTCGGCCGGCACCGGAACCGCCAGCGGCTGGCTTGCCGACTCCATGGAGATCGCCGAGGTGCACGTCCGGCCTGAGCACCAGCATCAGGGCACCGGGCGGCGGCTGATGCACGCCCTGACCACCGGGCGCGGCGAGCGGACGGCCCTGCTGTCTACCCAGGACAGCAACTCTCCGGCCCGCTCGCTGTACCGCAGCCTCGGCTTCTCCGACCTGCTGCGGGGCTTCAGCTTCCCCGGCGGGGGCCCGCCTTACGCCGTGATGGGCGCGGCGCTGCCGCTGCGCGGGCGGCCTGCCCCGCCGGGGGCGTGACCGGCACCCAGGCCGAGCAGCTGGTAGATCTCCCGGGTCGCCCGAGAGCCGTTCAGCGTATAGAAGTGCAGACCGGGCACGCCCTCGGCCAGCAGTCGCTCGCACATCCGGGCGGCGTACTCCACGCCGATCTTGCGGACCGCCGGCTTGTCGTCAGCGTGCTCGCGCAGCTCGGCGGCCAGCTCCGGCGGGAACCGCGCCCCCGACAGCAGCACGGCCCGCTCGATCATCGGGACGCTGATGATCGGCATGATCCCGGCGATGATCGGCACGTCGCAGCCGCGCGCCGCGACCTGGTCGCGCATCCGCAGGTAATCCTCGACGTAGAAGAACATCTGGGTGACGGCGAAGTCCGCGCCGGCCTGGCACTTGGCCACGAAGTGGGTGACATCCTGCGCCAGGCTGGCCGACCGCGGGTGGCCCTCGGGGAAGGCGCCGACGCCGACGCAGAACTCACCCGAGGACCTGACCAGGCGGACCAGCTCGGCGGCGTACTCCAGGCCCTCGGGGTGCGCCTGCCACTCCCCCGCCGGGTCGCCGGGCGGGTCGCCGCGCAGGGCCAGCACGTTGCGCACCCCGACCGCGGCGTACGAGCCGATCACGTGTCGCAGCTCGGCCACCGAGTGGCTGACCGCGGTGAGGTGGCCGACGGGCGTCAGCGTGGTCTCGGCAGCGATCCGGCCGGTGACCCGCACGGTGCGATCCCGGGTGGACCCGCCGGCGCCGTAGGTCACCGAGACGAACGTCGGCTGCAGCGGCTCCAGCTGGCGGATCGACAGCCACAGCCGCCGCTCCTCCGCCTCGGTCTTGGGCGGCATGAACTCAAAGGAGTAGGACCGCTGCCCGGCAGCCAGCAGGTCCCTGATCACGGGCGTGAGTGCTGGTTCCGGCGCGGGCATCTGCCCAGCCTAGCGCCGCCGGGCGGGTCGCCCAGGCCGGGCAGCGGCGGTACGCACTGTGCTGGTCAGGGGGTACGGCGCAGGTCAGGCGGCGCGCAGGCGCGCGGCCAGGCGGCGCGCGGCGGCGGCCGGGTCGGCTGCCTCGGTGAGCGCCCGGACGACCACGACCCGCCGGGCCCCGGCCGTCAGCACCTCATCCAGGTTCCCCTCGCCGATGCCGCCGATGGCGAACCAGGGCCTGCTGGTGCCCAGCGCCGCGGCATACCGGACCAGGCTGAGCCCCGGCGCCGGGCGGCCGGGCTTGGTCGGCGTCGGCCACACCGGCCCGGTGCAGAAGTAGTCGGCGGCAGGCTCGGCGGCGGCCAGCTCTGCCTCGGCCTGCGCGTGCGTGGACAGGCCGATGACCGGGCCGGCGCCGAGGATCTCGCGGGCTACCCCCGGTGCCAGGTCATCCTGGCCCAGGTGCAGGATGTCCGAGCCGGCGGCGTAGGCGACGTCAGCCCGGTCATTGACCGCCAGCAGGGTGCCGTGCGCGTCGCAGGCCCGGCGGAACACCTCCAGCAGGCGCAGTTCCTCGCCCGCCTCCAGGCCCTTCTGCCGCAGCTGCACGATGTCCACCCCGCCGCCGAGGACCGCGTCCAGGAACGGGGCCAGGTCGCCGCGGTCCTGCCGGGCATCGGTGCACAGGTACAAGCGCGCCCCGGCCAGCCGGGTACGCAGGTCGTCAGTTGCCACGAGCCCATCCTGCACCGGGCTGCCCGGCCGGGATCAGCCGGCCACGCGGGATCAGTGCTCCGCGGCGGACCGGGGCAGCCCGAACTGAGCACGCCGCCGGGGAGGCCCGCGCTGCCGCCGGCTCAGAACGCGAGGGCCTGTGCCCGCCGTCGCACCTCGGTGCCGCGGTTCTCGGCGATCGCCTGGATCGGCGTGCCGGGAAGCGTCTCATCGACGGTGAACAGCCAGCGCAGCGCCTCCGGCTCGGTGAAGCCGCAGTCGAAGAGCAGCATCAGGGTGCCGGGCAGGCCCCGGACGATCTGATCGCCGTCCAGGAACTCGGCCGGCACCGAGTACGTGCCCTCGGGCCGCTGGACGGCCAGCAGCTTGTGCTCCCGCAGGCACTGCTTCACCCGGCTCGGCGGCAGGCCGAGCCGGTCAGCAACTTCGGGGATGGTCAGCCAGGCGCCGACCATTGCGTCGGTCGGGGGGTCGATCTGTGCCACGTCTCCAGACTTTCCATATCAGCCGACGGCAAAACCTGGGCCTAGCCAGGTTGTTCTCCCGGCAAACAGCCGGCCCCCAGCGACGTGAAGGGGGCGGTTACTGCGGAAATAGCGACAGTACCGGTCCGACCGCCACGTTAGCCGCGCTAACGCGGCGGACGGGCGCGCCGATGATGCTGCCGCGGCCTGCGGGTGCGCTAACTCAGGACGGCGTCCCGGACGGGAGTCTGCGGATCGGCCAGCCGGGCGGGGTCGATCCGGGCTGCGGAGCTGATCACCCGCCGGCCCTGCTGCAGGTCACGCGGCAGGCCGACGGTCAGCAGCGCAGCCAGGCGGCCGCTGGCCAGCCAGGCTACCGCCCACCGGTCGGCGGCCGGATCGCCGCGCCACAGCAGCTGGTCAGCATGGCCGTGATAGCCGACATACTGGACCATCCGGCCGAACTGCTCCGACCAGAAGTAGGGGACCGGGTCGTACTCGGCGGCGCCGCCCAGCACGTTGGCGGCTACCACTTCCGGGGCATGCAGCGCCACATCCCAGTGCTCGAAACGGAGCCGGCGGCCGTAGCGGCCCGACTGGAAGGCCGCGCAGTCGCCCACCGCGAACACCCCCGGCAGGCTGGTCCGCAGCCCGGCGTCGACCGCGATCCCGTTGTCCAGCCCGATGCCCGAGCCGGCCAGCCAGGACACCGCCGGCCGGACCCCCACCGCGGTAACCACGACGTCGGCATCAAGCCAGCCGCCGCCCGCCAGCGCCAGCCCGCCCGCCGCGACTTCCGCGACGCCCTGGCCCAGCCGCAGGTCGACCCCGGCGTCGGCATACCACGCGGTGGTGCAGCCGCCGACCTCGGCGGTGATGGCCGCCGCCAGCGGCGCCGGGCCGGCCTCCAGCACGGTCACCTGGCAGCCCAGGCCGGCCGCGGCGGTGGCCAGTTCCGCACCGATCCAGCCCGCGCCGATGATGGCCAGCCGCAGGCCCGGAGCCAGCAGCTTGCGCAGTGTCAGGGCGTCGTCGAGGGTGCGCAGCACGAGTTGCGGCGCGCTGCCGGGCAGCCGCACCGGGGAGGCTCCGGTGGCCAGCACCAGCGCGTCGAAGCCGTACTCGCCCGCGTCGGTGGCCAGGCACCCGTCGCCCAGCCCGGTAGCGGTCTCGGCCAGCCGGACCTGCACCTGCAGGTCGTCCAGGTGGGGACGCAGCGAGGTGTCGTCCAGGGCGCCGGTCATGAGCTTCTTCGACAGCGGCGGCCGGTCATACGGCAGCCGCTCCTCGGCGCCGATCAGCGTGATCTGGCCGGCGAAGTCCCGGCTGCGCAGTTCCTCGATCGTGCGCAGCCCGGCCAGCCCGGCCCCGGCCACGACAACGCGCCCGGGCTCGCTCACTGCAGCCGGTCCTTCATGACAGGCGGCCCTCCCTCGCATCCGGCGGCCTCATCCGGGCCGGCTGGCCCTCCCGCCGGGCCCTATCATCGCCGGCTCGTGACGCCGTCGGAGCACGGCGCCGCCAGCGGCCGGGTAGCCGGCGGCGCAGGGAGACCAGGCACCGGGAGAGGCCGGGAGCACGGGCGGGCAGGCCCGGCCCGGACCGCACCCGTTAAGCTGGAGTTCACGCGCGGGAGTCCGGTAGGAACCGGACTGAGAGGGCGGCTGGGAGCCGCCGACCGCAGGAACCTGATCCGGGTCATGCCGGCGAAGGGAGCGGCATCATGGCCGGCCAGAACACGGCGAGTCCGGCCGCACCGGGCCCGACTGGCACTATCCCCGCTGACCGCGCTGACGTGCTGGTCATCGGCGGCGGTGTCATCGGCCTGGCCGTCGCCTGGCGGGCCGCCCAGCGCGGCCTGCGGGTCATCGTGGCCGACCCGGCACCCGGCGCGGGCGCCACCCACGCCGCGGCCGGCATGCTGACACCCGTCGCCGAGGCCGCCTACGCCGAGCGCGAGCTGTTTGCCCTCGGCAGTGAGTCCCTGGCCCGGTATCCCGCGTTCGCGGCCGAGCTGACCCGGCTGACCGGGCTGCCCACCGGGTTCCGCCAGACCGGCACGCTGCAGGTCGCCTACGACACCGACGACCTGGCCGTACTGGTGGAGGCGCACCGCCTCCAGCAGTCCTTCGGCCGGGCCGCGACCCGGCTGACCGGCCGGGAGGCCCGGGCCGCCGAGCCGCTGCTGGACCCGTCGGTCCGCGGCGGGCTGCTGGCCGCTGACGACGGTTCTGTCGACCCCCGGCTGCTCGCCCGGGCCCTGCTGGCCGCCGTGCGGCAGGCCGGCGTCCCGCTGATCAGCCAGGCCGCCGTGCAGATCACCACCGCGTCCGCGGGCGGCCAGGGTGACCGGGTCACCGGCGCCCGGCTGGCCGACGGTACCGAGGTCCGCGCGCCGCGGGTGGTGCTGGCCGCCGGCTGGCAGTCGGCCGCCATCACGGGCCTGCCGCCCGGGGCGGTCCCGCCGGTCCGGCCGGTCAAGGGCCAGATCCTGCGGCTGCGCCCGGCGCCTGCCGCCCGTCCGGGCGGGCCCGCCCGGACCGGGGCGGCCGGGACGCGGGCGGCCGCGCTGGCCGCGGCCGCGGCGCCGCCGCCCGCGCTGCTGGCCCGGACCGTGCGCGGGATCGTGCGCGGCTCCTCGGTCTACCTGGTGCCGCGCGAGGATGGCGAGCTGGTCGTCGGCGCTACCCAGGAGGAGCTTGGCGCCGACACCACCGTCACCGCCGGCGGGGTGTGGGAGCTGCTGCGGGACGCCCGGCTGATCGTGCCCGGCATCACCGAGCTGGAACTGGCCGAGGCCGTCGCCGGCCTGCGGCCCGGCACCCCCGACAACGCGCCGGTGCTCGGCCCCGGGATGCTGCCGGGACTGGCGCTGGCCACCGGTCATTTCCGGGGCGGTGTCCTGCTGGCGCCGGTCACCGCCGACGTCATGGCTGAATTCCTGGAAACAGATCGGCTACCCGCCCTGGCTGCCCCGTTCACCGCGGAGCGGTTCGCGGCGGCCCCGGCGTAAGGACGGCTGCGTGGACATCATCATTAACGGCCAGCCGCGGCAGGTGGCCGACGAGGCGTCGCTGGCCGGCGCCGTCACGCTGGTGACCCCGGCGGTCACCGGAGTGGCGGCCGCGGTCAACGGCGAGGTCGTGCGCAAGGCCGCCTGGGCGGCGACCCCGCTGGCCGCTGGCGATGAGGTCGAGGTCGTCACCGCGGTGCAGGGCGGCTGACATGGACGACCCCTTCGTGCTCGCCGGCGAGACGCTGAACTCCCGGCTGATCATGGGAACCGGCGGCGCGCCCAGCCTGGACGTGCTGGACCGGGCCCTGGCCGCGTCCGGGACGGAGCTGACGACCGTCGCGATGCGCCGGGTCGACCCGGCCGCAGCGGGCTCGGTGCTGGACGTGCTGACCGCCCGCGGGATCCGGGTGCTGCCCAACACCGCCGGCTGCTTCACTGCCGCCGAGGCGGTCCGGGTGGCCCGGCTGGCTCGCGAGGCACTCGACACGAGCTGGGTGAAGCTCGAGGTCATCGCCGACGAGCGGACCCTGCTCCCGGACGGCATCGAGCTGCTCGACGCGGCCGAGCAGCTCGTCGCCGACGGCTTCACCGTGCTGCCGTACACCACCGACGACCCGGTGCTGGCCCGGCGGCTGGAGCAGGCGGGCTGCGCGGCGATCATGCCGCTCGGCTCGCCGATCGGGTCCGGCCTGGGCATCAGGAACCCGCACAACATCGAGCTGATTGTCGAGGCGGCCGGGGTGCCGGTGATCCTGGATGCCGGGATCGGCACCGCCAGTGACGCGGCCATCGCGATGGAACTGGGCTGCGCCGCGGTGCTGCTGGCCACCTCGGTGACCCGGGCCCGGGACGCAGAGATGATGGCCGCCGCCATGCGCGCGGCGGTACAGGCCGGACGGCTGGCCTTCCGGGCCGGGCGGGTGCCCCGGCGGCGGTATGCGCGGGCTTCGTCCCCGCCTGCGGGATAGCTGGCACCGCGCCGCGAGCCGTGTGGCCTGGGACAACAGCCTGGCTTCGGCGCCGCCCCAGCTCGCGCCGGCTGCTGAGCGTGACTGAGCGAGTGCGCAGTGCCGTTACCGGGGCGAGCGCTATTTTCCCGCCTTACACTGCTCCCGATGGACACGACCTTGTCACCGCCCACCGGGCAGCTGCTGGATGGCCGCTACCGGGTGGAGTCGCAGCTTGCCCGCGGCGGGATGGCAACGGTCTACCGCGGCCGCGACATCCGGCTGGACCGGCCCGTCGCGCTCAAGGTCGCGCACGCTGACCTGGCTCGCGACCCGGAATTCGTCCGGCGCTTCATCACCGAGGCCCGCGCTGTCGCGCAGCTGTCCAGCCCGAACGTGGTCGCGGTCTTCGACCAGGGATCGGCCGGCGACGTGCACTGGATCGCGATGGAGTACGTGCCGGGCCCGACGCTGCGCGAGGTGCTGCAGGCGCGCGGCTCGCTGAGCGCCGGGGAGTCGCTGGACATCGTCGCGGGGGTCCTGGCCGGGCTCAGCGCAGCCCACCAGGCCGGCATCATCCATCGTGACGTGAAGCCCGAGAACGTGCTGCTGGGCCGCAATGGCAGCGTCAAGGTCGCCGACTTCGGGCTGGCCAGGGCCGCCGCGGCGGTAGCCGAGACGAAGACGGGCATGATCATCGGTACCGCCGCCTACCTCGCTCCCGAGCAGGTCTCGGCTAGTACCTCCGACGCGCGGACCGACGTCTACGCGGCCGGCATCATGCTGTTCGAGATGCTGACCGGGGCCCAGCCGCATACTGGCGAGTCGCCCCTCGCGGTGGCCTACAAGCACGTCACCGACGTGGTCCCGCCCGTCTCCAGCCGGGTTGCCGGCCTGCCGCCCGCGCTGGATGCCCTGGTCGGCCGGGCCACCAGCCGCGACCCGCGCCAGCGGCCGGCCAACGCCGGCCAGTTCCTGGACGCCGTCAACGAACTGCGCGGCGCGATGCCGCCGGCCGGGCGGCACGGCCAGCACGCCGCACCCGGCCCGGCCGGCTCCGGCCCGGCCGGGCTCGGCGGCGCGGTGCCCGGTGCCGCCGCCCTGGCCGGCGCGGCGCTCGGTGCTGCTGCCCTCGACCGGGCCCGCGGCCAGGAAACAGGCCGGCTGGACGACACCGACCTGACTCCCGCGCTGCCCGTCGGCGCGGTACCCGCGGCCGGGGCTCCCGGCAGCATGCCACCCGGCGGGCGGCACGGCCGGCCCGCGGCCGCCGAGCCCGGCGGCCCTCCCCCGGCCGGTGAGCATGACGACCTGTTCCGGCCCGCCAACCAGACGCTGGTGGTGTCGGACCCGAGCATCGTTCCGGGCCTGAGCGACGACGATGACTACGGCCTGCGCTGGCGCGACAGCGCCCCGGCCAGCCCGCCCGGCCGCGGGCCGGGCGCGGAGCCGCCCCTGCAGCGGCTGCTGTTCAGCCGCCGGATCTTCTACATTCTCGGCGGCCTGGCGGTGGTCCTGATCGCGGTGCTGCTGGCCTGGTGGCTGACCTCCGGGCAGTACACCCAGGTGCCGGGGGTCAGTGGCTGGTCAGCGGGCCTGGCCAAGACCGAGCTGACAGGCCTGGGCTTCCAGGTCCGCGACGGCGCCCCGCAGCACAGCAACATCCCGTCCGGGCGCGTCATCGCGACCAGCCCGAAGGCCGGCGCCCGGACCAAGCACGGCTCGACGATCACGCTGACCCTGTCGCTGGGGCCGGTCAAGATCAAGGTGCCGCCGGTCACCGGGCAGAAGCTGGCGGCGGCCCAGCAGGCGCTGCGGTCGGCCGGGCTGACGCCCGGCGCGACCAAGGAAGTGACCTCCGCCACCATCCCGTCCGGCGTGGTGATCAGTACCGATCCGGTGGCCGGCACGCGCTGGCCCAAGAACCGGCCGGTCGACATCTCGGTGAGCGAGGGCCCGCCGCTGCCGGACTTCGTCGGCCAGCAGGTCGCCGCGGCGCAGGCCGCCGCTGCCTCCGGGGGCTACAGCATCAACCCGGTACAGGCGGCCAAGAGCAGCCAGCCGGCCGGGACCATCATCAAGCAGTCCCCGCCCGCCGGATCGGCAGCCCTGTCGGGCGAGGTCGTCACGGTGTACGTCTCGGCCGGCCCGCCGATGGTGGCCGTGCCGAACGTGCAGGGCATGCCCGCGCATGCCGCCGAGCATCAGCTCCAGGCGGCCGGGTTCCAGGTGCAGGTCAACAAGGTGGGGCCGGGCAGCCGGGTGCTCAACTACAGCCCGCAGGGCAGCGCCCCGCAGGGCTCGGTCATCACCATCAACGTCGGCTTCGGCTTCTTCTAGCCCGTGCCCGCACGCGCTCCCGCGCCGGCCCGCCCGGCGGGCTGGCGGCCGGTCGGCGCGCACGTACCGGTCGCGGGCGGCCTGACCGCCGGCCTGCGCTACGCCAGCGCCGTGCAGGCCGAGGCCATCCAGGTATTCGTGTCGAGCCCGCGCGGCTGGGCGGCCGCGGCCGGCGACCCGGCTCAGGATGCGGCGCTGGCCGGCCAGGTCAGCCGCGCCGGCCTCCCGGTGTTCGTGCACGCCCCGTACCTGATCAACGCCGGCTCCCCCGACCCGGTGCTGCGCGAGCGGTCCGCCGCCGCGCTGCGGCACTCGGTGCGCCGCGGCGCGGCCATCGGCGCCCGCGGCGTGGTCGTGCACACCGGATCGGCGACCGACGGGGACCGGACGGCCGGCCTGGCCCGGGTCCGGCAGACGCTGCTGCCCGTGCTCGATGAGCTACGTGACGGCGACCCGGACCTGCTGCTGGAGCCGATGGCCGGGCAGGGCCAGATGCTGTGCTGCGCCGTGCCGGACCTGGGTCCGTACCTGGACGCGCTGCGCTGGCACCCGCGGGCCCTGCTGTGCCTGGACATCTGCCACCTCTTCGCCGCCGGGCACGACCTGACCGCGCCGGACGGGCCCGCCGCGCTGCTGGCCGCCGTACAGGACGCTGCGCCCGGCCGGCTGCGCCTGGTCCATGCCAACGACTCCCGGGACGGCTGCGGGTCGCTGCGCGACCGGCATGAGGCGATCGGCCGCGGGACGATCGGCGCGGCGGCGTTCGCCGCGCTGCTGGGCGACCCGGTCACGGCCGGCGTGCCGTTCATCGCGGAGACGCCCGGCGGGCAGCGGGGACATGCCGCCGATGTGGCCGCGCTGCGCCGGCTGCGGGACGAGGCGGGGCGGCCAGGCGGGCCGGCCGGGTCAGCGAGCGACGGGCCGGTACCCGGCCGGACCGGGCGGCCGGACGGCGCCGGCGAGCGCCAGAGCGTCATGCCTCACAGCGCCGGGGCCTCGCCGTCCTCTTCCTGATACGAATAGCGCTGCTCCCGCCAGGGGTCGGCAGTGTTGTGATACCCCCGCTCCTCCCAGAAGCCGCGCCGGTCCCGGGTCAGGTACTCGATGGCCCGCACCCACTTCACGCTCTTCCACGCATACAGCGAGGGCACCACCAGGCGCAGCGGGTAGCCGTGCTCGGGCGTGAGCGGCGCCCCGTTCAGGTGGGTGGCCAGGAGCGTGCTGTCGGCAGCGAAGTCCGCGATCCGGAGGTTGGCGCTGTAACCGTAGTCAGCCCAGATCATTACGTGGGTCACCGATCCGGCAGGCGGGGCGGCGCTGAGCACCTCGGCGGCGGCAATGCCGGCCCAGTGGTTGCCGGGGATGGTGAATCGCGTCACGCAGTGCAGGTCGGCGGTGACCTCGCAGCGGGGCAGGGCGCAGACATCGTCCCAGCTCCAGATGTGCTCGGCGCCGGACTCGGTGGCCCCGCTGACCCGCAGGTCCCAGCGATGCGGGCGGAAGGCGGGGACGGGCCCGTAGTGCAGCACCGGCAGCTTGCGCGGGATGTACTGGCCCGGTGGCAGCACAGCCGGAGCGGGCTCAGCAGCAGCCTCGGGCGCGCTGGTCGCGGACGCGCCTGGCCATCCGCCGCCAGTCTCGCGCACACCGGTTTCCGGCTGCCTCATGTCCGGCTGACCTGCCCCTTTCCGCAATTACAGCCGTGCCGCCCTGATGCCTGGCGCTGCCTTGTCCCGCAAGTGGAGCCATCTTGCCACCCCCCGTTCCGGGACCAGATCGCGGCCACCCGTGACGAGACTGGCGGGGCCTGTGCGCTAAGCTACGGCTCGTGCAGCGCAGTTACTGGTTTTTTTATGGCTACCGCCCCGGCCCTGGGACGGTCGCCCGCCAGACTCTGCACTGACGCGAGCGACATGAGAAAGCCCCGGGCCGGATGCGGCCCGGGGCTTTTCGCTTTTCTGAATCCCGTCTGAGACCAGGAGGATCGGCAGTGGTGGTGGTGATGGCCCCGGAGGCCACTCAGGACGATGTTGACGCGATCGTGGAGCTCGTGCGCACCGCCGGCGGCGAGGCGTTCGTCTCCAGCGGCGTCTCGCGCACGATTATCGGGCTGGTTGGCGACGTCGACCAGTTCGGGGCGCTGAACCTGCGCAGCCACCGCGGGGTCATCGACGTGGTCCGCATTTCGGTCCCCTACAAGCTGGTCAGCCGGGAGCATCACCCGAGCCGCTCGGTGATCACGGTAGGCGGGGTGCCGATCGGGCCGGACACGTTCACGGTCATTGCCGGGCCGTGCACCGTGGAGAACCCCGAGCAGACGCTGACCGCCGCCCGGATGGCTCAGGCGGCCGGCGCCTCGCTGCTGCGCGGCGGCGCGTTCAAGCCGCGGACCTCGCCGTACGCGTTCCAGGGCCTGGGCGAGGCGGGACTGCGGATCCTGGCCGACGTACGCGCCGAGACGGGAATGCCGGTGGTGACCGAGGTGATCGACCCGGCGTCGGTCGACCTGGTGTCGTCGTATGCGGACATGCTGCAGGTCGGCACCCGGAGCATGCAGAATTTCGCGCTGCTGCAGGCCGTCGGCTCAGCGTCCAGGCCGGTCCTGCTGAAGCGGGGCATGAACGCCACCATCGAGGAGTGGCTGATGGCCGCGGAGTACATCGCCCAGCGCGGAAACCTGGATATCGTGCTGTGCGAGCGGGGTATCCGCACGTTCGAGACCGCTACCCGCAACACCCTGGACATCAGCGCCGTGCCGGTGGCGCAGCGGCTGTCGCACCTGCCGGTCATCGTTGACCCGTCGCATTCGGGCGGACGGCGTGACCTGGTGCTGCCGCTGAGCCGGGCCGCGATCGCGGTGGGCGCCGACGGCATCATCGTGGATGTGCACCCGCAGCCCGCGGCTGCCATGTGCGACGGCGACCAGGCGCTGACCGGCGACGACATCCGTGATCTGGCGCTGGCCGCGAACACGCTGCCGCGGCTGGTCGGCAAGTCGCTGACGCCCGCGCGGGCGCAGCCCGCGCCAGTCGGCTGAGCGGCGGCCGGGGCGGCCCGGACGGCGGCCCGCCCGGCCTGGCCGCCACTACAGGTCCGCTACCGCCGGGATGACCTTGCTGCCGATGATCTCCAGCGGCGTGACGTCCCAGACGTTCGCGACCATGCCGATCGCGGTGCCGAACCCCATCGCGGCCAGCTCGCCCAGCTGATCGGTGACCGCTCCCGCGCGCTCGCCGCCCCGGCCCACGTCGAAAGAGAAGTAGCAGGTCTTGTCGATGTCGTCATAGTCGCGGCCCTCGGCCTCGCAGTGCGCCCGCAGCACGTCCAGCTTCCGGGCCAGGTCGGGGCCGGGGAACAGGTTGCAGGCCTGCGCGTACCGGGCGACCAGGCGCAGCGTCTTGCGCTCGCCCCCGCCGCCGATCATGACTGGCGGGTGCGGCACCGAGAGCGGCCGCGGATGACAGATCGGCCGCTCCAGCTGGTAGTGCCGGCCCCGGTAGGGGGACGGGTCATCGCGCCACATCTGCAGGCAGATCTGCAGCGTCTCCTCCAGGCGCTCGAAGCGCTCGGCGACCGGCGGGAACGGGATGCCCAGGCCGCGCGACTCCTCCTCGTTCCAGGCCGCGCCGATGCCGAGCCAGGCCCGGCCGCCCGACAGCACGTCCAGCGTCGTCACCATCTTGGCCAGGATGCCCGGCTGCCGGTACACCGCCCCGGTGACCAGCGTCAGCAGGCGGGCCCGGCTCGTGCAGGCCGCCAGGTAGCCCAGGGTCGTGTAGGCCTCCAGCATGTCGTTCTCGGGCGGCCCGACCCCGCCGATCTGGAAGAAGTGGTCCATCACGGCGATGAAGTCAAAGCCGGCGTCGTCGGCTGTCCGCGCGACCGTGGCCAGGTCAGCGCCGAGCGTGCCCGGGCCGGCCGCGCGAGTGAAGTCAGGAACCTGCAGTCCTATCCGCACGGGATCACCTCCGGGCCCAGCCTCCCACAGCGGCCGGGCCGGCTGCGCTGCTACGCCCGCCGGGCCGCGCCGCTAGCTGGGGCGAATCTTTGCTGGACCAGCGCCAGGGCCATAGCCTGGCACTGTGCGTCCGCCGACGGCACCGGTGGCGGCGCTGAGCAGAGACCGCGCCACGCTGGCCTACCGCGCCGGCGCGCGGCTCGCTCCCGCCGGTTCCGTGCTGGTGATCGTGATCGCGCTGACCATGGCCTGGGCCGTCGCCGCGCGACCTGCCAGCGCGGGCTCGGCCGGGTCGCGCGCCCGGGGCCCCGCCCGGGTGGCCGCCCGCCAGCTGCCCTCCGCCAGCTCGCGGCAGTGGCGGCTGTCGGCCATGCGGCATTACGGTGCCGCCGACCGCGCATCCGGGTTCTCCGCCATCGTCGCCCCCGGCCCCGGCTCAGCCTGGGCGTTCGGCGGTACCAATCCCGGCCGCGCCAGCACGCCGGTCGCGCTGCACTGGAACGGGTCGAGCTGGCGGTCCTCGGCGCTGCCCGGCGGCCTCGACGGGTTCCTCGGCGACGCCAGCGCCCCGTCGGCCCGCGACATCTGGGCGGTGAGCTATGGCGCCGGCTATGTGCTGCACTGGAACGGCAGCCGATGGCAGGTCGCCCGGCGCTGGCCGCACGAGCACCTGCTGTCCAGCGTGACCGCCCTCAGCCCGGCTGATGTGTGGGTGTTCGGCACCAGCACGACCGGCAGCCACGGCATGGGCACCTGGCATTTCAACGGCCGGTCCTGGAGCCGGGTGCGGGGCCTGGCCGGGCGGATCTACCGGGCCAGCGCGGTATCGGCGCGCAACATCTGGGCTGTGGCCGCCACCCGGCGGGGCGGTTATGTCGAGCACTATGACGGCCGCGCCTGGCAGCGCGTCCCGGCGGCTCCGGCGATGGCCCGGGCCAGCCTCGATGACGTGCTGGCCTGCTCCCGCCGCAGCGTGTGGGTCGTCGGGAACCGGTGGGCGCGGCACGGCGAGGGCCGGCTGTTCCTGGCCCATTTCGACGGCCGCCGCTGGGCCGTGACCAGCACCAGCCGCACCGCCGACACCGGCCGGCTCGCGGCGGACGGGTCCGGCGGGATTTTTGTCACGGCTGACTCGTCCGGGTCACGCACCGACGCGCTGGTCGGGCATCTCGCCGGCGACGCCGACGGGCACCGGCGGCTCACCTGGTCCGCCGTCCGCGGCGGCCTGGGCAGCGGCGTCAGCGACATCGCCGCCGTGCCCCGGTCGGGCCGGGTCTGGCTCAGCGGCGGGTACCTCACCCGGACCGGCGGCGACGCCGCGGTGTGGTCGCGCGTCAGCATCCGGGCTCCCCGGGCCGGCGCTGACCAGATGGAGCTCCGGCGCCTGGCCGCGCCGCTGCAGTACCCCTCCTGGCGCCAGGAGCTGGCCTTGCTCCTGCGGCCCGGCACCGCCGCCGCGCTGGCCTGAGGGGCACCGGGCTGGCCGCCGGCACCGGCATCAGGGCCAGGCCGGAGTGTGCTCCCGCGCCGTCGCGGCGAGCTCCTCGGCCAGGCCATCGGCGTCTATCCGGGCCTCGATCCGGCGCAGGTCGCTGATCCGCGCCCGGGTCTCCGCCTGCCGCGGGGCCAGCCGCGAGCAGCAGTCCTCATCGCGCAGCTCGGAGATCGCGAGCGTGGCGATCGTCCGCGCCTGCGCCATGATCTCGATCTTGTCCAGGCCGATCAGCGGCCGCAGGATCGGCAGCGCGACCGCGTCGTCCAGGGCCGTGAGGTTGACCAGCGTCTGGCTGCTGACCTGGCCCAGGGAGTCGCCGGTGATCAGCGCGGTGGCCCCGAGCCGGCGAGCCAGCACGGCGCCGGTCTTGAGCATGAGCCGGCGCTGCGCCATGATCTGCAGCCGGCCCGCCCCGGAGCTGGCCAGCCGCCGCTGCGCGCTTCCGAAGGCCGCCACGAACAGCCGTGAGTCGCCCTGGAACCTGTCGAGCTGCCGGACCAGCGCGTACGCCTTGTAGACCGACTCAGGGCCGGTCAGCGGCATGCCGGAAAAGTGCAGGTAACCGCAGCGCAGCCCGCGGCGCATCATCCGGTAGGCCGCCACCGGCGAGTCGATGCCGCCGGATACCAGCACCAGCGCCCGGCCGCTCATCCCGACCGGAAGTCCGCCCTGGCCGGGCAGGCCGTCGGTGTAGACGAAGATCTCCCGCTGGTCGACCTCGACGTGCACCGTGATGCCCGGCTGGCCCAGGCTGACCGTCAGCCCGTGCTCGCGGCGGATCCGGTCGCCGATGTCAGCAGCCAGCCGGGCCGAGGTCACCGGGAACCGCTTGTCCCGGCGCCGGGCCCGGACCGCGAAGGTCCCGCTGTGCCCCGCAGTGAGCTCGAGCGCCGCGGCCGTGGCCGCGTCCGCGTCCTTGTCGACCCGCACCGCCCGGCAGACCCGGGCCAGGCCCATGACCAGCCGCATGCGCTCGGCGATCAGGTCCGCGGCGGCGGCCGGTGCCAGGCTCGCAGCAGCGGGGCCGCCCGGCCCGCCACCGCCAGCGGGCCCGCCGCCGGCCGACCCGCGGCCGGCCGGCCCGGCAGGGCGGCCCGGGCTGGTGCGCACCACGATGACCCCTTCGCGCTGCCAGACGCGGATACCCACTCCGAGGTCCTGTACCGAGCGGCGGATGTTGTCGTGCAGCAGCCGCTCGAACCGCTGCCGGTTCCGGCCCTTCAGCACGACCTCGCCCAGCTTGAGCAGGACACAGGGCTCATGCATCGCCGGCCCGGCGGTGATCACCGGCGGCACCGTGAGCGAGCTGGCCGACATACCGCCAGTGTGCCAGCACGCGGGGCCCGCGTGGCCAGCACGCGGGGCCCGCGGCGGCCGGCCGCAGGCCGGTATCCCGTTCCGGCCGATGCGGGGGCCGGGCAGAGTTGCCAACTGGCTGACATCCGAGCGTGTCTGAATAGATACTGATAGTGATCGCCATGCGAAAAGAGCTGGTGAGGAGACCGGCGATGACGTGCACACGATGCGGACAGCAAACGAGGAACGGCGCGGCTGCGTGCGCGGTGTGTGCCGCGCTGGACGCCGCCCTGGTGAACAGCCCGGCCTCCGGCACGGATACCGCCGTGCTATCCGGAGCCCGGGCGGCGGGCGGCAGCACTCTGTGGCCGGGCCTGGCGGAATCCGCTGGCCTGCCGGCTTCCGGCGGCCTGACGGGCGCCGGTGACCGCCCGCCATCAGCAGCTGGCGCCGGCGGCGGCCGCCGCCCGGAGAACGCTGCCGACGACCTGGCCTCAGCCACGGACAGCTGGCTGTTCGAGATCACCCCGGCCCCGCCCGCCCAGCCGGCCCCGCCGGGCCGCCCGTTAGCCAGCCCGGCGGCGGCAGCGGGCAGTTCGCTGACCCCGGCCGCCGGCGGCGCCGAGCTGGCCGGCGGGGCAGTGCCGGGCGGCGCGGACTCGCCGACGCTGGCCGGAGCCTTCCCGCCCGTCACCCCGGCCCCGGTCTACGGGCCCGGGTCTGCCGCCCGGTCCGCCGCCGAGCCCCGGTCGGCCGCCGGGCCCGGGTCCGCAGCCGGATCCGAGCGCGCGTTCCCGGCCTGGCCCGGTTCGGCGGCCGCGGCCAGGCATCCGGCCCCGCCCGGGCCCGGCCTTCCCGCGTCGGGCACGCCGGCGGGCCGCCCGGTCGCCATGCCCGGACCCGGGCCCGCAGCTGGGCCCGGGGCGGGACCTCCCGCCTCTGCCCCGCGGGTCGCCGGCCCGGCCGCCGTGCCCGTGCCCATTCCTGAACTTCCCCCGTCCGCCACGCCGCTGCCTATACCTGAACTTCCCCCGTCCGCCACGCCGTCCGCCACGCCGCTGCCTATACCTGAGCTTCCCGCGTCCGCCGCGCCGGCCGCCGGCCCGGCCGCCAAGCCGCTGCCTTCAGCCGTGCCCGTGCCCGGGGCCGCCACCCCGCCGGTGCCGGATGCCGCACCCGGGCCTGCCAGCCCGCCGGGACCGCGGCACGCCAGCTCGCCGCAGGCAGCCGTCACGGCGGTGCGTTCTGCTGACGACCCGCCGGCGCCGGCTCACCGGGCCAGGACCGGCGGCCGGCGGATCATGCTGGGCTCAGCTGCCCTCGTCATGGCCCTGGCCGCGGCGGGCGGCGTGGCGGTACTGGTCACGGCGAGCGGCACCGGTGGCGGCTCCCGAGGGCAGCTCCTGACTGATCCCGGCCGCCACTCCCCGGCCACGCCGGGCACCCATTCCCCGGCCGGCACCGGCCGCAACGGAAGCGGGCCACGCGCCGGGCGGTCAGCGGTGCGGGTCGCTCCGGCAGCCCGCCGGCAGCCAGGCGCCCGGCCGGTCAGCCGGTTCCTGAGCCGGTACTTCCGGGCGATCAATCACCACGACTACCCGGCTTACCTGCGCCTGTTCAGTCCGGCGAGCCGCGCGGCGCTGTCGCAGAGCAGCTTCCTGGCCGGCTACGGCAGCACCCGTGATTCCGCGCCGCGGCTGGTCACGCTGCAGGCGGCCGGGCGGCGCCAGCTCGCCGCGACCGTCACGTTCACCAGCCGTCAGGACGCAGCTGCCAGCCCCGAGCACGAGGGCTGCCTGCGCTGGCGCATCACGGTCTACCTGATCCGGCGCGGCGGCCAGCACGAGCGGTACTTCATCGGCAATCCCCCGGCCGGTTACACCGCCCGCGATCACGCCTGCTGACCAGCGCCGGGGCCGCCCGGAGCTCGCTGCGGGACCACGCCGGGACCACGCCGGGACCGCCCCGGAACCCAACCCGGGGACGGCCAGGAGCCCCGGCCCGGGATGGCGCCGGGAGCCTGGCCCGCCCCCCGGCGCGGCGGGGCAGCGCCGGACGCGCCAGAGGCGACTGCCCGCGCTCGGATACTTTGCCCCGCTAAACACCTCCCTGGGCCCGGGAGTCCGCCGTATCATCAGCGGACCCTCATCTCTGTTCCAGGGCTCGCTGAGTGTCTGCCGATTGCATGTTCCCGCTACAGCAGCACAGCGCGTCGGGAACGCTTGAGAGCACAGGAGACACAGTGAGCACACTGGGAGCCAGCGGGCCGGTCGGCGACGCGGACAACACTAAGAGTTCCGGGACAGCACAGCTAGATGAACAGCCACCAGGAGGTAGCGGCAGCCACCTGAGCCGCCGGCGGCTCCTCGAGCGCGGCGGGACGGTCGTCGGAGCCGTCGCCGGGCTCGGGCTGGCCGGGTTTGTCGGCTTCAAGCTGCCGCACCACAGCGCGCTGGCCGCCACCCGGCCCAAGGCCGCGGCAGCCGCGCCCAGGAGTCCCTATGATCCGGGCGCCGTGGTCCGCCATTTCGTGACGCGGGCCGATCTCACTCCGCCGGCTATCAACGTCACCAGCGTCGGGCCCGGCGCGCCCGCCACCAGCCCCGGCTACATCTTCCTGTCGACCAAGGGCTACCCGGCCGCCGGACCCGGCCAGGCCGGCAACATCATCCTGGACCGCCAGGGCCGGGTGGTCTGGTTCGCGCCCAGCGGCAGCCAGTCCTGGCTGGGCTTCGACACCCAGACCTACCGCGGGCAGCCGGTCCTCACCTGGTGGCAGGGCGACGTCAAGGCCGGCTACGGCAAGGGCGAGGGGGTCATCGCCGACGCCTCCTACAAGACGATTGCCACGGTCCGGGCCGGCCACGGGCTGATGGCCGACCTGCACGAGTTCGCGATCACCCCGCAGGACACAGCGCTGGTCACCGCCTACCGGACCGCGCCCGCTGACCTGTCCAAGCTCGGCGGCAAGGCCCAGGGAATGGTCTTGTCCGGGGTAGTGCAGGAGATCGACATCGCCACCGGCAAGGTGCTGTTCGAGTGGGACAGCCTCGACCACGTGGCGCCGGCCGAGACGATGGCCCCGTTTGCGGGCGGCACCAGCAAGCTGCCGTTCGACTACTTCCACATCAACTCGATCGCCGTCGCGCCCGACGGCGACCTGCTGGTCTCCTCCCGCAACACCAGCGCGGTGTACAAGATCTCGCGGCCTGGCGGGCGGGTGTTGTGGCGGCTGGGCGGACGGCAGTCCAGCTTCACCATGGGTCCCGGTACCCGGTTCTACTTCCAGCACCATGCCCGCCCGCACGGTGCCAGCACGCTGAGCCTGTTCGACGACGGCGGCGCGCCGCCGCAGATCGAGAAGCAGTCCCGGGCCATCCTGCTGGACATGGACACCTCGGCCATGACGGCGACGCTGCGCCGCCAGTACCTGCACCCGGCCGGCGTCGCGGCGGCCAATCAGGGCAGCATGCAGGTCCTGCCGGACGGCCGGGTCTTCGTCGGCTGGGGCAACCAGCCCTACTTCTCGGAGTTCGCCGCGGACGGCCAGATCCGCCTGGAGGGCGAGTTCCCGGTCAGCGATCAGTCCTACCGGGCCTTCACCGCCGCGTGGCGCGGCCGCCCGTCCGGTAAGCCGGCCGCGGTCGCCCGGGTCAACCCGGCCGGGGGCAGCGTGGTCTACGTGAGCTGGAACGGCGCTACCGAGGTGGCCGCCTGGGTCGTCCGCAGCGGCCAGACACCTGGCTCATTGGCCCAGGTCGGGCGCCAGGAGTGGCTAGGATTTGAGACCGCCATCGCGGTCGCCAGCAGCGGGCCTTACTTCGCCGTGACCGCCGTCGATGCGCACGGGACAGCACTGGGAGACTCCGAGGCGGTGAAGGTCGGGAATGCCTGAGGCAGCGTCGGGTTCCGCGGACTCGCGGCAGGCCGCACGAGCGCCGGGCGGGCCGGGCGGGCTGCCCCGGCGGCATTTGCTGCGGCTCGGCGGCGGGGTCGCGGCCGGCGCGGCCCTGCTCGGCGGCTGCGCAGCCCAGCCGGAGTCGCAGGACGCCGCGGCATCCGGCGCTGCGGGCCCGGAGGTGCGGCATTACAAGTCCCGTCCGGGCCTGCGGCCCGCCGCGGCGGCGATCGGCACCGATACCGGGAAGGCAGCGCCCGGCGTCATCCTGCTCGACAGTCACGCAGGCGTCGGCCAGCAGGGGCCGATGATCCTGGACAATGCCGGCGACCTGGTCTGGTTCAGGCCGCTGTCCGCGGGCCGGACACCGAAGCTGCGAGCCATGAACGTGCGCGTCCAGCACTACCAGGGTGAGCCGGTACTGACCTGGTGGCAGGGCAGTGTCCTGCACGGTCACGGTGAGGGGCACTACGTGCTGGCCAACTCCCGTTACCAGGAGATCGCCCGGGTCAGCGCGCACGGCGGGCTGTCCGGCGACCTGCACGAGTTCCTCATCACTCCGGCCGGGACCGCGCTATTCAGCAGCTACGGCACGGCGACCGCCGACCTGCGCTCGATCGGCGGCGTAGCGCACCACCCGTACTTCTACGGTGAGGTCCAGGAGATCGACATCGCCACCGGGAAGCTGGTGTTCCGGTGGCGCAGCGACCGGCACGTGGCCTTCCGCTCGTCTTACGCGCCGATCGGGCACGACACCTCGGTGCCCTGGGATCAGTTCCACCTCAACTCGATCAACGTGGCACCGGACGGCAACCTCATCATCTCCGCGCGCGACACCTGGACCGTCTACAAGATCCACCGCAAGACCGGCCGGGTCATGTGGCGGATGGGCGGCAAGTACAGCAACTTCACCATGGGCCCGAAGGCCAGGTTCGCCTGGCAGCACCATGTGACGCCGCACGCCGACGGCACGTTCACGGTCTTCGATAACGAAGCCGGCGACTACAGGGTCGGCAAGCGCTCCCGCGCGCTGGTACTGCACGTGGACGAGAAGCGCCGGCACGTGTCGTTCGTCCGCCAGTTCAACCCGCCGGTGCCGATCCTGACCGCGGCGCTGGGCAGCGTCCAGGAACTGCCCGGCGGCCATGTGCTGGTCGGCTGGGGCGAGCACCCGTACTTCACCGAGTACCGGCGCGACGGGTCAGTCGTGTTCAGCGGGCACCTGAGGGGCAAGGGCACCTTCGACTACCGCGCCTTCAAGTCGCCGTGGACGGGCCGCCCGGCCGGCCCGCCTGCCATCGCGGCCACCCGGTCGGGCAGCGGGATGACCGTCTACGCCAGCTGGAACGGCGACACCCGGGTGCGGCACTGGAAGGTGCTGGCCGGATCAGCCGCCGGCAGCCTGGCCGTGGTGGCGACAGCCCGACGGCACGGGTTCGAGACGACGATCCCGGTGCCCCGCCACGCCGCCTATGTCGCCGCTGCCGGGTACGACAGCGGCGGGCACGAGCTCGGCCGCTCGGCCGCGCACCGCCTCTGAGCGGTCCCGGCGGAGCGGCCGGGCGCGGGCCGGCCGGAGCTGACCTCAGCCGAAGAAGACCTCGGCCTCGGCGTAGCGGTCCGGCGGGACGAGCTTGAGCTGGGTGGTCGCCTCGGCCAGCGGGACCCGGTCAATGTTCGTGCCGTGCAGCGCCACCATCGTGCCGAACGCCCCGTCGGCCACGGCCCGGATGGCGTGCACGCCGAACCGCGTGGCCAGCACCCGGTCGAACGCCGTCGGCGTCCCGCCGCGCTGGATGTGCCCGAGGACCGTGCAGCGCGCTTCCTTGCCCGTCCGCCGCTCGATCTCATCGGCCAGCATCTGGCCGACGCCGCCGAGCCGCGCGTGCCCGAAGGCGTCCAGCTTCTGGTCGGCGATCTCGGCCGAGCTCTTCGGGTGCGCGCCCTCAGCGACCACCACGATGGGCGCATACCGGGTCTGGAACCGGTGCTCCACGTACGCGCACACCTGCTCGATGTCGAACGGGTTCTCCGGGATCAGGATGACGTTGGCGCCGCCGGCCAGCCCGGCATGCAGCGCGATCCAGCCCGCGCTGCGCCCCATGACCTCGACGATCAGCGCCCGGTGGTGGCTCTCGGCGGTGGTGTGCAGCCGGTCGATGGCCTCCATCGCGATGTTGACCGCGGTGTCGAAGCCGAAGGTGAAGTCCGTCGCGCCCAGGTCGTTGTCGATCGTCTTGGGTACCCCGACCACGCTGACCCCGGCGGCGTGCAGGCGGCTGGCCACCCCCAGGGTGTCCTCGCCGCCGATCACGATCAGCGCGTCTACGCCCAGGCTGGACAGGTTCTCCCGGATCCGCTCCAGGCCCGACATGCCGCCGGCCGAGGCCTGCTCGCCGAGCGGGTTGGTGCGGGACGAGCCCAGGATCGTGCCGCCCTGCGGCAGGATGCCGCGGACCGCCTGCACGTCCAGGACCATGGTGTCGCCCTCGAGCGGGCCCCGCCAGCCGTCCCGGAAGCCGATGAACTCAAAGCCGTGCTCAGCCGCGCCGGTCCGCACCACAGCGCGGATCACCGCATTCAGGCCGGGGCAGTCACCGCCTCCGGTCAGCACTCCGACTCGCATGGATCTCCCTCCAGACTTAGCCGCCCCGTCACACCCTGAGTGCCCATGAGCGTCCTGGCCAACTGACGCCGGCACGACGGGCGCCGCTGCCCGGGTCGTGACCGCCGATGGCACGGTAGCAGGTCCGCCGCAGCGGAAAATCCACCCGCGGGTTTCCGCTGGAGGAGCGGTGCCGAAACGGCCAGCGCCGGCATCGCCCGAGGTGGAGAAGACGGCCGCCGGCGGCCGCCCGGTTCCGGCCGGGTGCCGGGCCGCCGGGCGCGCGGCAGGGGGCAAAATGGCCGGTATGCGAAGCCCGCTGAGTGTCCCGGCCGGGCCGGACGACCGGGAGCCAGGCCCTGCGCCGCTCCCGGAGTTCGCCCGGGCCGGCGTGCTCACGATAGCCGCGCTGCTCGCCGTCTTACTGATCGCCTTCGCCGGCCGTTACGGCTATCACCGCGACGAGCTGTACTTCATCGCCTGCGGCCAGCACCTGGCCTGGGGCTACCCGGACCAGCCGCCCCTGGTGCCGGCGGTGGCCCGGCTGATGTCGGCCATCGCCCGGGACTCGGTGCTCGTGCTGCGGCTGCCCGCGGTGGCGGCGGCCGCGGCCCTGGTCGTGCTGACCGGGCTGCTCACCCGCGAGCTCGGCGGCGGCCGCGCGGCCCAGGTGCTGGCCGCCGCCGCGATGGCCGTGTCGGTCATCACCCTGAGCACGGGGCACCTGCTGAGCACCTCGACCTTCGACCTGCCGGTCAGCGCCCTGCTGCTGGGGCTGATCCTCCGGATCCTGCGGACCGGGCAGAGCCGGCTGTGGCTGGCCGTCGGATTGCTCGCGGGCGCGGGGCTGCTGGACACCGATCTCGTCGCGCTCCTGATGTTCTCGGCTGCCGCCGGGCTGCTCATTGCCGGACCGCGGTGGCCGTTTACCTCCCCCTGGCTGTACGCCGGCGGGGTGATCGCGCTGGCAATGTGGACGCCCTACCTGGTGTGGCAGGGCACTCACGGCTGGCCGGAGCTGGCGGTCGCGCACTCCATCGCCAGCGGGGGCTCGGGAACATCGGCGCCGCGCTGGGCCGTCCCCGCGGAGCAGCTGGTCCTGATCAGCGTGTTCCTCGCACCGGTCTTGATCGCGGGCCTGGTCCGGCTGTTCCGGGACCGGGCCCGGCCCGGCGCCCGGGCCCTGGCGGTTGCCTACGTGGTGCTGCTGGTGGTGATCATGGCCACCGGCGGCAAGCCGTACTACACGGCGGGCATGGCCGCGCCGCTGGCGGCGGCCGGGGCGCAGCCGGCAGTGGACTGGATGCGACGGGGCCGGGCGCGGCTGCGCACCGCTCTCATCGCCGCCGCGCTGGTCCTGAGCCTGACCAACATCTACATCGCGCTGCCGGTGGTCCCGGCCGCCGACCTGAAGACCAGCGGCGTCCTCGGTCTCAACTACGACGCCGGGGAGACGGTGGGCTGGCCCGCGTTCGTCGCGGAGATCGCCGCGGTCTACCGCGGGCTGCCCGCTGCCCAGCGGCCCGGGGCAGTCATCCTGGCCAGCAACTACGGCGAGGCCGGCGCGGTCCAGCACTTCGGCCCGGACGACCGGCTCAGGGCCGCCGTCTACGGCGTGCACAACGCCTACTGGTACTGGGGCCCGCCGCCCGCCGCAGCGGCCACCGCGGTGGCCGTTGGGTTCGGCCGGTCCCAGCTCAGCCGGGTCTGCGGATCGCTGCGCCTGGCCGCGCGGCTGAACAACCACCTGAATGTGCCCGACGACGAGCAGGGCGCGCCGGTATGGGTCTGCTCGGACCTGCGCATGTCCTGGGCCGCGGCCTGGCCGGGACTGCGCTACCTGGGCTAGGTCCGCTCGCTGGCCGGCTTCTCCTCGGGAGCAGTGCCGTTCGGGCTGGGCTCGGCATGCCCCGGCCGGAGCGCCTGCAGCGGGTTCTTGCCGCGCCTGGCGTACTCGTCCACGTACTCCTGGCCGGACAGCTTCATCAGCTCGTACATGATCTCGTCGGTCATCGCGCGCAGCACGACATGGTCGTCCTGCATGCCGTAATAGCGGGAGAAGTCCAGCGGCTTGCCGAACCGCACGCCCGGCCGGACTCGCAGCCGGGGCGTGATCTTGCCCGGCGGCTGGAACTCAAATCCGCCGACCATCGCAGTAGGGACAACCGGTGCCCGGGCCTCCAGGGCCAGCCGCGCCACCCCGGTCTTGCCCCGGTACAGCCGTCCGTCGGGGGTCCGGGTGCCCTCCGGGTAGATGCCGAGCAGCTCGCCCCTGGCCAGCACCCGCAGCCCGGTGCGCAGCGCGCGCTCGCTGGCCGCGCCGCCCGACCGGTCCACCGGGATCTGCCCGACGCCGCTGAAGAACGCCTTGCTGACCAGGCCCTTCAGTCCGCGGCCGGTGAAATACTCGGCCTTGGCCAGGAACACCACCTTGCGCGGCAGTGGCAGCGGCGCAAAGAAGTGATCAGAGAAGGACAGGTGATTGCTGGCCAGGATGGCCGGCCCCTCGCGGGGCACGTTCTCGGTGCCCTCGGCCCAGGGGCGGAAGACAAGGTTCAGGACGGGCCACAGCACCGCCTTGACCACCCAGTAGAACACGGTCATATGTTCGCACGTCACCAGCCGTTCGGGACACGGCCAGCCGCGCTTGATCGGCTGTGTCGCCGCGAACCTGCGGCAGGACCGGCCTTTCGGCCCCCAGCGGCTGCCGCCTGACAGCCGGGCGTGGGACGATCGGAAGGCGACCGGAGCCACGCCGCCGAGAGGACCTGACATGCCGCTGATGCCCGGGGCCGAGCCCTTCAGCCACGAGGGCGGCGCCACCGGAGTGCTGCTGTGCCACGGGTTCACTGGCACACCGCAGTCGATGCGGCCGTGGGCGGAGTACCTGGCCGGTGCCGGGCTGAGCGTGCTGGTGCCTCGGCTGCCCGGCCACGGCACGACCTGGCAGGAGATGGCCCGCACCCGGTGGGAGGACTGGTTCGCCGAGGCCGACCGCGCGCTTGCTCAGCTGCGCACCTGGTCAGACGAGATCTTCGTGATGGGCCTGTCCATGGGCGGCTGCCTGGCCCTGCGCCTGGCCGAGCTGCATGGCCGCGCGATCAGCGGCCTGGTCCTGGTCAACCCGTCGGTGACGGCCGATACCCCGCTCTTCCTCCTCGCGCCCGTGCTCAAGCTGGTCATCCCGTCGCTGAAGGGCATCGGCAGCGACATCAAGAAGGAGCAGTCCAGCGAGCTCGGCTATGACCGGACCCCGGTCAAGGCAGCCGCGACGCTGCCCGGGCTGTGGCGGGTGACCAGCGAGCATCTCGGCGAGGTCAGCCAGCCGGTGCTGACCTTCAAGAGCACGACCGATCACGTGGTCGGGCCGAAGAGCCTGGAGCTGCTGCGGTCACGACTGCCAGCCGGGCAGCTGGAGGTCCGCGAGCTGCCCGACAGCTATCACGTCGCCACCCTGGACAACGACGCTGAGACCATCTTCACTGGGAGCCTGGAGTTCGTCCGAACGCACAGTCGCACCAGCCGGGGATCGGGCAGGGAATGACGTAGTGGGCGGGAACGGGGACGTGCACGGCGACGTCAGCGGCGAGGAGGCGGCCTGGCGTGACCTGATCGCGCGGTTCGACCAGCCAGTGGACACGGTGGCGGCGGAGCCGCCGTGGCCGGCCAGGGAGAACCTGGACGACCAGGCGGCCGGCGAGCAGGGCTCGGTCCCGGGGGCACCGGGCGGTCAGGGGCCGGGCGCGGCGGGGGCAGCAGGCGCTGCCGCTGATGAGTCCGGGGCGGCGGGCAGCACGGGCCGGCCCGGCGGCCCGGCCGGCGGCGGCCCCGATGGTGCCGGACCGGGTGGCGCCACGACCCCGGCCGGCCTGGCGCCGGGCAGCCCGGCACCGGGCAGCCCGGCCGCAGCAGCCGGACCGGAGGGCACGGACCGGAGCCCGGGCGGCCGCGGCGCGGGCAGCGCCGGGGCGGGCACCGACACCGAGGCGACCGGCCGGCTGGCCGCCGGCCCCGAGGGCTGGGATATCGCGGAGGCACCGGGCGGCCGGCGCCGGATCATCCGCCGGGCGACCGCCGTGCCGCGGCCGGCGGTACCCGGTGCGGCCCGCGACGAGCCCGACGACGATCAGGCGTACATCCCGCCGCCGCCCGAGCCGCTGCCGCAGCTGGACCCGGTGGCCAAGGGCGCGTGGCTGGGGCTGCTCGGCGGGCCGGGCTACCTGCTGGGGGCCACGCTCGGGGGCTGGCAGGTTTCCGACTGGGCGGCGCTGGTGGCCATCGTGGCGTTCATCGGCGGATTCGCCACGCTGGTGCTGCGGATGGGCGACAAGCCCCGCGACGACGACGATAACGGCGCTGTCGTCTAGCCCCTGGCCAGGTCAGCCGCGCCGATCAGGCCCGCATCCGTGCCGAGCTGGGCCGGCTTGATCTCCGCGAGCGGACGGTAGGAGCCCCCGGTCAGTCCTGCCTCGAACGCCGCCCTGGCGGGCCCGATGAGCAGATTGCCGGCCTCGGACACGCCGCCGCCGATCACAAAGCAGCCGGGGTCCAGGACGGCGGCCAGGTCGGCCAGGCCCGTCCCGAGCCAGTGCCCGACAATCTCGAAGCAGCGCAGCGCGACGGCATCGCCTTCCAGGGCAGCCTGCGTCACGGCCGGACCGTCGATGCCGTCGGCGCTGCCGCCGGCCAGCTGCAGCAGCCGCACGGCCGCGCCGGGCGACCGGCGGGCGAACTCACGTGCCTCGGCCACCAGGGCGTTGCCGCTGACGTACTGCTCCCAGCAGCCCCGGTTCCCGCACCCGCACAGCCGGCCGTCGGGGACGACCCGGTAATGCCCGGGCTCCCCGGCCGATCCCCACCGGCCCCGGTACAGGCGGCCGTCCAGCAGCAGCCCGGCGCCGATGCCAGTTCCTACCGCGATCATCACGACATGATCGTGGCCGCGGGCGGCACCGAACTTGGCCTCGGCCCAGACGGCGGAGTTGGCGTCGTTCTCGACGATGACCTCGCGGCCGAGCCGTTCCTCAACCTGCTTCTTAACGGGCTCGTCCCGCCAGGCCAGATTCGGCGCGAACAGGACGGTTGAGCGGGTCTGATCGACAAAGCCCGCGGCGCCGATCCCGACGGCATCTACGTCGTGCCGGCTCAGCAGCTCGGTCACGACCTCGACGATGACCTGCTCGGTGCCGGCCGGGCTGTAGGCCGGAGTCAGCCGCTTGAGCCTCTCGACGACCTTCCCGTCGGCATCAACCACGCCGGCAGCCACTTTCGTGCCACCAACGTCAACTCCGATCGCCAGGCTCATGTGCGGCCCTTTCCGCTGCATCACTTGCTGCGGAATCGGCGTCCCCGTGACCCTGCGACCTATCCGCGGGCGTCGGCCCCGTGGGCGGCGCCGCCGTCCGCGAGAGTACTCCGTCCAGCGCCCCGAGCGCATCCTGAACGGCGGCGGCCACGGCATCGGAGGCACCCGAGAGCCCGGGGCGGTTATCGCGCATCCGGCGGGCCGCCCGGCAGACCGGGCACCAGGCACACTCAGGGGCCTGATCCAGGTCGGGCGGCGGCTCAGTCGTGGCTGTTCCCCACACGTCCTTCGACTCGGCCCGCCCGCCGCCCAGAGTCCGGCGGACCTGGCCCTCCAGCTCCCGCCGCATCGTGCGGGCGCTGGAGCGGATCAGCCATCGCTGCATCCCCGACAGCATGTCCCCGGCCGGGGAAGCCTGGCCGCCCGGCGGCCGGCTGCGCGGCTGAAGCCCGCGCTGGTCCGGGCGCCGCGGCGACAGGCGGCCGGACTCCGGACGGGCCGCCTCCGGCCGGGCCGGGCCGGGCCGGCGAGCGAGGGAGCGTCCGGCGCCGCCGGGCGGCGCCTCCCGGATACCTGGCCTGCTGGCTGGTGTCTGGGTCACGATGGGCCCGCTCGGCCCGGCCGGTGCCGGCGGCGCGGGTTCCGGGCTAGCCAGATCCGCGCTGGCCGGCTCAGCACTGCTGGCGGCCTGCGAGCCGCTGTCGTCCGGGCTCGGCAGCCAGGGGCCGGCTGAGTCCGCGCCGCCGGTCTCCGCACGGGTGCCGGTGAGGTCATCGGTCGCGGCGCCCCAGGCGCCGGCGTCATGCTGCTCGGCGGGCCGGTGCTCCCCGCGCGGCCCGCTGCCCGCGGCCGGCGGCCGGGTGTCAGCCACGGCTATCACGGTCCTCGGCGCGCGACCGCAGGCCCTTGAGCGCGGTATCCACGATGGTCTTCTCCGCCCGTCGCTTGAGCATCCCGATCATCGGCACTTTCAGGCCGACTGCTAGCTCGTAAGTCACCTTGGTCCCCCCGCCATCCGGCTCCAGCAGATAGCCGCCCGACATCTCCGAGATCATCGTCCCGGGCCCGGCCAGGTCCCAGTGCACGGCGGCGTCGCCATCCCACCGATAGGCCAGCACGTAACTGTCCTTGATGATCCCGGCGTCCAGGACGAACCGCACCTGACTGGCCCGGCCATCCGGGCCGGGCTCGACAACCTCGGCCGACCGGACTCCGGTGGCCCACTGCGGGTAGCTGCCGAAGTCGGCGATCACGCCCATAACGGCGGCCGGGAGCGCCGTCACCGTGATGCTGGAGCTCGTCCTGTCGGCCATGTATCGGAGCGTACCTCCGCATCCGCAGCTCCAGCGCAAACGGGCCCGGCGGCCCGCACCTTCATATGGACAAAGGCCCGCTCTCCGGACCGCGGGCGTCACGATCGCGGGCGTCACCGGGCGGGCGCACCAGGAGAGCAGAGGTCAGCAGGTCTGCAGGGTGAACGGGACTCCGGTGGCCCGGAAGTGACCGACGTTGACGCACTCGGTGCCGCCCAGGCGCAGGCGGCTTTGCAGCGGCTGATGGACGTGCCCGAACAGGGCATACCGCGGCCGGGTCTTCCGGATCACGGCCAGCAGCGCCTCGCTCCCCCGCTCCATCCGCTCGGCCACGGTGTCGAACAGCAGCTCCGGGAGATCAGGCGGGATGTGCGTGCACAGCACATCCACCTCGCCGACCGCCTCGAGCTTGGCCGCGAACTCCTCATCGTCCAGCTCGTTAGGGGTCCGGTAGGGAGAGCGCAGCCCGCCGCCGACGAAGCCGAAGGTCCGGCCGTCCAGCTCCACCCGCTGGCCGTCCAGGACCTGCTGACCCGGCCTCAGGTGCGCCGGCCACAGCCGCGGTACGTCGACGTTGCCGTAGGTCAGGTAAGCAGGCGCGGGCATGGCCGCGAACAGCTCGGCATACTGCCGGGACACGGCCGCGTCGATGTGCTCCCGCGGGTCGCCGCCCAGGCCATCCCACAGCTGCCGGGACATGGCCCGGGCCTCGTCGAAGCGCTGGGCGGTGCGCAGCGCGATCAGCTGCCGCGCGGCCTCGGCGCCGAACAGGTCAGGGAAGATGCCCTGACGGTGATCGGCGTAGTCCAGGAACAGCAGCAGGTCGCCCAGGCAGATCAGTGCCTCGGCGCCGTCGGCGGCCTGCCGCAGGGCATCGGTCCGGCCATGCACGTCGCTCACCACATTGACCCGCATGGCCTCACTGTAGGCAGCCGGCGGCCCGGCCCCCAAGCACGAGGGCGGCCCGGCCGGACCAAGCGGGCCGCGGCGCGGCTCGCGGGGCCGCGGGGCCGCGCCGACCTGCCCTGCTGGGCCGATACTGGCCGGTAGGTATACGGTCCTGGGATACGCAGCAGTGGCAGGAGGTTTTGTGCGCGACTACAGCATTCCCGCGCTGGCCGAGATCGCGGATAACGCCAGCCTGGCTGACGTCGTCTTCCGCCGGGCGGATGCCGAGCCGGGCAGTACCGTGATCCGCCGCCGGACCGCCGCGGGCACCTGGCAGGACGTTTCCGCGCAGCAGTTCGCTGCCGAGGTCAGCGCGCTGGCCAGGGGGCTGGTGGCGGCGGGCATCGAGCCGGGCGACCGGATCGGCCTGATGTCGCGGACACGCTATGAGTGGACCGTCATCGACTACGCGATCTGGTCGGCGGGCGCCGTCACGGTCCCGGTCTACGAGACCTCCTCGGCCGAGCAGGTGGAGTGGATCCTGAGCGACTCGGGCGCCCGCGCGGTGTTCGCCGAGACGGGCCGCCATGCGGAGCTCATCGGCAGTGTCCGGGACCGGCTGCCCGCCCTGCAGGAGATCTGGCGGATCGAGAACCTGGCCGCGCTGGCCGGCGGGGCCGGGCCCGGCGCGACTCAGGTCAGCGACGGTGACCTGGCCGGCCGGCGGGCCGGCCGCAGTGCCGATGAGCTGGCCACGATCATCTATACCTCCGGGACGACGGGCCGCCCCAAGGGCTGCGAGCTCAGCCACCGCAACCTGCTCGCCGATGTCCGCAACGCGGTCGCCGGATCGCTGCCGGAGGTCTTCGAGATCGCGGGCGGCTCAACGCTGCTGTTCCTGCCGCTGGCGCACTCGTTCGCGCGCATCATCGAGGTCGGCTGCCTGGAGTCCGGGGCGATCCTCGGGCACTGGCCCGATGCCAGCACCCTCGCCGAGGGGCTGCCGGAATTCCGGCCCACGTTCCTGCTCGCGGTGCCCCGGGTGTTCGAGAAGGTCTTCAACTCCGCCCAGCAGCAGGCCGCCGCCAGCCCGGCCAAGAACAAGATTTTCCAGGCCGCGGTGAGCACGGCCGTCGCCTGGAGCCAGGCCCGCGACGAGCCGGGCGGCTCGGGCCTGGGCCTGCGGCTGCGGCACGGCTTGTTCGACCGGCTGGTGTACGGGAAGCTGCGGGCCGCCGTGGGCGGCCAGGTGCAGTACGCGGTGTCTGGCGGCGCGCCGCTCGGCGAGCGGCTGGGGCACTTTTTCCGCGGCGCCGGCCTGACGGTCCTGGAAGGCTACGGGCTGACCGAGACGTCGGCGGCCACCGCGGTCAACAAGCCGACTCGCAACAAGATCGGCACGGTGGGCCAGCCGCTGCCCGGCGTCAGCATCCGGATCGCCGAGGACGGCGAGATCCTGATCAAGGGCCCGAACGTGTTCCCCGGCTACTGGCAGAACAAGGCCGCGTCGGCCGAGGTGCTCGGCGACGACGGCTGGCTGCGCACCGGCGACCTCGGCACCCTGGACGAGGAGGGGTTCCTGCGGGTCACCGGCCGGAAGAAGGAACTGATCGTCACGGCCGGCGGCAAGAACGTCGCGCCGGCCGTGCTGGAGGACCGGCTCCGTGCCCACCCGCTGATCAGCCAGTGCCTGGTCGTCGGCGACGGCCGCCCGTTCATCGCCTGCCTGGTGACCCTGGACCCGGAGTCGCTGGCGCACTGGAGGCAGCAGCACGGCCGCCCGGACAGCGCCACGGTGGCCGAGCTGGCCGCCGACCCGGAGCTGATCGCCGAGATCCAGGGCGCCGTGGACGAGGCGAACAAGGCCGTCTCGCGCGCCGAGTCGATCCGTAAGTTCGTGATCCTGGACACGGACTTCACCGAGGAGACCGGGCACCTCACGCCGTCCCTGAAGGTCAAGCGCAGCGTGGTGGCCGCCGACTTCGCCGCCCAGATCGACGCGCTCTACAGCTGACGCCAGCCCAGCGCGCCGGAGGGGCGCCCGGCGGCGCCTGGACTGAGGAGCCTGCGACGAGGGAAGGCGCCGCCCCAGAGGGCGTCCCGGAGGCTCGCAGGCTAGTGAGCCGCCAGACAGCTGAGCTCCGGGCCGCGCGGGCGGTCCCGGAGCTCAGCCAGGTGTCAGGTGCTGCGGGCTTAGTGCCCCTCACCGCCGGGCTGGCCGCTCTCGCCGTGGCCGGGGCTGCCCGACGAGACGGCGGCGTGCCCGTTCCCGTGACCGTCGCCCTCGTCGTGGCCGTCACCCTCGATCGCCACGTGGCCGTTCCCGTGACCGTTGCCGGTCGGCAGCGGCACGCCCTCGGTCACCACGTTGTACAGCCGCTCGCGGACCTTGCCGATGGCCCCGCGCATACCCGGCGCGGGCACCTCGGCCGCCGCGCTCTCGGCGGCCGTGCCGCCGGGCAGGGCCGCGTAGTCCGGCCGCGATTCCAGCACCACCCGGGCCTCGTCGTCGACGGGCCGGGTCTCCTCGATGAACTCGCCGCTGGGCAGCTGGCGGACGATGCCGGTCTCCACGCCGTGCTCGAGCAGGTGCACGTCCTTGCGCTGCAGGCCCAGGCAGATCCGCTTGGTGATGATGTAGGCCAGGATCGGCCCGACTACCCAGGCCCACCGGGCGATCTCCGTCGTCAGGTAGAGCGAGACGTTGAAGTGGTCGGCGATGACGTCGTTCGCGCCTTCCAGCCACAGGATCCCGTAGAAGGTGACGACGGCTATGCCGATGGCAGTCCTGGTCGGCGCATTGCGCGGCCGGTCATTGATGTGATGCTCGCGCTTGTCTCCGGTGATCCACTGCTCGATGAACGGCCACAGGGCCGCCCCGGTGAACACTGCGCCCAGCGGCAGCAGCGCGGGTATGAACACGTTGAAGGCAAACGTGTGCCCGAAGACGACCCACTGCCAGGCGGGGAACATGCGCAGCGCTCCCTCGAGCATGCCCATGTAGAAGTCGGGCTGGGAGCCCGCCGACATCGCGACCGCGTTGTACGGGCCGTACAGCCAGACCGGGTTGATCTGGGCCAGGGCCCCGGCCAGGGCGAGGACGCCGAAGGTGAAGAAGAAGAACGCGCCGGTCTTGGCGGCAAAGTACGGATAGGCCGGGGCGCCGACCACGTTGGTGTTGGTCCTGCCCTTGCCCGGCATCTGGGTGTGCTTCTGCCAGATCATGATGAACAGGTGCGCGGTGATCAGCGCCAGGAGCAGGCCGGGGATGAGCAGGACATGCAGGATGTACATCCGCGGGACGATCACGTGGCCCGGGAACGGGCCGCCGAACAGGAAGAAGGCCAGGTAGGTCCCGACGATCGGGATGGACTGGATCACTCCTTCCAGGATCCGCAGCCCCGCGCCGGACAGCAGGTCGTCCGGCAGCGAGTAGCCGAACAGGCCCTCGATCATGCCCAGGGTCAGCATGATGATCCCGATCAGCCAGTTCACCTCGCGCGGCTTGCGGTAGGCACCGGTGAAGAAGATCCGGATCATGTGCGCGAAGATCGCGGCCATGAACAGGTCGGCCGCCCAGTGGTGGATCTGCCGGATCAGCAGGCCGCCGCGCACGTCGAAGCTGATGTTCAGCGTCGAGGCGTAGGCCTGGCTCATCTTCACGCCGTCGAGATTGTGGTACGAGCCGTGATAGACAACCGTGCTCATGCTGGGCTCGAAGAACAGCGTCAGGAATGTGCCGGTCAGCAGCAGGATGATGAACGAGTACAGGGCGATCTCGCCGAGCAGGAATGTCCAGTGGTCGGGGAAGATCTTGCGCATGAAGACCCGGATGCCCCGGGCGCCGAGCAGCCGGTCGTCCAGCCAGATGCCGGCCCCCGCCAAAGGCCCGTTCGTGCTCATGACCGCTCCCAGTAACTCGGCCCGACGGGCTCCTGGTAGTCGCTCTGCGCGACCAGGAAGCCCGCTGTATTCACGGTCAGGGGCAACTGCGGCAGCGGCCTGGTGGCCGGGCCGAACAGCACCGTCGCGCCCCGAGCCGCGTCGAAGGTCGACTGGTGGCACGGGCACAGGATGTGGTGGGTGGTCTGCTCGTACAGGGCCGCCGGGCAGCCGACGTGGGTGCAGATCTTGGAGTAGGCGACGATGTTGTTGACCGTCCAGTTCATCCGGGTCGGGGCCTGCAGCTCACCGGGGCGGAACTTGATCAGCGTCGTGGCTGCCTTGGCCAGCGCGTCGTCATCGTCAGCGTAGCCCTCGGGGATGACGCTGAGCGAGGAGCCGGGCGTGTTGAATTCCGCCGGGGTCAGCGGCCGGTTCGTGCCGAACACGACGAGCCGGGTGCCCTTCCTCCAGACCGTGAACTCCAGGCTTTTGCGCGGCAGCGGGCCCATGTCGCGCAGCAGCACCACCGGGGCGATGGCCACCGGCACGGTGGCAGCGATCAGCGTCCGGCGGATAATCGGCCGCTTGACGAACTGGCTGGCCTCCGTGCCCTCCTCGAAGGTCTTGGCGAAGGCCGCCCGGTTCTCCGGCGTGGAGGCCAGCGGGTGGCGCTCCTCGGTCATCTCGACATTGGGCATCAGGTACCGCACCCAGATGGTCGCCCCGACGCCCATGAACAGGAAAGCGATGGCCATGGTCAGGCCGAGGGCCAGGTTGGAGTGCAGCACCCCGGTGACCGAGTGCACCTGGAAGATCACGTAGGCCGCGATGAAGCCCACGCCGCCCAGCATGGCAATCACGAAGCAGGCCGCGACGAGCTTCTCGGCGCCCCTGGCCTGCTTCAGGTCCGCGGGGTCTGCGGGCAGCTCGCGCTCAGGCGGCTGGCGCTCCTCCTGCTCGTCGGGCAGCAGCGTCCGCGCCTCGGCGGGGGCCGGCGTGCCGATCACCCGCCGCGGGCGCGGCGGGCCGGCCGGGCCGGTACCGGAACTCTCGCCGCGGGCCAGGTCGGCCATCAGGTCCTCGCCCGGCCGGGGCGAGCCAGGCTCGCCGGGGGCGTTGTGGTCACTCATGAGTTCGTGGCTTCCCGTGCTTCGCAGTGATCCAGATGGCGGCTAGCACCATGAACAGCAGCAGGCCGAGGAAGGCCACCAGGCCCTCCGTCACCGGCCCGACCCGGCCCAGGCTGAACCCGCCCGGGTTCGGCTCCGCCCGCACTCCGGTGACGTAAGCGACGACGGCGCGCTTCTGATCCGGGGTGATGGTGTTGTTGTTGAACACCGGCATCGCCTCGGGCCCGGTCAGCATCGCCTCGTAGATCTGCTTCGGCGTGGACTGGGTGAGGGCGGGAGCGTACTTGCCGTAAGTGAGGGCGCCGCCCGCGCCCACGAAGTTGTGGCACTGTGCGCAGTTGGCAACGAACAACTGCTGGCCGAGGCCGATGTCGGCGCCGGAGGTGTTGAGCTCCGCCGCGGACGGCTCAGTGGGGCCGCCGCCCAGCGAGGCAATGTAGGCGGCCACCGCGCTGGTCTGACCGGGCGTGAGCGTCGGAGGCTTGCGGGCCGCCTCGGCCTCGTCTTCCTTCAGCGGCATCCGGCCGGTGCTGACCTGGAAGTCAACGGCCGCCGAGCCCACGCCGATCAGGCTCGGCGCGACGCCGGGGGTGCCCTGCGCCGAGAATCCGTGGCAGGTGGCGCACTCCTGCAGGAAGATCTGCCGCCCGGTGTTGAGCTGGGCGGCATCTTGCGCCGCGGGCGGCGAGGCGGACGCGGCACTGCCGCCGCCGGTGAGCGACGCGTAGATCGCGCCCACCAGGAGAAGTCCGAGAAGAAGGACAGCGTAACCCGCCGCCGGGTGGCGCCGCCTTGCGGTGATCCAGCTCACAGCGTTCCTCAAGTCCCCGGCTAGTGGATCAGGTAGATGGTCGTGAACAGGCCGATCCAGACGACGTCCACGAAGTGCCAGTAGTAGGACACGACGATCGCGCTCACCTGCTGCTCATGAGTGAATCTCTTGGCGGCGAACGTCCTGCCGAGCAGGAACAGGAACGCGATCAGGCCGCCGGTGACATGCAGGCCGTGGAATCCCGTGGTCAGGTAGAAGACCGAGCCGTAGTTGTCATGCGACAAGGTCACGTCCTGATTACGGATCAGGTCGAGGTACTCATAACCCTGGCCGAGGACAAAGTACAGCCCCATCAGGAACGACAGAACGTACCACTCGCGCAGGCCCCACTTCGCCGGGTTCCAGATCCGGCCCAGGCGGCGGATCTGACCGCGTTCCACCGCGAAGACCCCGAGCTGGCAGGTGACGCTGGACAGCACCAGCACGATCGTGTTGGTCGTGGCCAGCGGCAGGTCCAGGTGCGCCATCGGCCACCGCAAGCCCATGCCCTTGTCCACCGCGCGGATGGTGAAGTACATGGCAAAGAGCGCCGCGAAGAACATGAGCTCGGAGGACAACCACACGATTGTCCCCACGCTGACGAGGTTGGGCCGGCTCGCGGGGGTGCGCGGGACCACCTCTGTAGTTGCTGTCGCCACGGGGCCATTATTACGACAACGCGTAGGCCTTCGTTGCCCGACCCCCCGGGTCGGTAGCATCCAGTTCCATGAAGGTCGTTGTGTATAGCCATGATGCGGACACCCGGGCCCGGATACGGCTCGCCATCGGGCGCCGCCCAGCCGCCGATGTCCCCGAGGCAGAGGTCATTGAGGTCGCCACCCACGCGGCGCTGATACGCCTGCTTGACGGCGGCGGTGCCGACGTCATGGTCCTGGACGGCGAGGCCCAGCCGGCCGGCGGCATGGGCGTGTGCCGGCAGGCCAAGGACGAGCTGTTCAACTGCCCGCCGGTGCTGCTGATCATCGGCCGCCCCGACGACGGCTGGCTGGCCACCTGGTCGCGCGCCGACGCCGTTGTCAGCCATCCGATCGACCCGGCTGCTCTCGCCCAGGCCCTGGCCGGGCTGATGCGCGAGCGGGCCGGCGGCACGCAGGCCCTGCAGGCCTGACCCTCCGGGCGCCCGGCGCCCGCCGTACCCGGCACACCAAGGTGGTCCCGATGGACACGCGAACGAGCTGGCCCGCGCTGATCGGCGCCCTGATCAGGAGCGAGACGCTCACCGCGGAGGAGACCGCGTGGGCCATGAACGAGATCATGGACGGCGCGGCAACGCCCAGCCAGATCGCCGGCTTCGCCGTCGCCCTGCGGATGAAGGGCGAGACGGTCGGCGAGGTCAGCGGCCTGGCCGAGGCCATGATGGGCCACGCCATGCCGATCTCGGTGCCGGGCCCGATCACCGACCTGGTGGGCACCGGCGGTGACGGATCTCACACCGTGAACATCTCCACCATGGGGACCATCACGGCGGCCGCCGCCGGGGCCCGGATGGTCAAGCACGGCAACCGGGCGGCCTCGTCGGCATGCGGCACAGCGGACGTGCTGGAGGCCCTGGGCGTGGTCATCGACCTGCCGGCAGCGGCTACCGAGCGGCTGGTGGCCGAGATCGGGGCCGGGTTCCTGTTCGCCGCGCTGTACCACCCGGCCTACCGGTACGCCTCAGTGCCGCGCCGGGAGATGGGCGTGCCCACGGTGTTCAACTTTCTCGGGCCGCTGACCAACCCGGCCCGCCCGGACGCCCTGGCCGTAGGCGTGGCGCAGCCCCGGACGGGGCCGATCCTGGCCGGGGTGCTGGCCGGGCGGGGCAATTCCGCCCTGGTCTTTCACGGCGAGGACGGGCTGGACGAGCTGACCACTACCGCGCCGTCCACGGTCTGGATCGTGCACAGCGGCACCGTCAGCGAGGTCCGGTTCGACCCGGCCGCGCTGGGCATCCGCCGGGCCCGGCTCGAGGACCTGGCAGGCGGCGACCCGCCGCGCAACGCCGGGGTGGCCCGCGCCTACCTCGGCGGCAGCCCGGGGCCCGTGCGAGACGCAGCGCTGCTGAACGCGGCCGCCGCGCTGGCCGCCGAGGCTGGCGTGCGCGGCCCCGATGACCTGGAGCAGGCGCTGGCTGACGGGCTGGCCAGGGCGACGGCGGCCGTGGATTCCGGGGCCGCCGCGGACCTGCTGGTCCGCTGGGCCGAGGCCAGCAGGCGGCTGGCCACGCAGTCCTGAGCCGACGGCCCAGGCGGCCCTGAGAGCGAGCCGGAGGGATGCCGGCGCCGTCTGGACTGACGAGCCTGCGAGGAGGGAAGACGGCGCCTCACAGGCCTCCCGCAGGCGAGCTGGCCAGGCCGGCGCTACTCCGCGCTGGGGTAGCCGATCGCGAAGGCCGCCTCCAGGTCGTGCCGGGAGTAGGTCCGGAATGCGATGTGCGTCTCGGTGTGCGTGACACCGCTGACCTTGTTGAGCGAGCCGGGAATGACGTCGGCGAGCTCATCGTGGCTGCGGACCCGGACCAGGGCCACGAGATCGAACTCGCCGGTGACCGAGTACACCTCGGTGACCGCCGGCATCTCGGCGATCGTCTCGGCTGTCTCCGGAATACGCGCCACGTCGGCCTTGATCAGGACGATTGCGGTGACCACGGTCGCCTCCTGGGGCCGCCGGGAGCCCGCGCCCCGGCTGCGCCAGTTAGCGTACAGCGGCGGCCGCGGCGAGCGGCGCCTGCCCGGCCTGGCGAGGCGGCCAGGGCGGCCCGGCAGGCACGCCGACCCGCGCGGTCCCGGCCGCCGTCCGCACCCGCCGCAGCAGCCCCGCCAGCACCTCGGCGGTCGCCTGGGCATCGGCCAGGGCGCGGTGGCAGGGCTCGGTGCGGGTGCCGAAGTAAGCGGCCAGCGTGGCCAGCTTGCAGTCCGGCACCTGCTCGTGGCTGAGCAGCAGCCGGGCCAGCACCGCAGTGTCCAGCACGGCAGCGGGCGGCCAGGGCAGGCCGGCGGCGGCGCAGCCCCGGGTCAGGAAGGCGATGTCGAAGGCCGCATGGTGCGCGACGAGCACCGCATCGCGGGCGAAGGCCAGGAAGGCCCGCAGGGCCGTGGCCGCGGGCGGCGCGCCGCCGACCATGGCATCACTGATGCCGGTCAGCTCGGTGATCGTGTCCGGCACCGGCCCGGGCGGCCGGATCAGGGTGAAGAACTCCCCCGTGACCTGATCGCTGCGAAGCCGGACCGCGCCAATCTCGATGAGGTCGGCCTGCTCGGGCTGCAGGCCAGTGGTCTCGACATCGACCACGACGAGGTCCATTCCGCTCAGCACGCTTTCACGCTAGGACGCGCCTGTGACAGTCCGGCTCAGGCGCGCCGCGACATGCTGCCGCCGGGCGGGCGGTTCCGTTCCGGCACACTCCCGCGGTTACGGGGAGTGTCCGGGCACTGGCACAGCAGTAGCGCAGTTCGCACGCGTCCCGCCAGTGATGGTTTTCGTAATGGCATCGTTATCGCAGCGGAAGGGACACGCGAGCTGGCGGGACTTCCCGAACCGGTTGAATCCGCTATTGCAGGTTCACTAGTGTCGTGCAGCGAACCGCTTCGCTCACCAGCCGCCATCACGGCGGCGGCGATCAGCGGCTGCCGAGTCTCCGCGTCGGGCCATCCGGCCTGGCGGGAGAGCCGGGGAACCACCGGATGACCGCGGCGCTCGCGCGCCGGGGATCGTCCAGGGGTGAATCGGCCTGGCCCCGGCCAGGCTGTAGGGCGATCTTCCACGGCCCGAACCCGTCAGCTGACCCGGTAGGCAGATGTGGGAGAAGGAGCGTGTCACTCGGGTGAATACGCCACCGCAGGACGTCCGGCCGGCCGCCGTAGCGGCATCGCCGGGCACGAGGTCAGGGAGCCGGAAACTGAGGTACCGCGTGGTCGCCACGGCCGGACTGGCGGCTCTGGGCCTGCTGGCCGCCACCGGTGGCGTCGCCATGGCAGCGCCGCGGGCTCCGCAGCCGACGATCTCCGGGGTCCAGGCGAAGCTGAACAAGCTGAACGCCAAGGCCGACAAGCTGGACAACCAGTACGACCAGGTCCAGCAGGAACTGCAGTCAGCCAACCAGCGGCTGAAGGTGGTGAACCGCGAGGCCGCCCGGTATTCCAAGCAGTTCGCCTCGATGCGCGCGCAGATCAGCCGGATCGCCACGCAGGCCTACATGCAGGGCAGCATTAACTCCTCGGTCGCACTGCTCACCTCGGGGAACCCGCAGCAGATCCTGGACCAGTCCTCGGTCCTGCTGGAGCTGGACTCGGCCAACAAGGCCGAGCTCGACCAGTTCCTGTCCGCTGCCCATCACCTGACCACCACCCAGCAGGCCGCCGAGCACACCAAGGCGGGGATCGCCTCCCTCAAGGCCGACCTGGCCAAGCGCAAGGCGAGCCTGGACAAGCTGATCGGCCAGCAGAAGTCGCTGCTGCAGAAGCTGACTCCGGTGCAGAGCAGCCCGCCGACCGGCGGTGGCGGCGGCGGCCTGAAGTACACCGGGCCGACCGGCACCCAGGCCGAGAAGGCCATGCAGTTCGTGTACAACCAGGTGGGCTGCCCGTACGTGTTCGGCGGCACCGGCCCGTGCAACAGCGGCTTCGACTGCTCGGGGCTGATGATGGAGGCCTGGGGCAGCGCCGGGGTCTCGATCCCCCGGGTCAGCAACGACCAGATCGCCAGCCTGCCGAAGGTCGACCTCGCGGCCGGTGACCCGACGAAGTACCTGCAGCCCGGTGACATCCTGGGCTTCGCGGGGAACTCGCACGTCGGGATGTATGTCGGAGGCGGGATGATGATCGATGCCCCGCACACCGGACTGAACGTGGAGAAGGTTGCGCTGAGCGGCTGGTACCTCACCGAGCTGGACGCCGCGGTCCGGCCCTAGCGGCCGGGCACAGCCGGGAGCCCGGGACCGCTGATCTGTCAGCGGTCCCGGGCCCGCTGCCATCCGGGACCGGACCAGCAGTGTCCAGACGGCCGGTAGGCTCGCTAACTCGGCGAGGCAGGCGACGTCAGCCACGGGCGAGTCTGGCCCGGTACGGGCCTGCGGTACGGGAGCGGGATGCGCAAGATCCTGATCGTGACCAACGACTTCCCGCCGCGACGCGGCGGGATCCAGTCGTTCGTGCACGCGCTCGCCGCCCGGCTGCCCGCGGGCAGCGTGTGCGTGTACGCGCCCTCCTGGGAGGGCGCGGCGCAGTTCGATGCCCGGCAGCCGTTCCCGGTCGCCCGGCACCGCACGTCGCTCATGCTGCCGGTCCCGACGGTGGCCCGGCGGGCCCGGCGGCTGATGGCCGAGCACGGCTGCGACACCGTCCTGTTCGGCGCGGCGGCACCGCTGGGCCTGCTGGCGCCGGCCCTGCGCCGGGCCGGGGCGCAGCGCATCGTGGCGCTGACGCACGGGCACGAGGCTGGCTGGGCGGCGCTGCCGGGAGCCCGGACCATGCTGCGGCGCATCGGCGAGGACGTGGATGTCCTCACCTACCTCGGCGAGTACGTCCGGACCCGGCTCGCCAGCGTGCTGACGCCGCAGGCGGCGGCCCGCATGGTCCGGCTGGCACCCGGCGTCGACACCACGGCGTTCCGGCCCGGCACCGGCGGTCCGGCGATCCGGCAGCGGCTCGGCATCGGCCCGAAGCGCCCGGTCGTCGCCTGCGTGTCCCGGATGGTGCCGCGCAAGGGCCAGGACACGCTACTGCGCGCCTGGCCGCAGGTCCGGGCTCAGGTGGGCGGCGACCCGCTGCTGCTGCTGGTCGGTGACGGGCCCTACCGGGCCGAGCTGGGCCGGCTGGCCGACCGGCTGGGCGTGCACGACTCCGTCATCTTCGCCGGCCCGGTGCCGTGGGAGGAACTGCCGGCCCACTATGACGCGGCCAACGTGTTCGCCATGCCGTGCCGGACCCGCCGGGCCGGCCTGGACGTGGAGGGCCTGGGGATCGTCTACCTGGAGGCATCGGCGACCGGGCTGCCGGTGATCGGCGGCGACTCGGGTGGCGCGCCGGACGCGATCCTGGACGGCGAGACCGGCTACGTGGTGCCGGGCGGCGACGTGCACGCGCTGACCCGCCGGCTCACCGAGCTGCTGAGCGACCCGGTCGGCGCCGCTGCGATGGGCGACAAGGGCCAGGCCTGGGTGGACCGGGAATGGCGCTGGGAACTGGTCGCCGACCGCCTGGCGGGCATCCTGGCGGGCTCCCAGCCCGGTACCGGCCCGCTCCCCCGCCAGCCCGCCTGACCCCAGGGGGTCCGGGGGCGCGGCGCCCCCCCCGGTCGGGGGGTCCCGGGGTTATCCCCGGGCAAGCACAATCTGGGGGCCCGGGGGTTATCCCCCGGGCAAGCACAACCTGGGGGTTCCGGGGGTTGTCCCCCGCGCTAACTCAGTGCGCGTAGTGGCCGCGGTAGTACTCGAAGACGAAGCCGACGATGCTGAGGAGCAGGGCCAGGGCGCCGATCAGGAACAGCCACCAGCCGATCGCCATGCCCACCGCGGCCAGGGCGGCGGCCAGGGCCACGAACAGCGGCCACCAGCTGTGCGGGCTGAAGAAGCCCAGCTCGCCGGTGCCCTGGTAGATCTCGCCCTGCTTGTCGTCCTCCGGCCGCATGGGCAGCCTGCGCCCGGTGAACAGCAGGTAGAAACCGGTCAGGAAGGCCAGGCACACCGACAGGGCCAGCGCGGTGGTACCGGTCGGGTCATGCGAGAAGCTCCAGTAGACCAGGTCCGACGCGCCGAAGAACGCGGCGCAGCCCAGGAACAGGAAAGCCTCGACCTTCACTTGCCGACTCCGATCGACTTGCGCTCCAGCTCGCGGTTCCGGCCGGAGCTGATGTGGGGGTAGTGCAGGTCGAACGCCGGGCGCTCGGACCTGATCCGCGGGATGGAGGTGAAGTTGTGCCGCGGCGGCGGGCAGGAGGTCGCCCACTCCAGCGAGTTGGCGAAGCCCCAGGGGTCGTCCTGGGTGACCGACACCGCGTTCTTGTGGGTCCACCAGATGTTGTACAAGAAGATGAACGTGGACGCGCCCAGGATGAACGCCCCGATCGAGGAGATGTCGTTCAGGGTCGTCGCCAGGTGCGGCAGGAACGGGTAGTTGGCGATGCGCCGGGGCATGCCCATGACCCCCAGCCAGTGCTGGACCAGGAAGGTCAGGTTGAAGCCGATGAACACCGACCAGAAATGCCACTTCCCGAGGGTGGCGTTGAGCATCTTCCCGGTCCACTTCGGCCACCAGAAGTAGAACCCGCCGAACATGGTGAACACCACGGTGCCGAACAGCACGTAGTGGAAGTGCGCGACGACGAAGTAGGAGTCGCTGACCGCGAAGTCCAGCGGCGGCGAGGCCAGGATGATGCCGGTCAGGCCGCCGAACAGGAAGACGACCAGGAAGCCCAGGATGAACAGCATGGCTGGCTCGAAGCTGAGCTGCCCGCGCCAGATCGTCCCGACCCAGTTGAAGAACTTCACCCCGGTGGGCACCGCGATAAGGAACGTCATGAACGAGAAGAACGGCAGCAGCACCGCGCCGGTGGTGAACATGTGGTGCGCCCACACCGTCAGCGACAGGCCGGCAATGGCGATCGTCGCGCCCACCAGGCCCTTGTAGCCGAAGCAGGGCTTGCGGGAGAAGACCGGCAGGATCTCGGTGGCGATGCCGAAGAACGGGATGGCCACGATGTAGACCTCGGGATGGCCGAAGAACCAGAACAGGTGCTGCCACAAGATGGCGCCGCCGCTGTTGGCCGCGAACACCTGGGCGCCGAGCTTGCGGTCGATCTCCAGCACCAGCAGCGCGGCGGCCAGCACCGGGAAGGCCAGCAGCACCAGCATGCTGGTGAGCAGGATGTTCCAGGTGAAGATCGGCATCCGGAACATGGTCATGCCCGGCGCGCGCATGCACAGGATGGTGGTCACGAAGTTGACGCCGCTCAGGATCGTGCCCAGGCCGGACAGCACCAGGCCCATGATCCACATGTCACCGCCGATGCCCGGCGAGTAGAGCGCGCTGGTCAGCGGCGAGTAGGCGTACCAGCCGAAGGAAGCCGCGCCGCCCGGCGTGAGGAAACTGAAGACCAGGATCAGCCCGCCGAAGGCGAAGAAGTAATACGACATCAGGTTCATCCGCGGGAACGCCACGTCGGGCGCGCCGATCTGCAGCGGCATGATCTCGTTGGCGAACCCGATGAACAGCGGCGTCGCGAACAGCAGCAGCATGATCGTGCCGTGCATCGTGAACAGCTCGTTGTACTGCTGGTCGGACACGATGTGGTTGTCCGGCCCCATCAGCTGCGCCCGCATGATCATGGCCATCAGGCCGGCGATCATGAAGAACGCGAACGACGTGATCAGGTAGAGGTGACCGATGATCTTGTGGTCGGTCGTTGACAGCCAGTCCGCCAGGATCGACCCCTTGCGATACGGGGCCGCGATGGGGGCCGGCGGCGTGCTGATCGGCACCGGCTGGCCTGACTGGCTGGTCGCGGTCACTGAGAACTCCCGGATCCGGTCTGAGCGGCGGTAGTGATCGCCGCGTTCTGCTGGGCCTGCTGCTGGTGGATCCACGCGTTGAACTCGGCCTGCGAGACGATCTTGACGCGGAACAGCATCCGGCTGTGATACAGGCCGCACAGCTCCGAGCAGCGGCCGATCGAGGTCCCTGTCCTGGTTGCCGTCACCTCGAAGTGGTTGGGGTGACCGGGGACTACGTCCCGCTTGAAGGAGAAGGGCACGATCCAGAAGGAGTGAATCACGTCGGCGGAGACCAGGTTGAACCGGACGGTCTCGTGAACGGGAATCTCCAGCAGCGGCATCTGGCCCTCGTTGCTGCTGGAGCCGAGCTTGCCGTTCCAGCTCGGGCCGAGCTCGCAGACGCTGTTGCCGCCGCACAGGGCCGCCTGGGACTTCACCGCGTACTGCGGGTACTGGAACGACCAGCTCCACTGGAACCCGGTGACGTTCACGACCACGGCCGGGTGCGCCGACAGCTTGTCGATGGAGTTCTCGTCGCGGGCGGTGTAGTAGAACAGCACGCCCACCATGACGAACGGCAGGACCGTGTAGAGCATCTCGATCGGCAGGTTGTACCTGACCTGATGCGGAATCCGGTCTGAGCGCCTGCGGTGGAAGATCACCGACCACAGGATCAGGCCCCAGACCACGACGCCGACGGCGATCGCGGCGATCCAGGAGCCCTGCCACAGGTGCGTGATTCTCGTCGCCTGGTCGGTGGCCGGCTGGCGCAGGCCCAGATTCTCCCAGGCACTCGTCTGGCAGCCGGCGGTCATCGTCACCAGCGCGATGCCCAGGGCCGTGCGGGGCAGCCAGCGGCGCAGCTGGCGCGACGTCACCCCGGCGCGCGGGTGACTGCGGAAGAGACTCACAGATTGCCTTCCCAGCGGATGACTTCCGGCTTCGCACAGGCCGGAATTGCTCGTCCTACAGCCTGTCGTGGAAACAGTACAACGGACGGCCGCCGCGTCCTGCGTTACCCCCGGTTTCTGATGCCTAGACTGGAGCCTGTGACCCCGCACCAGCCCCCGGCCCCCGGCATCCGGCCAGGTGGCCCCAGCCCGGCGGCGCTGAGCATCGACGCGCTGGGCAAGAAGTGCCCGATCCCGATCATCATGCTCGCCGAGCGGATCCGGGAGGTGGCGATCGGCGAGATGGTGGAAGTGCTGGCCGATGACCCGGCCGCGGAGAGCGACCTGCCGGCCTGGTGCCGGCTGAAGTCGCACGAGCACGTGCTGACCCGCCAGCTGCCGGGCTCCTGGTCGTTCCTGGTCCGGCGCTGCTACTGATCCCGGGCGAGCCGGCTCTGATCCTGGTCCGGGGACGAGCCGGTCACCGGCTGGAACCGCCCCGCGATGCGCTGGTCGGTCTCCCACCACGGGCGCTGCGCCGGGCTCGCGCTCGCGGCCGAGCCGGCCGCTGATGGCTCGGCCGCCGCGTCCAGTTCCGCGTCGATGACCTTCGCGTCTGCCTCGTCCTCGCGGATCATCTGGATGAGCTGGGCCACCAGGAACGGCAGTCCCACGATGTCGCCGAGCACCCAGATGGTGCCCCCGCCCAGGACCTGATCGGTCGCCGGGCTCGGCCCCCACGGCCGGGCGACCAGGTGATAGTGGGCGGCCGCGATCAGGGTCGGGTCGGCGATGATGGCCAGGCCCAGGATCGCATCACCGATGACCTCGGCCGCGCTGATCCACAGCGACACCAGGTAGGGGTAGGCCTTCGGCACCGGGTCGATGCGCAGCAGCGTCCAGAAGAACACGAACCCGGGTGCCAGCAGCGCCGCGTAGGTCAGCTCGCGGACGGCTCCCGAGGTGAACCCGGCGGCGTACCACCCGGTGAAGTACAGCAGGAACGGGGTGACAACCAGGACCATCGTGGTGATCGCGGGGAACGTCACCAGGCGGGCGGCCCGGCTGGCGATGACGGCCTCGACCCGGCGGCCCGCCCGGGGCAGCGCGGCGATGGCCAGGGTGATCGGCCGGCCCATCGCCCAGAACACCGGGACCAGCAGGAGCAGCACGATGGTCTGCGCGGCCCGCGCGTAGAACAGCACCGGCTGGTACACCCGCAGGAACGACATGGTGGCGATGATCGCGAAGCCGGAGCCCAGCCCGCAGCTGGCGATCACCCGGCCGGCCGGCCACGGCTGCCCGGACCGGCGCACCCGGCGGACCCCGGCCAGGTAGGCGGCGGTGAGCACGAGGATGACGATCAGGGCCCAGGGGTCGAGCATCCACTCGGTCAGAGCCCGGGCCGGCGTCAGCTCCGGGGGGCCGGTGTAGCCGGCGGCAGCCCCGGCCGCGACGTGCAGGACGGTCGCGTGCCCGGCTGCGTCGTGCTGGCTGACGGCTGCGTGAAACCCGGCGGAAAGGCCCATCGGCATGACGACCACGGTAGCGCTCCGGTCCTGCGGCGCCGCCGGGGACACCCGGGCCTGGTGGTCTGGACCGGGATGCCACGGCCTGCTCCCGAAGTCGGAGTCCTCCCGCGCGTCGTGCCTTGCCTGCGCGCCCGCCGGGCTGGAAGGTAAGCCAGGGGTCGGCCGGTCTGCAGGTCAGCCCGCATTCCTGCGGAATCAAGGGAGACGTGCATGTCTCAGGTCAACCGGCTGCGGCCCAGCCTCCGGGCCCGCACCGCCAGCTCCGTGCTGGCGCTCACCGCCTTAGGCGTGACCAGCCTGACCCTGGCGGCTGCCGGGGCGCAGGCCGCCCCGGCGGCCGGGCGGGTCACGCTCGCGGGCACCCATCCGTCGTGGGCCGTCGCGGCGCACCGGGTCGGTCACCACGCCGTCACATCCGGAACGGTGCGCGCGCGGGTCTACCTGGCCCCGCGGAACGCGGCCGGGCTGGCGGCCACGGCCATGGCCGTGTCGACCCCGGGCAGCGCCAGCTACCGGCACTTCCTGCGCCCGGCACAGGTCCGGGCCCGCTACGGCGCTACCGCCGCTCAGGTGTCCGCGGTCCGGTCCTGGCTACGCTCGGCCGGGCTGCACGTGTCCTCGGTGCACAACCAGGTGGCCGGCGGGTACGTGGCCGTGTCCGGCCCGGTGGCCGCGGCCGGCCGGGCGTTCGGGGTCCGGTTCGCCCGCTACCGGGTGCGCGGCCAGGGCGTCGTGCGGGCACCGCAGCACGCCGCGAGCGTGCCCGCCAGCGTCGCCGCGGGCGTGCTGGAGGTAACCGGGCTGAGCACCGCCCGCCAGTCGATGCGGCCGCAGAGCGCGTCCGTGGCCCGGTCGGCCCAGCTGCCGCCGCCGGGACCGAACTTCTATGTCGCCCGGCCGTGCGGGCAGTACTACACGCAGAAGATCGCGACGAGTAAGCCCGTCGCCTACGGCAAGCACCAGCCGTGGGCGGTGTGCGGGTACACGCCGCGGCAGATCCGCAGCGTCTACGGGGTGACCGCCTCCGGCGCGACCGGTGCCGGCCAGACGGTGGCCATCGTGGACGCCTACGCCTCGCCGACTATGCCGGGCGATGCCAACAAGTACGCCAGGGCCACGGGTGACCGGCCGTTCTCGCCCGGCCAGTACCGGCAGTACCTGCCGTCCTCGTTCCGGTTCGCGGGCCCGAACGAGTGCGATGCCCAGGGCTGGTACGGCGAGCAGACCCTCGACATCGAGTCGGTGCACGGCCTGGCGCCGCGGGCCGACATCCGCTACGTGGCGGCAGCCAGCTGCACCGACCCCGATCTGTCCGGCGCGCTGTCCCTGATCGTGAACAACCACCTGGCCAGCATCGTCAGCAGCTCCTGGGGCGGCACGGAGGACAGCGACCCGCTGTTCATCCCGATCTACCACCAGATCTTCGCGGCCGGGGCGGCCGAGGGCATCGAGTTCATGTTCTCCTCCGGGGACAACGGCTACGAGTCGCCGGCCGAGGACCCGGGCTTCTCCGACAAGATCCAGGTCGACTACCCGACGTCCGACCCGCTGGTCACCTCGGTCGGCGGCACCAGCCTGGCGATCGGCAAATCGCGCAACTACCTGTTCGAGACCTCGTGGGGAACGCTGCTGAACCCGCTGGCAGCCAGCGGGAAGAAGTGGCAGTTCCCGCTGCCGGGGCCCTACCCGCAGGGCTTCGACGGCGGCAGCGGCGGCGGCACGTCCACCTTGTTCGCCCAGCCGACCTACCAGGTCGGCCCGGTCCCGGCGGCGCTGTCGCAGCGGCTGCCCGGCGGCCAGACCGCCGAGCACCCGATGCGCGTAGTGCCGGACGTGGCGGCCTACGCCGACCCGGCGACTGGCTTCCTGATCGGCCAGACGGTGCGGCTGCCGCACGGCCGCGGCTTCGGGTTCGCGCTCAGCCGGATCGGCGGGACCAGTGTGGCCTGCCCGACGTTCGCCGGCATCGAGGCCGACGCGCAGCAGGAAGCCGGGCACGCGCTGGGCTTCGCCAACCCGGTGATCTACCAGCGCTTCACCGCGGGCAACGGCAACTTCCGTGATGTCACGGACAACCCGCTCGGCCCCGGTCACCTGGCCCAGGTGCGCCCGGACTACACCAACCCGGCGACCAGAGGCAAGCCGCTGGTCTACTTCCTGCGCACGCTCGGAATCGACGGCGAGGGGGCAGCGGCGCTGCACGCCACGAAGGGCTACGACGACGCGACGGGCGTCGGCTCGCCGTGGCGCTACATCGGGTCCTTCCGGCCGGCGTAGCAGGCGGGCGACGCGCGCTCTCCGCACGGCAGCACCGTGACGGCCGGCCCCGGAGCGGGGCCGGCCGTCACGCTTGCCGGGCCCGCGCCAGTTGCGCGGCTGCGGCGGCCACCGCGCCCGGCCCGGCTAGCTCCCGCTGGCTAACCCCGGCCGGCTAGCTGAAGTGCGCGGCGACGTCCTCGCCCGCCTGCGAGCCGTAGGCGGCCGACAGCCGGGCGGCCAGCTCGGCGGGCTTGAGCGCGTACTCCTGCGTGCCGGTCGTCTCCAGGGCGTGCACGGCGATCATGTTGCCGAGCTGGGCGGCGCGCTCCAGGCTCAGCCCCCAGGAGACGGCGGCCAGGAAGCCGGAGCGGAACGCGTCGCCGGCGCCGGTCGGCTCGCGCGGTGCCGCGTCCGGGATGGCGCGGACCTCGACCGGCGGCTCGCCTGCCACCTCCACCCGGGCGCCTTCGCCGCCCAGCGTGGTCACCCGGATGCCGACCTGCGCGGTCAGCTCATCGCTGGTCCAGCCGCTCTTGTGCACCAGGAGCTCGGCCTCGTACTCGTTGCTGAACAGGTAGGCGGCCCCGTCGACCAGGTCGCGGACCTGTTCGCCGTCCATGCGGGCCAGCTGCCAGGAGCTGTCGGCCGCGAACGGGATCCCGGCCCGCCGGCACTGCGCGGTGAAGCCGAACATGGCCTCCGGGTCGGTGGCCCCGATCACGACCAGGTCCGCGTGCCCGGCCAGGTCGCTGACGTCAATGCTGGAGTCCTCGCTCATGGCGCCGGGGTAGAACGAGGCGATCTGGTTCATGTCCAGGTCGGTGGTGCTGATGAACCGGGCGGTGTGGTGCGCCGATGACTGGCGCACGCCGCTGGTGTCCACGCCGTGCCGCTCCAGCCAGCCGCGGTACTCGGCGAAGTCGGCGCCGGTGGTGCCGACCAGCAGCGGCCGCAGGCCCAGGCAGCCCAGCCCGAAGGCGATGTTGGCGGCCACCCCGCCGCGGCGGATCTCCAGGGTGTCGACCAGGAAGGACAGCGCGACCTTGTCGAGCTTGCCCGGCATCAGCTGCTCGGAGATCCGGCCGGGGAAGGTCATCAGGTGGTCGGTCGCGATCGAGCCGGTCACGGCAATGCGCACGGTTGTCCTTCGGCCGGGGTCTGAGCGGGCTCAGACAGGCTACCGCGCGCCTGCCGGACGCAGCTGGGGACGGCACACCTGCGGCTGAGGTGCATCGACGCTCCGGCGCCCGGCTCAGATCGCGAGCACCGGCAACTTCACGCCGAGACAGTTCAGCAGATGGCTGATGTCGCCAGGGTCCGTGCTGATCACCATCGCCCGGGTTCGCGCGGCCAGCACCGCCACAAAGGCATCACCAACGTCGGCAGTTCCGGAGTCTGCCAGCAGCCGCCCGACTGGCAGGTGGTGCTGGGCGGTGAACGGGATCAGATCGCAGCCCCGTAGCGCTCGCATAAGCCTGGCCTGAGCTTCCGGCCTTCGCACGACCTGCGCGGCCACCACCGTCGGGACCAGAATCTTGTGGCTTAACTGAAGGAGCCGGCGATGCCGGTCAATGGGTGACCGCCTGCGGCCGTCATCCAGGGAGATGAGGGCGCCGCTGTCATAGACGACGTTGTCCGGCACAGCACTCACGCCGCTCCGTCCACCACGTCTGCAGTCCGCGGTTGCTCATCGGCCAGCGCGTCGCTGAGCTGCCGGCTCGCCTCCTCAACCCAGGCCGCCGCATCGGCCTCGGCCTCTGCCGTGGGATGTCCGGCCTCGCGGTACTCCTCTTCGACCGCGGCCAGGCCGTCGGCGCGGATCTGGTACCACTTGAGCTGCTCGGCCAGCGCCGCCTCAACGACGCTGGAAATGGTGACATTGCGGATCGCTGCCTCGCGCCGGACGGCCCCAGCTACGGACTCGGCCACCGTGACGTTCAGCACCGACTTCTTCTCCGTCATGTTATAAGAATAACATGACGGAGCAGCCGTCTGGGCAGGCCAACGGCCGCCTGGTCAGCCGGAGCTAGCCAGGCGGCCGTTACGGGTAAATCAGTGGAACGAGTCGCCGCAGGCGCACGATCCCCCGGCGTTCGGGTTGTCGATCGTGAAGCCCTGCTTCTCGATGGTGTCGACGAAGTCGACGGTGGCCCCGCTCAGGTAAGGGGCGCTCATCTTGTCGGTCACCACCTGGACAGCGCCGTACGCGCTTACCAGGTCACCGTCGATCTCGCGCTCGTCGAAGTACAGCTGGTAGCGCAGGCCCGAGCAGCCACCAGGCTGCACGGCGATGCGGAGCCGCAGGTCGTCGCGGCCCTCCTGCTCCAGCAGGTTGCCGACCTTCACGGCGGCAGCCTCGGTGAGGTTGATGCCCTGAGTGATGGCCTGGTCCTGAACTGTCATCTCGGATTACTCCTGCGTCCGACTAGCCGTCGCCCCTGTGGCGGGGCCCGTCACCTGCTGTACCAACCAACCATAAGCCCGGCGCTGGCATTCCGGCCGGCCCCGCTTCTTGCCGCGCGCCGGCCCGGCAGGCCGCCCGGCTGGCTGGCGGCACTGGCGTTTCCTACAGGCCGGGCGCGCCCCACACCGGGAACCAGCGGTTCAGCTCCGGCTCGACTTTCAGGTCGTCACCGATCTGACCGCGGATCTGCAGTTCCAGCGCGTTGTCGCGACGCTGCCCGGATTGCGGGGCAAACGGGTAGAACGTCCCCCGCTTGTACAGGTAGACCAGGCCCAGGCTGCGGCCGCCGGCGTCCTGGAAGGCCATGATCGTGCACAGCAGCTGCGGCCCGAAGCCGCCCAGCTCCAGCGAGGAGTTGACCGCGTGCAGGTCGGTGACCAGCCCGGACGCGTCAGCCGGGTCATGATGGCAGACCAGCCAGGTGAAGCCGTAGGAGTCGGTGGAGACCTCCGGGGGCTTCTCCCCGCCCATGGCCAGCAGGTCACGGACGTCCTTCTCGATGTCGCTGAAGGCGCGGCCCTCGGTGGCCCGGAAGCACACCGAGCCGCTGCCGGTGGGCCGGAAATCGGTCCCGGCCTCCAGCGTGAGCGCCGCGCCGGGCAGCCCGAACAGGTTGTCCAGGTTGGGCGGGGCAGGCTTAGTCCGGCCCAGGATCGTGTCCAGGAATCCCACCTGCTGCCTCCTCGCGGCGTGCGCTGCGGCCGGGACCCCCGGCCGGGGCCTAGCGGCCGAGCTGCTGAGCGATCTCGTCGAGCTGCTTGAGCCGCTTCTCCAGCGGCGGGTGGGTGGAGAAGATGCTGTTCAGGCTGAACTGGCCGGGCCGGTTGGACAGCGCCGGGGTGAAGTAGAAGGCGTTCAGCGGCTCGGCCGTCCGCAGGTCCCTGGTCGGGATCCTGGCCATCTCGCCGGTCACCTTGACCAGGGCGCTGGCCAGCTTCGAGGGCCGTCCGGTCAGCAGCGCGCCGGACCGGTCGGCCGACAGCTCGCGATAGCGCGACAGCAGCCGGATCAGCAGGAAGCTGATCGCGTAGGTAATCATCCCGACGACCAGGACGATGAGCACGATCGGCACCGCGTTCTGGTCGTTGCCGCCGCTGCGCCGGTCGCGGCCGCCGCCGCCGAACAGCTCGGAGTAGAAGGCGAACCGGACCAGCAGCGCGGCCACGATGCCCAGGAACGAGGCGATCGTCATGACCGCGACGTCCTTGTGCGCCACGTGCGACATCTCATGCGCCAGGACGCCCTCGAGCTCCTCGTTGTCGTCCAGCTTGTCCAGCAGGCCCTGGGTGGCGCAGACCACCGCGACCTTGCTGCTGCGGCCGGTGGCGAACGCGTTGGGCATGGACGTGGGCGCGATGGCCACCCGCGGCTTGGGCATGTTGGCCAGCGCGCACAGCCGGTCCACGATCGCGTGCAGCCGGGCGGCGTCCTGCGAGTCGTCCGGGCTGACCAGGCGGGCCCCGGACGTGCGCAGGGCGATCTTGTCCGACCAGTAGTACGACGCGAAAGCCGAGCCGACGCCGATCAGCGCGGCCAGCACAATCCACGCTGTCGTGCTGGTGGTCTGGCCCGAGTTCCCCCGGCTGGAGTACAGGTCCAGGATGTAGAACAGTCCCACGATGAGCCCGGCGAACACCAGGCCCAGCAGGAACATAGTCGCGCCCATCCGTGCAATCAGCCCGGGGTCAGACGCGTAGCGAGTTCGCGCCATCGGGGGCGCCTCCGTTTCGTTAGCGGCCCGGGACGGGCCGCCTAGCCCTCATTACACCGCGAACGGTGCCGTGCCCCGTCGCCGCCACTCGCCCCCGGCCCTGGCTCCACGCCCAGGCGCACGAGATGCTCGCCGCCCGCCCGGAACGCTGTGCCCCGGGAAGGCGATGACGAGTACGCCGTTCATTTACTGCAACGCTCGCACGACGCGCTTCGTTCCGCGCGACCCTGGCCCCGCAGCCGCTTTCAGCCCTTTCTCAGCCCGGGATAAGCCCGTCATCAGCCAGCAGCTGGCGGACATCTTCCATGGTCGCGTCGGCCTGCGGCAGAATCAGCCCGGACGGCTCAAGGGCATCCAGGTCAGCCGGGGTGCCCAGCTCCCTGACCCGGCCCAGCAGCGCAGCCAGGGCCGCGGTGAAGGCCGCCTCGTCGTTGCGCTCCACGGCCGCCTCGAGCCGGGAATCCAGCTCGTTCAGTTCGCTCAGGGCGGAGTCGTCCACGATCAGCTGACCCTCGCCCAGGATCCGGACGATCACTTCGGGTCACCCGCCTGCGGCTGCTCCACCGCCGGCGTGGCCGTGGCCGTCTGGGCCTGCGAGCCGGTCTCGCCCTGGCCGCCCTCAATCTCGCGCGGTGCGCTGCCACCGCCCAGCTCGGCCTTCATCTGCTCCAGCTCATGGTCAACACTGGTGCCGGCGCCCATCCGGTCCAGCTCGAGCTGGATGTCGTCGCGCGGGCCGCTCACCACGTCGTCCAGCGCGCCCGAGGCCATCAGCTCGTCGATCGCGCCGGCCCGGGCCTTCATCTGCTCGGTCTTGTCCTCAGCCCGCTGGATCGCCATGCCGACATCACCCATCTCTTCCGAGATGCCGGTGAAGGCCTCGTTGATCCGGGTCTGGGCCTCGGCCGCGGTGTAGGTGGCCTTGATGGTCTCCTTGCGCGTCCGGAAGGAGTCCACCTTGGCCTGCAGCCGCTGCGAGGCATTGGTGAGCTTCTCCTCCTCGCCCTGCAGGGAGGCATACTGCGTTTGCAGGTCAGCGACCTGCTGCTGCACGCCGGACTTCCGGGTCAGCGCCTCGCGGGCCAGGTCCTCGCGGCCGGCCCCCAGGGCGTCCCTGGCCTGCCGGTCCAGCTTGTCCGAGGACTGCTGCAGCTGGTTGAGCTGCAGCTCGACCCGCTTGCGTGATGTCGCAACGTCCGCGACGCCGCGGCGCACCTTCTGCAGGAGCTCCAGCTGCGTCTGGTAGGAGTAGTCCAGCGTCTCTCGCGGATCTTCCATCCGGTCCAGGGCCTTGTTGGCCTTGGTCTTGAAGAGCGTGGACACTCGCTTCATAACGCCCATAGGCGCGACCATCCCCTCATACATGTACACCGCTGCCGCAGCCCGGCAGTGCCGCGGACTGGCGCCTGCGTGAGGCAACGGACATTGCGACAAGTGTTTTGCCCAGCCTACGACGCCCTGATGCACGCGTCATCCGCGGGCGGCATGCCGCGCCGATCTTCTGAGTAGCGATCTGGGGCGTTCGTCCCGGTAGGCTGGCCGGGTGTTCCGACGACGCGCACAAGACGCACCTGACGTGCTCGATCCCGACACGCCAGCTGAGCAGGACGAGGACGCCGCCGAGGGATCCCGGTCCGGCTACACCGCGGCCAAGGGACGGCCCACGCCCAAGCGCAGCGAGGCCGAGAAGCGCCGCCGCCAGCCCTACTCCGCGCCGGGCGACCGCAAGGCCGCGGGCCAGCAGGGCCGGGACCGGGACCGCGCCACCCGGGTCCGCCGCATGGAGGCCATGCGGCGCGGCGAGGACTGGGCGCTGCCGCGCAAGGACCAGGGCCCGGTGCGCGGGCTGGCCCGCGACGTCGTCGACTCCCGCCGGGGCCTCAGCGAGTACTACCTGTACGCGATCGTGATCCTGGTCGCGCTGCTGTTCGTGCCCGCGCTGCGCGGCCAGCCGATCGTCGACTACCTCATCGTGGTGATCCTGGGCATCCTGGTGGTCGAGGGCTATTTCGTCGGCGGCAAGGTGATGCGGCTGGCCCGTGAGCGCTTCCCCGGCCAGAGCACCCGCGGGGTGCGGATGTACACCGCCATGCGCGGCACCCAGATCCGCAAGATGCGCGTGCCGCAGCCCCGGGTGAAGCCCGGCGACGAGATCTGAGGCCCGGCCAAGATCGCTAACTGCCAGGCCGTCGGGCCGCCCGGCGCGGCCCCCAATAGGTTAGGCGGCATGGAATACCGTCATCTTGGCCGCAGCGGCCTGAAGATCAGCGAGCTCGCCTACGGAAACTGGGTCACCCACGGATCGCAGGTTGAGGAGGATGCTGCGAAGGCCTGCGTCGCGGCCGCGCTCGACGTCGGCATCACGACGTTCGACACCGCCGACGCCTACGCCGGCACCCGGGCCGAGACCATCCTCGGCCGGGCCCTGCACGGGATCCGCCGGGAGTCGCTGGAGATCTTCACCAAGGTGTTCTGGCCGACCGGCAGCGGCCAGAATGACCGCGGCCTGTCCCGTAAGCACATCATGGAGTCCGCGCATGCCTCGCTGCGCCGGCTGCAGACCGACTACGTCGACCTGTACCAGGCCCACCGGTATGACTACGAGACCCCGCTGGAAGAGACCATGCGGGCCTTTGATGACCTGGTCCGCCAGGGCAAGGTGCTGTACGTCGGGGTGTCGGAGTGGCGGGCCGAGGAGATCGCCGCCGCCCTGAAGATCGCCGCCGACATGGGCTTTGACCGGATCGTCTCCAACCAGCCGCAGTACAACATGGTCTGGCGGGTCATCGAGGCCGAGGTCGTGCCGCTGTGCCAGCAGGAAGGCCTCGGCCAGGTCGTGTTCTCGCCCATCGGCCAGGGCATCCTGACCGGCAAGTACCTGCCCGGCGCCGAGCCGCCAGCGGGCTCGCGGGCAACCGACCAGTCCGGTGGCGCGAACTTCATCTCGCGGTTCCTGAAGGACGACCTGCTGACCCGGGTGCAGCAGCTCAAGCCCGTCGCGGACGAGGCCGGCCTGACCCTGGCCCAGCTGGCCGTCGCGTGGACGCTGCAGAACCCGAACGTCTCAGCGGCGATTATCGGGGCGACCCGGCCCGAGCAGGTGCACGACAACGCCGGCGCCGCCGGCGTCCGGCTGGACCCGGCCCTGATGCGCCGCATTGACGACATCCTGGGTCCGGAGATCGTCAGCGACCCGGTGCACACCGCCAGCCCGCCCAGCCGTCCCTGACCGGCCCGCTGATCCACCGGGCGGCAGTCCGCTGAGCTGACACCGGGCCTGTGCCCGGCGGGGTGCCTAGCCCTCCGCCGGGTGCAGGCTCATCGGGCCGTACTCGACCCGCCCGTCCTCGACCAGGCTGACCTGGTCCACGCCCTGCTCCAGCAGGCTCCGCCAGTTCTCGCCGAGCCAGCTCTCCGCGTCGCCCTGACTGGCCCAGGTCTCCTTGGACAGGTCGCGGGAGGTGACCGCGCTGCCGTCGGCCTTCTCGAACTGCCAGGTCCAGGTCATGTCTCGCCTCGGTAGCTAGGATCGGGCCGTCTGCCGCGGGCCCGGCAGGAAGCAGGCCCGAGGCCGGCCAGCCGGGCCGGCCGGACGCCTATCGTAGCCACCCGGGCCGCGGGGGCCGCGAGACGGGACGGGCATGGAGATTCGGTTCGCAGGTACCGCGGGGCCAGCTGGCTGGCCTGCCGCGGACTGCCGGTGCGCCTCCTGCATGCGCGTCAGGACCAGCAGTAACGGGCGGCGCGGTGCCGAGGTGGTGATCGATGGCCAGCTGCGCCTGGTGCCCGGCCGCGAGCCCGGCCCGGCGCCCGGCTACCGGATCGAGCCGGTGCGCGGCGGCTGGGATATCACCAGCCCCGACGGCGCCCGGCTGCTGACGGCCGCCGGCCCGGGCCGCAGTCCCGACCCGCCTGCGGGAAGCCGGGCCTACGACGCGGCGCTGCTCGACCTGCTGGACGACCCGGCCCAGCTCGGCGCACTGCGCCGCCGCCGCCTGCTCCCCGGCCCCGACGGCGGCGGCACCGCCCTGGTCGCGGCGCTGTATGCCGACCACCGGATCAGCTCGGCGGCGGAGCTGCGCCGCCGGTGCGGCTTCTGGCGGGCAGTCAGTCCGGCCGACGGCGACGTGCTGACTGCGCCTGCCCGGCCGCCGGCCGGGCCACCTCCCGGCGGCGGCCAGCCCGGCCGGGGCACGCCGGCGGCTGGCGGGCCGGACCCGGCGCCCCGCGGGCCGCACCGCACGCTGATCCTGGGCGGCGCCCGGTCGGGCAAGTCGCGCGAGGCCGAGCGGCGGCTGGCCGCCGAGCCCCGGGTGACCTACCTGGCCGCCGGGCCTTTCCCGGACGATGCCGCGACCGGTCCGGACGGGCCGGATGCCGAGTGGCAGCAGCGGATCGCGGCGCACCAGGCCGCCCGGCCGCGCTGGTGGCCGACGATGGAGACCACCGACGTGGCCGGGGCGCTGCGCCGGCTGCGCGGCGCCGTCCTGATCGACGGGATCGGGACCTGGCTGACCGCGGCCATGACCGAGGCCGGCGCCTGGGCGGCCGGCGACCGGGCGGCGCAGGCCGCGCTGGCCGCCCGGCTGGACGCTCTGGTCGCCGCCTGGCGGCAGGCCGGGGCCCGGGTGGTCGCCGTCAGCGACCAGGTCGGCGCGGGGATCGTGCCCGCGACCCCGGCGGGCCGCGCCTTCCGTGATCAGCTGGGCTGGCTGAACCAGCGGCTGGCCGCCGAGTCCGAGGAGACCGTGCTGGTCGCCGCCGGGCAGGTGCTGAGCACGCAGTGCTAGCCCTGGGGGCCACCCCCCGGACCCGCCGCTCTGCCTGCCGAGGGTGCTCCGGCCCCGGCCTGATTTCTCCCAGGGGGACGACCTCCCGGAAACGCCCAGACCGGGGGCGTCCCGGCCCCGGACCCCCCGGGGGAGCATCGCCCAACATGACCGAATCGCTACCAATCACGGATTCGGACCCCGGAACGGCACAAGAGCGGTCCGCGGAACTGTTAAGTTCTATGCGCTAGCTCTGAGCCGGGCTCGTGGACGAGCCGTCGGCTCACAGCCCCGTGATCAAGGTGGTGAGACGGCATGACGCGCGTCGTCGTCGTTGGTGATCTCATGACGGACACGGTCGCCCACGCCGCCCTGCCGCTGGCCAGGGGCAGCGACACGCCCGCCGTCGTGACCATGCACGGAGGAGGCTCCGGGGCGAACATCGCCGCGTGGCTGGCCGTCGACGGGGCCGAGGTGGCCTTCGTCGGCCGTCGCGGGGCCGACATCGCCGGCCGGAACCGCGACATGGAGCTGATGGGCTACGGGGTCGACGCGCGGCTGGTGATGGACCCGGAGCGGCCGACCGGCACCTGCGTGGTCATGGTCACCCACAAGGGCGACCACACGATGCTGTCCGATCCCGGCGCCAACGCCGCCCTGTCCCCCGATGACCTGCCTAAGGACCTGTTCACGCCCGGCAGCCATCTGCACGTCTCGGGGTACACGCTGCTCAACGAGGGCTCCCGGCAGGCCACCCTGGCGGCCATGTCGCATGCTCAGCGGGCCGGGATGACGATCTCCGTGGACGGCGCCTCGGCGGCCCCGCTGGAGCGGGTCGGCGCCGAGCCGTTCCTGCAGCTCACCAACGGCGCTGCGCTGCTGTTCGTGAACGCCGCCCAGGGCCGCGTGCTGACCGGGCGGGAGGAGCCCGAGCAGGCCGCCCGGGTGCTGAACGCCTGGTACCCCCATGTGGTCATGAAGATGGGCGCCGACGGCGCGCTGTTCTACGCCAACGGGCGCCCGGACCCGGTCCGGGTGCCAGCCCCGCCGCTGGAGAAGCTGGTGGACCGGACCGGCGGGGGCGACGCGTTCTGCGCCGGCTTCCTGCCCGCCTGGCTGGACAAGAAGCCCCCGGCGGAGGCGCTGGTCAGCGGATCCCGGCTGGCGGCCCGCGCCCTCAGCCTGGTCGGCGCCCGCCCGCTGCTGTAAGCCCGGTCGCAGGCTAGCCTGCCCGCGAGCTAGCCTGCCCGCGAGCTAGCCTGCCCGCCCGGCCACGACGTCGCCGGGCAGCTCCCTGGCGTCCGCCGGGTCCGGCTCGCTGCCTGGCTTGTGCTCCGGGCTGCCGCGCAGCTCATCGGAGCGGACCAGGATCACCCCGGCCAGGATCAGGACGCCGCCGCCGAGCTGGATCAGCGATGGCAGCTGGCCGAGCAGGACCCAGGCGAACAGGACCGCGAACAGCACCTCGGAGATGCCGATGAACGAGGCGAGCTTCGGCCCGAGCAGCCGGGCTGCTGTGATCCCCGCCACGTAGGCGAAGACCGCGGCGATCAGGGACAGGCCGAGGATAGGCACCAGCCAGCTGACCCGGTGGCCGAGGAAGTCCACGGCGCGGGCCGGCGCGACCATCGGCAGCACTCCCGCCGCGCCTGCCGCGCCCAGGGCGATCGCCCCGGTGCACATGCCGCCCCAGGCCATCACGATGGGCGGCAGCGGGTCCGCGTCGGCCGCCGACAGGATGAAGAACGTGGCCAGGCCGATGGCCGCCAGCAGCGCGAACAGTACCCCGGTCAGGCTGAGCCGGGCGGACCCGGACAGGTCAAGGACCAGGCCGAGCCCGGCCAGGGCGGCTACCGTGCCGGCCAGGGTCCGGCGGCGCGGCCGCTGCCCGTGCCGCGCCCACAGCCAGCCGACGACCATGATGATGCCCAGGTACTCCAGCAGCAGCGCGACGCCCACCGGCATCCGCGCGATGGCGCTGAAGTAGCACACCTGGCAGCCCGCCACCGCGATCAGGCCGTAGGCGGCTATCTGGCCCGCGCCGCGGCGCAGCAGCCCCCACTGGCCGCGCAGTTGCAGGAGCGCGGGAATGGTCAGCACCAGTGCCGACACCGTGATCCGGGCGGTGACCGCGGCCGCCGGGCTCCAGCCCGCGTCGATCAGTGACGCGGCGAAGGTTCCCGACGTCCCGAACGTCGCGGCCGACGCCACGGCCAGGGCCACGCCCCGGCCGGAGGCAGCGGAGCGAGCCTGCGCGCTAGCCAACGAGATGCTCCCAAAGTCGTTTTGTAAGAGGCAAAAGTAGATTACGCTAGTGACAGTATCGGGGGCTGCGAAAGGGGTCAAGTGCTTTTTGCCCATGACACCGAGGTGGCGCTGACCGGGGCGGTTGCCCTGGTGAACACCGTCCGGGGCGACGACGGCGACGAGCTGAGCGACGTGGCGGCGCTGGACCGTTTCGTGACCGCCTGGCAGTGGACCGGGGACCGCACCCGCGACGCCGCCGAGCTGGCCGCCGTGCGCGCGCTGCGGCCGCGGCTGGAGCAGCTGTGGGACTCCGACGTGGACGAGGCCGCGGCCCTGGTCAACGCCCTGCTGCGGGAGTCGCACGCGCTGCCGCAGCTGGTCCGGCACGACGGCTGGGACTACCACGTGCACGCCGCGCCGCCCGGCGCGCCGCTGGCCGAGCGGATGGCCGTCGAGGCGGCGCTGGCCGTGATCGACCTGATCCGCGCCGGGCAGCTCGGCCGCCTGCGGCGGTGCGCGGCGCAGGACTGCTCGGACGTGCACGTGGACCTGTCCAAGAACCAGTCCCGGCGGTTCTGCAGCACCTCGTGCGCCAACCGGGTCAACGTCGCTGCCTACCGGGCCCGCCAGGCAGCCCGGTGAATCCTCGCCGGAGGGATGCCGGGCGCCGTCTGGACTGAGGAGCCTGCGACGAGGGAAGACGGCGCCCCTGCGGGCATCCCGGAGGCGAGCATGATACGGCGTGCCGGAAAGGCACGGGGCCAGGCGGGACGGCACAATGGCGGTCATGGCCAGACGCACCACGACAACTCCGCCGCCCGAGGACTTCGAGGAAAACATCGTTGACATCGACGTCACCGATGAGATGCGGGGCAGCTACCTCGAGTACGCCTACTCGGTCATCTACCAGCGCGCCCTGCCGGACGCGCGGGACGGGCTCAAGCCCGTGCAGCGGCGGATCCTGTACCAGATGAGCGAGATGGGCCTGCGGCCCGACCGCGCGCACGTCAAGTGCGCGCGGGTGGTCGGCGAGGTCATGGGCCGGCTGCACCCGCACGGCGACAGCGCGATCTACGACGCCCTGGTCCGGCTGGCCCAGCCGTTCGCCATGCGACTGCCGCTGATCGACGGGCACGGCAACTTCGGCTCCATGGGCGGCGACGACGCCCCGGCCGCGATGCGCTACACCGAGGCCCGCCTGTCGGCCGCGGCGCTGGAGATGACCGCCTCGCTCGATGAGGACACCGTCGACTTCATCCCCAACTACGACGGCCAGGACGTCCAGCCCGAGGTGCTGCCCGCCGCCTTCCCGAACCTGCTGGTCAACGGAGCGTCCGGGATCGCCGTCGGGATGGCCACCAACATGGCGCCGCACAACCTGGGCGAGGTCGTCGCCGCGGCCCGGCACCTGATCGCCCATCCTGACGCCGACCTGGACACGCTGATGCGCTTCGTGCCGGGCCCCGACCTGCCGACGGGCGGGAAGATCGTGGGCCTGGACGGCATCCGGGACGCCTATGCCACCGGCCGCGGCATCTTCCGCACCCGGGCGGCAGCGCGGGTGGAGAAGCTCACCCCGCGGCGCACCGGCATCGTCATCACCGAGCTGCCCTACGGCGTCGGCCCGGAGAAGGTGATCAGCCGGATCAAGGACATGGTGCAGGCCAGGAAGCTGAACGGGATCGCCGACCTGAAGGACCTGACCGACCGGCACCGCGGCCTGCACCTGGTCATCGAGATCCGCAACGGCTTCCACCCCGAGGCCGTGCTGGCCGAGCTCTACCGGCTGACGCCGATGGAGGAGACCTTCGGCATCAACAACGTGGTCCTGGTGGACGGCCAGCCGCGGGTACTCGGGCTGCGCGAGCTGCTGCAGATCTACGTCGGCCACCGGATCGAGGTGGTCCGGCGCCGGACCGCGTTCCGCCGCAGCAAGCGCGTCGACCGGCTGCACCTGGTCGACGGCCTGATCATCGCGCTGCTCAGCATCGACGAGGTCATCCAGGTCATCCGGACCAGCGACGACGCCGCCGCGGCCCGGCAGCGGCTGATGTCGGTGTTCGACCTGACTCAGATCCAGGCGCAGTACATCCTGGACACGCCGCTGCGCCGGCTGACCCGCTACGACAAGCTGGAGCTCGAGGGCGAGCGCGACACGCTGCAGGCCGAGATCGCTGAGCTGACCGCGATCCTGGAGTCCGAGCAGCGGCTGCGCGAGCTCGTGTCCGATGAGCTGGCCAGCGTGAGCGAGCGGTTCGCTACCCCCCGCCGGACGGTGCTGCTGGAGGCCAGCGGCGCGGCCCGGACCGCTGCGGTGCCGCTGGAGGTGGCCGACGACCCGTGCACCGTGCTGCTGTCCTCGGCCGGGCTGCTGGCCCGGACCGCGGCTGTCCCGGCCGGCCCGGACGGGGCTGAGCAGCTCCCAGAGCCACCGCCGCCGGATACTGGCGGGCGCAAGGCCGGCCGCGCCCAGCGCGCCGCCCACGACGTCATCGTGGCCTCGGTGCCGGCCACGGCGCGGGGCACGGTCGGGGTGCTCACCTCCGGGGGCCGGCTGATCAGGATCGGCGTGCTGGAGCTGCCCGCCCTGCCGCCCAGCGCCCACTCCCCCGCCCTGTCGGGCGGCGCACCGCTCAGCGAGTTCGTTTCCACCAATCCCGGCGAGAGCGTCGTGGCCGTGGTGGCGGCGGACGAGGCTGGCGCGGGCCTGGCCCTGGGCACCGCGCAGGGCGTGGTCAAGCGCGTCTCGCCGGACTACCCGCAGAACGCGACCGAGTTCGAGGTGATCTCGCTGAAGGACGGCGACCAGGTCATCGGTGCCGTCCAGCTGGCCAGCGAGGAGCAGGACCTGGTGTTCATCACTAACGACGCGCAGCTGCTGCGCTTCCCGGCGGCCGGGGTCCGGCCGCAGGGCCGGGCAGCGGGCGGCATGGCCGGGATCCGGCTGGCCGCGCGGGCCAGCGTGGTGTGGTTCGGAGCGGTGGACAACGACAGCGACGTCGAGCCGGCCGGCGGCGAGCCGGTGGTCGTGACGGTGGCCGGGTCGGCCAGCGCGCTGCCGGGCACGACCGCCGCGACGGTCAAGGTCACCCCGTACCGGGAGTACCCGGCCAAGGGCCGGGCCACCGGCGGGGTGCGCTGCCACCGGTTCCTCAAGGGCGAGGACGCCCTGGTCCTGGCCTGGGCCGGGCCCGGCCCGGCCCGGGGCGCCACCGAGGCAGGCACGCCGGTGGAGCTGCCCGCCGCCGACGGGCGCCGGGACGGCTCCGGCGAGCGCGTCCGGCAGCCGCTGGCGGCCCTGGGCGGCACCACTACCGGAGGGATGGCATGACGGCAGCGCAGCCGACCATCATCGCGACCAGCATCGGCTTCCGCCAGTCAGCGGACGGCCTGCTGGACAACGTGGCCGGGCCGGCCTACGCGCTGGCGGCCCGGCTGGCCCGGGCCGGCCGGCATCCCCGGCTGTGCGTGATCGGCACCGCCGTCGGCGATGACCCGGCCACCCTGGCCCGCTGCTACGCGGCCTTCGGCCGGCTCGACATGCTCGTCTCGCACCTGTCGCTGTTCCCGATGCCGAGTGTCGCCGACATCGCCGCGCACCTGGCCGGCCAGGACATCATCTGGGTGACCGGCGGCAGCACCGCCAACCTGCTGGCGCTGTGGCGGCTGCACGGGCTGGACACGATCCTGCGCGACTGCTGGCAGGCCGGGGTAGTGCTGATGGGCGTGTCGGCGGGCTCGATCTGCTGGCACGCCGGCGGCACGACCGACTCCTTCGGGCCGCGGCTGCGGCCGGTGACGAACGCGCTGGGCTTCCTGCCGTGGTCCAACAGCCCGCACTACGACGCCGAGCCCGAGCGCCGGCCGCTGACCCAGCGGCTGATCGCCGACGGCGTGCTGCCCGACGGCTACGCCACCGACAACGGCACCGGCCTGGTCTTCTACGGCAGCGAGCTGCACGAGGCCTTCACCGAGGTGGCCGGCGCCCGGGCCTGGTCGGTCAGCCGCGGTGCCGACGGCCAGGTGACCGAGCAGGAGCTGCCGACCCGGCTGCTGTAGCCGGCCGCTGCGGCCGCGCGGCCCGGGCCAGGAGGTCCGGCCCGGCCGGCCGGTCAGGTGTCGATCCGGGCCGGGTCCAGCTCGGCGGCGCCGCCGACGATGAAGTCGCGGCGCGGCGCCACCTCGGTCCCCATCAGCAAGTCGAAGATGCCGTTCGCGGCGGCCGCGTCCTCGATCCTGATCCGGCGCAGGGTGCGCTGGCGCGGGTCCATGGTCGTCTCCGCCAGCTGGCTGGCGTCCATCTCGCCCAGGCCCTTGTAGCGCTGCGGTGGCTCCTTCCAGCGCTGGCTCTTGCGCTCCAGTTCCAGCAGCGTCCGGTGCAGCTCCGCGTCGGAGTAGGTGTAGCGGTACTTCGCCTGGTTCTTGCGCGGGCTGGTCAGCTCGATCCGGTGCAGCGGCGGGACGGCCGCGAATATCCGCCCGGCGTCCAGCATGGGCCGCATGTAGCGGTGGAACAAGGTGAGCAGCAGGGTCCGGATGTGCGCGCCGTCGACATCGGCGTCAGCCATGAAGATCACCCGCTGGTACCGGGCGGCCTCCAGGTTGAAGGCGCTGCCCGATCCGGCTCCGAGCACCTGGATGATCGCGGCGCACTCGGTGTTCTTGAGCATGTCGGCCAGCGAGGCCTTCTGCACGTTGAGGATCTTGCCGCGGATCGGCAGCAGGGCCTGGAACTCCGAATCCCTGGCCAGCTTCGCGGTGCCAAGCGCCGAGTCACCCTCGACGATGAACAGCTCACTGCGGTCATCGGCGGACCGGCAGTCGACCAGCTTGGCCGGCAGCGCCGAGTTAGCCAGGCTGGTCTTGCGCCGCTGGTTCTCCCGGTGCTCCCGCGCGGCGATCCGGGTCTTGGCCGCCGCGGCGACCTTGTCCAGGACGGCGCGGGCCTGCTGCTTGCTGCCCCGGACCTTGCCGTCCAGGAAGCTGCGCAGCTCGGCGGAGACCACCTGGGCCACGATCCGGGAGGCAGCCGGCGTGCCGAGCACTTCCTTGGTCTGGCCCTCGAACTGCGGCTCGGGCAGCCGGACCGCGATCACCGCCGTCAGGCCCTCCAGCACGTCTTCCTTGATCACGGCCTCGTCGCCGTTGCGCAGCAGCCGGGTGGCGCGCAGCTGCTCGTTCACGGTCCGCACGATGGCCCGCTCGAATCCGGTGACGTGCGTGCCGCCCTTGGGGGTGGCGATGACGTTCACGAACGACCGGGTGGTGGAGTCATAGCCGCTGTCCCAGCGCAGCGCGACGTCGACGTCCAGCTCGCGCTCCACGTCCGTCGGAGTCAGGTGCCCCTGGTCATCGAGCACCGGCACGGTCTCGGTGAACTGCCCGGAACCGGTCAGCCGCAGCACATCGGTCACTGGCTCCCCGCGGGACAGGTGCGCGCAGAACTCCGCGATGCCGCCGGCGAACCGGAACTCGACCTCGCGGCGCCCGTCACCGGGATCGGTGTCAGTCCCGTCGTCCTGGACGGCACGCTCGTCGGTGATCTTGATGGCCAGGCCGGGAACCAGGTAGGCGGTCTGCCGGGCCCGCTCGATCAGGCTGGCGAAGCCCCAGTCCGCGCCGGGCACGAAGACCTGCCGGTCGGGCCAGAACCGGATCCGGGTGCCGGTGACGGTCTTGGCCACCCGGCGGCCCTTGCGCAGGCCCTGGCCGGGCGCGAACGGCGCCTCCGGGCCGCCGGCCGCGAACTCGCCGGGCATGCCCCGGCGGAAGCTGGTCATCCACTCGGAGCCGCCCCGGCTCACGCAGACGTCCAGCCGCCCCGACAGCGCGTTGACCACCGAGGCGCCGACCCCGTGCAGGCCGCCCGAGGCGGTGTAGGAGCCGCCGCCGAACTTCCCGCCCGCGTGCAGCCGGGTCATGACCAGCTCGACGCCATTCAGCCCGGTCCGGGGCTCGATGTCCACCGGGATGCCGCGGCCGTCATCGGTCACCTCGGCTGAGCCATCCTCATGCAGCACGATGTCGATATGGGAGCAATGCCCGCCGAGGGCCTCATCGACGCAGTTGTCGATGATCTCCCACAGGCAGTGCAGCATGCCCCGGCCGTCGGTCGAGCCGATGTACATGCCGGGCCGCTTGCGGACGGCCTCCAGGCCCTCCAGGACGGTCAGGTGGCGTGCGGTGTAGCCATCTGCCTTGCTGGCGGGCTTCACGCGGGCTTCGCTGACGGCGGTCACACGGATCTCCTGAGCTGACATCGGGGCCGGCCGCCGGATCGCCTGTGCCGGCGCGCTTCCGGGGTGGCTTTCCAGGACGGCACTGTAGGGCAGACTAGCCGCCCGGCGGCCCTGCCCGGCGCAACCACGCCGCTGACATACACCGCGACCTGGCACAACCCGCCCCCGCAGGTTCGCCGGGCGGGCCCCCGGGGACCGGGGGGCCCAGGGATGGCCTCCCGGGCTAATCCTGGGCGGGGTCCAGGCGGCCTGGCCCCGCTCCCGGGGTTCCCCGGGGGGTGGCCGCCCTGAGTCACCGGCTGGCCCGCCGGGCGGCCCGGCGACCTGGTCACCCAGCGTGGCCGGCCGGGCCGCGCGGGAGAGCACCGGGACTCCGCTGTTCGCCTACGGCATATCCCCCGTGCGCGGGGGATGACAAGGACCCCGGTCAGGTGTTGTGATGCGTAGAGATCAGAGATCACGGACGGCCCGCGGCACAGGCGCCGCACAGGGCCCGAGGCGAGGAGGCGACATGACCGGAGCGCTAGCCCCTACAAAGCCGCTAACCGCCAGCGACCTGTGCGATCGGTGCGGAGCGCCCGCGTATGTGCGCGTGCTGCTTCCCGGGTCCGGGGAACTGCTGTTCTGCGGACACCACAACCGCCAGCACGCCAACGCGCTGGCCAAGATTGCGGTGGAGATCCAGGACGAGACCGGCCGGCTGGCTGTCCAGCCGGCCAGCGACTCGCGCTGATAGCGATAACGAGGGGGCGGTCCCGGCCTGGCCGGGACCGCCCCTTTTCATGCCGCTGAGGGCTGCTATATCCGGGAAGATCGCCGGGGCCGCCGGCAGCTCAGGCTTCCGGCGTGCCGTCTGCCCCGATGCGGCCGAACCCGAGATAGGGGACAAGCGACTCAGGCAGGACTATCGAGCCATCCTGCTGCTGGCCCTGCTCGAGGAGCGCGGCCATGGTGCGGCCGACGGGCAGGCCGGAGCCGTTCAGGGTGGCCACCAGTTTCGGCTTCCCGTCCGCACCGCGGGTGCGGATGTTCGCGCGGCGGGCCTGGAACGTGCCGAAATTCGAGACCGACGAAATCTCGCGATAGGCGTTCTGGCTCGGGAACCACACCTCGAGGTCATAGGTGAGCCGGGCTGAGAAGCCCGTGTCCCCGGCCGGGAGGATGATCACCCGGTACGGCAGGCCCAGCTCCCTCAGGCAGGCCTCGGCGTGCCCGATCATCTTCTCCAGCTCGGCGTCGGCGTCCTCCGGGTCGCAGATCCGCACCATCTCCACCTTGATGAACTGGTGCTGCCGGATCAGGCCCCGGGTGTCGCGGCCGTAGGAGCCTGCCTCCGAGCGGAAGCAGGGCGTCTGCGCGGTGATCGCGACCGGGAGCTCCGCGGGCGGGATGATCTCATCGGCGTAGAGATTGGTCAGCGGAACCTCAGCCGTCGGGATCAGGAACAGGTCACGATCGGCGACGCCCGTCCTGAACAGGTCCTCCTCGAACTTGGGCAGCTGACCCGTCCCGGTCATGGTCTTACGGGTCACCAGGAACGGCACCGAATGCTCGACATAGCCATGCCGGCGGGTGTGGAGATCGAGGAAAAGCCGGGTCAGGGCCCGTTCGAGAGCCGCCCCGGGGCCGCGGGAAACGGCGAAGCGGGGCCCGGACAGCTTCGTGGCCCGGGCAAAATCGAGGATGCCGGCGGCCTCGCCGAGATCGACGTGGTCCTTCGGGGTGAAGGAGAACGACGGCACGGTCCCGGCCCGGCGCACCTCGACCGCGAACTCCGCGGAGTCGCCGTCAGGCGCCCGGTCGTCCGGCAGATTCGGGATGGACAGGAGAAGCATGCGGAGCTCCTCCTGGACCTGCTCCTGGTCCAGGTCGATCTCGCGGATCTGCTCCTTGATCTCGCGGGCCCGTTCCTTCAGCTTCGAGATATCGCCGCCCTGCCGGGCCGCCTGCTGGACCTCGCTGGCCACCCGCCGGGACTCGGCCCGCAGCTCGTCAGCCGCGCCGATGTTCCGGTTGCGCCGGGACTGGAGACTTTCCAGCCCGGCCAGGTCCAGCGCGTATCCGCGGCGGGCCAGGCGGCGCACCGCCTCGCCGCCTAGCTCGAGGAGGGCCCGGGCATCATGCATGGGGAAGATCCTTAGTCGCCGGCGAGCCGAGGGCAGCGCCGGAGGATAAGCGAGCGCCCCTGACTCCGAGGATCGGAGTCAGGGGCGCTCGGGTGACTAGTCAGTCCAGGTAGTCCCGCAGCACCTGGGACCGGGACGGGTGGCGGAGCTTGGACATGGTCTTGGACTCGATCTGCCGGATCCGCTCCCGGGTCACCCCGTAGACCTTGCCGATCTCATCCAGCGTCTTGGGCTGCCCGTCGGTCAGCCCGAACCGCATCGACACCACGCCGGCCTCGCGCTCGGACAGGGTGTCCAGGACCGAGTGCAGCTGCTCCTGCAGCAGGGTGAAGCTGACGGCCTCGCCGGGCTGGATGGCCTCGGAGTCCTCGATCAGGTCGCCGAACTCGCTGTCGCCGTCCTCACCGAGCGGGGTGTGCAGCGAGATCGGCTCGCGGCCGTACTTCTGTACCTCGATGACCTTTTCCGGAGTCATGTCCAGCTCAGCGGCCAGCTCCTCCGGGGTGGGCTCGCGGCCCAGGTCCTGCAGCATCTGCCGCTGCACGCGGGCCAGCTTGTTGATGACCTCGACCATGTGCACCGGGATCCGGATGGTCCGGGCCTGGTCCGCCATGGCGCGGGTGATGGCCTGCCGGATCCACCAGGTGGCGTACGTGGAGAACTTGTAGCCCTTGGTGTAGTCAAACTTCTCCACCGCGCGGATCAGGCCCAGGTTGCCTTCCTGGATCAGGTCCAGGAACAGCATGCCGCGGCCGGTGTAGCGCTTGGCCAGCGACACCACCAGCCGCAGGTTGGCCTCCAGCAGGTGGTTCTTGGCCCGGCGGCCGTCGTCGGCGATCCACTCCAGGTCCAGCCGCTGCTCGGGGCGCAGCGCGCTGTCCCGGCCCTCCGCCAGCTTCTCCTCGGCGAACAGGCCCGCCTCGATCCGCTTGGCCAGCTCCACCTCCTGCTCGGCGTTGAGCAGCGGGACCTTGCCGATCTGCTTGAGATAGTCCTTGACCGGGTCAGAGGTAGCCCCGGCCACCGCGACCTGGGCCGCGGGCAGGTCCTCGTCGTCGTCGCCGTAGACGAAGGTCTCGTCCTCGCCCTCGGACTCGGTGGCCGCGGCGGCGGGCGCGGCGGCGGGCTCGGCCTTGGCCGTCCCGGCAGGCCCGGCGGCCGGCTTGGCCGCGACCGCGCCGCCGGCTTCCTCAGCCTCCTCGGCGTCCTCGGCCGGCTCAGCGGCCTCGCTGTCCTCGGTGTCCAGGGTGATCTCGTCGCCGGCGTCGATCTCGTCGCCGTCAACGGCCAGCTCGGACAGGTCCTCCAGATCCGGGTCAGCCTCGGTCAGCTCGGGCTCGCCGTCCAGTTCCGTCACCTCTGCGGAGTCAGTGTCCGCGCCGAGGTCCACGCCGCCGCGCGCCTGGCCCGCGAACTCATCAGCCTGCGCGCTCACCTTCTTGCGCCCGTTGCCGCCATTGCTTCCCCCACCTCGCCGATCTGACTGGTTTGATGATCCCGAGCCGTGCTGCCGGGCGCCCCGGCGGCCTGGCGGCGGTGCCGGAGCGTCGGTGCCGGCCTCGTCAGCCAGCGCCACGGCGCCGTCTGAGGATCTTCCACGGGCCTGCTGCGGAACACGTGCGCCCTGAGCCGACGGCCGTGTCCGGCGCCGGGCTGCGGAGCTAGCAGCGCTTGCCACCGCGGTCACCCCTTCCTTCGCTGGCTGGCCGGCTGCCGCCGGCCGGCCCGCCACCGGCCGATCGAACTGACAAGCGACACAGCCACCTCTCCGGCAAACGTCATGGCGAGAAACGGACCTTACCGGGCCGCGCCGGCTGCCTGAACCGGGCCGGAGCCCGCGCCTGCGGCTCCGGACCTGTGGCAGGAGGCTGGCACCTGATCCTGTCCCGCCCACCACCTTAGGCGGAGTCTGAGGGTAGGTCGTACAGCCGCGGGCCGCCGCCGGGCATTCCCGGCAGCCGCAATCGCGGTCGCCGGGATGGTACCCGCATCCGTCATGCCCGCCCCTTCCTCGTCACTCCCGCCGCCCGTGGCCGGCGCTCAGGCTCGCCATCACGGGCCGGCACGTGCAGGACCAGGACCGTGACGTCGTCATCCTGCTCGTACCCGGTCAGCATCTGGTCAACGAGATAAGCCAGCAACTGCGCCGGATTTTCCGCGGTACCCGGCGGCGCCTTGGATGCCACCGCCACCAGCTCATCCAGTCCCTTGTCCAGCCCGCGCTTGCGGTTCTCTACCAGTCCATCGGAGTACAGCACCGCAGTGTTGCCGGGTGGCAGCGAGAACTTGTACTGCTGGCGCGGGCTGGCCCAGCCCAGCGGGGTGCCGGCCTCAGTGGTGTCGAGCCGGGGCGGTGCGTCTACCGACAGCAGCAGCGGCGGCGGATGGCCGGCATTGCCGGCCATCCCGTCGCCGGTCTCCGGGTCTACTACCAGGTAGGCCAACGTGGTGACCTGCTCCTCCAGCTCGGTGGCGATGAACAGCCGGTCCAGCCCGGCCAGCACGGCGGCCGGGCGCGGGTCGGTCAGCGCCAGCGCCCGCAGCGCGTTGCGGACCCGGCCCATCCCGGCCGCGGCCGTCAGGCCCTTGCCCATCACGTCGCCGATGGCGACGGCCAGCTTGCCGTCCGGCAGCCGGAAGGCGTCGTACCAGTCGCCGCCGATCTCCATGTTCCTGGTCACCGGCAGGTACCGGGCCTCCAGGATGATGCCGGGCACCGTCGGCAGCCGGTCAGGAAGCAGGCTGCGCTGCAGCGTCTCGGCCGTGGTGTGCTCGCGCTCGAACAGTGAGGCTCGCTCCAGGGCCAGCGCGCACTGCCCGGCCAGTGCCTCCAGGAAGACCCGCTCCTCGTCAGTGATCTGCCGCGGGCGGGTAAAGGAGAACCGCAGCGCGCCCAGCGGCGCGCCCGAGGACAGCAGCGGCAGCCCGACCCAGGCCTTCTCGTCGCTATGGGCGAGGAACAGGTCCAGGTTGACCTGGCTCTCGAAGTACCGCCGCAGCGCGTCCGGGCTCTCGAAGGTCAGCGGCCGCCGGGCGGTAATGGCAGCGGTCATGACGCTGGGCGTGTCCAGCGGGATGTCGCCGCTGACCGCCCCCGGGCTGCCGGGCAGCCCGCCCGGGTTCACTGTCTTCAGCCGCAGCCGGTCCGGGTCGAGCATGGCCACCGCTGACCGCTCGGCCCCGATCGCCGACCGGCCCACCTCGGTGATGACCTGGACGACCTGCTCCACCGTCAGCGCCTCGGCCAGCATGGAGGTGGCCTGCTGCAGTCGCGCCGTGCGCAGCGCCGCCGCGGACAGCTGCTCGGTCAGCCGGCCGCGCATCTCCTCGGCCTCGCGCTGCCCGGTCACGTCGGTGCTGGCCCCGACCCACTCGATGATCCGGCCATCTCGCTCGACGGCCACCGCGCGCACGTCGTAATGCCGGTAGGAGCCGGTCTTGGTGCGGATCCGGTACCGGCTGTCCAGTGCCTTGCCCGACCGCAGGCTCTCGGCCCAGTCGCGGCTGACCCGCTCCCTGTCATCCGGGTGGATCACGTCCATCCAGCCCTTAGCCAGGTACTCCTCCACGGCCTGGCCGGTGATCCAGCGCCACTCCGGCGAGTCCTCGGCGATCTGCCCCTCCGGCGTGGTCACCCAGACCACCTGCGCGCCGGCCTGCACCAGCGACCGGTACCGCTCCTGGCTGCGGCGCAGTGCCTCGCCCGCCGCCCGCCGCTGAGCGTGGTCCACCGCGATCAGCGACACGCCGGCCACGCCGCCGTCGGTGTCGCGGGCGGGATACCAGGCCAGGGCCCAGCGCCCGCCCGGCTGAACGGGATCGGCGGCGGGAGCCGCGACCGGGCCCGGCTGGGCCGGGTCGGGGTAAGCCGATTCCAGGGTGCGGCCCTCGGCCAGGACACGGCCCAGCGCGGCCTCGGCATGGCCGGCCAGCCCGGCCGGCCAGATCTCCCCCGGCGTGCGGCCGATGTGCCCGGCCGGCTCCAGGCCAGCCAGCTGGGCCAGCGTCTGGTTCACCCGGCGGAAGCGCTGGTCGGAGCCGAAGAAGGCGAACCCGACCGGCGCCTCGCGCAGCAGTGTGTCCAGCAGCGCGGAGTCATCCACGTCCAGGCCGGGAGCCCGCGGCCGGGGCACGGACATGCCTGTGCTCACACCGAACACCCCGCACCCGTGCCAGCGCGTGCCATGGAAGAGCCCCTTCCTGCTCACTGCGGACACAAGAAGGCTAGCGTCAACAACGGGCGCAAGAAGCCCGCCGCCGACAACTGCCGGCAATCACCTCGCAGGTCGCGGCCCCCATTCTGGTCGCCCGGAGGGGGACGCGGGGGTTCCAAGGGGGTCGTCCCCCCGGGCTAGCCCCGTCGCCCGGAGGATCGGCGCGGGGGTTCCAGGGGGTCGTTCCCCCGGGCTAGCTGGTCGCCCGGAGGGTCCGGGGTGCTCAGGCGACGACCGCGCCGGCCCGCCGGGAGCCCGGGAGCCAGCGCCGTCTCGGCCGTGCAGCGGGAAGTGGCAGGCCACCAGCTGCCCACCGGCGGCCGTGGGCCGCAGCGGCGGCTCCTGCTCGTGGCAGATCTCCTGGGCCAGCGGGCACCGGGTCCGGAACCGGCAGCCCGATGGCGGCCGGACGGCTGCGGGCTGCTCACCGTCGATCCCATGGCCAGGATGCCTGCCGGCGGCGCTGAGAGCCACCACGGGGACCGCGTCGATGAGCCCGCGGGTGTACGGGTGGGCCGGCACGGTGCAGACCATCTCGGCCGGTCCGATCTCGACCATCTTGCCCAGGTACATCACCCCGATGACGTCGGCCATGTACCGGACTACCGACAGGTCGTGGGAAATGAACAGGTAGCTCAGGCCGTACTGGCGCTGCAGCCGGCGCATCAGGTTGAGGATCTGTGCCTGGACCGAGACATCCAGAGCCGAGACGGGCTCGTCGGCGACGATCAGGTCTGGCTGCAGGATGAGCGCGCGGGCCAGCGCCAGCCGCTGCCGCTGACCGCCGGAGAACTCGCGCGGGAACCGCCGCACCGAGTCGGCGGGCAGCCCCACCTCGTCCAGGAACCGGGCTACCGTCCGCCAGTGCGCGCGCTTGCGGCCCGACTTGGCAATGATCAGCGGCTCGCGCAGGATCGTGCCGACCCGCATCCGGGGATCCAGGGACCCGAACGGGTCCTGGAACATCAGCTGGATCCCGGTCCCGGCCCGGCGCCGCTGACCGCGGCTGAGCCCGGTCAGGTCGGTGCCGCGGAACGCGATCGACCCGGCGTCGGCCTGCTCCAGGCCGACCAGCAGCCGGGCCAGCGTCGTCTTGCCGCAGCCGGACTCGCCGACCAGGCCGAACGTCTGGCCGGCCGGGATGTCGAAGCTGACCCCGGCCACGGCACTGACCTCGCCGGTGGTGCGCCGCAGCACCGCTCCGCTGGTGAGGTAGCTCTTCGCCAGGCCGCTGACCTGCAGCACCGGCCCGGCTCCGCCCGGCTGGTCTCCGTAGCTGCCGTCCGGGCTGACGCTGTACTGGCCGGGGAGCGGGCTGACGGCGGCCGGCCGCTCGTCATAGGGCCAGTTTCCCGGCAGCCCGATACCGTCCGGCAGCGCGCCGGGAACGGGCGCCGCGGCGGGCTGCGCCCGGCCGGCCGGGCTGCTCCACGCGCTGACCAGAGGGCCGGTGTCGCCAGCGGCGGCGGCCTGCTGCCCGGCGGCGCTGCCGGGTGGATCAACCGGGTAGAAGCAGGCGTACTGGTGCCCGCCGTGGTCGCCGTCCAGGGCCGGCTCGCGGGTGGCGCAGTAGTCACGGGCCCGGCGGCAGCGCGGTGCGAACCGGCAGCCCGTCTGGGCCGCCGTCAGGTCCGGTGGCCGGCCGGGGATGCTGTACAGCGTCCGTCCGCCGAAGCCGGCCGAGCCCGCGGGAGCCATCTCCGGCAGCGCGTCGAACAGCGCCTCCGTGTACGGATGGCGCGGGCCGGCGAACACCGCCGCCGTCGAGGCCGACTCCACGATCTGCCCGCCGTACATGACCGCCACCCGGTCCGAGTGCGCGCCGATCACGCCCAGGTCGTGGGTCACCAGGATGACGGCCATCTGCAGCCGCTGCCGCAGGTCGTCGATCAGGTCCAGGATCTGCCGCTGGATGGTCACGTCCAGCGCGGTGGTCGGCTCGTCGGCGATCAGCAGCCGCGGCTCGCAGGCCAGCGCGATCGCGATCATGGCCCGCTGCCGCATGCCGCCCGACAGCTCGTGCGGGTAACGGCCCAGGGCTCGCTGCGGCTCGGGCATCTGGACCAGGCTGAGCACATCCGCTGCTCGCCGCAGTGCCTCGCGCCGGCCCATTCCCCGGTGCAGCTCCAGCGGCTCGGCGACCTGGGCCCCGATAGACATGACCGGGTTCAGCGCGCTGGTCGGGTCCTGGAAGATCATGCCGATGTCCCGGCCGCGAACCCGCTGCAGGTCCGGGGCGCTGAGCTCGACCAGGTCGGTGCCGTCCAGGCAGACCCGGCCGCCGGTGATCACGCCGCCGGGCGGCAGCAGCCGCAGCGCTGACAGCGCGGTGATCGTCTTGCCGCTGCCCGACTCGCCGACCAGGCCCAGGCACTCACCCGCCGATACCGACAGGCTCACCCCGTCCAGGGCGCGGACCACCGACGTCCGGAGCCGGATCTCCGTCTGCAGGTCCGTGATCTCGAGCAGCGGCGCCATCGGTCCTCTATCGTCGCGGGTCAGCGGAGGGGGCCAGGGTGTCGCGCAGCCCGTCGCCCAGCATGGTGAAGGCGACGACCACGGCGACGATGGCCAGGCCCGCCGGGTAGATCTGCCACCAGTAGTTAAGGTCGATGTACTGGATGCCGCTGCCGATGATGTCGCCCCAGTCCACCGACGGCGGCTGCACGCCCAGGCCCAGGTAGCTCAGCGTGGCCAGCGTCAGGATCGCGTTGGCGACCTGGAAGGTGACGTTGACGGCGATCGTGCCCGCCGCGTTGGGCGCGATGTGCCGCAGGATCGACCGCACGTCACCGCCGCCCATGACGCGGACCACCTGCACGTACTCCCGCACCCGCAGCGTGAGCGCCTCGGCCCGCACCAGCCGGGAGGTGCCCAGCCACGAGGTGGCGGCGATGACCACCACCAGCACCCAGGCTGACGGCGTGTAGATGGTGACCAGCAGGAGGAGCAGGACCAGCGAGGGGATCGCGATCGCGGCGTCAACGATCCGCATCATGATCGCGTCCACCGCCCCGCCGAGGTAGCCCGCGACCGCCCCCCACAGCGAGCCGACCACCGCGGCCAGCACCCCGGCCGCGACGCCTGCCTCCAGTGAGATCTGGCCGCCGGCCATCAGCTGGCCGAGGATGTCCACGCCGTCGGCGTCGGTGCCGAGGGGGTGCCCGCTGCCGGGCGGCCGGTTGGCCAGCGCCAGGTGCACCTGCGTGGCGTCCCAGTGGTAGAACAGCGGGCCGCCGAAGCTGAAGAGCGCGATGACCACGATGATGGCCAGGCCCGCGCAGGTCAGCGGGCTGACCGCGAGGGCAGCGCGAGCCCGCTCCAGGACGCCGGCGGGCCGGGCGTCACCCTGCCCGCCGGTCGCCGCTCCGGGTGTGCCGGGGCGCCGGGGCCGGACGGCCGGGCCCGCTGATCCGGCGTGCCGCCCGCGGCCGCGGGCGGGCGGCGCTCCCCCGGCCGGCCGGGCCGGCCCGCGTGCCACGGTCACCGGCGCACCAGCCGGACGCGGGGGTCAAGCGCGGCGTAACCGATGTCGGCCAGCAGGGAGCCGAGCACCGCGCCGACGCCGATGACGAGCGTGAATCCGAGCACGACCGGGAAATCCTTGTGCTGGGCCGCCTGCCAGATCTGCCAGCCCATCCCCTGGATGTTGAACACGCTCTCGGTGACCAGCGCCCCGCCGACGATCTGCGGGATGCTCAGGCCGACGAGCGTGACCAGCGGGATCAGCGCGTTGGGCAGTACATGGCGGCGCAGCACGTGGCGCTCGTCGCCGCCCTTGGCCCGGGCCGTGCGCACGTAGTCCTCGGCCAGGCTGTCCGCCGCCGATGAGCGCATGTTCCGGCTGAACACGCCGATCGTGAGCAGGGCCAGGGTCAGCACCGGCAGGGTCAGGTCATGCCAGTCGGTGATGACGCCGCCGAACCCGGTCGCCTGCGGGCCCTCCGCGCCGAGCGCGTGCATCTTCACGGCGAAGATCAGGATGGCGAAGCTCCCCAGCACGAATGACGGCGTCCCGTAGAACACGAAGGTCAGCCCGCGCAGCACGTGATCGGTCGCGGTGCCACGGCGCAGCGCCTGGACCAGCCCGAGCGGGACCGCGACGGCCAGCGCGATCAGGGTCGAGCTGATCGTCAGGGCCAGGGTCCGGGGCAGGCTGGCCGCCAGCAGCGCGGACACCGGCTCATTGAAGTGGTTGGAGAAGCCCAGGTTGCCGTGCAGGATCTGGCCGACCCAGCCGAAGTACTGCAGCAGGAACGGGCTGTGCACGCCCAGCGCGCCGCGGATCAGGCTGGCCTCGGCCGCCGTCGGGTGCGACCCGAGCATGGCCTCCGCCGGGCCGCCGGGCACCAGCCCGAGCAGCAGGAACAAGATCAGCGTGACCAGGACGAGCACGGCCGCCGACTGCAGGGCCCGCCGGGCCAGGTAGGCCGTCACGGGGTCAGGGAGCGGCGGTGCGCCCCCGGCTGGTTCGGGGGGGTGGCCCCCTGGACCGGCCATGCCCGCGACTGGGGGCTTCCGGGGGTGGCCCCCCGGCGCGGCACGGGCCAGCCCGGCACGGGAGTCTGGCGCCTCACTTCACGAAGAACCAGTCTTCCGGGGTGAGCGCCAGCGTCGGAGACTGAACGCCCCCGTTGGCATTCAGGTCGTTCTCGGTCTCGGTCAGCTGGTTCGGGCCCTCGGGCTCCATCAGGTTCGGCAGCTGCGGGCCGAGGTAGTTCTGCCACTTGTAGAAGGCCTTGTAGAACGCCTTGTTCGTGGTGGCCTCCAGGGTGTCCTGGATCAGGCTGTCGTTGTAGGAGTCGGCATAGCCGCCGATGTTGTCCACCGAGTGCGTCCCGAACAGCTCCTCGCCGGTCGGCAGGTAGTCCGGCGAGTAGCTCCAGCCGCCGCCCCAGTCCAGCAGGTCCCAGCCGTTGGTCCCGATGTTGCCGACCACCCCGTTGAAGGTGTTGCCCTTCAGCTTGATGTCGATCCCCACCTGGGCGGCGTTGGAGGCAAACTCCTTGCTCGCGGAGGCGACCCAGGACAGCCCCTGGTCGTACTGGAGGCTGAAACTCAGCGTGGCGCCGCTCTTGATGCCCTTACCGCACTGAGTCGTGCCGGTTCCGGGCGAGGTGCAGGTCTGTACCCCGCCGATCTGCTTCCAGCCGCGCGCCTTCAGCAGGGCTGCGGCCTCGCCAGGGTTCAGCGCGAACTTGTCGCCGCTGCGCGCCTCAGGTGACAGGTACCTGGTGACCGGCACGTCGCCGACCGGGCCGAGCGAGACCGCGCCGTAGCCGTGCAGCGGCCCGCTGACCACGCCCTCCTGGTCGATCAGGAACTGCAGCGCCTTGCGGATGTACAGCTGATTGAACATCGGGGCGACAGCCGGGTTCCGGAAGTCGAACGGCATGTAGCTGAGCCCCCAGGCGAACTGCGGTGCCAGCTGGTAGCCGGGCAGCGGGTTGTCGCCGACGGCGGCGCCGGCGGGCCGCACCGGGGCATCGACGGTCGGCAGGTAGCCAACCTGCAGCCCGTTCTTGCCGCCGGCCTGCAGCACGTTGTACTCCTCCTGCTCGGTGGTGAACGGCCGCTCGATGAACGTCGTGATGTGATGCGCGGGCACCTGGCCGCCGTAGGCAGTGTTAACGGTGAAGGTGACGGGGCCGTCGACGGCGAAGCTCTTCAGCTTCCACGGGCCGTCGACCACGCTCCAGATCTTGGACGTCGCGTAGTCCTTGGTGTTCGTGGCCTGCGCGTTCAGGTAGGCGTATACCGCCGCGCAGTCGGCCTGGACCGCGGTGCAGTTGCTGGCGCCAGCCGCGGTCCTGTCCCACGCCTTCGGCATCGGGGTGATCTGGCTGAGCTCGTTGGCGGTGAACCAGGGCTGCGAGAACGCTCCCTTGATCGTCATGACGACCTCGTGCGTGCCGACCGCCTTGAAGCTGGAGACGTTGTCGGGGAAGTAGCCCTGGATGTAGCCGCCCCAGCCAACGGTTCCCGTGGCGTTCGTCGCCTTCGCCTCGGCCTTCATCATGTTCATCCAGAAGATGACATTCTGCGCGGTCACCGGGGTGCCGTCGGACCAGCGGTAGTTGTCCTTGAGCCGGATGGTGACCTGGTTCCCGTGATACCGGGGCGGATTGGCCAGGCTGAGCTGCGGGCTGAGGGTCGGCTGCTCCTTGTTGCCGAACCAGTACAGCGGCCGGTACATCAGGGCCTGCAGCGAGTTGATGTTGGTGATCGTGAAGTAACTGAGCGGCGTGAACGGGAAAATGTAGTTCGGGTAGTTCTGCGGCTGCTCGGCCCAGTTGACCGTGCCGCCGGACTGGGGTGTCCCGTGGCCGGCCGCGGGCGTGCCGCCTGACCCGCAGGCCGCTGCCGTCAGGGCGAGGGCCGCGGCCGCGCAGCCCGCCGCCAGCCCGCGGCGGGCCCGGCGCCAGGCGATCGGGTGGCCGGCCGCCGGCTGCCCGGCAGCCTGGTGCTGCCTGGCGGTCATGCGTTCCCGGCTAGCCCGCAGCCTGGCCGCAACTCCGTCTCGCATGGCGATTCGCCCGTCCTTCTCGCGCAGGAACTACCTGTCGTCCGCCGGGCTCGGCGGCGGCCAGCCCCGGTCAGGAATTATGTCCTAGATGCTGCGAGATGACCGGCAGTTCCGGCTTACCCGAGGGCATCGAGGAGCAGCCGCTGCGGACCCGGGCCCGCAGCGCACGGCGGTGCCTGGCCGGCCGGTCCCCGGCGCGGCGCAGACATACCGTTGAAGGACGTTACCTGACCAAACCCCTGCTCGCGTCCCAGACCCCGTAAAACCGGCAGCGGGACGCCTGCGGCCAGGCCCGGGCCTGCCCCGGGCCGGCACGGGCAGGGCCGCGCCGGCGACGGAGCAGGCGGGCCAGGACCTATTTCCTGGCCGGGGTCCGAGCCAACGGCGTGCTGGACGGGTTATCCGTGCCGATCGGAGCCGTGCACGGGCTCGTCGACTCCGTCGAGGATGCAACGTTGTTCCAGACCTTCTGGCCGAGTCCCGTGCCGGATCCGCTGTTGAACTGGTACTTGGCCTGGTTCAGGTTCGAGATGTCGGTACCGAACGGGACGCAGGTGTGCGGGCCTGTCTCGCCGGCCGAGTAGAAGAGGCGCACATTGAACTGACCGGCCATGTTGAAGGCATCGTTCTGAATGGACTCGTCGACGTTCCGGCACCCGAAGTCGCTCCAGTGAGCAGCCTGATCGATGGCCATGCACTGGCTCTTGTAACCGGTGGCCGCGTAGTCGTGGAGGTAGCCCACCTCCGGGTTGATCTGGCTCCCGCTGGCCTGGCCGGCAGGCTGAGCGGCGGTCGCGTACCCGGCCGGCACCTGGACGGCCGCCCCGGCCGGCCCGGCTGCCGCGAGCGCGGCCGCCATCGCTAAGCCGCTGACCAGGATGAAGCGCTTTACCATCTTTCTGCCTCTCTGCTGACAATCTGACCGGCTATGCCCGGCTCATTTCATGAAAGCGGCACTAGGTGACAGCAGCACGTGGCATCCAGTGACGACGGCATAACGGTGCCGGCGCGGCGGGCGTGCGGCCCGGCGGGCGGCGCCCGGAGCTGTCATCACCCGGCGGCCGGGGGCGCGGCTCGCCCGGCCCGCGACAGCAATCAAAGCCAGACGGCACCTTTCGGCCGTGATGGCCCTATCCTGGCCGAGTGCAACCTGGCCCGGTTCTGGCCCGTCTCAGCCGTGGTGGACATCGCGGCAGCGGCTCAGAGCTAACATCAGCGGCGAATGCGATCGTCTGCGAAGGAATCGGACGGCGCGCCGGGCCGAGGCATGGCATCTCCGAGCACGAATCTGGGAAGCTAGACACGTGAGCCCGCACAGCCGACGCCGCGACCCCTCGGGAGGAAGCGGCTCTTCTTCCGGCTCGGGCCATTCCGGATCAACTACCCAGAAACGACGCGGCCTCGGCCTGGCCTCGCCGCCGCCGAACGCGCTGTTCGCCGAGATGCTGCGCGCCGCCCGTGAGCTGCTGGCCGTCCGCAGCCCGCTGGATGCGGAGCTGATGGTCAGTGAGCTGCTGGGCACCTGGTGGGGCCAGCAGCCGGGCCGGGCCGGGATGCGCTCGGCCCGCCGCCGCCGGGCCGACATCGAGGAGCTGATCGGCGAGGGCCTGGTGGCCTACGCGGCCGAGCAGGGCAGCCCGGCCGCCCTCGCGCTCCTGTCGGGCATCGCCTGCCTAGGCACCCCGCGGCAGTGCGCGCAGGCCGAGCAGGCCGCGCTGGAGCTGATGGAGCGCGGCGTGGCCCGGCCGGCCTGGGCCGACCACGTGGGCGCGGTCGAGGCCGCTGAGTGCTACGTCAACTCCGACGCCTACGGCGACCGCGATGAGGTCGTCTGCGTCTTCAGCTACGCCGGGCAGGAGCAGCACGCCCTGGTGGTGGTCGTCGACTACAACGCCGGCGGGCTGGCCCGGGACGGCTGGGTCACCTCACAGGTAGGCAAGCTGCTGGACTACTGCCGGGACGCCAGCCGGGCGCCAGCAGACGAGGCCGAGGCCGGTGCTAAGGGTCCGGCTAAGGGCGCGGGTCAGTCGCGCAGCGCGAGCCAGTCCCGCAGCGCCGGGCCGGCCGCCGGCCAGCCGGCGGCGCGCCCGACCTTCACCGAGATCGAGCCGCCGCTGGCGCGGCGGCTGCTGGCCAGCGCGCTGGCCTCGACCGAGGGCACGACCGACCCGGCCGTCAGCGCGTCATTCCCCTCCTATCACGCCTTCATCCGGGCTCGCGTCCGCACGCTGCCGCCGGCGCCGCGCAAGGGCGCGGTCAGCATGGCTCCGCCGGCCGGGTCGGCGATGGCTGCTCTCACCCGGCGCCCGGTGTGGCGCAAGGACCGGCGCGCCATGCTGATCGCCGAGTTCCTCGCCTCGGATGAGGCCGAGGACCTGTCGGACCGCGAGGCGGCCAGCCGGTGCGCCGACCACATCGTGAACTACGGGTGCGACCGCGACTTCGGCCGCCCGCTGCGGATCAGCCCGGCCAAGGCCGAGGCGTTCCTGCTGGACTGGCTGCCGCGCAAGGTCATGCTGACCCCGGCCGAGCAGGATGCGATGCCGCACGTGCTGCTGGCCTGGACGCGCTGGGCCACGACCCGCTCGGGCCTGTCCCGCGAGTGCGCGGCCGCGACCCTGGACGCGGTCTTCGACGCCATGCGCGCCTTCCCCGACACCTACCACGACCCGGCCTCATTCGGCCTGGACACCGCGCTGGTGGCACGTCTGCTGCCGGATGGCGACCTGGAGGCGCTGGCCCGGCGCGCGTTCGCGTTCCCGCTGCTGCGCGGCACCTACCACGGCATTGACCTGTCCGGGCTCGACCCGGCCCGGCCCGAGGACCGGCGCTCGCTGCTGGCCGCCGATCACGAGGATCAGTTCGGCCCGCCGGTCACCGACACCCACCTCGACCGGCATGTCGCGCTGGCCGACCGGCTGTGGCGCGACGATCCGCCGGAGCTGTGGGATGCCGCCCAGCGCCTGCTGGACCTCGGCGAGGACCGGCACTCGGTGCTGCACGCGCTGATGAGTGCGGTCCGGTCCGCCGGTGCCGATGAGGGCGACATCGCTGCCGCGCTGGCCGACCTCCCGCCGGAAGAGCCGGGCTAGCCAAGGGCTAGCCCGCCGTCAGGGCGGTGCCGGGGCGGGTGAGCGGCCAGGCGGCCGCGGTGGCCCCGGGCCCGTTACGGATAATCAGGCACGGGCGACAGTTACCGGCCCAGCTCCCCGGCGGCGACTTCGAGGTCGCGGGCGGTCACGATGGTCAGGTCCTGGGTCGTGGCGGTGTCACCCAGCTCGGCTACCCGCAGGTCACGTGCAGCGCAGGCGCGCTCGAACAGCGACCGTGCGAACCGGCCGTTGCCGAGCTCATCGATCCGGCCCTGAGCACTGGCCTCGCTGAAGATCTGCGCCAGCAGCGGCCCGGTGTCGGCCGCGAAGGCGTCCCCGGCCCCGGTCGCGATGGACTCGGCGATAGCGGCCAGCTCGCCGGGGCTGTAGCTCGGGAAGCCGATCCGGACGCTGAACCGCGAGGCCAGGCCGGGGTTGCTGCGCAGGAACCGGTCCATGTCGGCGGTGTAGCCGGCCAGCACGATGACCAGCCGGTCCCGGTCGTCCTCCGCCCGCTTGAGCAGCGTGGCGACGGCCTCGGAGCCGAACGCGTCGCCGCCGGAGTAGCCCTGGTTGTACAGGGCGTAGGCCTCGTCGATGAACAGCACGCCGCCCAGCGCGGAGTCGATCAGCTTGTTGGTCTTGATGGCGGTCGAGCCGAGGTGCTCGCCGACCAGGTCGGCGCGGTGCGCCTCGACCACCGCAGGCCGCACCAGCAGGCCGAGCGCGGCGAATATCCGGCCCAGGATCCGCGCCACCGTGGTCTTGCCCGTGCCGGGCGGGCCGGTGAACACGAAGTGCCGCGCTGGCGGCTGACTGGCCAGGCCCTGCCGGACCCGCAGCCGCGCCACCTGCAGCTGGGCGGCGATCTCGTGGACCTGCTGCTTAACCGGCTCGAGGCCGACCAGGGCATCCAGCTCGGCCAGCGCGCTGGCCACGGTCGGAGTCTCGCCGTATCCGCGGAACCGGGTGGTCAGCTCGGCGTAGGCCTGCTCCAGGTCGGCTCCGCGGACAGTCACCAGCTCGGACTGGGACGGCTCGCTGGTGACCGCCATCACCCGGACGTCCCGGCGCTGACCGGCCTTGGTCAGCAGGCTGCGCACGAAGCGGCCGTTGCCGAGCTCATCGGCCAGCCGGCGGCGGCCCACCTCCTCAAACAGCCGGCGCAGCACCGGCCGGCCATCCGGGTCCAGCAGCTCGCCCCGGATTTCGAGGGCCAGGTCGGCCAGCGCGAGCAGCTCCGCGGGCGAGTACCCCGGGAACTTGATCCGGTTGCCGAAGCGGGAGTTCAGGCCGGGGTTGGTAGCCAGGAACGTATCCATCTGGCGCTCATAGCCGGCCAGGATGATGATCAGGTCCTCGCGGTTGTCCTCAGCACGCTTGAGCAGCGCCTGCACCGCCTCGTTGCCGAACCGGTCGCCCTGTCCGTCGCCCTCGTTCACCAGGCTGTAGGCCTCGTCGATGAACAGCACCCCGCCCAGCGCGGAGTCAATCAGCTCGTTGGTCTTGATCGCCGTCGCGCCAAGGTACTCCCCCACCAGGTCGGCCCGGTGCGCCTCGACCACGGCCGGGGTGTTGAGCAGGCCGAAGGCGTAGAAAATCTTGGCGATGACGCGCGCCACCGCTGTCTTGCCGGTGCCGGGCGGGCCGAGGAACACGAAGTGCTGCATCGGCTTCTCGGTGCCGTGCCCGGCCAGGGCCCGCCGCCGGGCGGCCTCGACGGAGGCGGCGATCGACCGGACCTGGTCCTTGACCGCCGACAGGCCGATCATCGAATCGAGCTCGGCCATGGCCTCGTCAATGGTGATGACGGGCCAGTCGGCCGCGGCCTGCTGGCCGCCGGGCTCGGGCCCGGCCTGGCTGCGCAGGCCATCGCCGGCCTGCGCGACCCGCACGGTGCCGCCGGCCGCAGGCGGGCGGGCGGCCGGGCCGCGGCCGGCCGTGCCGCCCGGTCGCGACGCTGTCCCGGCCAGCGGCCCGGCCGGTGACCACGGGTAGGGCACGCCGGGGGCACCGCCGCGGGCCTGCTGCCTGACCTCGCCCCGGCTGCCCTGCCAGGCCCGGGCCAGCCGCCAGGCCAGCACGATGCCAGCCACGAGCCAGCCGGCGACGGGGCCCGCGAACCTGGGCTGCGTCCAGACATGAAGAGTGAGGATGCCGATCGGCAGGGCCCAGATGAGGGTCAGCACTACGGTCCGGCACGGGACGAACCAGGTGCCCAGCGGGCGCAGGTGCGCTACGGCGACAACCGCCGGCGGCAGCAGCAGCAGCGCGATGCGCGGGCCCAGGGGGCCATGCGTCTGCGCGCCGGTGATCGCGACGGCCCATAGCGCCACCGACAGGCTGGCCGCCCAGTCGCGCCTGCCGGTCCACAGCGCGTACGGCGCATAGACCACTCCCGCGAGCACCGCGACACACGCGGCAGGCACGGCGATGATGATCAGCGCGAGGGTGAGAAGGACCTGCTGCGGGAGCGATGCGGCAGCCCAGGTCCGGCGAAGGCGGGCTAGCCCGTCCTGCGCGACCCGTCGGCCGGGCAGTGACGGTGACCTCTCAGGTGACGGTGTCTCGCTCGCTCGCACTGAGACTTGTATAGCGCATTACCGCGGGCATACGGAGTCTCCCCGTCGGGAAGGCCCGAAAAAATGGCACCGTGTCACTCTCCAGCCACATAAAACATACCGCGCCGGCCGCCGGCGCGGTGGCTGTTAGCCCCGGGTCGGCAACGCCGCCGCCGGCCCGGCCGGCGGCCGCGGCAGCCGGCCGGGCAGCACCGGGGGCGGCGGGCGGGGCGGCGTCGGGACGGCCGCCGGGCATTGGCAGGATGGGCGCACGCGCCTGGTCAGCCAGGTACCTGCGGCCGTTTCCGGAAACGGCCGCGCGGACACTGTCGGCATGCGACTTTCTGGTGCTCGGGCCCGGTCCGGACCTGCTGCCCGCGCCCGGAAGGGACAAGGCAATGGAGCGGATCGATGCCGGGCTGCTGATTCCCGGCCGCGGCGAGCCCGTCCGGGACGGCGCCGTCGTATTCGACGGGCCGCAGATCACCTACGCCGGCCCGGCCGCGGCAGCGCCGGAGGTACCGGTCGGCTCGCTCCGCCGTGCGGCGACCGTGCTGCCGGGTCTGTGGGACTGTCACGGGCACTTCATGGGCGGCCGCGACTTCGCGCTGGAGACAGTGGTGCAGGATGCACCGCTGCTGCGCGCCGCCCGGTCGGCCCGGGACCTGCTGAACGCCCTGGACGCCGGGATCACGTCGGTGCGGGAGGTCGGCGGGCTAGGCGTCTACCTGGGCCAGGCGGTTCGCGAGGGCATCCTGGACGGCCCCTCGGTCTACGCCGCGGGCGCGATCCTGTCCACCACCGGCGGCCATGGCGACCTGCACTGCTATCCGCTGTCGTGGGTGGCCGACCTGGCCCTCGCCGACGGGACGCTGCGGCTGGCTGACGGCACCTCGGAGTGCATGCGCGCGGTCCGGGAGCAGCTGCGCCGGGGCGCGGCGGTGATCAAGATCTGCGCGTCCGGGGGCGTGCTGTCGGAAATCGATGACCCGGTCCACCAGCAGTTCACCGGCGCCGAGCTGCGCGCGATCGTCGAG
>DASXDJ010000084.1:0-1766 GCA_036490755.1 Streptosporangiaceae bacterium
CCGGCGTACAGGCCGAACAGCAGCCAGGGCAGCCGCTGCAGCAGCGCGGCCATCGCCACCGCCAGCGGGTCGCGCGTCACCGACGCCACCAGCAGCGGCCCGGCCGCCAAGGTGATGCCGTCCCCCAGGTTCGTCACCCACGACGAAGCCAGCAGCCAGCGGAAACTGGCGCCCAGGCGCGACGGCGCGACGAGTTCGGCGGCCCGCCGCAGCGGCTGCCCCCAGTGCGGGCGTGACATGAGCATCGCGTTGCCTACAGCCGGTCCGGGCCCGGACCGCGGACCGGCCGGTAGTGGTCGAAGGATGATTCCACGATGCCCTCGCCCCGGGTCAGCGGCGGGAGTTGCTGCTGCAGCGCGTGCACCTGAGTCACCGGGATATCTCCCTCCAGGATGCACACCGAGTTGCCGGTCGCCGATACCCCGGGGATGGCGTGCAGTTTCGCCAGGGCCGGCAGCAGGGCGCCGAGCGTATCGGCCGGGGCCTCCAGGCGGAAACGGTGGACCGGCTCGCAGACCACCGTCCCGGCCTGCTTCAGCGCCTCCCTGACCACCAGCGGGGTCAGCTTGCGGAAGTCCTGCGGGCCGCTGAGCGGCCCCCGGGTCGACGGAGGGCCGTCCGGGACGCTGTACTGGGACCGGACCAGCGTCACCGCGCAGTCGGTGACCTGCCAGCCGTGCAGGCCCTGCCGCAGCGTCTGCGTGACGTACTGCTCTATGGCGGCGGCGAAGTTCTCCGTGTTCTTGTAGATGTACAGCGGCACCGCCTGATGACCGACCTCGAGCCCGAACCGGATGCCCGAGCCCGGCGGGGCGGGGTCGATGCGGAATCCCAGCGTGGCGAGGTACGGGTTCCCCGGCCCGTAGAGGATCTTCTCGGCCCGGCCGGTGCTGACGGGCCGCTCGACGCAGATCGGCGTCGTTTCCCTGAAGTCGGCCGCCAGCCCGTAGTCGGCAGCCAGGGTGGCGTCGATCACCTGCTTCTGGACCTCGCCGTACAGGGAGACGTAGATTTCCTGCCGGATGTCGTCCTGGCGGACGTCGATGAGCGGGTCCTGCTCGGCGAGCTGGGTCAGGGCGGCGTGCAGCCGCGCCTTGTCCCGCGGATCGCGGGCGACCACGGCCGTCTCCAGCGTGGGCGGCGCGAAGTACCGCTGGCCGGCGTCGTCCGGCTCCGTCCCGAGCACGTCGCCTATCCGGACCTGCGCCAGGCCGGACAGCCGGGCGATCTGGCCGGCGCTCACCGCATCGCGGCGTTCGGCGGTACCGTCGGCGAAGACGCTGATCGCCGTGACCTTGCCGTCGCGGCCGGGGCCTTCGCCGCCGCCGAACCGCACCCGGTCCCGGACCGTGATCGTGCCGGAGAACAGGCGGGCGTACGCGGTCCGCTCGCCCGCGCTGCCGCGCTCGATCTTGAAGACACGGCCCGAGACCGGCCCGTCCGCGTCGCCGCCCGCCAGCGGCAGCAGGCTGGCCAGGCCGTCCATGAGAGCGCCGGTGCCGGCCCCCGTGATCGCCGACCCGAAATACACCGGGTGCACTTGCGCATCTGCGACCTGCCCGGCCAGCTTCCCGAGCAGCCAGTCGCGGGGTACCGGCCCCGGGCCGCCGATATCGCGCAGCAGCCGCTCGTAGCCCGCGCCGCGGCGGTCGATCTTGTTCACGAAGAACAGCGCCGGGACACCCAGGCGCTGCAAGGCACGCCACAGGACGCGCGTCTGCGGCTGGACGCCCTCGACGGCCGAGATCACCAGCACGACGCCGTCG
>DASXDJ010000085.1:0-60775 GCA_036490755.1 Streptosporangiaceae bacterium
CGCACCGGCGTGACCCGCAACCCGTGGGACCCGTCGAAGAACCCGGGCGGCTCCAGCGCCGGCTCGGGCGCCACCGTCGCCGCGGGCGCGGTGCCCATCGCGACCGGGACCGACGCCGGCGGCTCGATCCGCATCCCGGCGTCGTTCTGCGGCGTGGTGGGGTTCAAGCCGACGCTCGGCGCGATCCCGGTCTGGCCCGGCACCGTCAACGAGACGCTGTCCCACGCGGGACCGCTGACCCGTTCGGTCGCCGACGCCCGGGCCGTCTTCGACCTCACCCGTGGCCCGGACGCCCGCGACCCGCAGTCCGCGTTCCCGGCTCCGCTGGCCGACGCCGCCGGACGGCGGCTGCGCGTCGGCGTGGTGCGGGAGCCGTTCGGCACTGCCCCGTCCGCGCCGGTGGCCGCCCTTTTCCGCCGAACGTGCGCGCTGCTACGCTCCGCCATCCCGGCCGAGTTCCGCGATCTGGACGACCTGGACGCGCCCTTGCCCCGGGAGATCTTCGAGGCCATGTGGGTGACTGGCCGCGGCCTGGGCTTCGCGGACCTCATCCGCCGCCGCGGCGACGTGATGGACCCCGGCCTGGCCCGCCTGCTGCCGCTGGCCGAGCAGTACAGCCTGGCCGACTACTACCGGGCCCTGGAGATGCGGCGGGCGTTCAACGCGCGGATGTTCGCCCTGTTCGACCAGTGGGACCTGCTGCTGATGCCCACCATGCCCCTGACCGCCTTCGCCGCCGAAGCCGAGGTGCCGCCCGGCGGCGAAGCGCAGGCGCCGCTGCCGTGGATCACCTGGACGCCCTACACCTACCCGTTCAACATCACCGGCCAGCCGGCGATCACGCTGCCCTGCGGCCTGGCGGCCGACGGCCTGCCAGCCGGCCTGCAGATCGTCGGCCCGTGGGCGGGCGACGGCCGGGTGCTGGACTTCGCCGCGGCCTGCGAGCAGGCGCTGGAACCGCTCAACCACCTCCGGGTCGCGCCGGCCCGGCGCACGGTCCCGTGATGACGCAGGCAACGGCTGAGCCCGGATGCCGGCAGGTCAAGGACACCGTGCACCGGCAGCTGCGGGAGGACATCGTGACCGGCGTCCTGCCGCCCGGCACGGTGCTGCGCGAAGCTGAGCTGACCGCCCGTTTCGGCGTAAGCAAGACGCCGCTGCGCGACGCGCTCGTCCGGCTGCAGAAGGACGGCTTCGTGACGATCCCGCCGTACCGGAGCGCGGTCGTGGCCGGCTACAGCCCTGCTGACCTGCGCGAGATCTACGAGGTGCGGGAACTGCTCGAGGGCGCGTGCGCCCGCGAGGCCGCGTTCCACATCAGCGCCGACGCGCTCGCCGGGCTGTCGCGCAACGTGCGGGCCAGCGAGGCCTGCGTCACCGGCGGGGCGGTCCTGGCGGGGCGGCACGACGAGCTGACCGGGCTGCTTCAGCAGTTCGACCTCATCCTGTACGCCCAGTCGCGCAACAGCCGGATTGACGAGATGATCGCCAACATCGGCAGCCACGTCCAGCGCATCGGCCGGCTGTCCACCGGAATACCCGGCCGCCTGGCCCGGTCCGTGCCGCAGCACCGGGCCGTCTGCGAGGCGATCGTGCAGCGGGACGGCGCCGGCGCCGAGGCCCTGATGCGCGAGCACATCCGGTCGGTGATGGCCGATCAGCTCACGAGCAGCGCTGAGTGACCGGCGCCGGGTGCCGCTAGCGGCCCGCGCGAGGAGCGCGGTCCTCCTGCGCCCCGGTGTCCGATTCGTTCAAGAGCTGCGCGGGCACTGCCGCCTACCCTTCTGGTCATGGCCGACGACAAGGTAACCAGCAGCGCCGGGCGTTTCCTGTGGGCAACAGGCCGGGTCCTGGAACAGCGCCGTTTCGAGTTTCTCTTCGGCGGCGAGACTGCGTCAGCTGGCGTGCTCACGGCCCTGGATGCCTACCGCGGCAGCGACGGAGGGTACGCCTTCGGGCTGGAGCCCGACGTCCGGGGCCCGGCGGCCCAGCCGATCTCGGTCCCCGCCGCCCTCCGGGTCCTGGCCGAGACCGGCTCGCTGACCAGCGACCGGGCCACCGAGATCTGCGACTGGCTGGCGGGGCACACCGCCGCCAACGGCGGCGTGCCCGCCGTGCTGCCGAGCCTCCGGCCCTACCCGCGCCCGCCCTGGCTGCCCGTCAGCGACGAGCCGGCCGGCGACCTGCTGGCCACCGGCCAGATAGCCGGGCCGCTGCTGCGCGCGGGGACCGGGCACCACTGGCTGGACACAGCGGCGGCCTTCTGCCGCGACGCCATCGAGCAGCTGGACCAGACCCACCCCTACGAGGCCGAGGCAGCGATCGCCTTCCTCGACGGCACACCGGACCGCGCCTGGGCCGGACGCCAGGCCAGGCGGCTGGGCGAGCTGGTCCGCGACCAGCGGATCGTGCTCCTGGACCCGGGCCGTCCCGAGCAGGCTCGCCTGTGCCCCGGATACGCCGAAGGCGAGTATCACCTGCCGCACGACTTCGCCCGCCAGCCAGGCAGCCTCGCGCGCAGCTGGTTCACCGACGCCGAGATCGACCGCAGCCTGGACCATCTCGCCGGCCTCCAGCAGGACGACGGCGGCTGGCCGATCAGCTGGGCGCAGTGGTCCCCGACCACGGTGCTGGAAGCCCGTCCCGGCGTGACTCTCGCGGCGCTGCTGGCGCTGCGCGCCTACGACCGTCTCCCCGGCTAAGCCGCCGGCCGCGGCTCGGCGTACCAGCGCCACTCGCCCAGTCGCGGCCGGCCCGGCAGGTCGCCGCGGCCGGTGGCCCACAGCAGGACCGCCCACGGCGGGGCATCGGCTGGCGCGCCGGGAAAGAGCCTGCTGAGCACCCGCGCGCACAGGTCAGCCGGCGGTTCCCAGGGCACCCCGAGCCCCTGAGCGGCGTCGTGCCCGTGGACCAGGGTTTCCGTCACGCCCATCGCGGCGAAGCCTTCCGGGTCCGAGGTCCCCTGCGGGTGCCAGGCGCGGGTGTCCGGGGACGCGGTCGTGACCATGGCCACCAGCAGGGCGCCGCACGCCTCCGCCGCCTGGAGCAGGCTGGCCGGCCCCTGGTCGCGGTCCACGTGGATGGCGCTGGGCGCGCCGCCCGGCCGGGTGCTCGTCATCGCGATCGGCACATAACCGCCCTCGGGCGTGGCCGGAGTCAGCTGGGTGGCGTAGGCGAACAGGCCGTCGGCGATGTGCTCGACGGTCTCCCAGCAGTCCCACTCCAGCTCGCCGGCCTGGCTGGCCCACGCCGCCGCGGGAGCGCCCCCGAGTGCCGTTGTCGCAAACCGCACCGCCAGGGTGACATCGGCGGCGGTCACCGGGGCACCGCCCGGCCGGTCCTCATCCAGTGGCATAACCGGAACCTACTACCCGCTGCTCCCCCGGCGGGCGGGGGGCCGGAGCCGGATCAGGCCCGCCCCGGCCGGCCGCCTGGTCCGCAGGCCGCCCGGCTGATGCGCCGCCGAGCCGGAGATCCTCGCCCGCGCGCGGCAGCACGGCAGCGCCCCGCCGGATCCCGGCTGGGCAGACCGATATGCCAGGCTGCCGGGACCGGCCCTGCTGGGGTGACCGGCCGGGCCCGGCAGCGAGCCCCGCAGGGAAGGACTTCTGAGATGACCGTCGACTACGAGCTGGCCGAGTCGGTCGCGTGGCTGCGCCTGAACCGCCCGCACCGGCTCAACGCTGTGGTGCCCGGGCTGACCGAGGGACTCATCACGGGCCTGGCCCGGGCCGGGCAGGACGGCGCGCGGGTTGTCGTGCTGGCCGGCCGGGGCCGCGCTTTCTGCTCGGGGCATGACCTGAAGGAGCCGGTGCCCGCCGAGACCGTGCTGGCCACCCGGCAGCGGGTGGACCGGATCCAGGACGTGACCCGGGCGATCCGGCGGTTCCCCGGACCGGTCATCGCCGCCGTGCATGGCTACGCGCTGGGTGCCGGCTGTGAGTTCGCCCTGGGCTGTGACCTGGTGATCGCGGACGCTGATGCGCAGTTCGGATTCCCGGAGGTGTCGGTGGGGCTGAGCGTGACGGGCGGCATCTCGCGGCTGCTGCCGCTGCTGGTCGGGCCGGTCCGGGCCAAGGAGCTGCTGCTGCTGGGCGAGCGCTTCAGCGCCGCCCGGGCCCGGGAGCTCGGCCTGGTCAACCAGGTCGTGCCCGCCGGGGAGCACGAGCAGGCCGCGGCCGTTCTCGCGGCCCGGCTGCGGGACCAGCCCGCCGTGTCCCTGGCGCTGGCCAAGCAGGCGCTGGACCGCGGCGCCGACTGCGCGCTGGAGGAGGCCATGGCCGCCGAGGTGGATCTCGCGGCCCTGACTGTCGCGCCCGGAGCGGTCGCCGATGCCGGCTGACCTGCCCGCGACCCTGGCCGAGGCAGTCCGCACCGCCGCCGGGCGCTGGGCGCACCGGACGGCCTGGACCTTCGACCCCGGTGAGCAGCTGACCTTCGGGGACGTCGCCCGGCTGACGGCCGGGTACGCGGCAGCGCTGCGCGAGCGGGGCGTCCGGCCCGGCGACCGGGTCGCCGTGCTGCTCGGCAACGAGCCCGCGTTCCCGCTGACCTGGCTGGCCCTGTCGCTGCTCGGCGCGGCGATGGTCCCGGTGAACACCAGGTATCAGGTGGCTGACGCCGGGCACGTGCTGCGCACCTGCGACGCCTCGGCGATCGTCGCCGGCGAACGCTTTGCCGGGCTGCTGGCGCGACTGCCCGGCGACCTGCCCGCGGCGCGACGGGTACTGCCCGCCGCCGAGATCGCCGCCGAGGCGGCCCGCCCGGGCGCGCCGTGGCCAGACTCCGGCGACCCGGACCCGGCCGGCACGGCCAACATCCAGTTCACCTCCGGCACCACCGGCCGCCCCAAGGGCTGCGTGCTGTCGCATCGCTACTGGACGACGCTCGCCGGCAGCCTGGTCACCGAGTTCCCCCGGCTCGGCGAGCAGGACGTGATGCTCACCGCGCAGCCGTTCCACTACATCGACCCGCAGTGGAACGTCGCCGCCAGCCTGCTGTCCGGGGCGGAGCTGGTGATCCTGGACGGATTCCACCCGTCCACCTTCTGGGCCCGGGTCCGGGCCCGCCGGGTGACCTACTTTTACTGCCTGGGGGCGATGCCGGCGCTGCTGCTGCGGATGCCCGCCGGGCCGGACGACCATGACCACGCGGTGCGGGCCGTGCAGTCCTCGGCGATCCCGCCGGACCTGCACGCCCAGCTAGAGCAGCGCTGGGGCGTGCCGTGGTACGAGACCTTCGGGATGACCGAGACCGGCGCGGACCTGCGCGTCACCGACCTCGACCACGATGAGCTGGTCGGCACCGGCTGCCTGGGCCTTCCGTCGGCCCACCGGCAGGCCCGGATCACCGGCGCCGGCGGCGAGCCCGCCCCGGCCGGCCAGACCGGGGAGCTGGAACTGGCCGGCGCCGGGCTGATGGACGGCTACTTCGGCGACCCGGCGGCGACCGCGGCCGCGTTCCGCGGCGGCTGGTTCCGGACCGGTGACCTGGCCAGGATGGATGCGGCCGGCCGGGTCTACCACTCCGGCCGCCTGAAGGACATGATCAGGCGCAGCGGCGAGAACGTCGCCGCGCGGGAGGTCGAGGACGTGCTGCTGACCCACCCGGGGATCCGGCTGGCCGCCGTCACCGGCGTGCCCGACGAGCTGCGCGGCGAGGAAGTGAAGGCGTACTACGTGCCCGGCGGCACCAGCGAGATCGCTCCGGCGGAGCTGGCCCGGTACTGCGGGCAGCGGCTGGCCGCGTTCAAGGTGCCGCGGTACTGGCAGCCCGCCGCCGACCTGCCCCGCACCGACTCCGAGCGGGTCGCCAAGAAACTGCTGGGCGGCCTGGCCGGCCCGGTCTTCGATGTCCGCACGGGCAGCTGGGCGGCCCGGCCGGCTGACCCGGCTGACCCGGCCCGCGCATGATCTCGCCGTTCAGCTAGCTCAGCCCGGGGTACTACCGCGGCGCCGTCCGCCCCCCGAGGGCCGCTAGCCGGCCCGTGACGATCAGGAGAGCCCAGGTGCCTAGCCACCCGCCATCAGCCGAGCCGGCCGCGGCCGACCTGCTGCTGGCCAATGCCCGCGTGCTGACCATGGACCCGGCCCGGCCGCGGGCCGACTGGGTCGCCGTGACCGCCGGCCGCATCACCGCCGTCGGCTCCGGCTCGCCCGCATTCCGCGGCCGCGAGGTAGCCGACCTGCGCGGTGCCACGCTGCTGCCCGGTTTCCACGACGCGCACAACCACATGGCCTGGTTCGGCCTGTCCCTGGCCGAGGCCGACCTGCGCCCCGACGTGGCCGGCAGCCTGGACCAGCTCTATGCCGCGATCGCCGGGCGGGCGCAGGCAACCGCGCCCGGCGAGTGGGTCATCGGCGCCGGCTACGACCAGAACAAGCTCGCGGCGCACCCCGACCGGGACGGGCTGGACCGGGCCGCGCCCGGCCGGCGCGTCTGGGTGCGGCATAACTCCGGGCACATGTGCGTCGTCAGCAGCGCCGTGCTGGCCGACCTCGGCCTGCACGACCAGGCCCGCGAGATTCCGGGCGGGAAGGTCGTCACCGATGCCGCCGGCCGGCCCACCGGGCTGCTGCAGGAACGCGCCCAGCAGCTCGTCGGCGAGCTCGTGCACCCCTACCCGGTGTCCGTCCTGGCCGAGGCGATCGGCCGGGCCGGGCAGCGCTACCTCAGCGAGGGTCTCACCAGCATCACCGAGGCGGGCATCGGCGGCGGCTGGATCGGGCACACGCCCGTGGAGCTCGCCGCCTACCAGGCCGCCCGCGACACCGGGCGGCTGCACGTGCGCGCCGAGCTGATGATCGCCAGCGACGCCCTGCACCCGCTCGCCGCCCATCCTGACGACAACCTGGAGATCGGCCTGGACCTGGGCATCCGCACCGGGTTCGGCGACGACTGGCTGCGGATCGGCGCGATGAAGATTTTCACCGACGGGTCCCTGATCGGCCGCACCGCCGCCATGCACGACGACTACGCCGACTCCCCCGGCAACCACGGCTACCTGCAGGCCGGCGCCGGGGAACTGGCCGCCGCCATCGTCGCGGCGCACCGGTCCGGCTGGCAGGTCGCCGCGCACGCCGTCGGCGACCGGGCCATCGACCTGGCCCTGGACAGCTACGCCGACGCCCAGCGGCGGTACCCGCGGCCGGACCCTAGGCACCGGATCGAGCATTTCTCCGTCGCCCGCCCCGACCATGTCACCCGCGCCGCTGAGCTGGGCGTGATCCCCGTCCCGCAGGGCCGGTTCGCCACCGAGATCGGCGACGGCCTGCTGGCCGCGATCGACCCGGCGCGGCACGGCTGGCTGTACCGGCAGCGGTCCCTGCTGGCGGCTGGCGTGACGCTGCCCGGCAGCTCGGACCGGCCCGTGGTGGCCGGCGCGCCGCTGCTCGGCATCCACGACATGGTGAACCGGCAGACCGCCGCCGGCGCGCCCTTCAACGCGGGCGAGGCCATCACGCCGGCCGAGGCGCTGCGCGCCTACACCAGCGGCTCGGCCTATGCCAGCCACGCCGAGGGCTCCCGCGGGCGGCTCGCGCCCGGCCTGCTGGCCGACCTGGTCGTGCTGTCGGAGGACCCGACCGCCGTCAGCCCGGCCCGTATTGCGGACATAGGAGTCCTGGCCACCTTCGTAGACGGCGAATGCCGGTTCGAGGCGGCCGGCAGCTCGCTACGATAGGCGCCCGCCGAGCCATTCCAGGAGACACGTGGCAAGCCCCCGGCCCGATGCTCAGCGCCCTGACGGCCCAGCCGCCGAGCGCACCGAGGCGCTGCTGCTGGGCGGCCGGTCCGGGACCGGCAAGACCAGCGTCGGCTACGAGGTTCATGCCCAGCTGTCCGCCGCCGGCATCCGGCACTGCATAGTCGACGGCGACAATCTCGACATGGCCTACCCGGATCCGCGCGAGCACGGCCTGGCCGAGCGCAACCTCGCCGCCATCTGGGCCAACTACCGTGCGCTGGGCTACCGCCGCGTGGTCTACACCAACACCGCCAGCGTGCTCAGCGAGGTCACGACCGCGCTGACGGCCGCCATGGGCGACCGCCCGCGGGTCACGGCGATCCTGCTGACCTGCACCGATGCGACAGCCCGGCAGCGCCTCGCGCAGCGCGAGACCGGCTCGGAGCTGACCGTGCACATCGAGCGCAGCGACCGGATGGCGCGCCGGCTGGAGGCGTCCGCGCCGGACTCAGTGCGCCGGGTCGCGACAGACGGCCGCAGCGTCACCGAGATCGCGGCCGGCGTGATCGCCCTGGCCGGCTGGGCGGCAGCTGACCAGGGCGCTGATCGGCCAGCCGGCCCGGTGCCGCGGCGCTGATCACTGGTCCTGGCGGATCAGGTCGGCGGCGCGCTCCGCCACGCTCATGACGGTGACCACCGGGTTGACCGACGGGATGACCGGGAACACCGACGCGTCGGCGACCCGCAGCCCTGTCACGCCGCGCACCCGCAGCGCCGGGTCCAGCACCGCCAGCGGGTCACCGTCGGCGCCCATCCGGCAGGTGCCGCTGACGTGATAGACCGTCTGGTGAGTCGCCCGGGCCAGCGCCGAGATGTCGGTGTCGGAGGTCGCGTCCGGGCCGGGGAACACCTCGCGGACCAGCTGCGAGGCCATCGGCTCGGCCGCGCCGATCCGCCGCGCCGCGCGCACCGCCGCGACCAGGACAGCCTCGTCGGCGCCCGCCGGGTCGGTGAAGTACCGGTAGTCGATCGACGGCCGCTCGTCCGGGTCGGCGCTGGTGATCCAGACCCGGCCCCGGCTGCGGGGCCTGGCCACGTTCGGCGCGATGGCCACGTTGTGCGGCGGCATCGCGACGCCGCGGGCGACCACGTGATCGACCCATGCCTCGACCGGGAAGTGCATCGCGATGTCCGGGCGCTGCGCCTGCGGGCTCAGCCGCAGCAGCGCGCCGGCGTCCCAGCCGGTCGCGCACGCCGGCGGCACCGGCTGCGCCACCTCCCACACCACGATGCCCTCGGCGTGGTCCATCAGGTTCTCGCCGACCCCCGGCAGGTCGGCCCGGACCTCGACGCCAGCCGCCGCCAGCACGGCGGCCGGGCCGATCCCGGACAGCTGCAGCAGCCGCGGCGAGTCGATAGCCCCCGCGCACACCACTACCTCCCGGCGGGCCCGCAGCCCGCCGGCGGCCCCCTGGCCGTCGCGGACGGCGACGCCGGTCACCCGGTCGCCGGACAGCAGCAGCCGCAGCGCCCGGGTCTCCAGCAGGACGTGCAGGTTCGGCCGGCTCCGCTGCGCCGGATGCAGGTAGCAGATCGACGCGGACGACCGCGTATTGGTGTCCGGGCGGTAGCCGATCTCGAAGAACCCGGTGCCCTCGATGACGTCCGCATCGTTCCAGGACGACCGGACGGGCAGGTCCAGTGCGGCGTGCGCGGCGCGGATGACGTCAGCCACGAACGGGTTCTGGTCCTGCGGCGGCACCGGCGTGATCGGCGCCTGCAGCCGGTCAAAGTACGGGTGCACCGTCGCGGCGTCCCAGCCCGCCGCACCCAGATCCACCCACTCCTGCAAGTCGGCCACCCGCGGCCGCCACGAGATCATCGTGTTGGCCGTGGAGCAGCCGCCCAGGATGCGCAGCCGGGCCTGCCGGATGCCGGAATTGCCGCGCGGCTGCGGCACCGACCGGTAGTCCAGGTCGTACTCCCCCTCGAGCATCTCCGCCCACCGGCGGATCGACCGGGCCCGCGGCTCGTGCTCGTCACTCGGGCCCCACTCGACCAGGCCGACCGAGATGGCCGGGTCCTCCGCCAGCCGCGCCGCCACGATGCAGCCCGCCGTGCCGCCGCCGACGACCAGGTAGTCGAACTCGGTCACGGACGCTCCTCTCGGCCCGGCCGCGCCGGGCACCCGGCTCAGGAGGGCGGGTAGCCGACCAGCAGCACGCCGTGGCAGTCCTCGCCGCCCGCGCGGTAGACGTGCGGGCCGTCGCCGCTGTACCGGGCGTAGTCGCCGGGGCCGAGGGTGAGCGGCTCGCTCGCCGGGCCGACGGTGATCGATCCGGAGTGCACCAGCACCCGCTCGACGACGCCGCTGCCGTGCGGGCTGCCCCGGTGCTCGGCGCCGGCCGGCAGGAACATGTCGAACACCTCGACCAGGCCGCCGCGCTCGATCCGGTCCAGCAGCCGCAGGTCCAGCTGCCCGCCGGGCGTTGAGCCGAGCACCCGCGCGCCCTGCTCGGCTCGCAGCACGACGGTGGTGGTCTCCCGCCGGTCTTCCAGCAGGTCGCTGAAGGGCACGCCCAGCCCGATGGCCAGCGACCACAGCGTCTCGATGGTCGGGTTGCCGCGGCCCTGCTCCAGGTTGGCCAGCGTGGCCTTGGCCAGGTCAGCGCGTTTGGCGAGGGTAGCCAGCGACAGGCGGCGGGCGGTGCGCAGCCGGTGCAGGTTCGCCGCGAGGACATCTCCGACTTCCGCGAACGGCCGGTCTGCTGAGTCACTCGCCATCGTCACCGCCCCGTTCATCCGGCATGCCAGTGAACTATACCAACGGTCTAATGAGGTGTTACGCTGCGCCGGTCGGTGCGTGCAGGTTTCGTGCTGTTTGGCCAGGTGACATGCGGAACTCGGCGGTTGATCCGGCGGCGATCGCCGCGGATGCCATCACGCTGGCTGAGCTGCCCGGCGGCACCGGCAGCGAAGCGGTGCGCATCGACTGGCTGCGCGACCGCCTGGCCGGCGCACCCGGCGGCCGGCATGTCGACGCGGCCGGGAACCTGGTGTGGGCGCTCGGGCCGCCGCCCTGGCGGCTGGCGCTGCTGGTGCACGTCGATGACGTCTTCGGCCCGGCCACCACCCGGGGCATCACCAGGCAAGACGGCTGGCTGTGCGGCCCGGGCATCGGCGACAACGCCATCGCCGTCGCGACCACGGTCGCGGTCGCGGAGCACCTGCCCGCGCCGCCCGGCGAGCCGGGCCAGCTCCCCCTGGTGGTCGTCTTCACTGTGGCGGAGGAAGGGCTCGGCGCGCTGCGCGGCGCCCGGCACGCCTGCCGCGAGCTGCAGCCCGGCAGCGTGATCGCTCTCGAGGGCCATGGCGCCGACCGGGTGTTCACCACCGCCGTGGGCTCGCTGCGGGTCCGGCTGGCGGTGACCGGCCCCGGCGGCCACTCGTGGTGGGACCGCGGCCGCCCGAGTGCCGTTCATGATCTGGCCCGGCTGCTGCACGAGCTCATCACCGGCTGCCCGGCCGGGCTGTCGGTCAACGCCGGCCTGGTCGAGGGCGGGACCGGAGTCAACGCCATCGCCGCCGCAGCCAGCGCCACCGTCGAGTGGCGCTCGGCCGATCAGGCGGCGCTGACCCGGCAGGACGCCGCGCTGGACGGCCTGGCTGCCGGGGCCGGCCTGCAGCTGTCCGTGCAGCGCCTGGACCGCCGCCCGGCAGGCGCGCTGCCGGCCAGCCATCCGCTGGTCGCCGCTGTCCTGCGGGCCCGTGACGCGGCGGGCCTGCCGCCGACCCTGGCGGACGGGTCGACCGACGCCAACGCGGCCCTGGCGGACGGCATCCCGGCGCTGGCCCTGGGCTGCTGCGACGGCGAGAACATGCACGCCCCGGACGAGCGGATCCGGGCCGCCAGCATCGCGGGCGGCGCCCGGCAGCTGCGCGCCGTGCTAACCGAGCTGCTGGACCTTGGCGCCGAGCCCGGCGCGGACTGACCTGCCCCTGCGAACCGGCCCCCGACTGCAAAGGAACCAAGAGTGCTGCGAACCGGCAAGGACTACATCGAGTCGCTGCGCGACGGCCGGGAGGTGTGGATCGACGGCGAGCGGGTGGACGACGTGACCACCCACCCGGCGTTCGCGCCGATCGTCGGCGTCCGCGCGCGGATCTACGACCTCGGCCAGCAGGCCGGGACCACGGACCTGCTCAGCTACGCCGATGCGGAGTCCGGCGAGCGCTGCGCGACGACCTCGCGCCCGCCGCGGACTCGTGCGGACTGGCGGGTCAGGCGGTCCGCGGTGGACACCATCCTCGATGACGCCGGCGGGGTGGTCACCCGGGTCGGCGACGAGACGGTCGGCGAGATGTGGTCGCTATTCGACGGGCAGAGCGTGCTGAACGAGATCGACCCGCAGTTCTCGGCGAACATCGCCGCGCACGTCCGGCGCGCGCAGCTGCTCGACCCATTCCACGTGTCGGCCAACACCGACCCCAAGGGCAACCGGTCGCTCCGGCCGCAGGACCAGGACCCGGACGTGCTGCTGCACGTGGCCGGCGAGACCGACAACGGCATCGTCGTGCGCGGCGCCAAGTTCGAGACCGCGGCCGCCTACGCCAACCAGGCGTTCGTCAAGCCGACCATCGGCGAGTGGAACAACGAGGTGCTCAGCGACTACGCGGTCGGCTTCCTGGCCGACATGGGCGCCCCTGGCATCCGGCACATCTGCCGGTCAGCGTTCGGCAGCCAGCGCGATCCCGAGGACTACCCGCTGACCAGCCGCTACGACGAGATCGACACGATGATCGTGTTCGACGACGTGGAGATCCCCTGGGAGAACGTCTTCTTCTACCGGCACACCAAGGCCGCCGCGTTCATCCGGGCGACCCTGCACCGGTACAGCATCTTCCCCTACGTCCAGCGCTACGCCCGGTTCGCCAGCTTCCTGCTCGGCGTCGCCTACGCCAGCGCCCGGTCGACCGGGGTGACCATGCACCAGGCGGTGCGGGAGAAGATCGCGCAGATCGCCTGCTACCGGGAGGGCATCAACGCCCACCTCACCGCGGCGATCGAGCTGGCCGAGCCGAGCCCCGGCGGGCTGCTGATGCCCAACCAGCAGATGATGTACGCCGCGCGGGTGTTCGCCTCCACCCAGCTGCCGGCGGTCATGCACACCGTCCGCGACCTGTGCGGCTGCCAGGTCAGCCTGATGCCGAGCAAGGCGATGTTCGACGCTCCCGGCGCGGGTGACTGGCTGCGCAAGTACTTCACCATCGGGGAGATCCCGGCCGAGGAGCGGCGCAAGCTGTTCGCGCTGGCCCGCGACCTGCTCAACTCCGACTACGCCGGGCACCGGCTGACCTTCCAGCTGTTCGCGCAGTCGCCGCCGTTCTCGCACCTGCTGGCGGTCTACAACAACTACGACTTCAGCGGCCCGCTGGACCTGGTGTCCCGGTACACCACCGTCGCGGATGCGGTGCGGAAATGAGCGGGCGGGCACCGCGCGAGCCGGTCCGGGCCGGCGGGCACCTGCGGATCCGGCCGTTCAACACCGCCGACAGCTATCCCGAGCAGCGGCTGGACAACGACCTGTGCCAGGCCGTCGTCGCCGGGAACACCGTCTACCTGCGCGGCCAGGTGCCGCAGGACCTGGACACCGGCGCCAGCGTGCACGCCGGCGACCCGGCCGCGCAGGCCGGGCAGGTGATGGCCAACATCGTGACGCTGCTGGCCGAGGCCGGCGCACAGATCGGGCACGTGGTGTCGTGCACCGTCTACCTGACCGACATCCGGCACCGCGAGCCGGTGTACCGGGTGCTCGGCGAGCACCTGCGCGGCGTCTACCCGGTGTTCACCGGCCTGGTCGTGGCCGCGCTCGCCCGGCCCGAGTGGCTGGTCGAGGTCACCGTGGTGGCGGTGAAGCCGTGACGCTCTCCCTGGTCGGCCGGTGCGAGCGCACCGGCGCAGTCGGCGCCGTGATCACCTCGGCCAGCATGGCGGTGGCCGCGCGGTGCGCCGCGGTCCGGGCCGGCCTGGGCGCGGTGTGCAGCCAGAGCAAGACCGACCCGCGGCTGCGCACGGCGCTGCTCGACCTGATGGCCGACGGGGCCTCCGCCGCTGACGCGCTGGCGCACCTGACCGCCCGCACCACGGACGTGGCCTACCGGCAGCTGTCCGCCGTCGATGCGGCCGGCGGCTCCGGCGCCTGGTCCGGGGAGCTGGCGCTGGGCGAGGCAGCCGATGTCCGCGCCGACGGCGCCGCCGCGGCAGGCAACCTGCTGGCCGACCCGGGTGTGCCCGCGGCGATGCTGGCCGCCTTCCAGGACTCGGCCGGCGACCCGCTCGGTGACCGGCTGATCGCCGCCGCGCGGGCCGGGCTGGCGGCCGGCGGCGAGGTCAGCCCGGTGCGCTCAGCCGGGCTGCTGATCGCCGAGGTCATGCCCTGGCCGGTCACCGACCTGCGGGTGGACTGGCACGACGACCCGGTGGAGGAACTCGCCCGGCTGTGGCAGCAGTGGCAGCCGCTGGCCGAGACGTATGTGCAGCTGGCGCTGCGGCCGGGCGAGGTGACCGGCTTATGCGCGGCCTGGCCGGCTCAACCGCCCTGATCACCGGCGGCGGCTCGGGCATCGGCGCCGCCTGCGCCGCCCGGCTGGCCGCCGAGGGCGCCGCGGTCGCCATCGCCGACCTGCGCGGCGCGGCCGCCGCGGCGGTGGCCGCGGACATCACCGCGGCCGGCGGCCGGGCGATCGCGCTCAGCTGCGATGTCACCTCCGACGACCAGGTCGCCCGCGCCGTCGCGCAGTGCGCCCGCGACCTCGGCGTCCCGCGGCTGCTGGTCAGCTCGGCCGGGATCGCGCTCGGGGAGGGCGGCGTGACCGGCGCCGCGCCGGGCGACTTCGACACGGTGCTGGCCGTGAACGTGCGCGGCACCTTCCTGGCCGCCCGGCACGCCGTGCCGCGCATGATCGAGGCCGGCGGCGGCGCGGTGGTCAACCTGTCGTCGGTCTTCGGGTTCCGGGCCCCGCCCGGCGAGTGCGCTTACGCCGCCAGCAAGGCCGCGATCGTGAACCTGACCCGGCAGATGGCCCTGGACTACGCCGGCCAGGGCGTGCGGGTGAACTGCGTCTGCCCGTCCGACACTGACACCCCGATGATCGACGCCCTGGTCGCGAAGGAGGCGGACCCGGCGGCGGCCAAGGCCGCGCTGGGCGCCGCCATCCCGATGGGCCGGCTCGGGCGGGCCGAGGAAGTGGCCAGCGCGGTGGCGTTCCTGTGCAGCGACGAGGCCTCGTTCATCACCGGCGCGGCGCTGCCGGTCGACGGCGGGTTCCTGGCCCGGTGAGCGGGACCGTGCGGGCGGGCCTGGCCCAGTGGACGCCCGGCCGTGACCCGGCCGCCAGCCTGCGCACCGCAGAGCAGGCGCTGGCGGACCTGGCCGCGCGCGGCTGCGACCTCGCGGTCCTGCCCGAGCTGTGGCTGTGCGGCTACCGCAGCGGCACGCTCGGCGCCGACGCGCGGGCTGCCGCTGAGCCGATCGACGGACCCGTGCAGCAGCGCCTGGCCGCCGCGGCCCGGGCGGCCGGGATGGTGGTGTGCGCCGGGAGCTTCCCCGAGCTGGACGGCGGGCGGCTGTTCAACACCGCCGTCGTCTACGGCCCGGACGGCAGCCTGCTGCTGTGGCACCGCAAGAGCTGCCTGTACGGGGCCGAGCCGGAGGTCTTCCAGCCCGGCCAGGAGGTCACGGCCGGTGACATCGCCGGGCTCGGCCGGGCCGGCCTGTGCATCTGCTTCGACGGCGACTTCCCCGAGACCGCCCGCGCCCTGCGCGGCGCCGGCGCCGGCCTGGTCCTGCACCCGTCCGCTTACGAGGCGGGCGCGGCGAGCTGGTGGGACACCATCTACCCGGCCCAGGCGCTGTGCAACGGCCAGTGGTGGATCTCCGCCAACCAGCACGGCGGCGCCGGCGCCGACCGGATGCTCGGCGGCAGCCGGATCATCGCCCCGGACGGCCGCGTCGTGGCCGCCGCCCCGCGCCACCGCGATCAGGTGGACGCCCCCGAACTGCTCGTCGCCGACCTTGCCGTCGACGGCGAGCTAGCCACTGCTGCTGCCACCGGCGGCGTGCTGTGGTCACCACCGCCCCGGAGACCGGAGGACACACCATGAGCCAGGGGTCGACCATCGAGCCCGCGGCGCTGGAGCGCCGCACGATCGACATCATCCCGCTGAACGAGCGGCACGGGAAACCCCGCGACCTGTTCACGATCTGGTTCAGCTCCAACATCATGCCGCTGACCTTCGTGACCGGCGCGCTGGCCTCGGCGGTGTTCGGCCTCAGCTTCTGGTGGAGCCTGATCGCCATCATCGTCGGCAACGCCGTCGGCGCGCTGTTCATGGCCCTGCACTCCGCGCAGGGCCCGCGGCTCGGCGTGCCGCAGATGATCCAGAGCCGCGCCCAGTTCGGCTACTTCGGGGCCCTGCTGGTCGTGCTGGTCGCGGTGGCGATGTACGTCGGCTTCTTCGCCTCCAACCTGGTGCTCGGCGGCCAGTCGCTCAACCAGCTGGCCAGCGGCATCAGCGTCGACGCCGGCATCGTCATCTGCGCGGTCGTCAGCCTGGTCATCACGATCTTCGGCTACGACATGATCCACGCGGTGAACCGGTACGCCGTCCTGCTGTTCGGCGGCGTGATGATCCTCAGCCTGATCTTCATCGTCGCGGTGCACGGCCTGCCGTCTGACTTCCTGTCAGCCGGCAAGTTCACCGGCGGCGGCTTCCTGTCCGCGGTGTCGCTCGGCGTGCTGTGGCAGATCGCGTACGCGCCGTACGTCTCGGACTACTCGCGCTACATGAAGCCGGACAACGAGGCCGGCTCCACGTTCTGGATGTCGTACTGGGGAACCGTGCTCGGCAGCACCCTGCCGATGATCCTCGGCGCGCTGGTCGGCGTCGCGTCCAGCAACCCGGACCAGATCGCCGCGCTGAAGACCCTCAGCGGCGGCGTCGGCTGGCTGGTCATGCTGATCTTCGCCCTCGGGATCATGGACACCAACTCGATCAACCTGTACGGCGGGGTGCTGTGCTCCATCACCACCGGGCAGACATTCGCGCGCCGCTGGCTCCCCGGCGCCCGGGTGCGGGCCATCCTGTCGGTCGCCATCGTGGCCCTGTCGCTCATCCTGGCCATCGGGCTGCAGGCCAACTTCCTGGCCAACTACACCAACTTCATCCTGCTGCTGCTGTACGTGCTCATCCCGTGGACCGCGATCAACCTGGTCGACTACTACCTGATCCGCCGGGGTGAGTACGACGTCGAGGCGTTCTTCGACCCCAGCGGCGGCCAGTACGGGAAGATCGGCTGGATCGGGATCGGCGCCTACATCGTCGGCATCCTGGTCGAGATCCCGTTCATGTCCACCGAGCTGTACACCGGCCCGGCGGCCAGCGCCATGAACGGCACTGACCTGTCGTGGATCGTCGGCCTGGTCGTCACCGTTCCGCTGTACTACCTGCTCGCCATCCGCCTGGTCGCCCGCCGTCCGGCGACTCCGGCACCCGCCGCGAGCTGAGAACGCCGGCCGGGCCGCGCCGAGCCGGGCCTGACCGAGACCTCCGGGCGCGGCGCCAGTGTCACCCGCTGGCCCGCGCCCGGATCCCGGTGCGGGTTAACGCGGCGCCGTAGGCTAAGCGGTCGTGGAACCGCTCGCGCAACTGGCACCCGAGCTGCTCCCGCTCTGGCAGGCGGTACACAGCCGGCTGTCTTCCGGGCGCCCGGTGAGCCGGGTACGGATCGGGCCCCTGGATGGTCATCAGCAGGCCGCGCTGGCGGATTTGCTCGGCCTGGCCCGGCTGCCCGGTGAGCGGCCGTTCGTCTCCCTCGCTGCCCTTGATCAGGTTCTCGCGGATTCCGTGGGCTGCGGAGCCAGCGAGGTCGTGACCCGGCTGATCGGCCCGCTAGGTGACCGGGCCGGTGACCGGGAGCGGGAGCTGGCCCGGCGAAGCGAGCTGTGGGCCTGGCTGGCCGGGCACCCGGTAGTCCGCGGGCAGCCGGCGCTTGTCTCCTGGGTCAGCGGCCTGCAGCGCGCCGGCCTGACGTACGGCTCGGTGGCCGCCGCCCGTCATGAGCTCACCCGGGTCCTGCGTGTCCTGGCCGAGCTGCCTGCCTCCGGTATCCCGCTGCCGGTCCTGGCCGACCAGGTCCTGGGCGACCCGCACGGCCTCGACGAGGGGATACGGGCCGCCGGGCTGGTGCTCCGCGCTCTGGCCGTGATGTACGACGTCCCGCCGCCGGGCAACGCCCAGGAGCGCCGGGCACTGTGGGAGCGGGCCGGGGTGGCCGACGACGAGCTCTCGGCCGTGGTTCTCGCCGCGGGCATCCGCCCGGGTGGCGGCGATGTCGCTGCGCGGATCCTGCGCATGTGCTCGGATGCCGGGCAGGCCGCGGCGCTCACGCTGGGTCAGCTCCGCGCGGCGGACTGGACGGCCGGCGCTGCCGACGTCTGGGTATTCGAGAACCCCAGCGTGCTGGCCGTGGCGCTGGCCCGCTTCGGCCGGCGCTGCCCGCCAATCGCGGTCACCTCCGGCTGGCCCAACAGCGCTGCCGTGCTCCTCCTGCAACGGCTGGCCGCTTCCGGTGCCCGGCTGCACTACCACGGCGACTTCGACGGCGAGGGCCTGCGCATCGCGGCCACGGTCGTGGCCCGGACCGGCGCGACGCCGTGGCACATGACCAGCGCCGATTACCTCCGGGCCGTGACGCAGGGCCCGCCGGTGGGCCGGATGAGCGACGTTCCCTGGGACACCGACCTGGCCGCCCACATGGCCAGCACGGGCATCTCAGTTCCGGAGGAACGGGTGGCCGCGGAACTTCTCGGCGAACTGCCCGTGTGAACCCGGAGTGTCACTGCCGCGCCTTACCTTAGTCGCGACGACTGACCGCGGGCTGGAGGGCTGATGGATCACCTCCGCGTGCCGCCGGAGATGTTCCGGTTCACGCACGGGGACCGGGCCGGGCTCTATGTGTCGATGCTGCATGCCTTCGGCGAGGCGAATGAGCGGCTGGAGACGGCGCTGGGCATCGACGACGTCCGGGCCCGGCTGCGCTCGGTGGGCTGGCTTGACGCATTAGAGGATGAAGACCTGACGTCGGCTCTCGGGCAGCTGCGCGACTGGAGCCTGGTCGATGTCATCCAGAACCACGCGGAGGACTACCGCAGCGCGAGTGAGTACGAGCGGCGCAATCTCCAGTACTCCCTGACCAGGCAGGGCGAGGCCGCGCTGGCGGGTGTGCAGCATGCCATGGGCGTACTGGCCGCTGCTGGCGCACTCCAGACGGCAGTTCTCGACGCCATCGGTGACCGGCTGGGCGACCTGCTGCACGAGCTGGAAGCCGGCTCCGAGCGCCGGGTCTTCACCATCCTGACCGAGCTAGAAGGACACCTCGAGGCGCTGCGGGCCAATACCAAGCAGTTCAATGGCGAGCTTCAGCGGCTGCTCCGGGCAGACGGGGCCGACCTGGCCACCTTCCACGAGGTCAAGGCCTCGACGGTGGCTTACCTGCAGGAGTTCCTGACCAACCTCGACCACCGGGCTCACACCATTGCCGCCCGGATCGCCCAGGTCGAGGACTACGGAGTCGGGCTGATGCACAAGCGCGCCCTGACCGGGGCCGACCTGCCGCAGCTGACCGGTGCCGATCCCGGGACGGCGTGGCTGGAGCACCGGCGGGCCCGGTGGGAAGGACTGCGCGCCTGGTTCCGGCCCGTGGATGGCGCACCGCCTCGCGTCGAGGAACTGCACCTGGTGGCCCGCCGGGCCATCATCACCCTGCTGCAGGTGCTGGACCGGATCACCGAGTCCCGTAACCGCGCCAGCAGCGCTGCTGCCGACTTCCGGGAGCTGGCCCGCTGGTTCACCCTCGCCCCCGGCCAGGACGACCTCCACCGACTATGGTCGGCAGCGTTCGGCCTGACCCCGGCCCGGCACGGTCATCTCGCCCACCCCGACCCGGACCTGATCAGCTCGTCAGCCTCATGGGACGAGGCTCCGCCGGTACAGGTCTCCCCGCTGCTGCGCGCGGCCGGCCGCACCGAGCGCTTCAGCCGGACCGGCAAGATCCGCGATGTTGAGTCGGTCCGGGCCGCGCGGGCCCGGCGGGCCCGGGCCGAGCGCGCTGAGCTGGAGGCGGCCTGGGATCGCCTGGGCACCAGCGGCGCTGCCCGGCTGTCTGACTTCGATGGCCTTGACGAGACCCTGTTCGAGCACCTGCTGGAGTTGCTGGGCCAGGCACTGGCCGCGAGCCCGGACTCCTCGGGCGCCCGGCGGGGCACCACCACCGACGGGCGGGTCGAGATCATCCTGACCCCGCCGGGAGACGGCGCCCGCGCCGAGCTGACCACCAGGACCGGTACCTTCCGGGGGCCCGATTTCCGCATCGACATCAGGACGGCCGGAGCGCGCCAGATCCTGCGCGCGCGGGAGGCCGGATCGTGAGCACCCTCAGCAATCAGCTGGCCATCCTGGAGCGGGAGGAGGTGGCCCGCGGCATCCGGCTGCTCCTGGCCAGTCCGCTGATCAGCAGCCGGACGGCGGGTGACATGTTCGACCTGGTGCGGCGCCGCCGCGAGCCGATCCGCCGCTGGTTCGACTACTACTGCGGCTGGGCGCTGATTGTCGAGCCGCGGCTGGGCTATGCCCGCCTGGTCAAGATCCGCCCGGCTACTGACCCGAGCCGGCCGGCCCGGCGGGCCAGGTCCGGCCGGGCACCGTTCGACCGGCGCAGGTATGTCCTGCTCTGCCTGGTGGCCGCCGAGCTGCTGGCTGTCCCGTTCACCACCATCAGCCTGCTAGCCGACCGGATCAGCCGGGCGAGTGCCGCCGACCCGGTCGTGGCCTCGTTCGACTCGGCGAGCCGCGCCGAGCGGATGGCCTTCGTCGACGTCTTGCGGCTGCTGGAGTCCTACGGAGTCGTCGAGGTCGTCGACGGGTCTACCGAGGCATTCGTCGACACGGCCGCTGCCAAGGTGCTGTACCGCGTCGATGCGACGCTGCTGCTCCGCCTGCTGGCTGCCCCGGCAGGGCCATCCCAGCTCGCTGTGCCCGCCGAGGAGGTCCCGGTGCGCTTTGATGAGCTGCTCGGCCAGGTTCTCCTGGAGCGGCGGTACGGCCGGACCGCGGAAGACGGGTCGGACGCGGTGCCGGCTTCCGAGACTCAGCGTAACCTCTGGCTGCGCCACTCCGTCTTCCGCCGGCTCATCGATGATCCGGTGCTGTACCTGGACAGCCTGTCGGCCGAGGAGCGCGCTTACCTTACGTCCCCCACCGGACGGCGCCTGCTGCGGGACGCGGCGGACCAGGGCGGCTTCATCCTGGAGGACCGCGCTGACGGCATGATGTTCATCGACCCCGATGCCCTGGCGACGGACAGCCGGTTTCCCGACGACGCCAGCACGGCCAAGGTCGCCGCGCTCCTGCTGCTGGACAGCCTCAGCGGGCCATCGGCCACTGAGCAGCTTGAGATCACGGCGGCCGGCCTGCTGGACCGCTTTCCCCGGTGGGCCAGGACGTACCGGGCCACCGCCGGGTGTCAGCAGCTCGTGCACGATGCGCTTGCGGTGCTGACCGGATTCGGCCTGGTCCGGGTCTCCGGCGGGCTCGTCTTCCCGCTGCCGGCCGCGGCCCGGTATGCCGTCGGCCCGGTTCGTGCCGCCGGCCTGGATGCTGAGGAGCCCGTGACATGACGGTCACCGAACTGCCGCGCCATTCGGCACTACCGGACGGGGAGCAGGCCGGCCCGGATCAGCTGCCGCGGTGGACCCCGGCCAGGGCCGGGATCATCAACGTCTGGCGGTACTACGACGAGACCTTCGCGTTCCACCGGGGACGCCTGCTGCTGCGCGGGCCCAACGGCAGCGGGAAGTCCAAGGCCCTGGAGCTGCTGCTGCCGTTCCTGCTCGACGCGAACCTGCGGGCCAGCCGGCTGTCCACCTTCGGCTCCGGTGAGCGGACGATGCACTGGAACCTGATGGGCGAGGGTGCAGCTGGCACGACCAGGGTCGGCTACGTCTGGCTGGAATTCCAGCTCTCGCCCGATCACTGGTTCACCTGCGGCTGCCGGCTGCAGGCCAGCACGCACACCACCACCGTGCACGCGGACTACTTCACGACCAGCCAGCAGATCGCCACGCCCGGCGGCGTCGCGCTGGTGAACGCGGCGGGCCAGCCCCTGACCCGGGTCGCTCTGGAGGAAGCTCTCGGCGACCAGGGCATGGTGCATGGCAACTCCGGGGACTACCGGGCCGCCGTCCGCGCGACGCTGTTCCCCGGCCTGACCGAGCAGCGCTACGACGCTCTCATTACCGCGCTGCTCCAGCTGCGGACGCCCAAGCTGTCCCAGCGACTGGACCCGGCCCTGCTGTCCACGCTGCTGTCCCGCGCCCTGCCGCCCCTCGGGCAGCAGGAGATCACGGACCTGGCCGAGGGATTCGAGCGTCTCGACCGGCAGCGCGAGCGGCTCAAGACCCTGGACGAGGATGCCGGCGCGGCGCGCCTGCTCGCAGCCCGGCAGCGCTCGTATGCCCAGCGCGTGCTGCGCGGCCGGGCGGCCGCGCTGATCTCGGCTACCACCGAGCTCGACAACCTGACCAAGACGGCCCGGCACTCGGCGGAGGACTACGAAGCCGCCGCGGTCCAGCAGGAGCAGCTGCGGGCTCGCGCCGTCCAGCTCGAGGCCGAGATCGCTGCCGACGCCGCCCGCGTCGACGGCATCACCAGCAGTGAGGCCTACCAGCAAGGCCAGGAGCTGGACAAGCTTCGTCAGCGCGCTGCACGGGCCGGGGATCAGGCCGCCGCGCGCGCCACTGAGGCAGACCGGTGCCGCTCCACGGCGGCCGCGGACGAGGATCTTCGGCTGGAGTTCCTGACGAGCGCCGAGCAGCAGGCCAGGGTCGTGACGAACCTCGGCGACGACGCTCAGGCCGCGGCCCGCCGCGCGAGCATGACCGGAGTGCATCAGGAGATCGCGGGGAGCCTGGCCAGCACCGAATTCCGGCCCCGGACGCTGCTGCGGGCCGCCGTCGCCAGCCGCGGCCGCCAGCTGACCGGAGTGCGGCACGCGCTGGATGACCATGACCGCAAGGTCAGTGCCCGCCAGCAGGCCGAGGCCGAGCTGGATGAGGCACGTACCCGGCTGGCCGGGGCCCGCGCCGAGCAGGAGACCGCAGCCCGGCGGCATGATCAGGCGGTCACCGAGCTGGCGGGCGAGCTGACCGCGTGGGCGGCTGGCTGCCGGGAGCTGAGATTCGCCGAGCCAGCAGCATTCCTGCCGGTCGTCGAATCGGAGACGGCGGTGCTCCGGCTGATCAGTACCGCGGCAGAAGCAGTGCTGGAGTCGATCACTGCGGAGGAGACCGCCGTCCGGGCGCAGCAGGACGCGGTGCGGGACGAGCATGACGACTACGCGGCCGAGATAAGGCGCCTCGCGAGTCAGCAGGACCTGCCCCCGGCCGCGCCGCCGGCCCGGACCGCCGACCGCGGCGCTATGACCGGGGCGCCGCTGTGGCGGCTGGTGGACTTCGCTGATCACGTGCCCGCGAGCTCGCGGGGCCTGGTTGAGGCTGCGCTGCAGGCGGCGGGCCTGCTCGACGCCTGGGTCGGGCTCACGGGCACAGTCGAGGGGCACGACATGTTCGCCGATCCGGCCGCGGTCGGGCCGGCACCGGGGCGGTCGCTGGCAGACATCCTGGCGCCGGTGCCGCATCCCGCCGTGCCGACCGAGCTGGTCCGGCGGCTGCTAGCCGCGATCGCGTTCGGCGATTTCCTCCCGGCTGACCACCCCGCAGCAATCGGCGCCGACGGCACCTGGCGGCTGGCCAGCCTGCACGGCAGCTGGCACAAGGAGCGGCCCGAGCACATCGGGGCGCTCGCCCGGCAGCATGCCCGCGAGCAGCGGATCACCTGGCTTCGCGGGCAGATCGGCGCGTGCGGCGAGCGACTTGCTGACCTCGATCTCCGGCTGGCCGGCCTGACGGCCCGGCGCGCAGTCGTGGCGAGCGAGCGGGCGGACCGGCCACGGTACCGGGACGTAGCCACGGCCAGCGAGACGCTGACCCGCGCGGAGTCAGCCGTGGCTGCCCGGGACGGGATCGTGCGCGAGCGAGTCACTGCCGTGTCGTCATCCGAGCAGCGAGTCAGGGCGGCGCTGCGGGCGCTGACCGCGCTGGCGGCCGAGCACGGCCTGCCCGCGGACCGCGCGGCGCTGGACGCACTGGCCACCGCGATCGACAGCTTCCGCGACCAGGCGGAGGCCTGGCTGGACGAGCACGAGCGCCTGGCCGCCGCGCGCGAGAAGCTGGACTCGCTCACGACGCAGGCCAGCCGCTCGGCCGAGATCGCCGGCCGGCGCGAGGAGGACGCGGCCCAGGCCCGTGCTGAGCGGGACGGGCTGGCCGCCATGCTGTCCGCTGTCGAAGCCACCATCGGCGCGGACTGGCGCGATACCCTCGCCCGGCTGGCCGGGCTCCGGAGCCGCCTGGACGACCTCGGCGGACAGCTGGGCAGCACCCGGCAGCAGACCCTCGAGCTAGCCCAGCGGATCGGTCGCCTCGAAGCCCAGCGGGCAACTGACGCGCGAGCCCGGGACACCGCAGTTGCCGCCCGCGATAGTGCCGCCTTCCGATTCCGGCACCTGGCCAGTGGCGTCTTCCCGGCGGATGGCGAGATCGACGACCTCGGCCGCTTCCGGGCCGGGCTGGCGGGATCCGACGGCGTTCGCGCCACCCTGGATGCTGCCCGCCAGGTCGCCGCCGCCTGGCCGGCCATCCCGTACACGCCGGCCAGCATCGGCGATGCTCTGCACCGGCTGTCGGAGTCGGTGCACGCCAGCCGGTCGTCGCTGAGCACTCCAGCCGACCTGGAGCTGGTCACCGATGAGGACGTTCAGGTCTTCACCGCGGTCGTCAACGGCGTCCGGGTGGGCGCCGCCGAACTGCTGAGTGTCCTGCGGCAGGAAGCGGAGCGAAGCAGAAAGGACATTACCGAGAGCGAGCGCGAGCTCTTCGACAAGACGCTCACCGGCGACACGCGCCGTCATCTCGCCGACCGGATCCGGCAGGCCAATGAGCTCGTCGACCGGATGAATGCCCGCCTGGAGCGGGTCCGGACGGCATCGCGGGTCGCGGTCCAGCTCGTCTGGCAGGTCGCGGCGGATCTCCCCGCCGGGACCCGGGCCGCCCGGGATCTGCTGCTCAAGGACCCGGTCCGGCTCAGCAGCTCGGACCGGGAGTCGCTGCACCGGTTCTTCCGGGAGCGCATCGAGCAGGCCCGCGCCGACGACACGGCCGTGACCTGGGAGCAGCAGCTGGCCCAGGTCTTCGACTACACCTCCTGGCACCAGTTCGTGGTGAAGGTCGACCGGGCCAACGGGGCGGGCTGGCAGCTGCTCACGCGCAAGCTGCACGGGGCACTGTCCGGCGGCGAGAAGGCCATCGCGCTTCACCTGCCGTTGTTCGCCGCCGTTGCCGCCCACTACCAGGCTGTTCCCGAAGCGCCCCGCATCATCCTGCTCGATGAAGTGTTCGTCGGGGTGGACAGCAGCAACCGCGGCCAGGTGTTCGGGCTGCTGTCCGCCCTCGACCTCGACCTGGTGCTGACCTCAGACCACGAGTGGTGCACCTACGCAGAGCTCAGCGGGATCGGAATTCACCAGCTGATCACCGGCAGCGATGGCGACGACGCCGTCACCACCGCCCGGTTCACCTGGGACGGAACTACCTTGCAGGCCGACGAGCAGCTCCGTCAGACATTGCCGTAGCCGCACAGCCACGGCGCTCGTGCGAGGGCCAGCCCGCGAGGTCAGCCGCGCTTCCTTCCTCAAGGAGACTGCCTGCAGCTGCGTCCGCACCAGCCGGACACGCAGGACAGCGGCCCGCCCTGAGTCGTGGCGGCGGCTCAGGCCTGCCACCGGGCCCGGCCAGCGCTGCACTGTCATGGGCCGTTGCCTACCATGGGTACCGCTGCCCTCCCGGCCTTCCTCTGGAGTGAGCGACACATGACCGACGACCACTGGCACCAGCCGCTCATTCACGTCCGCAGCGGCCAGCTGCACGGCGACACGGGCCAGACGTCCGGGATGACCCGCCGCGAGGCCATCTCCGGCACGACCGCCGGGTCCTCGAAGGTCTGGATGGGCCAGACCCACGTCGCGGCGGGCGCCTCGTCCGGCAATCACCATCACGGCGAGGCCGAGACGGCGATCTACGTGCTGTCGGGCGCCCCGGCGTTCGTCTTCGCCGACGGGGACCAGGAGATCCGGCTGCAGACCCAGCCGGGCGACTACATCTTCGTGCCGCCGTACGCCCCGCACCGCGAGGAGAACCCCGGCGACGAAGAGGCAGTGGTGGTCATCGCGCGCAGCAGCCAGGAGGGCATCGTGGTCAACCTGGAGAGCCTGTGGCCGGAGAGCAGAACTTAAAGCCTATTTCGCCAGTCGGGAAAATAGGTTAACGTTGCCTGCATGCGCCTGCACCTTTCACCGGACAGCCGGGAGCTGACCGTAGCGATCGTCGGCGGCGGAGCTAGCGGGACCCTGCTGGCGGTCCAGCTCCTGCACCGCTCAGCGGAGACCGGGCTGCCGGTGCGCATCTGGCTGTTCGACGAGCACGGCCGGCATGGCCGGGGCCAGGCGTACGCGACCGAGCACGACGGGCACCTGCTCAACGCGGTCGCGGGCCGGATGAGCGCGCTGCCTGGTGCACCGCATGACCTGGTGGACTGGGCCGCGGCCGGCGGCCTGCCGGCCCCGGTCAGCCACTCGGTGTTCCTGCCCCGCCGGGCCTACGGGCGCTACCTGCGCGACACGCTGGCCGCAGCGCAGCAGGCGGCCGCGCCCCGCGGACGGCTCATCCCGGTCACCGCGGCAGTCACCGCGATCCGGCCCCGGCCGGGCGGCCGCGGGGCACGGCTGGAGGCCGGCGGCGACCAGCTCGACGCCGATGTCGTCGTGCTGGCCACCGGCAACGCGTCAGCCGCGTTCCCGTTCCAGGTCCCGGACAGCGAGCAGGTCATCAGCGACCCGTGGCGGCCGGGCGTGCTCGGCCGCCTGCAGGACGGCCGGCCCGCGGCCGGTGGCCGGGACAGCGTGGTCATCGTCGGCACCGGGCTGACCATGATCGACCTGGCCGTCGCGGTCACGAGCGCGCGGCCCGGCACCGTGGTGCACGCCGTGTCCCGGCACGGCCTGCTCCCCCGCGTGCACTACTGCAACACCGCGGCACCGCCCGCGCCGCTGTGGCTGCCCGCACTGTCCCGGCCGGACGGGCCGGTCCGGCTAGCTGAGCTGATGTGGCAGGTCCGCCAGGCGGTCACCGGCCGGCCGGACAGCTGGCCAGCCGTGCTGGACGCCCTGCGGCCGCAGATCCCGGACCTGTGGCAGCGGCTGCCGACACCGGACAAGCAGGCCTTCCTGCGGCACGTGGCCCGGTACTGGGAGGTGCACCGGCACCTCATGCCGCCCGCCACCGCCGCCCGGATCACCACCCTCCGGCTGACCGGCCAGCTGTTCGTGCACCGCGGCCGCGTGCTCGGGGCCCGCCCGCACCAGGGGCGCGTCAGCGTGGTCACGGGTGAGGCGGACGGTACCCGGGAGCTGACTGCTGACTGGCTAGTGAACGGCACCGGCGGGACCGCCGACATCACCGCCGCGGCCAGCCCGCTGCTGCGTGAGCTGTTCGCCAGCGGCCTGGCCCGGCCGGACTCCCTCCGGCTGGGCATCGACGCCGATCGCGATGCCGCGGTGCTCAGCTCCGGCGGGCAGCCCAGTCCGTTCCTGTATGCGATCGGGCCGCCGCTGCGCGGCCTGCGGTATGAGACCACCGCGATCCCGGAGATCCGCGATCAGGCCAGCGCCCTGGCCGAGCGGGTCATCGGCGGCCGCCTGGCCAGCCGCAACTCCGGCAGCGCGGCGTGAGGGCAGGCGTGCCCGCCGCGGACGGCGGGCCCTGCCGGGGCGCCTGACCAGCGCGGCACGCGCTCGCCGGCCCGCTGTCTGGGCAGAGCGGGCCGGCGAGCGTCCATGCTGCTAGGCGGCTACCTCGGGGAAGGCGACCGGGCTGCGGTTGCCGGAGTGGTCCACGGCCCGCAGGCCGAACTGGACGTTGTCCTTGGAGATATCAAGGGTGACGGTGGTGACGCTGCCGACGTCGGTCGCGCTGGTCCAGTCCGGGGACGTGGTCTCGCGCTGCACTACCTCATACCCGGCCAGGTTCGACTCGGGGTTGGCGTCCCAGCTCAGGGTCGTGAGGTTGGTGCCGGACAGGGTGCCCGGCGGGGTGGTGTGGATCAGCAGGTTCTTCGGCACGCTCGGGCTGGTCGCCAGCGACCACAGCGCGGCCGCGTTCACCCGAGCCACCCGGGCGACGTAGCTGAAGTCCACGTACTGGATCAGGTCACCGAACTGCACGCCGTTGACGACCTGGGTGTCCTGGTGCTCGTGGTCGAAGTTCTCCCGCGGCTCGCTGAACCGGGCCGCGGCGTACCCGTGACCCTGGAACGACAGCGAGTCGGTGCCGCGCAGGTACCGGTCCCGCCGCCAGATCAGCCGGACGTTCATGCCGGTCAGGTCGAACGGCGCCACCTCGCGGACGAAGCGGCCCAGCTGTCGCGACTTCCCGTCATTCTCGCCGCCCACCGTCTGGATGCTGGAGATGTCAGCGGCGGTGGCACTGGTCGGGACGCCCTCCAGGAACATCCGCACGGTGGAGGGGTCGGGCCTGGTTCCGTCGTGGGCCTGGCTGGCGCCGACGATGTCATTGCTGAACATGCCCTGGATGTCGTCGCCGGCCGCGGCCATCTGGGCCGCCATGAAGCTCGATCCGAACAGGCCCTGCTCCTCGCCGGCGACGGTGGCGAAGATCAGGGTGCCGGGGAACTGGTGCCGGGCGAACACCCGGGCCATCTCCAGCACCGCGGCAACGCCGGAGGCGTCATCGTCGGCGCCGGGTGCGTCACTGGTGAAGTTGAGCAGGTCGGTCACCCGGGAGTCGAGGTGCCCGGTCACGACATAGAACCGCTCGGGGGACGCCGTCCCCTGGAGCGTCGCGATGACGTTCGTGATGGAGGTGGGGACCGGCAGCCGGCCGGCCGCCGGCGGCTGCACGAAGGTCTGCCTCTGCACGGTCATGCGGCCGCCGGAGGTTGCCGCGATGGCCTGCAACTGGTCGAAGACCCAGCTCGTGGCGGCGCCGATGCCGCGCACGGGGTCGGTCTGGCTGCTGGCGGTGTGCCGGGTACCGAACTGCGTCAGCCGCAGGACGGTCGCGTGGATGCGGTCGGGATCGATCTGCCGGAGCAGGACCCGGAGATCGGGGGACGGATGACGCCGGGGAAGGGCGGGCACATGGCCCGCCTGCCCGGTCGCCGCGGCGCTGGCTGGCCCGGCCAGCGAGACGACGGGTACGGTGACCGCGGTCGCGGCCGAGGCGCCGAGGAAGGCGCGACGGGTGGTGCCCTTGCGATCTGGAACGGCCTTGTTCTCCATACCCGGAATCAATGACAAAGTCATGTGCGAGTCAAGAGATCGCAATTGCATGTCGCCCCGGCGGCCGCCGCGGCCCGGCGGCGTTCCGCTGCGGCGGCGCATAATCACGTGCGTGGCCATCGATCCGGACCAGCTCGCCGACCTGCTCGCGGGCCGGCTAGCGGCGATCGTCCCGGCCGGGATCCAGGTCCGGGCCGCGGCCGGGATGCTGTGGTACTCCCGGCATGCGGGCCGGTTCCCGGGCCAGCTCGGCGACTTCGGGCCGGGCATGTCCGGCACCCACGTGCGCGACAACTTCGAGGTCTACGGCCCGGCCGATGAGGACCGCCTGGCCGGCACCGCCGTGCAGGCGCTCGATGAGCTCCAGGACTTTGTCAGCGAGGCCACTCACGACCCGTGGCCCGGCGAGCGGACGCAGCCGCGGGCGCAGGCGCAGGTCCGCGGGCCGGTGCTGCACCTGTGGTACGGCGCGGCGGCCGGCGACCACGTGGTGCTCGCGTGCGAGCCCATCCCGCTGGCCAGCCTCCGCCGCGGCTGACCACGGCGGCCGGGCTTACCTGTCCGCGGCCGCGGCGAGCGGCAGCAGCCGGTCCCGGGCGCATTCGAGGTGGATGCGCATGGCGGTGGCCGCCTCCGCGGGCCGGGCGCCCGCCAGGGCATCCAGCACGGCACGGTGCTCTTGCACGGTGGCCGGCGCCATGCCGCCCCGGAAGTAGAACCGGTAGTTGTGCGCGTGCGCGTTCATCCCGCCCAGGATGCTGGCCAGCAGCGCGTTGCCGGAAGCCCGGGCGATCGCGCGGTGGAAGCGGGCGTCGGCCTCGGCGAACTCCCGGTACACGTGGTAATCCTGGTCGAGCGCGGGGCGGCGGGCGGTCTGCGCCATCTGGTCCAGGGTCTGCGCCAGCTCGGCCGCCAGCGCCTCCTGGCCCGCGCCGCGGGTGGCCGCCTCGGTCCCGGCGGGCTCGAGTAGCAGGCGCACGCCGTAGTAATCCCGCAGCCCCTGCTCGTCCAGGACGTCGACGGTCCAGAACCCGCGCAGGTTCTTGCGGGTTACCAGGCCCTCGGTCTCCAGCCGGGTCAGCGCCTCCCGCAGCGGGGTGTTGGACACCTGCAGCTCACGGGCGAACTGGTCGATGTTGATCTTGGTGCCCGGCGGGATCGTCAGGTTCATCACCTGCTCCTTGACGGCGTCGTAGACGCCGTCGGCCAGCATCTGACGGCTCGGCAGTGACGGCCGGGCAGGGCCTTCTGAGGAGCTCATGGGGAGAAGTTTGACACAGTTTCGCTGGAACATGTATCGTGCACGATACACGATACGTCCGGATTACCCCGCAAACCGGCGGACCCCGCGCCGCGCGGCATGCTGCGCGCGCCCGCCCGGCCCGCCACCTCCGGCACGACGCCGCGCTCACTGACGCGGCGCAGTTTTCATCCGCATCCCGGCCTGCTGCCGGACGCCTGACGGCGACTCCGCCGCCGGATGCTCTCCTCGCGATTCACCGTGGTAAAGATCCGATGACTCTTGCCGTCATGACGTGACGCTGTCGGCATATCTCCAGTTAACGCATCTTGACATATCAGATACGTCGGATCTATGTTGCGGGCACCACGGCGGATCGCTGCGGGCGGGTGAGTGCCTCAGACAGGCGAGAGGCCCTTCCGCGTGCCCAACTGGGAGGTTGAACTTGTCGCAGGACAGCGAGAGCAGCGGCCGCGCCGGACGGCTGCAGTGGATGCGCGAGGCCCGCCTGGGCCTGTTCATTCACTGGGGGCTGTACTCCGTGGCCGCCCGCCACGAGTGGGTGAAGCAGCGCGAGCGCCTGGACGACACGGCGTACCAGCCCTACTTCGACCACTTCGACCCCGACCGTTACGACCCCGCGCTGTGGGCCCGGCGGGCCCGGCAGGCCGGGATGAAGTACGCGGTGCTGACCACCAAGCATCACGAGGGCTTCTGCCTGTGGGACTCAGCGCTCACCGACTACAAGGCGCCGAACACCCCCGCCGGGCGCGACCTGCTCACGCCCTGGGTGGACGCCTTCCGCGCCGAGGGCCTGCGGATCGGGTTCTACCACTCGCTGATCGACTGGCATCACCCCGATTTCCCCATCGACGGCCTGCACCCGCAGCGCGATGACCAGGCGGCCATCGATGCGGCGCAGGGCCGCGACATGCGCCGGTACACCGAGTACCTGCACGGCCAGGTCCGCGAGCTGCTCACCGGCTTCGGCCAGGTGGACTACCTGTTCTTTGACTTCTCCTACCCGACGCGGGTCTGGGGCGGCAAGGGCCGCGACGACTGGCGGTCGGCGGAACTGCTGGAGCTGATCCGGTCCCTGCAGCCCGACGTGATCGTCAACGACCGCACCGACCTCGAGGGCGACGTCGCCACCCCCGAGCAGTACCAGCCGGCCGCCTCGCTGGCCTCGGGTGACCGCCTCTGGGAGGCCTGCCAGACGCTGAACGGCAGCTGGGGCTACGACCGGGACAACACCGACTGGAAGACCTCCGGCCAGCTCATCCGGATGCTGGTCGACGGGGTGTCCAAGGACGGCAACATGCTGCTCAACGTGGGCCCGACGGCCCGCGGCGAGTTCGAGCCCTACGCCGTCGAGGTCCTGGCCGACATCGGCCGCTGGATGGACGCCCACGGGCCGTCCGTCTACGGCGCCGGCCCGGCCGCGTTCACTGCGCCGCCCGACGCGCGCTACACCCAGCGCGGCGACCGGCTGTACCTGCACCTGCTCGCGTGGCCGTTCCAGCACGTGCACCTGCCCGGGCTCGGTGGCCGGGTGAAGTTCGCGCGGTTCCTCCATGACGGGTCGCAGGTGCATGCCGAGGTCACCGATCCGGGCCAGCAGGCGCAGAACACCACCATGGGCAGCCTGGGTCCCGACGTGCTCACCCTGACCCTGCCGGTCCGCCGTCCCGGCGTCCTGGTGCCCGTGGTCGAGCTGTTCCTGGAGTCCGGCCAGTGATCCAGCCCGCCCCCGCCATCGGCGCCCGCGGCCTGGCCGCCGCGGGCGCCGCCGGCCATCGCGGAGCCCGCGATGCCTGACCCGAAGATCACTGGCTTCGCGACCCATGACGTCCGGTTCCCGACATCGCTGCACCTCGACGGCTCCGATGCCATGAACCCGAACCCTGACTACTCGGCGGCCTACCTGGTCATCGGGACCGACGAGAGCGACCCGGCGGATCCGGGCGGCGGGCCGCTGGCCGGGCATTCCTACGTCTTCACCATCGGGCGCGGCAATGAGGTCCAGGTCGCGGCGATCCGCGCGCTGGAGCCCTTCCTGGCCGGCCGGGACCTGAACGAGATTCTCGCCGACCTCGGCGGCCTGTACCGGACGCTGGTCAGCGACAGCCCGACCCGCTGGCTGGGACCCGAGTGCGGGATCGCGCACATGGCCATCGGCGCCGTCATGAACGCGTGCTGGGACCTGGCCGCGCGCCGGTCCGGCCAGCCGCTGTGGCAGCTGCTGGCCAGCCTGTCCCCCGAGCAGATCGTCGCCCTGGTCGACTTCCGCTACCTCACCGACGTCCTCACCCCCGACGATGCCCTGGGCCTGCTGGAACGCGGGCAGGCCGGCCGGGCCGGGCGGGCCAGCGCGCTGCGCCGGGACGGGTACCCGGCGTACTCCACCACGCCCGGCTGGCTCGGCTACTCCGACGACAGCCTGGCCAAGCTCTGCACCCAGGCCGTCGATGACGGCTTCACCCAGGTCAAGCTCAAGGTCGGCGCCCGCCTGGAGGACGACAGGCGGCGCCTGGCGATCGCCCGCCAGGCGGTCGGCGAGGACATCGCGATCGCGATCGACGCCAACCAGGTCTGGGACGTCCCCGCCGCGATCTCGTGGATCGGCGAGCTTGCCCCGTACCGGCCCGCCTGGATCGAGGAGCCGACCAGCCCGTCCGACATTCTCGGGATGGCCGCGATCCGGGCGGGCGTGCGCCCGGTCCCGGTGGCCACCGGCGAGCACGTCCCCAACCGGGTGGTCTTCAAGCAGCTGCTGCAGGCCCGGGCCATCGACGTGATGCAGATCGACGCCTGCCGGGTGGCGGGAGTGAACGAGAACATCGCCAACCTGCTGCTGGCGGCCAAGTTCGGGGTCCCGGTGTGCCCGCACGCCGGCGGGGTCGGGCTGTGCGAGATCGTCCAGCACCTGGCCATGTTCGACTACGTCGCGGTCAGCGGGACCACCGACGGCCGGATGATCGAGTGGATCGACCACCTGCACGAGCACTTCTCCAGCCCGGCGGTGGTCACCAGCGGGCGGTACCAGGCGCCCGTCGCGCCCGGCGCCTCCACCCGGCTGCAGCGGGAGTCGCTGGCCGAGTTCTCGTTCCCGGCCGGGGCCGCCTGGCAGCACGCGGCGGCCGTCCTGCCCGGCAGCGGGCGCACGTCATGAGCGCCATCACAGACGGGGGCCGGCTGCGGCGCGCCGCAGCACCCGGCGAACCCCTGACCGACCAACCGCTTGCGGCACGACGCCGTCCGGCAAGTGCCCGGTACAGGAGGTAACAGGGTTATGACGAGTCCATTCACGCTCCGGTCAGCCAGACGGGCAGGCAGCGCACCCCGGCCGCGCGGGCACCGCCGGCACTGGAAAGCCCTCGCCGCCGGCTGCGCCCTGGCCGGCGCCGTCACCGCGATCAGCGCCTGCGGATCCGGATCCGGTTCCGGATCCGGATCCGGCGGGCACATCACGCTCACCGAGCTCGACGACTACCCGGCCGGGCTCCCGCAGTCCGCGGCCTTCAAGTGGCTGTTCTCCGAGTACGAGAAGACGCACCCGGACGTCACCATCAGCCGTCAGAGCGTGGCCGGCACCGAGATCCTGCCCAAGCTGCTGGCTGACGCGCAGACGCACAATATGCCCGACATTGCCGTGCCGGACAACCCGAACATGCCGAACCTGGCCGCCACCGGCCAGTTCGTCAACCTGAACTCCGACCTGGCCAAGTGGGGGCAGTGGAACAGCTACCTGGCCGGCTCGCGGGCCGTGACCACGGTCAAGGGCAAGACCTACGGCATCGAGATCGGCACCAACGCGCTGGGCATCATCTACAACAAGAAGATCTTCAAGGAAGCCGGGATCAAGCAGCTGCCCACCACCTGGGCCCAGCTGCTGGACGTCAGCCGGACCATCAAGAGCAAGGTCAGCGGACTGACCTACGGGGCGATCGGCTTCGGCGCCGGGTGCGCTGCCTGGCAGCTGCTGCCCTGGATCTACCAGCAGGGCCTGGATGTCAACGACCTGACCGCGCCAGGGCTGGTCACGGCGGTGAACTACTGGCACCAGCTGCTGAGCGAGGGCCTGGCCAACAAGGAAGTCATCACCCAGTGCCAGTCGACCAACATTCCCCAGCTGGAGCAGGGCAAGCTGGCCATGGTCGAAAGCGGGCCGTGGGACTTCCCGACCATGGCCGCCGATCACTTCACGGACTTCGGCACCTTCGCCATCCCGCTGAAGGACGCCAGCGCCAAGCCGTCCGTGCCGCTCGGCGGCGAGGTGTGGACCGTCCCGGTCACGGACTCCAAGACCGAGGCCGCGGCGTGGGACTTCATCAAGTGGAGCCAGCAGCCGAGCATCCTGCTGCAGTTCGACGAGAAACTGCAGTACCTGGCGGTCCGCCCGGCGCTGTGGCCGGCCATGGTCAAGGACAACCCCAAGCTCCAGCCGTTCGTGGATGAGCTCAAGTACGCCAAGGGCCGCACGACCAGCCTCGGGGTCGCGTTCAACACCTACTCCAACGACATGGGTACCGCTGTCGTGCAGGTTCTGGAGGGCCAGAAGACCGCCCAGGCCGCGCTCAGCGCCGCGGCGTCCGCTGCCAAGGCGTCCCTGGCGGGGTCTGGTAGCTGATGGCCAGCAAATTGCTGCGCGAGGAGGCGCGCTCCGGGTCGCAGGACCCGGGGCGCGCCCGCCCCGCCGGCGCGCAGCGAGTCGGCGCCCTGCTGCGGCCGGGCGCTTTCCGGCGGCCGGGCACGCGCCGGTCCCGCGCCTGGCCCTACCTGGTCCCGATCGTCGTGTGGCTGCTGCTGATGTTCGGCTACCCGATCCTGGAAACCATCCGGATGGCCTTCTCGTACGTGAACAGCACGAACTTCACCACCGGCGGCTGGCACTTCGCGGGATTCCAGAATTTCCGCACGCTGCCCACGCTGCAGGGCTTTCAGCCGATGCTGCGCAACACCGGGCTGTTCCTGGTCGGGTCGATCGTTCCCCAGTTCGTCATCGGCGGCCTGCTGGCCGTGGCCCTCAACACCACGTCCCGGACCCGGCGGTGGGCGCGGTCGCTGGTCCTGCTCCCCTGGCTGTTCCCGCCGGTGGCGACCGCCACGGTGTTCCTGTGGATGTTCTCCTCCCCCAGCGGCCTGTTCGACTCGCTGTACAAGAGCGTCGGCCTCGGGCACCAGGTGCCGTACTTCCTGCAGACCGGCAACGACGCGCTCCTCGTGGTGATCATCCTGAACATCTGGATCGGCATCCCGTTCAACTACCTGGTCATCCAGAGCGGCCTGCAGTCCATCCCCGGCGACCTGCATGACGCGGCGCTGATCGACGGAGCCGGGTGGCTCAAGGAGCTGACGCGGATCACCATCCCGCTGCTGCGCGAGACGCTGCTCACCGTGCTCATGCTCGGGATCCTGGGCACGATGAACGTCTTCGCGTTCGTCTGGATCCTCACCATGGGCGGCCCGGCCAACGCCACGATGCTGCCCGGCGTGCTGGCGTACAGCCAGGCCTTCGTGAACTTCAACTACGGGCAGGGTGCCGCGATCATCATCGGCGTCGTCGTCGTGCTGCTGTGCGTCGCCGGGATGTACCTGGTCGTGACCCGGTCGCAGACCCGCAACGAGCGCCGGGCCCGGATCTACCGGCCGGCGAAGACCGCGCGGGAGGCTCGCGCATGACCACTCAGTCCGTACGCCTGAACGGCCCCGTCGTGAGGAACCGGTGGCTGGCCGCCACCCGCCGCCTCATCGCCCGGACCCTGCTGCTCGTCACGATGTTCTGCCTGCTGTTCCCGGTCTACTGGCTGATCCAGTCGGCGCTCAGCACCAACCTCGAGCTGTTCCACAGCCCGGCCTACTTCTTCCCGCCGCACCCGACCCTGGCCGGCCTGCGGGATGCCTGGCAGATCATCAGCGCCGGGCTGTGGCACTCGCTCATCATCTCGGCCGGGACGGTCCTGCTGTCGCTGTTCCTGGCCATCACGGCCGGCTACGGCCTGCTGCTGGCCCGGGCCCAGCGGGTCGGCGGGCTGGTGCGCGTGCTGGTGCTGTTCGGGCTGGTGTTCCCGACGATCACCTTCGTGATCCCGCTCGACAAGATCCTCTACACCCTGCACATGCTCGACACCTACCAGGGCGTCATCCTGGCCGACTCGCTGTACTCGGTGCCGCTCGGCGTCCTGATCATCTACACCTACATGATCTCCATCCCGCATGAGCTGGTGGAGGCCGCGCAGGTCGACGGCGCGTCCTCGCTGCGGGTGCTGTGGTCGATCGCCATCCCGATCGCGCGGCCCGCCATCGCCACGGCGGCCATCTTCGCCTTCCTGTCGGCCTGGGGCGACTTCCTGTTCGCCGAGACCTTCGCCAGCAACAACAACATCCTCCCGGCGAGCATCTCGATCTACAACCTGACCGGCCTCACGATGCAGAACGTCAACTGGCCCGAGGTGATGGCCGGCAGCCTGATCCTGGGCGTCCCGGCCGTCGCGGCGGTGGCTTTCGCGCAGCGCTACATCCGGGCCGGGATCAGCGCGGGCGCCCTGAAGAGCTAGGCGCCCGCGGGACTCACGAACGCACAGTAAAGGGCTGGTGAATGAAGGCACTTGTGATGACGGCGGCCGGGTCGGCTGCCATCGAGGATGTCGACGACCCGCAGGCCGGCGATTACGACGCCCGCGTCGACATGATGGCGTGCGGCATCTGCAACAGCACCGACAAGATGCTGCGGACCGGGACGTTCGCGCCGGGGGTCACCTTCCCGAGCATCCTCGGGCACGAGAGCGTCGGCCGGGTCACCGCCGTCGGGGACAAGGTGCGCAGCTTCCGGCCCGGCCAGCTCATCACCCGGTGCAGCGCCTACGGGTGGGACAGCCCGCCGCTGCGGATGTACTGGGGCGGGTTCGCCGAGAAAGGCGTGGTGCGAGACGCCGCGGCCTGGCAGGAGGATCATCCCGGCGAGCCACCGGCCGACCACTTCCCGCACATCGTCTTCGGCGAGAATCACTCCCCCGAGGACATCTCGCTATCTATCAGCCTGGCCGAGACCTGGAGCATCGCCGCTGACGCGGGCGGCATGACCGGCGGCGTGGTCGGGGTCAGCGGCACCGGGATCGCCGGGCTGTCGCTGACCGCCTTCGCCCGGCTGCTCGGCGCGAGGGAAGTCGTCTGCGTCGGCCGCCGCGAGGAGCGCCTGAAGCGCGCCCGGGCGCTGGGCGCCACCCGCACCGCCCTCGCCGGCCCGGCGGCGGACGCGCTGTTCCGCGAGCTGGGCGGCGCCGACGTCGTCTTCGAGGCGGCCGGCAAGCCGCCGGCCGTGGACGCCGCGTTCCGCTGGGTGCGGCCCGGCGGCCGGCTGATCATCTACAGCGCGCCGGAGGCCCCGGCGCCGCTGAACGTGATGGCCGCGCCGCGGCAGGCGTCACTCATCGTCGCCCGGCCCCGCGAGGCCGACGTGCTGAGCGCCGTCGTGACGCTGGTGGAGTCCGGCGCACTGCCCCGGGATCACTTCCTGTCGGCGCGGTATCCCTTCGACCGGATCGATGACGCGTTCACCGACATCGACGAGGGCTCGGTCGTGAAGGCACTGGTGACCTTCCGCTGAGCGCCGGGAGCTTTTTCCGAACGAGCATGACCGACCGCAGGAGAAAGGAAGCTGCACGTGGCGAACTCTGAGGGCCTGGCCGGGACCGCGCTCGTCGCGGAGCCGGAGGGCGGGTTCCGGCTGGCCGAGGTCGTCACCGCGCCCGTCGGCGCGGACGACATCGGCGTGCGGGCCCAGTGGTCAGGGGTGAGCATCGGCACCGAGTTCGCCGTGCTCACCGGGAAGCTGGACTGGGGCGCGTTCCCGGTGGTGACCGGCTACATGGCGGCCGGCAGCGTCGTCGCCGCGGGCGCGAACGTGACCGGCTACGCGGTCGGCGACGTCGTCTACTACCGGCAGAACGCCGCCCTGACGGTGCGCGACTCGGGCCGGTCCCTGAACTGCCGGTCCGGCACCCACGCCTCGGTGGCCGTGCTCAACCCGGCCGGGACCCACGGCGCCGAGAAGGTGCCCGCGGGCGTGCCGCCGGAGATCGCCGCCATGTTCGTGATGCCCGCGGTCGGCCTGTACGGCGCGGACATGGCGCAGGTCGGCGTCGGCGCCTCGGTCGTGGTCGTCGGGCTGGGCATGATCGGCCTCGGCGTGGTGTCTGCGGCCGTCCGGCGCGGCGCGGTGGTCACCGGCATCGACCCGCGCCCCCGGTGCCGCGAGATCGCGGCCGCGTTCGGGGCAGCCGCCACCCTGGCGCCAGGCGAGGACGGGTCCTTCGACGAGGTCACCGCGCAGGTGCGCAGCCTGACCGGCGGCGAGGGCGCCGACTTCGTGTTCGAGTCCACCGGCCGGCCCGACTGCATCGACGCCGCGATCCAGCTGTGCCGCCCGTTCGGCTGCTTCATCTGGCAGGGCAACTACGGCGACGGCCAGATCTCGTTCGAGTTCATGCAGGCTCATCACCGGCGGCTGCGGATGGTGTTCCCGTGCGACGACGGCTACCGGCCGTTCCGCCGGGCGTCCCTGCAGGCCGTGGCCAGCGGGGCGATGCCGTGGGGCGAGGTCATCACGCACCGGCTGGCGGCCGCTGACATGCCCGCCTTCTACCGCGACATCTACGACGGCAAGGGCGGCGACGTGATCGGCGCGGTGGTGAACTGGGAAGGGGCCGGCTAGTGGGCGACGGCGAGCTCGACGGCCTCGCGGCGCTGGTCACCGGCGGCAGTTCCGGGATCGGGCTGGCCACCGCCCGGCTGCTGGCGGCCCGCGGCGCGCGGGTCGCGGTGCTGGACCTGGCGCCGGCCGCGGACTTCGCCGGGCTGCCCGCCGACGTCACCGACGACGAGTCGGTGCGGGCGGGCGTGGCCGATGCCGCCGCCCGGCTGGGCGGCCTCGACATCGTGGTGAACAACGCGGGCATCGGGGCGACCGGCACGGTGGCCGACAATCCCGACTCGCAGTGGCACCAGGTCTTCGACGTGAACGTGGTCGGCGTCGTCCGGGTCAGCCGGGCGGCGCTGCCCTGGCTGCGTGCCTCCGCGCACGCCGCCATCGTGAACACCTGCTCGGTCGCCGCCACCGCCGGCCTGCCGCAGCGCGCCTTGTACGCTGCGACCAAGGGCGCGGTGCTGTCGCTGACCCTGGCCATGGCCGCCGACCACATCAGCGAGGGGATCCGGGTGAACTGCGTGACGCCGGGCACGGCGGACACGCCGTGGGTCGGGCGGCTGCTCGACCAGGCCGCGGACCCGGCCGCTGAGCGGGCCGCCCTGGAAGCCCGCCAGCCGATGGGCCGGATGGTCACCGCCGGCGAAGTCGCCGCCGGCATCGCCTACCTGGCCAGCCCGGCCGCCTCCGCCGTCACCGGGACGGCCCTGGCCATCGACGGCGGCATGGCCGGCCTGCGCCTGCGGCCCCGGTCATGAGGGGCCGGCCATGAGCGCGCCGCCGCTGCCATCGCGGCCGCTGGGCTCCTCGGGCGTGCACGTCACCGAGCTGTCCTTCGGCGGCGCCGTGCTCGGGAACATGTACACCGAGATCAGCGAGGACCAGGCGGCGGCCGCGGTCGAGGCGGCCTGGGACGGCGGCATCCGGACCTTCGACACCGCGCCGCACTACGGGCTGGGCCTGTCCGAGCGGCGGATCGGCGCGGCGCTGGCCCGGTACCCGCGCGATGAGTACGTGATCAGCACGAAGATCGGCCGCCTGCTCGAGCCGACCAGCGAGCCGTACGGCACCGACGATGAGGGCTTCGCGGTCCCGGCCGCCGCCCGGCGGGTCCGCGACTACAGCGCCGGCGGCGTCCGGCACAGCATCGAGGACAGCCTGACCCGGCTCGGCACGGACCGGATCGACATCGCGCTGATCCACGATCCCGACGACTACGGCGAGCAGGCGTTCGGCGAGGCCTACCCGGCGCTGGAGGACCTGCGCGCGCAGGGCATGGTCGGCGCCATCGGCGCGGGCATGAACCAGGCCGGGATGCTGACCCGGTTCGTCACCGACACCGACGTCGACGTCGTGCTGGTGGCCGGCCGGTACACCCTGCTGGACCGCAGCGCCGGGCGGGAGCTGCTGCCCGCGGCGCAGCAGCGCGGCGTGTCCGTGCTGTGCGGCGGGGTGTTCAACTCCGGGCTGCTGGCCGCGCCGGATGCCAGCGCCACCTACGACTACCACGCGGCCCCGGCCGCCCTGATCAGCCTCGCCCGCGAGCTGCAGTCCGCCTGCGCAGGCTACGGCGTGCCGCTGCGCGCCGCCGCGGCCCGGTTCCCGGCCCGGCACCCGGCCGTCGCCAGCGTGCTCATCGGCGCGCGGAGCGCGGCCGAGATCACCGATGCGATCACCCTGCGCGGCACGGAGATCCCGGCTGCCCTGTGGCAGGAGCTCGACGCGTAACGGGCCGGACGCCGGCGCGGCCGCCGGGCGGGCGCCGGCTCGCCATCACCGCCGAGGGAGGCAGGTCATGAGAATCGCGCTGCATACCCGGGTCCGGGCCGACCGGGTCGAGGAGTACCTGCAGGCGCACCAGCAGGTGCCCGCCGAGCTGACCGACGCGATCCGCGCCGCCGGGGCCACCAGCTGGACGATCTGGCACAGCGGGACCGAGCTGTTCCACGTCATCGACTGCGACGACTACGCGGGCCTGCTCGCGCAGCTGTCCGGCAACCCGGTCAACCAGCGGTGGCAGGAGCGGATGGCGGGCCTGCTGGAGACCGCGCACGACTACTCCGGTGACGGCGAGCAGGCCGCGCTGCCCGTGGTCTGGCAGCTTTGAGCATCGTCGACGCGCACCAGCACGTCTGGGACCTGGCCGTGCGCGACCAGCCGTGGCTGCGCGAGGCCGGGATGGAGCCGCTGCAGCGCAGCTTTTCCGTCAGCGACCTGCGCCCGGCCGCGGAGCAGGCCGGGGTGACCGCCACCGTGCTGGTGCAGACGGTCACCGAGGCGGCGGAGACCCCGGAGCTGCTGGCGCTGGCCGCCGCCGAGCCGCTGATCGGCGCGGTGGTGGGCTGGACCGATCTGACCGCGCCGTCGGTCGCCGGTGACCTGGCTGCGCTGGCCGCCGGCCCGGGCGGCGGGTACCTGGCCGGAGTCCGGCACCAGGTGCAGTCCGAGCCTGATCCGGACTGGCTGCGCCGCCCGGATGTGCTGCGCGGCCTGCGGGCCGTCGCCGCGGCCGGGCTGTGCTACGACCTGGTCGTGCTGCCGCATCAGCTGCCCGCCGCCAGCCACGCTGCGGCTGCCGTGCCGGACCTGGCGTTCATCCTCGACCATGCCGGCAAGCCGGACATCACCAGCGGTGAGCTGCAGCCGTGGGCCGCCGCCATCGGGGAGCTGGCCGCCCGGCCCAACACCGTCTGCAAGCTGTCCGGCCTGGTCACCGAGGCCCCGCCGGGGGCCGGGCCTGCCGCGTTCGCGCCGTTCGCCGAGGTCATCCTGGACGCCTTCGGGCCCGGCCGGGTCATGTTCGGCTCGGACTGGCCGGTGTGCTTGCTGGCCAGCGACTACGGCCGCGTCCTGGCGCTGGCGCGGGCCCTGGTCAGCGGCCTGTCGGAGACCGAGCAGGCGGCGGTGCTCGCCGGCACCGCGACGCGGGCCTACGGCCTGGGCCTGCGGCCGGGCTGAGGCGCGAGCAGAACCGGGAGGCGTGTCATGGCGCTCACCGACGAGGCCATCGAGAAGGTCAAGCAGATGATCATCTCCGGCCGGGTCCGGCCGGGCGGGAAGCTGCCCCGCGAGGCGGACCTGGCGGCCGAGCTCGGCCTGTCGCGCAGCTCGCTGCGCGAGGCGGTCCGGGCCCTGAGCCTGATCAACGTGCTGGACGTGCGCCAGGGCGACGGCACCTACGCCACCAGCCTCGAGCCGGCCCTGCTGCTGGAGACGCTCAGCTTCGTCGCCGACTTCCACCGGGATGACACCGTGCTGGACTTCCTGGAGGTCCGCCGGGTACTCGAGCCCGCGGCCACCGCGCTGGCCGCGGCCCGGATGCCGGACCAGGACCGGGCCGTGCTCGGCCGGCTCGTCGAGTCCGTCCGGGCCAGCATGCCGGTCGAGGAGTTCGTCGCGGCCGACATGGAGTTCCACCGGCTGATAGCGGCCGGCTCCGGCAACGCCGTGCTGGCCTCGCTGGTGGACAAGATGTCGGTGCCGACCGCCCGGGCCCGGGTGTGGCGCGGCGTCACCGAGCCGCGGGCCCGCGAGCGCACGCTCGCCGAGCACCAGGCCATCTACGCGGCCATCGTGCAGCGCGACGCCGAGCTGGCCCGGTCCTCGGCCACGGTGCACATCGCCGGCATTGAGTCCTGGCTGCAGACCGCCCTGGCGGGCTGACGCGCTGGGCCGTCAGGGCGGCTGAGGCCCGTCCGGCCGGGGCGCCGCTCCCCGCGGGCCGCCATCAGCCCATACCGCCGCCTGTGATGAATCAGCGCGGGAAGATCCGTGATGTCCGGATAGAGCACGCCAATTCATGAAACACATTGCTGGTTTTATTTTTCCGATATAGCCTGGGGCGAGGCCCCGGGGACCGGCCGCGACGGCGGTCAGCTACCTCGTGGCCAGGGGGGACGGCTGAGATGAGAGACGGAAACCGGAACAGCAAGGTTCTCGTCCGCCCGCGGGACGGACGGGTGATCGGCGGGGTGTGCGCCGGAATCGCGCAGTACAGCGGCCTCGACGTGACCGTGATCCGGGTGATCTGGGCCGTCGTGGCGCTGATGGGCGGCGCGGGCATCCTGGCCTACGTGGTGGCCTGGATCCTGATCCCCGACGAGAGCCAGCACAGCACCGTCACCAGCACCGGCAACCTCGCCGGAACCCGGCAGGACACCTCGTCCCGCTGAGGCGGCCGGGTCCCGGATAACCGGCGGCGGTGCAGGCGATCAGGCCGGCCGGCCGGGCGGCCGGAAAGCCTGGACGGTACGGCCGGCCCGTTGCAGGGCCTGGCTGAGCTGATCCTGGTTCAGCAGTTCATGCGCCTGGCTGGTGGTGATGGCACCGCTGCTGCGCACCGCTATGCTCGCGGCCGCGGCGCTGACCGAGTCCGGAAGGTCAGCGATGATCAGGCCGTCAAATGATCCCTGCATCCAGTAAATGCACTCCAGTGAGCCGTCGAGGGACCCGAGCACCTGCCGGACCGCGGCCGTCCGGTCCTCCGGAGCGCTGATCATCCGGGCCCATGCGTCGCTGGAGTAACTGAAGAAGATCGCATATGTCGTCATGGCCATCCCCCCTGGTTGGCGTGCTCTGCAGCACGCTGCTGGCCAAGCCATCACTACAGTAACCGCGAGGCAGCCCGGCCCGGGTGACCAGCCCGGGGCGCGAGGCGGCCGGCTACTCGCTGCGCAGGATCTGCCCGGCATGCAGGCGCGCGGCTCGCCGCTGGGGCCAGGCGGCCAGCGCGTTGGCGGCCAGCAGGGCCATCGGGGCGATCAGGAGCAGGGCCAGGACGGCCACTGGCGGGTGGTAGGCCAGCGGGGTGAAGCCGGCCACCGTGCGCCAGATGGCCCGGCCGAGCGCGATGCCCAGCGGCACTCCGAAGATCAGGCCGATCAGGGTCAGCAGGCTGGCCTGCGTCGTGACCACCAGCCGCGCCTGCCACCGGGTGATCCCGAGCGCGCGGAGCACAGCGAGCTCGTGACGCCGGCGGCGGACCGCGATGGACAGGGCGTGACCGACGGCGCTGATGGCCAGCAGGACCAGGAACGCGCTCAGCGCGACGGGCAGCAGCTCCAGGTCCTGGATCTCCTGGATCTCGGGGATCGGATCCGGTGGCGTGAAGGTGACGGCCCTGCCGCCGGGGATCGCCGCCGCCGCCGCGTTCAGCCGGCGAGCGGCGGCCCGGACGTCCGTGCCGGCCCGCAGCGACACGGTCGCGGCGTGGAACTTGAACTCGTAGTGTGCGCCAGCGAAAATCCGGTCGTACCCGGCGGGAGTGAGCCAGGCCCCGTCCGCGTACCCGTTGTGCGGTCCCGGCGGAACGAAGCCGATGCCGGTGACCCGGACAGTCCTCAGGACGGGGGTACCGCCGGTCAGCCGGACCACGGAGCCCGTCTTCGCGTCCATCTCCTGCGCAGTCGTCGGGGCCAGCACGATCTCGTCCGGGCTGGCCGGCATCCGCCCGGCGGTGAGCACGACCGCGGACCGCTTGCCCGCCACGGGAGCGTAGGTGAAGGTCTCGATGGAGACCTGGCCCGACTGCGCGCCGCCGATGCGGGCGTCGTCGACCCCGGTCACGTCCCGGTCGGCCGCCACGGCGCGCAGCACCCGGCTGGCCGGGCCGAAGTCATGCCCGTTGTAGCCGAGGAACGTGGTCAGCTGCCACGTCTGCCCGAACCGGGCGAGGTGGCTGGCCGCATCGGAGACCCCGGCCGAGAAGGTGAACGCCGCCAGCACCCCCAGCACGCCGACCACGGCGCCCACCAGGGCCGACCGGACCGGCACGGTTGAGCGCCCGCGGCCGGGCTCCAGCGCGAACCGGGCTCCCACCACCAGGGCGACCGGGAGATTGACGGCGGCCGCCCCGGCCGCGACCGCGGACCGGCGCAGCGGTCCCCGCCGCCGCCCGGCGCTCAGCGCGGCCGCCGCGGCCGCCGCCGACCCGGCCAGGGTCAGCAGCGGGACGACGACCCAGCCCGGACCCAGGACCAGCCAGTCCGCGTCGATCCCCGGACGGGGCTCGGCGATCGACGCCAGTCCGATCGGCATCCATCGCGATGCCGCGATGGCCCGGCCACGCCCAGCGTGGCGCCGGCCAGCCCGGCCAGGAAGGGCCCGGCCGCGGCGGCCGCTATGGCCTGCGGGCGGGTCATGCCGACGGACTGCAGCACCTGAAGATCCGCCGCGGTGGCCGACGTGTACCGGGCGACGGACTGGCCGATGAGGAACAGGGCCGCGACGAGTGCCGCGAGCCCGAACGCCAGCAGGCAGGCGGCCTCGTAGGCGGTGACCCGGCGGACCGGGTCACCGAAGGTCACGTTGTTGTCCCACACGTCGATGTCGTCCCGCCCGGTCACCCGGGCCAGGGCCGCGCGGAACGCCGGGATGGCGCCCTCGCCGCCCTTGAGCCGGATCAGCGCGTTGATGTAGACCTGGCCGCCGGAGCCCATCATGTTGGCCCGGTACCGGGTGAACAGGGCGGGCGTCGTCAGGATGCCGCCCGGCGAGTGCGGGGCATCGGCGTCGATGCCCCACGGGGTGCGGCCCACTCCGGTGATGCGCGCCCGGATCCGCGGCCCGGCCGGCGGCCCGGAGGACCCGTCGTAGCCCGCGCTGGCCTGCTGCACGCTGGCCAGGTCCAGCGTCAGCCAGTCCCCCGGATGCTTGCCGGAGGTGGCGGCGAACTTGGGCGTGATGAGGACCTCATCGACGCGGCGGGGGTTGAACAGTCGGCCGGCCAGGATGACCGGGCGCTCGATGGTCTGAGTCATCTGGTCGTCGGCGAGGGGGAACCCGCTGCTCGCCGCCGGATAGCCCTGCGCCTCGAACCCGAACGTGACGGGGAACCTGGTCAGCGCGGCCACGTCGGGCAGGGCCGCGATCCTGGCCCAGTCGAACCCCGGCTGGTTGGGCAGGACGGTGACGGTCGCGGGAAGCGTGCGGGCCCACAGCCGGTTCCAGGCGCTCGCGCCCCGGCGGGCGCCCGCGAGCGAGGTCAGGACGGTTACCGTGGCCAGCGCGATGAGCAGGGCCAGGACGGTCAGCGATTTCCACCGCCGCCGGGCGTCCAGTCGCAGCCAGGTCGCGGTGATCAGCACGGCTCGCTCCGCCGGCCATCCGCTGCGCCGCGACCGGTCACGCGGCCGCGGCCCCCCGCACCCTGCATGGGTACGAGTAGATAGCCGCTGCGGGCCGGCCGCAAGGGTGCCGGAACCACCGGCCGGCGGACGCTACCACCACCCGGGGCCGGCGTGCTGGCATCCCGCACCCGGCCACGACCCGCGGGCCGGTGCGGGGCGTCCGCGAGGACGCCGCCGCGCCCGGGGCCGCCGCTAGCCGGGGCCGGCGGACCGGGACGGGCCGCGCGCGCCGGTCAGCGTGATGGCCGCCAGCCCGGCGGCGCAGGCCACGCCCGCGCACACCGCGCCGCCGAGGTCATGCGGCGGCCGGCCCGCCCACAGCCAGGGAGTACTCCAGCCCGCGGCCAGCCCGGCCTCGCTGATCACCAGGTAGGCCGCCGGGCCGACCCAGCCGAACGGGCCGCCGAGCCCGGACGCGCACAGCAGGCCCAGGCCCGACATCCCGGCGACATTGCGCAGCACGGCCCACGCCCCGCCGGGCAGCAGCCCGGCGGGCCCCGCCGCGGCCAGGACGCCGAAGGCGGCGGCGGTGAGCGCGACAGCGGCGGCCAGCTGCAGCCAGGGCAGCCACCGGCCGGTGGCCCGCTCGGCCTCGCCGAACGGCCCGTGGCAGCTGACCGCGATCACGGCGGCGGCGCACGCCTCGGCCGACAGCGGGATGACCCGCTGCGCGGCGGGACCGCCGGCAATGGCCCAGTGCTGGTCTAGCGCGACCGCCAGCAGCGCGCCGACGGCGGCGAGCAGGCCCAGCGCCACCGGGATCCGGCGGCTGGCCGCATACAGCCGGGTCAGGCGCATCGCGGCCGGCGCGGACCCGCCGGCGGCCGACACTTTCCGGGGGGAGCTGTCCAGCCCGGCGGCGGTCACGGGAGCTGCCCGAGGGTGATGGCGCCCGACCGGAGCGCAGCCAGGTGGCCGGCCAGCCACGCGTGCCGGGTCGCGGCGGGCAGCGCGGCCAGCCGCCGGGCGGCCGCGTACACCGGGCCGGCGGCACCGCCGGGCCCGGGGCCTGGCGCCCCCGGGCCCGCCATGGCCAGCAGCGCGGGCTGCGCGCCGAATGGCTGGCCGGCCTGCTGCAGCAAAGCGGCCAGCACCGCGTGCTGGGCCGGGCTGCCCGAGCCGCTGCTCGTCCCGGTGAAGGCCTCCAGGAACAGCACCTGGAGCTGGCCGGCGAACTCCGCCGGGGTCTGGCCGAACGAGCCGGGCAGGGTCTCCGCATCCAGCGGCAGGCGCAGCACGGGCGGGCGGCCGCTGATCGTCATGGCCTGGCCGGAACTGCCCTCATTAGCGGTGTAGGTCCCGGCCACCTCGGTGACCCGGGCGGGCGCGCCGGGCAGGCCCGCCACCGCGGCCAGCGCCGGGCGCAGTCCCGCGGTCACGCCGGCCAGCAGGCTGCCGAAAACCGGGTTCAGGCACACCGGGACGTCGCCGGCGCGCTGGCAGGACGGGGTGTAGCTGAGTGGCCGGTCACTGGCCGCGTCGTGCAGCGCGGGGATGACGATGCCGTCCGCCGCCTGCCGGGCCGTGGTAGCCAGCCCGACCGCCGTCGCCGTCGCCGCCACCCCGGCCAGCGTCACGGCCGCCGCCGCTGCCCGCAGCCGCTGCCCGCCCGCTCGCTCGCGCAGCCCCAGCAGGCCGACGGCGGCCACCGCGATGCCGCCGAGGAACATCAGCCGGGCGATCGGCAGGTCGGGCAGGTAGTGGTAGTCGATCCCGGTGGGCACCTGGTAGTTGCCGTTGGCGTTGGTCGGCAGCAGCAGGGCCCAGCCGCTGGTGGCGCTGAACCCGGCCTGCGAGGACGTGCCCATGGCCAGGAAGGCGCCGAACGCGGCCAGCGGCGCGGCGAACCGGCTCGGGAACAGCGCCCCGACGGCGAACCCGGCGGCGCTGAACGCGGCCACGGCCACCGCCCCGGTGGCCAGCCACCACCACGGCGGCGTGCCCCGCAGGCCCTGCGCTGCGTACACCGCGAACAGGGCGCCCGTCAGCGCCAGGTAGGCGCCGACGGCCCAGGCCGCGGTCGCGGCCCAGGTCGCCAGCTGCGCCGTCCACCGCGGCCGGGCCGCGGCGGCTGCCAGGTCGGCCATGCCGCGGCGGGCATCACGCGAGCCCATCCACGCCGCCACCCCGGCCACCAGCGGGCCGGTGTCGATGATCGTGTGGCCCTGGCCCATGTTCCAGAACGTCCGCAGCATCCAGAACGCCGGCACGGCGGTGCTGGGGCGGTAGGAGTCGAACCACAGCAGCGCCGCCATCACGGGCACGACCCAGGGCACCGCATTGCGGCGCAGCTCGATCCGCACCAGCCGCGCGAAGGTCAGCGGCGCGGCGGCGGCGTGCGGCAGCCCCGGCCGGGCCGGCGCGGTCACGGCGGCGGTCATGCCCGTGCTCCCGCGGCGCCCGCGCGGGCGGCGGCCAGCGCCGCGGTGTAGCCGCGCTCCAGCGGCGCGTCGCCGGCCGCGCCGCTGCCCTCGCCGCGGGCGGTGAGCTCGGCCGGCGTGCCGTGGAAGGAGAGCTGGCCCCGGTCCATCAGCGCGACGTCGGTGCACGCGGCGCCGACGTCCTCGACCAGGTGGGTGCTGACGATCACGGTGGCCCGCTCGCCGAACTCGCGCAGCAGGGCGCGGAACGCCATCCGCTGCTCGGGATCCAGGCCGGCGGTGGGCTCGTCCAGCAGCAGCAGCTCGGGCTCGTTGACGATTGCCTGGGCGATCCCGGCCCGGCGCAGCATCCCGCCCGACAGCGTGCGCAGCTTAGCCCGGGCCCGGTCGCCCAGGCCCACCCGCTCGATCGCCATCGCCACCGCGCGCGGCACCTGGCCCGGCGGCATGTCCTTCAGCAGCGCGAAGTACTCCACGAACTCCGCCACCGTGAAGCCGGGGTAATAGCCCAGGCTCTGCGGCAGGTAGCCGAGCCGGCGCCGGATCTCCCGCCGGGGGCCGTAGTCGCCCGGGTCCCGGCCGAGCAGCTGGATCCGGCCCGAGGACGGCGGCAGCACCGTCGCCATCATCCGCAGCAGCGAGGTCTTGCCTGCGCCGTTCGGGCCGAGTAGCCCGAATACCCCTGCGCTGATCTCCAGGCTCACCTGGTCAACCGCCGTGGTGCGGCCGAACCGCCGGGTCAGGTCCGCCAGCTCAACGTTCATCGTGATCCTCTCGGTATCCGGGTCGCGTGCCAGGTCACCGCGGCGCAGGCGGCGGCGAACAGCAGGTAGGGAGCGATCAGCGCGGGGCTGGCGATCGCGGTGGTCAGGGAGCCGGCGGCGGTGCTGGCCCCGAGCAGGGTGATGACCCAGCCGGCCATGCCCGCCAGCACGCCGGTGATGGCCGAGCGGGCCAGCGTGGCGGCGGCCAGCGCCAGTGCGCAGACCGCGGTCATCGGCACCAGCCAGCCGAATGTGACGGCGGCGGCGGCCCCCGACGCCGCCGACGCGGCCAGCCCGAGCACGGCGTTCAGCCCGAACACCGCCAGCGCCCGGACCAGCAGCACCATCCGGTCACTGACCGCCATGCTCTGGGACAGCTCGAACGCCGGGTCGATGCCCGGCCCGTAGGCGAAGGCGATGCCCGCCGCCGCGACCGCGGGGGCCAGGATCGCGATCCACGGTGTCCCGGTGCTGATGTCGGCGACCGCGCCGGCCAGCAGCACGGCCGCGCTGGCCAGCACCCATCCGGCCAGCAGGGACGGCGTCGTGACCAGCACCCGGGCCAGGCCCGGCGACCGCAGCAGCCGCCCGGCCAGCCGCTCCAGGCGGCCAGGGCGGCGCTGCCAGACCTCCGCCGCGATGGCGGTCCAGACCCGGCTCAGGTCCACGCCGGCCGGCCCGTCAGGGAGCCGGTCGCCGGGCTGGCGGGCCGGGCTGGTCCCGGCCGGGGCTCCGTTACTCATGATCTTTCCTCCCCTGCTGCCGGTCCGCTGCGCAGGCTCTCGCGCAGCCGCCGCCGGGCCCGGTGCGCACGGCTCTTGGCGGTGCCCGCCGGGACACCCATCAGCCGGGCCGCCTCCGCGACCGGGCGGTCCTCGACGTACATCAGCCGCCACGCCTCTCGTTCGGGGCTGCCGTCCGGGCCCAGGGCCGCGACGGCCGCGGCGAGGTCGGCGCGCAGCTGCGCCGCCTCGGCCGGGTCGCCGGACGAGCCCGGATCCGCGCCGGCCTCCGCGGGCAGGGTCAGGGCGGCGGGGCCGCGGCGGCGCAGGAACAGCGCCGCCTGCCGGCGCGCGATGCCCCACACCCAACCGCCGGCCGGGCCGTCCGGCCGGTAGCCGCCGGCGCCGCGCCACACCGCCAGGAAGGTCTCCTGCAGCACGTCCTCGACGTCGGCGCCGGGCAGCACCGAGCGCAGCCGCGCGGCCAGCCACGGCGCGTGCCGGGCGAACAGCTCCCGCAGCGCGCCGTCATCGCCGCCCGCCACCGCCGCGATCAGCTCCTGATCGTTCATTGCCTCTCTATTGCGCCCCGGGGCCCGCCGGTTCGCCACCGGCCCGGATTCGCGCTCCTAGTTAAGACCCGGCCGTGACGCGAACTGGATGCGGACCGCCCGGCTTGAGGCGCTGGCCGTTCGGGGGTGATCCGCGACGCCGCCCGTTTTAGGGTGGATTGGACAGGCCGTCGCGACGCCGGCGGCCGCACCGTGACGCTGTGGTGTGCGCGGCGGAAGGAGCACCCTGGAATGTGCGGGATCACCGGGTGGGTGGATTACTCGCGGGACATCTCCGGCGAGCGGGCGGTGGCGGATGCAATGACCGCCACGATGACGTGCCGCGGTCCCGACGCCGGCGGGATGTGGGCCTCGCCGCACGCGCTGATCGGCCACCGGCGGCTGGCCGTGGTGGACCTGCCCGGCGGCGTCCAGCCGATGAGCGACGGCGGCGCCGTGCTCACCTTCAGCGGCGAGATCTACAACTTCCGCGAATTACGCCGCGAGCTGGCCGGCTCCGGGCACGTGTTCGCGACCCGGTCCGACACCGAGGTCCTGCTGCGGGCCTGGCTGCAGTGGGGCGCCGGCTGCCTGCCGCGGCTGAACGGCATGTTCGCGTTCGCGATCTGGGACGCAGTCCGCGAGGAACTGGTCCTGGCCCGGGACCGGCTCGGGGTGAAACCGCTGTATTACGCGCCCGACCCGGAGGGCGTGCTGTTCGGGTCCGAGCCGAAGGCGATCCTCGCCCATCCGAGATTCCGGGCCGAGCTGGACGCTGACGGGCTGGCCGAGCTGTTCGGCCCGATGGGCACTCGCACGCCCGGCCACGGCGTGTACCGGGGGCTGCGCGAGGTGCGGCCCGGCTGCCTGGTCCGGGTCAGCCGCGGCGGCGTCGCCTCCCGGGCCTACTGGGAGCTGACCGCCCGCCCGCACGCCGACGACGAGGCGGCTACCGTCAGCCGGGTGCGGGACCTGCTCACCGACATCGTCGACCGGCAGCTCATCGCCGACGTGCCGCTGTGCACGCTGCTGTCCGGCGGGGTGGACTCCAGCGCCCTGACCGCGCTGGCCGCCCGGGCGCTGGAGCGCGACGGCCGCGGCAAGCTCGATACCTTCTCGGTCGACTTCCCGCGCAGCCAGGACGGCTTCCGGCCCGACCCGTTCCGGCCCAGCCATGACGAGCCGTTCGCCCAGCAGGTCGCCCGGCACGCCGGCACCCGGCACTCCACGATCCTGCTGGACGCGGCCGAGCTGACCGCGGCCGCCGGCCAGCCGCGGCAGGCGCATGACCTGCCGGTCGCCGGTGACATGTACACCTCGATGTACCTGCTCTTCCGGGGCCTGCGCGAGCGGTCCACGGTGGCGCTGTCGGGTGAGTCAGCGGATGAGGTGTTCGGCGGGTATCACTGGTATCAGAATCCGGAGCTGCTCGCCGCGCCCCGGTTCCCCTGGGTGTCCGGCTCCTGGACGCCGGTCCTGCGGCCCGCGGTCGCGGCCGAGGTGCGGCTGGATGAGCGCGCGGCCCAGCGGTACGCCGACGCGCAGGCCGAGGTGCCCCGGCTCCCCGGCGAGGACGCCGGGGAGCGGCGGATCCGCGAGGTGCTCTATCACGGGCTGACCCGCTGGCTGCCGCTCCTGCTGGACCGCAAGGACCGGCTCAGCATGGCGGTCGGCCTGGAAGTCCGGGTGCCGTTCTGCGATCACCGGCTGGTGGAGTACGTGTTCAACGTGCCCTGGCCCCTCAAGCAGCTGGGCGGGATCGAGAAGGGGCTGCTGCGCCGGGCCTGCGCCGACCTGCTGCCGCCGCAGATCGTGGCCCGCCGCAAGAGCATCTACCCAGCCAGCACGGACCCCGCCTACGCACACGCGGTGCAGGCCCAGATGCGCGGCCTGCTCCGCCAGCCCCGCGCACCGCTGTTCGACATTGTCGACCACGGCCGGCTGACCGAGGCGTTCGGCGCTGACCCGGCGCTGCCGGGGCTGATGGGTATCCAGCCGAGCCCGTGGGCGCCGGCCGCCTTCCTGCTCGACGTGAACGCCTGGCTGACGGAGTACCAGGTGGCGCTGCTGTGACCGCGCCGGACGCCGGCCGCGGCCGGCGGCCCGGCTGCCGACATCGGAGCCGCCCTGGACGGAGTACGCCGACGTCGTGGTGTACGCGGAAGTTCCCTCGGGCGTGGTTCGGTTGCGCCGGGAGCGGCTCGGCGTCACGGCCGGCGACTTCCCCGGCTGGCCGGGGCCGCTGCTGCACATCCTCACAGCGCACAACCCGTCCGGCGTCGTGCGCGCCGCCGCGGGCAACGCAGCGGCAGAGGCCAGCCCGGAAGCCGGGCTGACCCGCCGGGGACTGCGGTGGTTCCGGGCAGCCGGCGGTGATGCGGCGTGACGGCATGTCGAAGGCGAGCGTCGCCGTCTGCGGGCTCGACCGCCCGTCAGCGACCGCCCTCGGCCGCCGGTACGGCCAGGACGCCATGGTCGAGCTGACTCCGGCGTTCCGGATCATCGTGGACTGCGACTCCGGGTGGGCGCTGCCCTCCGGCTGGCCGATCGAGCCCATCGGCACCGGCCACCCGGAGGCGGCCCGGGCCGCCGGCGGACGCCGCGGGCCTCGCGCCGGCGAGGCCTGAGCAGGGATCCGCCGTCAGAACAGGTGGCCCAGCAGGTCCAGCTCGCCGTCCGGCCAGGCGTGCTGGCCGGTCTTCTTCACCATCAGGGCGCCCGTGTCCTGCATGGTGGCCAGTCCCAGCATGGCGTGACCGTGGATCTTCAGCCAGGAGCAGGGGTTGGCCGCGCGAGCCCACCCGTTCCGGGTGTAGAGCCGGTCATCATCGGCGAACAGGACGATGAAGTCCATCCCGCAGGCCTGCGCGTGCTCCGTCACGGCGGCGAGCAGCCTGCTCCCCAGCCCCTGCGACCGCGCCCGCCTGCCGACGCACAGGTCGGAAACCCCGAATGTCCGCAGGACGGTGCCGCCGACCCGGACCACCCGCAGTTCCACGCCCATCTGAGCCGTCAGCTCGCCGTCCGCCAGCACCAGATAGCGGAAGTGCGGCGGAAGCTTGTAGTAGCTCCGGCCGGGAAAGCCAGGGAAAGACTCCTGCAGCAGCGCCTGCACTTGCTGTCCCCGGTCCGGGCCGATCTCGGCTTCGGCAACACGGAGGATCGCGGGCGTCCCGGTGCATGCAGGCTGGCTCACTACCCGGATGCTACTGCCGGGGCCGGCCCACCGGGAAACCCGGCCTGGACCGGCGGCTCAGCCTGTGTTAACGACGAGGTAGGCCGCGGGCCGCCGGCATCCAGCCGCGGCCGGCCAGACAGCCGCCAGGGAGGCAGGCATGGCCCCCGGTTCGGTCAGCCGGCGAGACCTGCTGGCGGCCGGCGGCATTGCCGCGGGAGGCCTCACCGCCGGCGGCCTGCTGGCCGGTCTCCTGTCTGCCGGAACCGCGCGGCTGGCCGCGGGCGGAGAGCAGTACAGCGGGTACGTGCCCGACGGAACGGCCGGGCTGACCGCGGCGTTCCCGCTCGCGGCGGTGACCCTGCTAGACAGCGCGTTCCTGGACAACCAGGCACGCAACACGCGCTACCTGCTCTTCGTGGACCCGGACCGGCTGCTGCACACGTTCCGGCTCAACTGCGGCCTGCCGTCGGCAGCTCAGCCGTGCGGCGGGTGGGAGAGACCGCAATCCGGTGCGCGCGGCCACAACGCCGGCCACCTCATGTCCGCGCTCGCGCTGACCCATGCCAGCACCGGGAGCCGGGCCGCCGCGGCTAAGGGCGGCTACCTCGTCGAGCAGCTGGCGCGCTGCCAGGCACGGGCCGGGCGGGCGGGCTTCCACCCGGGCTACCTGTCGGCATTCCCGGAGAGCGTCTTCGACCGGCTGGAGGCCGGCCGGCCGGTGTGGTCGCCGTACTACATGATCCACAAGTACCTGGCCGGGCTGATCGATCTGCATGAGCTGACCGGGAACGCCCAGGCGCTCGAGGTCGCGGCACAGCTGGGTGACTGGGTGTCCTGGCGCACCGGCCGCCTGTCCTATGCGCACATGCAGCAGATCCTGGAAACCGAGTACGGCGGCATCGCCGAGGCGCTGGCCAATCTCTACCGGATCACGGGCGAGCGCGGGTACCTGCGGACCGCGCAGCGCTTTTACCACGCCCGGGTTCTCGATCCGCTGGCAGCCGGGCAGGACCAGCTCAGCGGACTGCACGCCAACACGACGGTGCCGAAGATCATCGCGTGCGTGCGCCTGTGGGAGGAAACGGGCAGCAGCCGCTACCAGCGGATCGGCACGAACTTCTGGCGGATCGTGACCCGGCATCACTCGTATGTCACCGGCGGCTCGAGCAACTTCGAGCACTGGCACGAGCCCGATGTGATCGCCGCGCAGCTATCGAACCTGACCTGCGAGAACTGCGTCAGCTACAACATGCTCAAGCTCACCCGGCTGCTGCACTTCCACCAGCCGGGGCGGACTGACCTGCTCGACTACTACGAGCGCGTCCTGCTCAACCAGATGCTCGGCCAGCAGGATCCCGATTCCCCGCACGGGTTCAACGAGTACTACTACGGTCTGTCGGCGGGCGCGTTCAAGCAGCAGCCGATGAACTATTTCCCGCGCGGCGACCCGGATGTCTACTCCACCGATTACCAGGACTTCACCTGCGACAACGCGACCGGGATGGAGACTCATGCGAAGTTCGCCGACACCATTTACTCGCGGGATGCCGCTGGCCTGTACGTCAACCTGTTCATCCCCTCCGAGATGGCCTGGCCCGGCGAGCAGCTCAGGCTGCGGCAGGTCACCGGATTCCCCGACCAGCCAGGAACATGCCTGGAGGTGGTATCCGGGGAAGCGACGCTGACGGTGCGGGTGCGCGTCCCGGCCTGGGTTGCGGGGGCATCGCGGGCCACCGTGAACGGGCGGCCGGCTGGCAGCGCCGCCGCGCCCGGCAGGTGGCTGGCCGTCCGGCGCCGGTGGCGGGCCGGCGACCGGCTGGAGGTCACGCTGCCCATGCGCCTGGACCTGCATCCCGCCCCGGACGACGCCTCGGTCCAGGCGGTCACCTACGGCCCGGTCGTCCTGAACGGCGCTTACGGCGACCGTCCGGTCACCACGATGCCGCGGCTCGATGCCAGCTCGCTGGCACCCGCAGGTTCCGGGCCACTGACTTTCCGGGCCGCCGCTGACGGCGAGCCCGTCACGCTCATCCCGACCGCCCGGACCCACCACCAGTACTACACCGTCTACTGGCAGACCTGAGCCAGGGTTGACGGCAAAGCCGGGCGTATAGCACCGTGTGCCCGTGCAGATGACCGACGACTTTGCCGCCGCCGTGACGGTCTCGATCCCGATCTTCGCCCTGGCCGCGGGCGCCGAGGCCCGGTCGATCCGGGACCGGCTGCAGCGGCCCGATCCCGGCTGGGAGCGCGACTTCGCGCAGTACAGCGCCGAGAATGAGCTGGATGTCAGCTCGGCCGCGCAGGTCTTCTCCTATTTCAGGGACGTGCCGAGGCTCTCGCGGCTGCACACGTTCGAGCGCGTGCTGGCGCTGGCCGGCGCCATCGTGTGGCTGGTGGTGTTCGTGCTGCTCACCATCGCCGAGCTGCTGTCGCTGGTGTGGCTGGCCGACGGCGGCCCGCCGGGCCACAGCGGGCTGGCCGCCTTCGGCCTGTGGTCAATCGCGCTGGCGATGGTGACGCTGATCGCCGCCCCGGCGCTGTACCTGGCCGTGCCGCTGCTGCTGCCGCTGGACCTGATCCCGGCCGGGCTCACCAAGTCGGTGCTGCCGAAGGTTGCCTCATCGGAGGGCCGCGGGTTCGTGCGGCGGCTGCTGAGCGAGCTCGAAGGCGCTATCGACCGCGCTGGCGATGCGGTCGGGGACGAGGCAGCAGCTCATGCAGCATCCCCGGCCGGGGCCGCCGCACCGGCCGGGGCCGCAGCACCGGCCGGGGCCGCCGCACCGGCCGAGGCAGCAGCACCGGCCGGGGCCGCAGCACCAGCCGAGGCAGCAGCACCAGCCGAGGCGGCACCGGAGGCAGCCGCCGGCCGGCCAGCGCCGCAGCGCGCTGACGGGCCGCCGGGCTCCGGGCCGACGGGCTGACCGGCATCGCTCAGCCGGCCGCGGCTGCGGGCATCCTGCGCCGGCGTCAGCCCAGGAACCTGGCCAGCAGCTCGGCCGGCGCCGGGCCGCCCGCGAACGCGCCGCCGCCGCCCTGGGCCACCGAATCGGATCCGCCGCCGGCCCCGGCCACGCCGGCCAGCACGGCCGTGACCGCCGCCTGCGCCGACACCGCGACGCCGTCCGGGACGGCGATGACGATCCGGGACCGGCCGGCGGACTCGCTCCACAGCAGCACCACCTTGCGCTGCTGGCGGCTCAGCTCGATGGCGGCCGACCGGACCAGCTTCGGCTCGGCCTCCGCCCGGGCGGTCAGCGTCGGCACGCCGGCCGCGCTGGTCGCCTCGACCTCGTCGGCCAGGTCCGGCGCCCCGGGCCGGGCCGCGTGCCGCGCGCTCGCCGAGCGGGCCAGCCGCTCCGCCGCGCTCACGACGTCGCGCGGGGGGCTGTTCAGGGTCACGGCCACCGCGCTCAGTGTCTCCCGGTCAGCCTCGGCGGCCTCGATCGCGCCGAACCGGGTGACCGCGTTGATCCGCCGGATCCCGGCCGCGATGCTCTGCTCGGAGCGGATCCGGAATGAGCCGATGAACGAGGTGTGCGGCACGTGCGTGCCCCCGCACAGCTCCTTGCTCACGCCATCGAAAGCCACCACGCGGACGATGTCGCCGTAGTCCTCGCTGCCCAGGAACACCGCGCCGGATGCCTTCGCCGCCCGCTGCGGCAGCTCCTCGGTCGCGCGCTCGTGATCGGCCAGGATCCAGGAGTTGACCAGGCGCTCGACGGCGCGCAGCTCGCCCGCCGTCAGCGGCGCGGGGTGGGTGAAGTCGAACCGCAGCCGCTCGGGCTCCACGACGGAGCCCGCCTGCGTGACGTGCTCGCCGAGAACCTCCCGCAGCGCCGCGTTGAGCAGGTGCGTGGCGCTGTGGTTGGCGGCCGTCGCGGCCCGCCGGCCGGCGTCCACCGTCAGCTGCAGGACGTCCCCGGCCGCCACCTCGCCGGCGGTCACCGCGACGTGGTGCAGGTGCTGGCCGTCGCGCTTGCGGGTATCGGTGATCTCCAGGGTGCCGCCAGCACCGGCCGCCGTGCCGCGGTCCCCGATCTGGCCGCCGCCCTCGGCGTAGAACGGGGTCTGGTCGAGCACCAGCTCGGCCGTCTGCCCGGCTGCCACCCGCCCGGTCCGCTCGCCGTCGCGCAGCAGGGCAAGCACCGTGCCGGTACCGGTCAGCGCGCTGTACCCGGTGAACTCCGCCGCCGGAAGGTCATCCAGCCGGCCGCCGGCCGCGCCGGGCCCGGCGGGCTCCCCGCGGGACAGCTCCTGATGGCGGCGGAACTCGGCGCGGTACCCGGCCAGGTCGGTCTCGACGCCCCGCGCGGCCGCCAGCGACTGGGTGATCTCGGCCGGCAGGCCGTAGGTGGCGAACAGCTGGAAGATCTCACGGCCGCTGAGCGACGTGGTGCCCGAGGACAGACTGTCTTCCAGCCGCCGCAGGCCGCGCCGGATCACCGCGGCGAAGTCGCGGCACTCCGCGTCCACGGCACGGAGCAGCTCATCGCGGCGCCCGCTCAGCAGGGGGTAATGCCCGCCGAGCCCGCTGATCGCCGCCTCGGCCACCGGGGCGAAGCTCACGTCGTCCAGCCCGGCCTGCACCGCCTCGGTCAGGCAGCGCCGCAGCAGCCGCCGCGGGATGTAGCCGGCGCCCTCATTGCCCGGCCGAACGCCCTCGGCCATGATCATGCACGAGGCCCGCAGGTGGTCGGTGACCAGCCGGTGTCGCCGCCGGATCTCGCCGCCGGCATCACCGAACAGCTCCTGAGCCACCTGCGCGGCCGGCCGCAGCAGGTCCGTCTCGTAGACGTTGTCCAGGCCGTTCAGCGCCATGGTGACCCGCTCCAGGCCGGATCCGGTGTCCACTGACAGAAACGGCAGCGGGCTGAGCGCGCCCCGGGCGTCCTGGAAGAACTGCATGAAGACGCCGGCATTCCAGATCTCGATGTAGCGGCTGGCGGTGTCGAACTCCGCGCCCGGCCGCCAGGCGGGCCCGTAGGCGTCGCCGGTGTCCAGGAACACCTCCGTGCACGGGCCGCACGGGCCGGTATCCCCGGCCGGGCCCCAGAAATTGTCCGCCGCGGGCTGGGGCACGATGTGGTCGCGGGCCATGCCGACCGACTCCCAGGCCGCCGCCGATTCCTCGTCCGGCCCGAGCCCGAGCGCCGGGTCACCCTCGAAGACCGTCACGTACAGCTGACCGGGCGCGAAGCCGTAGCCCTCGGTCAGCAGCCCGAAGGCCAGCTCGATGGCGCGCTGCTTGAAGTAGCCGCCGATCGACCAGCTGCCCAGCATCTCGAAGAACGTCAGGTGGTGCCGGTCACCCACGTCGTCGATGTCGATCGTGCGGATGCACGGCTGGATATTGGTCAGCTCGCGGGCCGGCGGCTGCTGCTCGCCGGTGAAGTACGGCTTGAGCGGGGCCATCCCGGAGTTGACGAACAGCAGGGTCGGGTCGTTCCGGGCCAGGACCGAGGCCCCGCCGATGAGGTGATGGCCGGCGGCCGCGAAGTAGTCCAGGAAGGTGCCTCGTACCGCCACGCTGTCCATGGGCTTCATCAGGCTCTCACCGTCCTCGTTCGCGATCCGCGATGGTATCCATGAGGAGCGGTCAGGCCGCCAGTGATTTATGCGAGTCGCTCAGGGAGCGCCCTGCTGTTTCACGACGCTTCGCCGCTGAATGATCAGCCGCTGGGCGGGTCAAGGAAGGTGGTCACGTCCGGATGCGGCAGTCCCATGGCGGTGCCGAGTACCCGCCAGAACGACGGGGTCCGGGCCACCCAGCGGAGCCGGCCCAGACCGCGCACTTCTTCGCAGTCGTTCGTCATGCGCACGCCGGGAAGTCGTTTCCCGCCAGCCATGAAGGTGAGTTCGTACCAGCCCAGGAAGGAACTGCTGCCGCAGCTCATCGAGCCACTCGGCATGACCGGGAGTGCGCACAGGGCCCCGGCCACAGTGCGCACTTGCTCCGGGTCGCTCACCCTCACCTTCGCCGGGAAGCTAAAGCGGACTGGATACTTCGTGACGGGACTGATCCTGGCGACCGCCAGTGCGTCCACCTGGCCCGCCTGACGGCACAGCTTGCTCGCCCCCGCGCCGCCCCCGCATGCCGCCAGCCCCCAGCAGCCCAGGACCACGCTGGCACTGACCACGAGCAGGCCGCGCATACGCGGAACCCGGGCCGGCACCGGGCTCACGCCGGGCCGTGCAGGTCCTGGATCCGGTCGCCGCCGAGCGGCGGCTGCCGCCAGGCGGCCGCGGCGGTCCCGGCCCGCAGCGAGCCGGTGATGTCGATCCGGTGCGGGGTCTCCAGGAAGATGACCTCGGCTCGCCAGGTGTCGCTGTCGAGCCAGCCGGCCGAGGCCGCGACCGGGACGGCCTCGCCGAGCCGGTCGGCCGGCTCGGACGCCGTCCAGGTGCCGGCGCCCGCGGGGAACTCCAGCTGGTTGGCGTCCTCGCGGAGCCTGACCCGCCAGCCGCCGGGGTCCGGGGTCACCTCCACCGCGGTCAGCGCGCGGGCCCGGAAGGCACCGGTGCCGGCGCTGACCGGGAACGTCCCGCCGGCCCAGTTCGCCGCGGCCCTGGCGCCCTGCCCGGCCGGGCAGGGCGCCAGGGCGAGCCCGGCGAGCCGGGCGCCGAGCTTGTCCTGGGCGGTCTCAGCACCCGGGCCGGCCGCGGCGTCAATGCCGGGCAGGAGGCACGTCCACATCGCGTCCAGCAGCGCCTGCATGTCCGGCGTGCAGGCGGTGGTCACGATCACCATCTCATGCTCGGGCAGCACGACGCAGAACTGCCCGAAGGCTCCGTCGCCGCGGTACCCGTGCCGGGACATCCAGAACTGGAAGCCGTACCCCTGCTGCCAGTCCGACGTGGCCCCCGCGGCGGTACCGTCCGCGTTCGAGACCT
>DASXDJ010000086.1:0-9981 GCA_036490755.1 Streptosporangiaceae bacterium
GCCGCGTGTTCTCGCCTGCAGGCCCGTCGGCACGGGAACTGGCGATGCAGGCGCTGTCGTCGGTCGAGGGCGGCTACGACCGGCTGGCCCCGAAGTTCGACCACACGCCGTTCCGGACCTCCGATCGCGTGCTCGACGCGACCGCCGGCGCGCTGCGCCCGTTCGGGCCGTTCGGCCGGGGCCTGGACGTGTGCTGCGGCACCGGCGCGGGTGCCGGCGTCCTCGGGTCCCTGTGCCAGGGGCCGGTCACGGGCGTCGACTTCAGCGCGGGCATGCTGGCCCAGGCGCGCCGGGCCCACCCCGGGGCCGAGTGGGTCCGAGCCGACGCGCGGGCCCTGCCCTTCGCCGGGACCTTCGACCTGGCCGTCAGCTTCGGAGCGCTGGGGCACTTCCTGCCCGCCGAACGGCCCGCGCTGTTCGCCGGCGTGTACCGCGCGCTGCGGCCCGGCGGGACCTTCGCCTTCCCGGTCGGCGGGCCGCTGCCCGTCACCTCGGGCGGCTACTGGGCCCTGCTCGGGTTCGACCTGGCCATGCGGGTCCGCAACGCGCTGTGGCGTCCGCCGTTCGTGATGTACTACCGCACCTGCCCGCTGGCCGCGGTTCGCCGCGACCTGGCCGCGGCCGGGTTCATCGTGAGCATGGTCCCGCTGACGGCGCTGGGCCGGCGTGACAACGGCAGCCCGCGATTGGGGCTGGTCCTGGCGCGCAAAACCAGCCCACGAGAGGTTCCGTCTTGATCTGGCTCATCACCGGCGCAGGCCGCGGTCTCGGCCGGGAGATCGCCCAGCAGGCCCTGGATCGGGGTGACTCGGTGGTAGCCACGGCCCGGCGGCCGGAACAGGTGACCGAGGCGCTGCCCGGCTACGGCGACCGGCTCCTGGCCGTCACGCTCGACCTCACCGACCCGGATCAGCCGGCCGCGGTGGCGCACGCGGCGGTCAGCGAGTTCGGCCGGATCGACATCCTGGTCAACAACGCCGGGCGCGGACTCCTCGGCGCCGTCGAGGAAGCCAGCCCGGACGAGGTCGAGGCGGTGTTTCAGACCAACGTGTTCGGGCTGCTGGCCATGACCCGGGCCGTGCTGCCGGTCATGCGGGGGCAACGGTCCGGCCGGATCCTGAACATGAGCTCGATGGGCGGCTTCGCTCAGGTGGCCGGCTGGGGGGTCTACGGGGCGACCAAGTTCGCCGTGGAAGGGCTGTACGAGGCGCTGCGGGCCGAGGTGGCGCCGCTCGGCATCCAGGTGGTCATCATCGAACCGGGCAGCTTCCGCACGGACTTCCTCGACGGCAGCTCCCTGCAGACGGCCAGCCAGGTCATCGACGACTACGCCGCCACCACCGGACAGCTTCGCGGCCTGGCTGCGGGCCGCAATCACGCCCAGGTGAACGACCCGGTCAAGGGCGCGGTGGCGAGCTGAGCCAATGGCGCGGGCTCGCGGTCTCGACCAGGTACGACGATCCCGCCTGACGGTCAGCGGCCCGGTTGGGCGGCCCGGTTGGCGGCCCGGTTACAGGCGGGAGACGAGCTCCGTCACGATGTCCGCTGCTGACTGTGCCTGCCGGGCGAGTGCGACACTCTGCCCGGCCCACATCGAGAGCGCTTCGATGTCGCCGGTCGTCCCGGCCATCGGCGGCGCTGGCTCGTAACGGACGATGGCCTCGCCGGAGGCGAAGTGCGCGATAACGTCGCCCTGGCCAGGCCGCTGCGCGAGTGGGGGGCGGCCGGCGGCTTCCCAGACGTCAGCGGTCGAGTTGCGCAGCGCACGGTGCGGAGAGTCGGGCCACCCGACCGAGTACAGGTTGGGGTACCGCTGCGGATCGGTCTCGGCCGCCGCTATCAGGCGGCGCCGGTAGTCCTCGTGGATCGGCATCTCCTGGGCCAGCAGGAACCGCGTGCCCAGCCACGCGGCCTGGGCCCCCAGGGCGAGCACCGCGGCGACGCCACGGGCGTCACCGATCCCGCCCGCCGCGATGACCGGCACCGGCACCACCGCGTCCACCACCGCTGGCACCAGGGGAAGGGTCGCGACGGTACCCCACACGTGGCCGCCAGCCTCCCAGCCCTGCGCGACGATCACGTCCACGCCGGAGGCGACCGCCCGCCGTGCTTCCTCCGCCGTGCCGACGGTGTGCATGACAATGCCCCCGGCGTCGTGGACCTGCTCGACGTAGCCGCTGGGATCACCCATGAAGAACGACACGATCCGCAAACCGGCCTCGAGAGCCTGGTCAAGGCGGCGGTGACGGTCTTCGGTGAGGACAAGGTTGCCGCAGAACGGCCGCGTGGTCAGCGCGGCCGTTTCCCGGACCACAGCTCCGATGTCGTCTGACCACGTCAGCGTCAGCATGCCGAGCGCACCGGCGTTCGAAACCGCTGCGGCCAGCGCGGGAACCGAAACCATGGGCGCCAGCACGATCGGCTGTTCAATCCCGAGCAGCTCGCACACCGGTGCGCGCATCGCGGTCACACCTGGCCGGGTTCGACATACGAGGTCGGCGCCGATCCGGGAGCGCGCCGGTCCCAGCCGTGGAAGTGCGAATAGTCGCCCTTGTCCCAGGCTTCGCGGAGACCCGGGGTGGCCAGGTCCCAGTCCGGGCGGATCTCGCTGGTGGCGACGCGAAGGTCACGCCACAGGTCGTAGAACGACGGGCGCCCCCAGAACCAGTAGCCGTTGTAGATGCTGTGAATGACCAGCCCCGGCTTGAGCACCAGCGTGTGCGGGATCATGGGGTTGTGCTCGGGGTCGGTGTACTCGGCGATGTCCAGGTCCTGCTGCACGGTCCGGCCGGGATCGGACAGGAAGGTCCACTGGGCGCCGACCGAGGCCCGGAACTCCTGCAGGGTGTGGTGGTCGTCAGTGGCGATCGTGGCGACCTGGGTGTAGGCCACCGCGATCTTCGGGTAGTTGGCCGCCAGCTCCAGGTGCTGCTGATGCTCTTTGGGGCAGTAGTTGCCGCGGGCCAGGGTCAGGATCAGCGGGTCGCGGCCCTGCAGCTCGCTGAGCGTGCGGGCCGTGCCGGTCTGGTCCGGGAGGGTGTAGTCGGGGAAGGTGCCGCCGGGCCTGATGTCAGGACGCATCGGATGACTGCCTTTCAGAGCTGTCTGGTGAAGGAACCCGGGCCCGCAGGAACTTCCCGATCCGCTCGGTGGCCTCGGCCGCCTCGGGGGTGTCGCGCAGGAGCTGGTAGACGTGGGGCAGGCCCTCGCCGACCTCCAGGGTGACGTCGACCCCGGCTTTGGTGGCCGCAGCGGCCAGGCGTTCGGAATCGCTGAGCAGCAGGTCGGCCGTACCGACCTGGATGAGCAGCGGCGGAAGCCCGGCCAGCGAGGCGAACAGCGGCGACGCCAGCGGCGTCTTCGGGTCAGCTCCGGCCAGGTAGTCGGCCGCGAACTGGCGCAGCAGGGCCGGGGTGGAGATCGGATCCTGATCGACGCGCTCGGTCATCGAGGCCCCCGAGCTGGTCAGATCCACCGTCGGGGACATCAGCACGGCGGCCGCGGGCCGGGCCTGCGCGGCGTCACGCGTGGCCACCAGCAGGGCGACGCTGAGCCCGCCGCCGGCCGAGTCGCCGGCCACCGCCAGTGATCCCGGACCCAGGTCCTGGTCGGTGCGGAGCCAGCGCCATGCGGTCAGGACGTCGTCGATGGCGGCCGGGAAATGATGCTCAGGGGCCAGCCGGTAGTCAACGAACAGCACCCGCATCCCGCTGGCCCGGCCCAGCCGGGCGGCCAGTTCGCCGTCGCTGCGCAACGACCCGAACTCGAACCCTCCGCCGTGCAGGAACAGGAGCACCCGGCCGGGATCCGCCCCGGGGGCGGTCAGCCAGTGGGCCGGTACCCCACCCGCGCTCACTTCCGTCACCTGCACGTCGTCCGGTATCGGATACAGGCGGTCCCCCGGGACGAAGGCGGCGCGGACCTCTCCCAGCGTGGGCGGGGTCGGGCCGCCGCTGGCCTGCGGCCGGTCCCGGATGACGTCGATCGCGTCCTGCATGGCCGGGCTAGGCATTACGGCATCTCCTATGGCCTGGGCTGCCTGTCCTACGGTCGTCGTCCCGGCCGCCGGGTCGCGCCAGTGGGAAGCCCTGGCCAGTACCCTGGTCGGCTGAGCAATGCATTTCCTGGCCGGGCCTCCCAGAGTTAGGCTGCTGATGTACCTGCCCAGCTTGGAGGCTGCGTGCCCGGTCACGCCCGGCGAGCCGACCATGGCATGCCGTTTCCCTCGCGGGCGCGTGGCGCCCGGCTGCGGGGACGAAGCAGTGAGCTGAGCCAGCTGACCGATTTGATTGCGGCGGTCCAGGCGGGTGAGAGCCGGGTGCTGGTGCTGCGCGGTGAGCCCGGCGTAGGCAAGACGGCGCTGCTGGACGAGCTGGCCGGGCTGGCCCAGGACTGCCGGGTGGTGCGGGTGGCGGGCGTGCAGTCGGAGATCGAGCTGGCGTTCGCGGGCCTGCATCAGCTGCTGGCGCCGATGCTGGACCAGCTGGAGCAACTGCCGGTCCCGCAGCGGGAGGCGCTGCAGACCGCGTTCGGGATGACCGTGGGACCGGCGCCGGATCGTTTCCTGGTCGGGCTGGCGGTGCTGAGCCTACTGGCCGAGGTGGCCCGGGAACGGCCGCTGGTGTGCGTGGTCGATGACGAGCAGTGGCTGGACCGGGCGTCGGCGCAGGCGCTCGGGTTCGCGGCCCGGCGACTGGCGGCCGACCCGGTCGGGCTGGTGCTCGCGGCCCGGGTACCGGGAGATGAGCTGGCCGGACTACCGGACCTGACGATCGAGGGCCTCGCGGAGGGCGATGCTCGGGCGCTGCTGGACTCGGCGCTGTCCGGGTCGCTGGATGCTCGGGTCCGGGACCAGATCGTGGCCGAGGCGCGGGGTAACCCGCTGGCGCTACTGGAGCTGCCGCGCGGCATGACACCGGGAGAGCTGGCGGGAGGGTTCGGGCTGCCCGGCGCGGGGTCGCTGACGGGCCGGATCGAGGACAGTTTCCGGCGGCAGCTCGACGTCCTACCGACTCAGGCGCGGCAGCTGCTGCTGCTGGCGGCGGCCGATCCGTCGGGTGACCCGTCACTGGTCTGGCGGGCGGCGGGACGGCTGGGGCTCCCGGTTCAGGGGACGGCGGCGCTGGCGGCCGCGGCGGGTCTGGTGGATTTCGGCGCACGGGTGCGGTTCCGGCACCCGCTGGTGCGCTCGACGGCCTATCGGTCGGCGTCGTTCCCGGAACGGCAAGAGGTGCACGGGGCGCTGGCGGAGGCGACCGATCCGGCGGCCGACCCGGATCGGCGGGCCTGGCACCGGGCGCAGGCCGCAGCCGGGCCGGATGAGGAGGTCGCGGCGGAGCTTGAGCGCTCGGCGGGGCGGGCGCAGGCCCGCGGCGGGGTGGCGGCGGCCGCGGCGTTCCTGGAGCGGTCGGTGCGGCTGACCGCCGACCCGGCGCACCTGGCGGAACGCACGCTAGCCGCAGCGCAGGCGAGCATGCAGGCCGGCGCGTTCGACCAGGCCTTGGGGCTGCTGGTGATGACGGAGGCCTGGCCGCTTGATGAGCTCGCCAGCGCCCAGGTGGACCTGCTACGCGGGCAGATCGCGTTCGCCTCGGGTGCGGGCAGCGACGCCCCGCCGCTGCTGCTCAAGGCGGCCCGGCGGCTTGAGCCGCTCAACCTGGTCCTGGCCCGCGAGACCTACCTCGACGCTTGGGGTGCGACACTCTTCGCCGGGGATCTGGCGGCGGGTGATCTGGCGGAGATCTGCCGTGCCGCCCGGGCGCTGCCCCGATCGCCGGAGCCAGGACCGGTGGAACTGCTGCTGGACGGCCTGGCGCTGCTGAACCTCGACGGACTGGCCGCGGCGGCGGCGGCGTTGCGGCAGGCAGTGAGCCTGTTTGCCGGCGACAGCATCTCCGCCCGCGACAGAATCCGGTGGGGCTGGCTGGCCCAGGCGGCGGCCCTTATGCTGTGGGAGGACGAGGGCTGGCGTGCGATCCTTGCCCGGCAGATCCAGCTCGCCCGTAACGCGGGTGCCCTAGACCGCCTGCCAGCCGACCTGGAGTCGGCGGGCGTGAACGCCGCCTGGAGCGGTGACTTCCGGGCGGCGGCCGCCCTGATCGCGGAGGCTGAAGCGGTCTGCGAGGCGATTGGATCACGCATGCCGTCTTTCACCGCCCTTCTGCTCGCTGGTCTGCGGGGCAGCCAGGCCGAAGCCGTCCCGCTGATCGACGCAACGATCAACGCGGCCGACGCCGGAGGCCAGGGAACTGCGGTGACCTACGCGCGCTGGGCGGCCGCCATCCTCAACAACGGCCTGGGCCGTTATGAGGAGGCACGAGATGAGGCCTGGCAGGCCGCCGGGGACCCATCCGGGCTCCATGCCTCTCTATGGGCGTTGCTTGAGCTAATCGAGGCCGCCGTACGCAGCGGGAATATGCCCATGGCTGTCGATGCCGTGACGCGGCTGGCGGAAACGACCCAGGCTAGCGGCACCGACTTGGCACTGGGGCTGGAGGCGCGTTCACGCGCGCTGACGGCTGGGGGCCAGGCCGCCGATGGCTGGTACCGGGAGGCGATCGTCCGGCTGGGCCGCACCCATCTCCGCCCCGAGCTGGCCCGCGCGCACCTGCTCTACGGCGAGTGGCTGCGCCGCCAGGGCCGCCGCACCGACGCCCGGGAGCAGCTCCGGACCGCCCATGACCTGCTGTCGGCCATCGGCATGGAGGCCTTTGCCGAACGGGCCCGCAAGGAACTGGCCGCCACCGGGGAAACCGCCCGCAAGCGCCCCGCCCAGGCCACCGCCACCGGCGGCCAGGAGCTGACCGCCCAGGAGGAACAGGTCGCCCAGCTGGCCCGCGATGGCCTGTCCAACCCCGAGATTGGCGCCCGGCTGTTCATCAGCTCCCACACCGTCCAATACCACCTGGGCAAGGTCTTCGCCAAGCTCGGCATCACCTCCCGCGGCCAGCTCCACCAAGTGCTGCCCGGCACCAAAACCGGCGGCTAGGCCGGCACGGCGAGCAGGTCGAGATCGGGCAGGGCCGCGCGGAGCTCCTTGCGGGAGCTGATACCCAGCTTGGTGAACACCTTGCGCAGATGCCATTCGACCGTGCGCGGGCTGATGAACAGCTGGGTGCTGATCTCGGGGTTACTGCGCCCGTTGCGGGCCAGCCGGGCGATCTGCGCCTCCTGTGCGGTGAGCTCGTTCACCGTCTCGACCGTGCGTTTGCGGGCGATCTCGCCGGTGGCCGCCAGTTCCTTGCGAGCCCGTTCGGCAAACCCGGCCATCCCCATCGCGTCCAGCTGCTGGTACGCGGTGCGCAGCTGCTCCCGGGCGTCACGGCGGCGGCCCTGGCGCCGCAGCCACTCGCCGTACAGGAGGTGGGCGCGGGCCAGCTCGGCGCGGATCCGGGTCCGGCCGAGCCGCTCGATCGCCTCGAGATACAGGGGCTCGGCCTGCTCGTCCCGGCTGAGCAGCGCCTGGGACCGGGCCTGGATGCCGAGGGCCCAGTCGGTGGCGGCGGCGCCGGTCAGCTGCGAGAGCCGCTGGAGGGCGTCGGTCGCACGCTCCGGCGCCCCGGTCCGGGCCGCCGCTTCGATCAGCTCGGCCAGCGACCAGGCGACTAGGCCGAGGCCGTCCGGATCCGCACTAGCCTGCTCGGCCGCGGCCAGGGCCTCCTCGTAGCGGCTCAGGCCATTGCTGAGCACGGCGGTGGCCCAGGCGGCGGCGGTCAGCCGTTGCCCATCCCCCAGCGCCGCCGAGTCGGCCGTTTCGGCGGCGGCCAGCCGGGCCGCCTCGGCCTCGTGCCCACGCCAGGCGGCGACCAGCAGAGCGCCATGGGGCCCGACCGGGTCACCCGTCGCCGCCGCGACGGTCTCGGCCTCGCGGGCCATCTCGGCCGCCAGTGCGGTGTCGCCAGCCATGAGGGACAGGGCCGTCCCGTCTTGCAGCGCCTCCGGGAACACCGTCAGCGCACCCGCCGGGCGAGCCAGCTCGATCAGCCGGGCCGAGAGGGTGTGCCAGCTCTCGTCATCCCAGGCCGCGCGGGACATCCGGCAGGCGAACGGCAGCCAGCGCAGCGCGTGGGCAGCGGGTACTGCTTCGTCCCGGAAGGCGCGCACCGCCCGCCCGAGCATGGGCGTGCCGACGGCGGGGCCGTCGGTGACCAGCACGGCCAGGCCGTCCAGCAGCAGGTCGGTGGCCCGGGGCGGCCGCCGGGCGGATGCCGCCCGGACGGCCGCGGCGACGCAGGTCAGCTCCCCGTCCGGGCTCAGGCGCCCCGCGGTCAGCGCGGCCCCGAACGCCTCGCGGTAGGCCTCGCGCGCCAGCCCGGCGTCGAGAGGTTCCAGCCGCTGGGCCGCGGCCAGCAGGAGCGACCGTCCGTGGCGATCACGGCCTACGCGGCCCGCCAGCTGGGCCCGCAGCAGCTCGGCCCGGGCCCGCGCCAGTTCATCCAGCGGACCACCCTGGGCCATGGTCAGCAGCCGGCGCGCTGCATCCGGAGCACCGCCCTGCCGTTTGGTTTCCGCCGCGGCCAAGGCCCGCCGGGCCCGGCGGGCTGGCTCGGGCGTCAGCTCGGCGGCGCGCTCACCGAACGCGGCCGCGGCGGGCAGGCCGCCACGGGCGAACGCCCGGCCGGCCGCCCGGGTCAGCCCGGCGGCGGCGGCCTCGTCCAGGTGCGGTGTGGCGTGGGCCCGATGCCAGGCCTGCTGATCGGGGCTGACCTCTGAATCGGCGGTCTCGGCCAGAGCGCTGTGGACGCGCTGACGCTGCCGCGGCGCAGCGGCCCGGTAGACCGCGGCCCGGGCTTGCGGGTGGCAGAACCGCACCTGCCCGCTGAACTCGGCCAGCCCGGCCGCCACCGCAGGCTCCGCCGCCTCAGCCTGGACGCCGAGGTGCGCCGCGGCCCGCCACACCAGCACCGGGTCCCCGGCCGGTTCGGCCGCAGCGATCAGCAGCAGCAGCTGCGTCGTGACCGGGAGCAGGGTGAGCTGCCGCCGGTAGTCCGCTTCGACCTGGCTGGGTAGCCGGGCCGCAGCGGGCAGGCCGAACCCGCCGGCCAGGTCCCGCGGGGTCAGCCCGCGCGGCAGCTCGAGCAGCGCCCGAGGGTTGCCCCGGGCCTCGGCCACGATCTGGTCGCGCACCCGCTCGTCCAGCGGGCCGATCAGCACCGAGTCGAGCAGGGCCCGCGCGTCGGAGTCGGCCAGCGCGCCGAGCTCGAATTCCGGCAGCCCGGCCAGGCCCGGCTGGTCGGCCGGGTACCGCACGGCGAAGATCACCGCGGCCGGCGCGGCGGCCAGATGCCGGGCGACGAAGGCCAGGGCCTGAGCCGAGGCCTGGTCCAGCCACTGCGCGTCGTCCACCACACAAACCAGCGGCCGTTCCCGGGCCAGTTCCGACAGCAGGCTCAAGGTGGCCAGCCCGACGGCGAAACGGTCGGGGACATCCCCGCCCTGCAGGCCGAAGGCGGTCCGCAGCGCGTCTCGCTGCGGATCCGGGAGGTGCCCGATCCGGTCCACGAATGGCGCGCACAGCTGGTGCAGGCCGGCGAACGCCAGCTCCATTTCCGGCTCGGCGCCAGTCACCCGGGCGACGCGACAGACACCCGCGCGCTGGGCCAGGAAGTCCAGCAGCGCGGTCTTGCCGGTGCCCGGCTCGCCGTGCAGGACCAGGATCCGGCTCTGGCCGGCCCGCACGTCCGCGATCAGCCGGTCCAGCAGTTCGCGCTCGCCGCGGCGGCCCTGCAGCCTGGACCCGGAGGCCGGGCCGGCCATCATGAGGGCCGGCGTGAGGGCTGGCGCAGTCGGCGCGGTCTTGAGCAGATTCATCGCAGTGTCGTGGTGAGGGCCAGGCATGATGCTCATTTCCTTGATCCGTTGACGGCGCGCCACCAGCTGGTGACCAGGGCCGCGTATTCGGCTGGGGCGTCTTCCCACGTGAAGTGGCCTGCGTCGAGGACGTCGAGCTTGCTGTGCGGTAGCCGCTCGTGCAGGAACCGG
>DASXDJ010000087.1:0-57429 GCA_036490755.1 Streptosporangiaceae bacterium
GGGGGCGGCACGCCAGCATAGGGACACCAAGACCAAGAAGGTCCCGGCGGACGCTGCGGCTATCCGAGATCGCGGTAGATGTCTGCGCAGCCGGCCGGCGCCGGGCTTCTCCGACACCGACGCGGTGAACGACATTCACGCGCTGATCACCCGCGCTGAGCCCGGTGACGGCGGATCGGCAGCACGCCGCCCCGGCCGTCGGCTCCGTCGGATCGCCGTGCCCGCATCGGTGGGTACCATGGATTGCATCCTCAGATGCAGTCTAGATACAATAGTTGGATGTCTACTTCAACGGTTGGGTTCGCAGTAGCGGATGAGGACCAGGACAGGCTGGCTCGGCTGGTGGAGCATTTCGGGGGCGGAAACCGGTCGGCGTACCTGCGGGCGACGCTGCCGGTGATGGAGTCGCTGGCCCGGGCGGAGCGGTTGCGCGAGTTGCAGGCCCGTAACGCTGAGCGGGCAGCGGCGGCCGGCCAGGACTATGAGTCGCTGCTCGCGGAAATCCGCCGGGCGTACAAACGCGGGACGTCAGGGCAGTGAGCTTGCCGGGGCCGGTGGCCGTGCCCGTCGTGTTCGACGTGAACGTTCTCGTCCTCGCAGTTGCGGTGGGGGAGTCTCCCTTTCGGAGCTGGCCGTCACCGCCACCCACGTCGGGAAATCCGAGCGCAGACTGCCTGGGCGTCATCAACGATGCTGCGGAGTTTGCGCTGTGGCTCTCGCCCCACATCCTTGCCAATACCGGCCGGGTACTCGCCACGGTCCTGAAGACGCCAGATGACGAGGTCGATGAGTACCTGCGGGCGCTGGTCGACACGGCCGACGCTTCGGGTGGCGGCCTTACCGATCCGCCGCAGACGGTCGGGGACTGCCCGGACTGGGAGGACAACCGCATCCTGGACCTCGCCTCTGCGGTGGGCGCGTTCCTGATCGTTTCCGCCGATACGGACCTGACCAGCATGTCGCCCTGGCGAGGCCGTCCGATCATCGAGCCGCCACAGTTCGCGTCGATGATCGACGCCTCACGGCGTGCACGCAGACGGCGTCGCTGAGCAGCGCCGTCGGCTTCCGCTGGGCTCTTATATGAACTTCAAGATCGTCTGACCATGGTTTGAACCTGAGCGTTGCGCTGCGGCACCGGCCTGGGGTGCGATGTGCCTCAGCATCTTGATCAGTCGTAGTGGAGACGTGAGGTCTGACCATGCACCGACCGGTCGTGGTGCTGGCGGCCCTGCTCGCCGCCAGCACCATTGCCGGCTGCGCAGCCGACCCGGCTGCGGCAGTCCGGCAGTCGCCCTCGGCCAGCACGGCGGACGCACCGGCAGCGCCCATTCCTGCGAATGCGCTCAGGCGGCTGCCGCCGGGCGTGTTCTATCTGCTGGCCGGCCCGCACCTGAATGAGCTGAACGTGTGGGAGGTTTCCTCGGCGGGAGTGCAGGAACAACTGACGCACAATCAGCCTGGCTATGAGATCGACGGGATGGGTGCATCGGCCCGGGCATCGTTCTGGCTGACTCGCTGTCCGGTTACGACCAGTTGGCTCGGTGGACTAGCCGAGGGCCGGCCAGGCCTGGGGCCCGCACGCTCCCGCGCTGGTGGTCTCCTCGCTGGCCGGCCCGGCGCTGGCGTTCTATCCCGACGGTCGGCGTCAGACCCTGCCGGGCGACTGGCAGCCGCTGGCCTGGAACCAGTCCGGGTCCAGCCTGCTCATGAAATCGGGCCTGCGGCTCGGAATCTGGTCATCCCGCCACCCGCACGACGTCACCCGGTCAGCTCCCTTAGCAAGGGCTTTGAAGTCGAGCAAGTGACCTGGCTCGACAAGCCCGCACGTATCTGATGGATGCTGATTCAAAGGGATGCAGCGCCGCATCGCACCTATTGAACTCGCTGTTCTCGCTTTGGGAGCAGGAGGCCGCCGGTTCGAATCCGGCCATCCCGACCACAAACTCCCAGTAGCAGCGGCGGCACTGATGTTCATTCTGGACACTGAGCCCGGCGAGTAACCAAGTGAGTAACTAAGCAACCGCGCGGCCGGGGTCACCGGACCCAGAACTCATTTCGCTCGGGGTCGGCCATGACGACATGCGTGCCCGCCTGCACGTCCAGGCTGAAGCAGTTCTCGGCCGCCTGAGGATCGGGGACCGCCCTCACAAACTCTGCTTCTGAGCGGTCTGCGCGGCCTGCTCGATCTGGTCCCGGAGAGCGAGCCTCGCCGCCTCATCGCCCGGCGCTGCCCGGTCGGTGCCCGGCAGGAACCCTGCCACTCCGTCCGTCAGCTCCCTGAGGATGTCAGCGTGACCAGCATGCCGCTGCGTCTCGGCGGTCATGTGGACGAGGATCCGGCCGAGGGTCACTGTCCCGTACTCCCCCCACCATGGCACGCGCCCGATTGCATCCAGGTCCAGCGCGTCGAGAGTGCCGTCCGCGTGGGCCCAGGCCCGCCGGTACCACCCGGCAATCAGCTCGCGCGATTCCCCGGCGGTGGCCCACATGTCGGCGCCAGGGGTCTCGTCGTCATGGCACCAGGGCGGCGTGTCGTCCGAGGGGCGGCCGAAGGTGTCGCCGAGATAGCGGAACTCCCACTTCGATAGATGCTTGATCATGCCCAGCAGGTTCGTTCCGGTCGGCGTCAGCGGCCGTCGGCCGTCATACTCCGACAATCCGTCAAGCTTCCACAGCATGACGTCGCGCGCGCCTTGCAGATAGACGCGAAGGTCTGATTTCAGATCCGCTGATGTCATGCCAGACACTCTCCCATCGTCAGATGACGGCCGGGTACCGCATCCAGGGCCCGGATGAACCGATGGCGCGGGTCACGCGAATGCTCCCAGCAGGAATCGAGCAGGGAGGGACCCGGATGAGATCCTCGGTAAGCGGTCCAGTGGCGAGGTACGCCGGCCCGCGGCAGGAGCAGGTCCGGCCGCCTGGCCTCCGCCCGCCCGCGGAGGCCGGCCCAGTACGCCGCTACTGGGTCATCCGCCTGGTCTTCGCCGCCATCTGGGGCATCGACGCGACCTTGAAATGGCTGCCCGGCTTCCGCGACAGCTACCTGCAGATGATCCAGGCTTCAGGGCAGGGTCAGCCATCGTGGCTGGCCCCGTTCTTCCACTTCTGGGCCGCCGTCGTGCAGCCCGCGCCGGTCCTGTTCGCCGTCCTGACCGCGGTGGCCGAGACGGCGATCTGCCTGTCGCTGCTGCTCGGCGTCTTCCAGCGGGCTGGCTTCGCGTTCGGCGGGGTGCTCGGCCTGGCCATCTGGGCCGTCGGCGAGGGATTCGGCGGGCCCTACGGCAGCGGGTCCACCGACATTGGCTGCGCGATCATGTACACCGTGCTGTTCGCGGCGCTGCTGCTGGCTGTCCCGCGTGCCACCAGGGCGGCGGCGCCTGCCCTGGACAACCGCCTGGTGCGCCGCTGGCCGCGGCTGGCGCCACTCACCTTCGTGCGGCCGGCGGCGGGGGCCCGTCCCCTAGCGGCCGGGCCGCCTCCGGCTACATCGGCGCGGGGTTGATGAGCTGGTACAGGTAGTGGTCCTGCCACTGACCGTCGATCTTCAGGTAGGTCGGGGCCATGGCGTACCGGACGAAGCCGGTGCGCTCCAGCACTCGCTGGGACCGGACATTGTGCAGCAGGGTCCCGGCCTGGATCCGGTGCAGGCCCAGCGGGCCGAACGCCAGGTCGATGATCTCGCGCACGGCCGCGGTGGCCAGGCCCCGGCCGCCCTCGGCGGCGCTGACCCAGTAGCCCAGGTGCCCGTTCTCGAACGCGCCGTGCACGATGTCGTTGAGGTTGATGCGCCCGGCTACCTGGCCGTCGTCGTTGAGGATGACGTGCGGGAGCATGGCGCCGGCTGCGTGCTTGGCCAGGGCCGCCTCGATGACGGCGCGCTGGGCGCCGACGGTGAAGAAGTTCTCACTGCGGGCGGGCTCCCATGGCGCCAGGAACTCGCGGCTGGCCGTGACCAGGTCGGTGATGACCGGGGCATCGTCCAGGGTGATCAGCCGGGTGGTGGTCAGGCGAGTTGTACTCATTTACCCCATTCTCTCAGTCAGGTGTTCCTGGCCGTCGCCAGGACCGGTGCGGTAGCGGACCATCAGGGTGCCGTCGTCGGAGAGGAACGTGCCGGCCGGCCGCAGCCCGGCCTTCTCCGATACCCGGCGTGAGGCCAGGTTGCCGGTGGCGACGTGCGATTCCGCGCTGGTGACGCCGATCGACCAGGCGTAGCCCAGCAGCAGGCGCAGGGCCCGGGTGGCGTAGCCGCCACCGCGCCGGCCGGCCGATGTCCAGTACGACACCTCGGCCCGCCCGGCGTCCTGGAGCCGCAGCTCGCAGCCGCCGACCAGCTCCCCGGTCGCCCGCTCGCGGGCGGCGAAGGCCCGGGTGGCGCCGCCGGCCTGCCACTCCTGCGCCCACCGGGTGAAGGCCGCGCGGACCGTGGCTTCCGTCGAGGACTCCGGCCACCAGCCAAATCGCCGGGCTGTCTCCTCGTCCTCGCCGGCCAGGTGCGCCGCGACATCGGCGTCGGCGAACTGATCCAGGATGAGCGCGTCGTCCTGCAGCCGGGGGAGCACGGGTACCGGGATACCCCGGGGTACCGGATCTGGCAATCAAAATATGCACGCCGGCGTGCGGTGCTGCCGCCGTTCGGTGCTGCCGCGTGCGGCGCTGCCGAGGTCCCGTCTTGCCGGGGCCGCGCGCGGCCGGACCTGTGCCTGGCCTCAGTCGCGCTGGCGCTTCCAGTGCGGGCGGCCGAAGAACCGGCCCAGCGTGTCATGCAGGCTGTGCCCGGCTGAACGCACCCCCTCCACCTGGTACACCGGCGGGCCCTCCGGCGCCGGGAGCCCGGCTGCCTCGCTGTCGCTGAGCCCGCAGTGGATCTCGCTGCGGGTGATCCGCCCGACGTGGTCGGCGTCGACGAAGCGCAGCCCGCCGTCGGTGGCGATGACCAGCCCGTCAAACAGGTCGAGGTCGGGCACCTCCAGGACGTGCTCCAGCGTCCCGATCCGCTGCCCGGTGCTGCTGAGTACCGGCGTCCCGCGGACGGCTGCCTCGTAAGAAATGGCCATGTCATCAGTCATGGGCGCTGCCTAGGCTCCTCCCCAGAAGACCCGCCGCCACCAGTCGCGCCGGCCAACGTAGCTCACCCAGCGCCACCGCGTTCCCTGGGCTCGCGGCCGGTGGATGCAGGCGCCGCTGGCGCCCGGCAGCAGGCAGTCGCCGGGACAGTCTCCCCAGCAGTGCTGGCAATGACAGCTGGCAGGCATTGCATTCTCCGCAGTTCAGTAGTCACCCTGCCCCCCGGCGGCGTGGCCAAATCCCGCGGCCGTCAGGCGCGCGGCGGTTCGCCATCGCCGGCCGGCCCGCTCCCGGCAGGCGGCGCGGCGGCGTCCGGCATGCCAGTGTCGCCGGCCGGCGCCGGGCCGCCCGGTGGCGGGCCGGCCGCGGCAGCAGCCCGCTCGGCCGGGCCGCGGAAGGCCGCGACCAGCCGCGCGACCAGGGTGGCCAGGAAGATCTGCCCGGTCAACGCCTCAATGACGGCGATCGCCCGGCCGCCGGGGTCAGCCGCGGTGAAATCTCCGTAGCCCAGTGTCGTCAGCGTCGTGAAGCTGAAGTACTGAAAGTTCCGGGAATTAGCCGGATCGTGGGGCTCGGCGAAGAAGCGCTGCCCGGTGTGGAATTTCGACTCGGCGGCAAAGAACGCCGCGAACATCAGCCCGAGGATCAGGTAGGAGCTGATCACGGCGTAGATGCTCTGCAGCGTCACCGACTCCAGCGACAGGATTCGCCGCACGATCAGCACGACGGTGGCCAGCAGCAGAATGCCGGTCCACAGGCTGGCCAGGCCCACGGCGAAGTCGCTGGGCGCCGTCACGGCCAGGATGAGCGCTGCCACCGACCCGGTCGCCCCGACGGCGACGCCCGCCCGCACCCACGCGCGCGGCAGCCGGGTGCTGCGCAGCGCCAGGATGGCAGTGGCCACGAACAGCCCGAGCTGCGCGGCGGCGACCCAGGTGTCAGCCGAGAACGCCGACATCAGGTAGGTCGCCAGCAGCAGGATCAGCAGCAGCCCGTAACGCCCCTGCGACTCCTGCGCGTGCCAGCGGGCACGCGCCGGGCGCTGGCCTCGCGTGACCGTGGCAGCCTCCCCTCGCGGCACCGGCATCCAGGTCGTGCGCGGCCACCATGACGGAATCAGTAACGGGACGCCTCACCCGCGGCGGGCGATCCGGGCCGGTCGCCTGCCAGGGGTGATGCCCGCAACGCGGCCGCCGGTGACGATGCCCGGATGCTGCACGTGCGCGTGGCCAGCCCGGCCGCTCTGACGCCGCGCCTGGCCGGGCTGCTGGCCGCCGATCCCGGCGTGCTCAACCTCGTCCTCCTGCCCGGTGCCGTCCAGCCGCCGCCCGCGCCCGCCGGCGCCGGCGAGCCGGCCCGCCCGGGCGGCGACCTCATCCAGTTCGACCTGCCCGCCGCCGCGGCCAACCCGGTGCTCGCCCGGCTCCGTGCGCTGGATGCCGGCCAGCTCGGCCCGGTCACCATCGACGTGGTGGACGCGGCCATCGGCGAGGGCGACTTCTACGGCGCGCGCCGCCGCCGCTCGCTGCGCGAGGCCCGCGCCACCTATCACGGCGAGACCGCCCCGGTCTGGGACCTGGTTGACTCCAAGATCGCGGCCGACTCGGTATACGCGCCGAGTTTCTACATGCTGCTGATGCTCGCCGCGCTGATCGGGGCGGTGGGCATCCTGACCAACTCGACCATCCTGATCGTCGGCGCGATGGTGGTCGGCCCGGAGTACAACGCCATCATCGCCGTGGCGCTGGGCTTCGAGCGCCGGGACCGGACGCCGATCCGCCGCGGCCTGCTCGCGCTGACCGCGGGGTTCGTGCTGGCGATCATCGCGACCTTGCTGTTCAGCCTGGTCATCCGGGCCAGCGGCCACGTGCCGGAGCCCTACCGGCTGGGGATCCTGCCGGTCTCGAACTTCATCCACAGCCCGGACCTGTTCTCGGTCATCGTGGCGGTGCTGGCCGGGCTGGTCGGCGTGGTGTCGCTGACCGAGGCCCGGGCCGGCGCGCTGATCGGCGTGTTCATCTCGGTCACCACGATCCCGGCGGCCGCCGATATCGGCCTGTCGGTGGCCTTCGGCCGGTGGGGCGAAGCGGGCGGCGCAGTCGCGCAACTGCTGCTCAACGTCGTCCTGCTGATTGTCGTGGGCACGCTGGCGCTGCGCGGCCAGCGGGTGTTCTGGGCCGCCCGGATGCGTCGCGCCCGGCCCGCCGGATCAGCCCCGGACGCCGGCCAGGACAGCGGTCAGGCGATCTCCGGCCCGCCCGGCTGAGCCGCCCGGCCCGCCCCCGGCTTACCCAGCGGCCGAGCGGAGCATCTGCTGGTAGAGGCCGCCGGCCCGGCTGAGCTCGGCATGGCTGCCGCGCTCGGCGACCAGGCCGCCGCCCAGCACGACGATCTCGTCGACCTGGTCCAGCCCGAACAGGTCGTGGGTGATCAGCAGCATGCTGCGGCCGTGACTGGCGGCCAGCAGGTCCGTGGTCAGCGCCCGGCGGGCCGCCGGGTCCAGGTGGGCCGTCGGCTCGTCCAGGATCAGCACCGCCGGGTCGGCCAGCAGGGCGCGGGCCAGCGCCAGCCGCTGCCGCTGGCCGCCCGACATCCGCGCGCCGCGGGGCCCGACCGGCGTGTCCCAGGCCTGCGGCAGCCCGGTGATCCAGCCCAGCAGCCGGGCCCGCGCCGCGGCGTCCTCCAGCTGGTCCAGGTCCGCGTCCGGCGCGCCGATGAGCAGGTTGCCCCGGATCGTGGTGTTGAAGATATGCGGATCCTGGGTGAGCCCGCCGATCACCGCGCGCACGTCGTCACCCCGGAAGCTGGCCAGGTCCTGGCCGTTCAGCGTGGCCGTCCCGCCGCTCAGCCCGACGAACCGCAGCAGCAGCGCGGCCACCGTCGACTTGCCGGCCCCGGCCGGCCCGATCAGGGCGACCCGGCGGCCCGGCGGCAGCAGCAGGTCGACCCCGCCCAGCGCGGCGGGCCCGCCGGCCCGGTAGGTGACCCGGGCGCCGCGCAGCGCAATCGTCACCGGCTCACGACCCGGTGGCGGGGCGGGCTGCTCCGGTTCAGTCACGGGGTCGGGGGTGTCCAGCACGGCGGCAATCCGCCGGGCGGCCGTACGGGACTGGCCCAGCTGGATGGCCGCGGCCGGCAGTGCGGTCACCGCCTCGAAGGCAGCCAGCGCCGTGAGGGTCAGCACGGCCAGCGGTACCCGGCCGAGCTGCCCGTCGCCGGTCACAGCCACGCCGAGCAGCAGTACTCCGCACAGCGTCGCCCCGGCCACGACCGTGCTCAGCCCGGTGCCCAGCGCGCTGGCGGCGGCGGTGCGCCGGCCCAGCCGGGTCAGCTCGGCGTCGGCCGACATGGCCCGGGCCAGCGCCGCGGGGCCCGCGCCGAAGGCCCGCAGCTCGGCCGCCCCGGCCAGGGCGTCGGTGACGGCTGCGCCCAGCTCGCCGCGGGCCGGCCCGGTGCGGGCGGCCGCGCGGCGCGCCGCGCGGGCGGCCAGCCACGGGACGAGTACCCCGGCGGCCAGCAGCCCGGCGGCCAGCACTCCGGCGGCCGGGGCGAGGAATGCCAGCATCGCGGCCGCCGCCGCGGCGCCGACCAGTGCCGCGGTCAGCGGCGGGGCCAGGCCGCGGATGAACAGGTCCTGGGTGGCGTCGACGTCGCTGATCAGCCGGGCCAGCAGGTCGCCGGACCGGAACTCGGCCAGCCCGGCCGGCGCCAGCCGCTCCAGCCGCTGGTAGATGCTGGTCCGCACTTCGGCCAGGACCCGGAACGCGGTGTCGTGCGTGCCCAGTCGCTCCAGGTAACGGAACACGGCCCGGCCGACGCTCAGCCCGCGCACCGCCACCACGGCCACCGAGATCGCGATGATGCCGGGGTGCTGGGAGGCCCGGGCCAGCAGGTAGCCCGAGACCGCCAGCAGCGCCACCCCGCACCCGGTGGCCGCGGCCCCGGCGAGGACCGCGCCCAGCAGCCGGGCCCGCTGCGGCCCGGCCAGCCGCAGCAGCCGCAGCAGCGGCCGGCCGCCCGGCGCAGCGCCGGGTGGCCCCGCTGCGCCGCCTGCCGCTGACCCGGCTGGCGCGTCCGGCCCTGGCCCGGCCAGGCCGCCGGGCGGCAGCACCAGGCGCGGCGGCGGCGCGGCCTGGCTCATGGCCGGCCTGGCGCAGCGGCCGGCGGATGGGGCAATCCGGTCACCGGTGCGGCCGGGAGCAGGCGGGCCGCGGTCGCCGCATGCCGGGGAGCCGGGGCGATCAGGGAGCCGCCGTTCAGCTCGACCTGGCGGGCGCCGGGCCGGGCGGCGGGGGCGCGGTGGGCGACCTCGATGACCGTGCGGCCGGCCGCCAGGGCGGCGATGGCGTCCTGGACCCGCGCGGCGCTGAGCGGGTCCAGGTGGGCGGTCGGCTCGTCGAGCAGCAGCACCGGGGCGTCCCGCAGGAACGCGCGGGCCAGCGCGATCTGCTGCCGCTGCCCGGAGGACAGCCGGGCACCGCGCTCGCCGACCCTGGTCTGGTAGCCGTGCTCCAGGCCGGCGACGAACTCCTCCGCCCCGGCCAGCCGGGCGGCCCGGCGGATGTCGGAGAAGCTGGCGCCGTCCCGGCCGAGGGCGATGTTGCCGGCCACCGTGTCGTCGAACAGGTGCGGGCGCTGCGGCACCCAGGCGAGCTGCTCCAGCCACGCGCCGGGATCCAGGCTGTCCAGCCGGGCGGCACCGGCGGCCACTTCGATGGCGCCGGAGGTGGGCTCGGCGAACCGCAGCAGCAGGGTCAGCAGGGAGGACTTCCCGGCGCCGCTCGGGCCGCTCACCAGGATGTGCTCGCCGGGCTGGATCCGCAGGCTCACCCCGGACAGGGCCGGCGCGGGGCGGCCAGCGTAGGCGAGGGTCACCTCGTTCAGGAAAATCTCCTGCCGCCGCAGGTCCAGCGGGAACGCGCGCCCCGCAGCCGGTGCTGGCGCCGGCGGGGCGGCGGACCCGCCGGGCGGTTCCTGGATCGCCTGGAACACGCGGTCCGCGGCGGTGATGCCCTCGATGCTGGCGTGGAACTGGGCGCTGGCGTTGCGAAGCGGGATGAACGCCTCGGGCGTGAGCAGCAGCACCAGCAGCGCTGTCTGGTAGCCGAGGTGCCCGCTGAGCAGCCGCAGGCCGACCTCGACGGCCACTAATGCCGTGGCCAGGCTCGCGGTGAGCTCGAGGACGAGCGCCGACAGGAACGCGATGCGCAGCGTGCCCATGGCCGTGCTGCGGTACTGGCGGGTGATGTCGGCGATGGCGGCTTCCTGAGCGCGGCCGCGGCCGAAGACCCGCAGCGTGGGCAGGCCCTCGACCACGTCCAGGAAGTGACCGCCCAGCCGGGCCAGCGCGGCCCACTGCTGCCGGGTGCGGGCCCGGGTCTGCAGGCCGACAAGCACGGCGAACAGCGGCACCAGCGGCAGGGTGGCGGCGATGATCACCCCGGACAGCCAGTCGGCCATGGTGACGCGTGTGAGCACGGCCAGCGGCACCAGGCAGGCCAGCACGTACTGGGGGAGGTACCGGGCGAAGTAGGCATCCAGCCCGTCCAGGCCGCGGGTGGCGAGGGTAGCCAGTTCCGCGCCGGCTCCGGGCGCGACCGGGCCGGCCGGCGGCCCGGCGGCCCCGGGCCCGGCCGGGCCTGAGCTGCGCGTGCCGGGACTGGCCGGGCCCGGGGTGAGCCGGAAGACATGGTCCAGCAGGCGGCGCCGCAGCTGGGACTTGACCACGGCCGCGGCGCGCAGGGCGGCTGCCTCCCCGCCGTAGCTGAGGGCCGACCGGGCGGCCAGCACGGCGGCCAGCGCGATGAGCGGGGTGGCCAGGGCGTCGATGCCGGTTCCGGTCGCGGCCCCGGCGAGCACCCGGGCGAGCAGGCCGGCCTGGGCGAGGATCAGGCCAGTTCCGGCAAGCCCGGCCGCGATGGTCAATGCCAGGCAGCCGCGGGCTGCTGAGGCATACCGCAGCAGCCGCGGGTCGAGGGGCCGGGGGCGCCGGGCCCCGGCCACTCGCGGGCGCGGCCTACCGATGCGCACGAGCCGCCAGCATGATCATGACTGTCAGATTGTAATCGGGGGATTACTAAGAGTAGGCAGTCGGACACGCCCGCGCGGCCGGAAGTCCGCCCGGCCAGACCGGCCGCGCCGCAGATCGCAGGGGGAGCAGGGGAATCCATGACCACGCCCGCCGATGCTGCCCGCCTGCTTCGCAGCCGGTCCTACCTGGGTCTGCTCGGCCTCGCGGCGGTGATCGGCGCGCCGGTCTCGGTGCTCGCCTACTTCTTCTTGTGGCTGGTCGGCAAGCTGCAGCACCTGATCTACGACCGCGCCCCGCACGAGCTCGGCTTCCACGGCGTCCCGCTGTGGTGGCCGGTCCCGCCCCTGCTGGTGGCCGGTCTCCTGGTTGGCCTGGTCATCCGCTACCTGCCCGGCCGCGGCGGACACTCCCCGGTGGACGGGCTGAACACCAAGGGCGCACCCGGCCCGGCCCAGCTGCCCGGAGTGGTGCTGGCCGCGCTGGCCACGCTCGCCCTGGGCGCGGTACTGGGCCCGGAGGCGCCGCTGATCGCGCTGGGCGGCGGCCTGGCCGTCTGCGCGGTCCGGCTGGCCCGCCGGGACGCCCCGGCGCAGGCCCAGGCGATGGTCGCGGTGGCGGGCAGCTTCGCGTCGATCAGCACCCTGCTCGGCTCGCCCATCGTGGGCGCTTTCCTGCTGATGGAGGCGGCCGGCCTGGCCGGCGCGTCGCTGGAACTGGTCCTGCTGCCCGGCCTGCTGGCCTCGGGCATCGGCGCGCTGATTTTCACCGGCCTGGGCGACTGGACCGGCCTGGGCACGTTCTCGCTGGCCATTCCCCATTTGCCGCACGTCGGGCATCCGGATCTGGGGGAATTCGGCTGGGCGGTGGTGATCGGGCTGGCCGCCGCGCTGCTGGGCACGGCGATCCGGCGCCTGGGCCGCCTGATCCGGCCGCGCATCGAGGGCCATCTGCTGATTGCCACCCCCGCCGCCGGGCTGGCCGTGGCGGGACTGGCCGCGGCCTACGGCGCCGGCACCGGACGGTCGGTCACCGAGGTGCTGTTCTCGGGCCAGAATGCCCTGCCGGGCCTGGTCGAGCACGCGGCCGGCTACACGGCGGGGGCCCTGGTGCTCCTGCTGGCCTGCAAGGGACTGGCCTACGCCTGCTCGCTGGCGGCGTTCCGGGGCGGGCCGATCTTCCCGGCCATGTTCATCGGGGCGGCCGGGGGAGCGGCGATGTCGCACCTGCCGGGACTCCCGGTGGTCCCGGCTGTCGCTATGGGCATCGGCGCGATGAGCGCGGTGATGCTGCGGCTGCCGATGACCTCGCTGCTGCTGGCCACGCTGCTGCTGTTCTCTGACGGACTGGCGGTCACGCCGCTGGTCATCGTGGCGGTGGTCGTGGCCTACGTGGCCGCCGCCCGGCTCAGCTCCGACCCGCTCCCCGGCGGCGCGGCCGGTTCCGCCGGCAAGGGCGGCTCCGGGGACGCGAGCGGCTCCGGGGACACGGGCAGCCCTGGTGACCCGCCGGGAAGCCCCGTGCCGCGGCCCGTGCCGTCGGGCTGACGGGTCACCCGCTGGGGATGGCGTGGCCGTGGCCAGAGCCGGACATCCTTACCGGATTGGCGGTCGCCCGCGGCTCATGAGCAGCTAACTGGCGGTCGGGCCGCCCGAAGGCGATTGGAGGCTGCCCATGTCCGCACCGGCCGCACAGCCGACCGAGGCCCGCTCCGCTGCCACCCGGCAGGCGGCCAGCCGGACGGCGGGCCGTGCCCCGGCCGCCCGCAAGCCCGCGACCCGCAAGCCGGCCAGCCGGAAGCCCGCGTCCGGCAAGCCCGCGACCCGCAAGCCGGCGACCCGCAAGCCGGCCAGCAGGAAGCCGGCCAGCGCGTCCCCGACACGAGCCGCTGGCACGAGCGCTCCTCGCACGGGCACGTCCCGCACGAGCACCTCCCAGACCGGCACGTCGCGGACCGGCACGCCGCGCACGGGCGCGTCGCGCGCCACGACAGCACGCGCCGCCACATCGCGAGCCAGTAAGTCCCGCGCGCCGGCGGCCGCCAAGGCCGCGCCGAAGCAGGAGACCCCCCCGGCCACCATCGTCGCCTCGGCCAAGTCAGCGCTGGCCAGGGCCAGCCGGAAGCGGGCACCGGCCCGCTCCGCCGGGACCACGGCCGCCTGGCAGACCCCGAAGACCGCGCGGCTTATCATCGACAGGGTGGACCCGGCCGAGCGCGTAGCCCGCGGCAAGGCCGCGCGCTCCGCGGTGCCGCGTGAGAGCCACGCCGCTCTCGACCTCCCGGCGAGCCGGCCCGATCCGGTGGCCCTGCTGGAGCGGCAGGCGCAGAGCCGGGTCCCGGAGCTGGTGCCCATCCGCTACGGCCGGATGCTCGTCTCGCCGTTCACCTTCTACCGCGGCGCCGCCCTGGTGATGGCGACCGACCTGGCCAGCACGCCGGCTTCCGGGTTCGTCGTGCAGGCCTGCGGTGACGCGCACCTGTCCAACTTCGGCTTCTTTGCCTCGCCGGAGCGGCGCCTGGTGTTCGACGTCAACGACTTCGACGAGACGCTGCCGGCCCCGTGGGAGTGGGACGTCAAGCGGCTGGCCGCCAGCATGGAGGTCGCCGCCCGCGGCAGCGGATTCGGCCGCAAGCGCCGCCGGGAGATCGTGCTGGCCACCGTGGCCAGCTACCGCAATGCCATGCGCTCGTTCGCGGGCCTGGGCAACCTGGACGTGTGGTTCACCCAGACCGACGTGGACCAGCTGCGGCAGCGCTATGAGGGCCAGCTGGCCCAGCTCAACCGCAAGCGCCTGGCCAAGGGACTGGCCAAGGCGCCGAAGCGGAACAGCCTGCAGGAGCTGGCCAAGCTGACGTCGCTGACCGACGGCCGGCCGCAGATCGTGGCTGACCCGCCGCTGCTGGTCCCGGTCCGCGACCTGGTCGCAGACCAGATGGAGACCGAGGAGATCGCGGCCGGGATGGGCGTGCTGCTCAGCAAGTACCGGCAGACCCTGCAAGACGACCGCAAGGTCATCATCCGCCAGTACGACTTCACCGACATGGCCCGCAAGGTCGTCGGCGTGGGCAGCGTCGGCACCCGGTGCTGGATCATCCTGATGATGGGCCGTGACGAGAGCGACCCCCTCTTCCTCCAGGTCAAGGAGGCTGAGACCAGCGTGCTCAGCGAGTTCGCCGGGGCCAGCGAGTTCGCCAACCAGGGCCAGCGGGTGGTCGCCGGCCAGCGGCTGATGCAGGCCGCCAGCGACATTTTCCTGGGCTGGCAGCGGGTCCCCGCCGGGCTGGACGGCCAGACTCGCGACTTCTACGTCCGGTCGCTGCGGGACTGGAAGCTGTCGGTGGATATCGAGGTGATGATCCCGCGCGGCCTGCGCCTGTACGGGGAGCTGTGCGGCTGGACGCTGGCCCGGGCGCACGCCCGGTCCGGCGATCGCATCGCCATTGCCGCCTACCTGGGCGGCAAGGACATCTTCGACAACGCCGTGGCCGACTTCTCCGCCTCCTACGCCGACCAGAACGAGCGGGACTTCGCGGAGCTGTCCGCGGCGTGCGAGTCCGGCCGGATCACGGCCGTCCGCGACCTGTAGAAAGAGCCCGACCGGAGTACGGCCCCCGGCCGCCAGCGCGCTGGCCGGGGGCCGTTCCGTTCTCTCGCGGTCCCGCCGCCGTCCCCGGTCAGGAACGGTCTGCCGTGCTCAGCAGGACCACGGTGTCGCCCTCGTGCGGGGCGGGCATCCGGCGCCGCGTCGCGGGTTCCAGCAGCCCGTCCGGGTGCACCAGGAACAGCACCTCGTCCCCGGCCCCCAGGCCCATGAGGTCCCGGCGGGTGGTGATCCGGGCCCCCTCGGCGTACAGGCTGGACAGGGTGGAGCGGTTCAGCGCGTGAGAGAACAGCACGTTCCCGCCGGCGAACGGGGCGATCACGCCGCGGCCGTCGGCCGGCGGGCCGAGCCAGAAGACCCGCTCGCCCACGGCGGTGCGCAGCACCGCCGCGGCCAGCGCGTTGAAGTCATCCTCGCCGGTCATCATCAGCACCGTCGTGACACCCGACAGCTCGGCCCGGTCGGCGGTGACCGCGGCCAGCAGCTCGCGCGGCGCCAGGTGGAGGGTGGCGGCCCGGATCCGCTCCCGCTGCTCCTCCAGCCCGGCCCACATCAGCACGTCCAGCCCGGCCAGCTGCAGCGCCCGGCCCAGGTCGATGACCCAGTCCTCGCCGCCGACCAGCAGCGGCCGGCTGGCGGGGGAGCGCAGTACGCCCAGGATCCGCGCCGCCGGGACCGCGGCGGCGGCGTAGAAGATGATGGTCATCATGACCACCAGCAGCGTCAGCGGCAGGATCCGCGCCGAGCCCGCTACTCCGTAAGCAGCCAGCGGCACGGCGAAGACGGAGGCCGTGGCCACGGAGACGACGCCGCGCGGCGCCATCCAGCCGGTGAACAGCTGGTCCCGCCGGGTCAGGTCAGTGCCCCGGGTAGCGGCCAGCGTCACGAGCGGGCGGGCGACCAGCACCAGCACGGCGGCCAGGGCCAGCGCGGGCAGCGCCTGCCGGGCCGCCGCACCGACGCTGACCGTCGCGGCCACGGTCAGCAGCAGCACGTCCCGGACCAGCACGATGGCGGTCTCCAGGAACGGCCGCCGGGCCGGCATGTCGAAGCCGGGCAGGTTCGCGGCGAAGATCCCCATCAGCGCGGCCGCGATGATGCCGGTGGCCGGGCTCAGCGCGTCGCAGGCGGCGGCGATCCCGGCCACCGCGGCCAGCACGGCAGTGGTGCCCAGCTGCTGGCCCAGGGCGACCTTCCGGATCAGCAGCCACAGCACCAGGGTCCCCCCGACGCCGCCGGCCAGCCCGGCGCCCAGGCAGCTGAGCAGCTCGTCGGCCCGGGCCCCGGCACTGGCCCGGGTGCTGGCGATCACCGCATGCAGCACGATCGTGCACAGCACCGCGGCCAGCGGGCCGAGCAGGGCCGCCTCCCAGATCAGTGCATGGCGCAGGCGCTGGGCCGGGCGGACGAAGCCCAGCAGCGGGGCCACCACCGTGCGCCCGGCGGGCACCAGGATGGCCCCGATCATGATCGCGCTGCCGGCTTCCAGCCCCAGCAGCCCGGCTGCGATCGCGACCAGCGTCATCGTGACCGGGATCCCGACGAGGATCAGCCGCAGGACAATCCGCCGGGTCTGCCCGGTCAGCAGCCGCAGGTTCAGGTGCAGGCCCGCATTGAACAGCAGGACCGCGATGGCCAGTGCCAGCATGGGCTGGTAGAAGCGGCCGAGTGCCGCGACCGGGTCGATGTCGGGGAATGTCCCGGCCACGAACCCGACGGGCAGCAGGATCACGATCGCGGGCAGCCGCAGCCGGACGGCGGCCACCTCCGAGCCCACCGCCAGCACGAAGACCACGCCGGCGCCCAGGAGGATCGCGCTTGTTGTCACCGCCGCCCCGCCGCCCCCGCTTTGCGTCAGTGCCCGGAGCGGCCCGGGCGCGCGGGCGCGCCGGCGCCGGTCCCGGCGCTGCTGCCGGTGCTGTCGCCCGGGGTCGCGGCGGGCAGGCTCGCGGCAGGCGGCGGGTCATAGATATCAGCCACGACCCCGACCTGGGCGGTGGTGAAGGCGCGTTCCCGGCGCCGGTCCCGGGTGAAGGCCAGCCACCAGGTCAGGATCGCGCCGACCCGGTTGCGGTAGCCGGTCAGGAAGGCGATGTGGATGAACAGCCAGGCCAGCCAGCCGGCGAAGCCGCCCAGCCGCAGCGGCCCGGCGGACAGGACCGCGCGGCCGCGCGAGATATAAGCGGCGGTGCCCAGGTCGCGGTACCGGAACGAGCCGCCGGGCGGGTCGCCGGCCAGCGCGCGGCGGATCCGGCGGCCGGCGTACATCCCGGACTGCATCGCCACCTCGGCCACGCCGGGCAGCTTGTGCAGCGACATCAGGTCGCCGATGACCGAGATTTCCGGGTGGCCCGCGATGGTCAGGTCATCGGCCACCTCGATCCGGCCGGACCGGTCGGTCGCGGCGCCGGTGGCCCGGGCGACAGCCGCCGCCACCGGCGGCGCGCCCACGCCCGCGGTCCACAGCACGACCCCCGCCGGGTAGCGGGTGGTGGCCCCGTCCGCCCCGCGGACCTTCAGCCCGGTGGCGTCCACGTCGGTGACAATGGAGTGCATATGCTGCTCGACGCCCAGGTCGTCCAGCGTCCGGGCGGCGATCTCCGACAGCCGGGGGCCGAACGAGGCCAGCGGGGCGTGGCCGCCGTCGAACAGCAGGACCCGCGCATCCTCCGGCTTGATGTGATGGAACTCGCGGCGCAGGGTCTTGGTCGCCAGCTCGCGGATCTGCCCGGCCAGTTCCACCCCGGTCGGGCCCGCTCCCACCAGGGCGAAGGTCAGCCAGTGCTGCTGCTCGGCCGGGTCCGTCGAGGTCTCGGCCATCTCGAACGCGCCGAACACCCGGCGGCGGATCGTCAGCGCGTCGGCGATCGTCTTCATGCCCGGCGCCAGCGGCGCGAACTCATCGTGGCCGAAGTAGGACTGCTGGACGCCGGCCGCCACGATGAGGTGGTCGTAGCCGTACTCGATCTCCTCGCCCAGCGGGCGCCGGGCCTGCACCACCTGGCGACCGGCGTCGATGCCCGTCACCTCGGCCATTACGCACTCGACATTGCGGTGCCGGCGCAGTACCTGCCGCAGCGGCGCGGTGATCTGGCCCTCGGACAGGATGCCGGTGGCGCACTGGTAGAGCAGCGGCTGGAACAGGTGATGCTGCGCGCGGTCGATGAGCGTCACCGCCACGTTGGCGCGGCGCAGCGCGCGGGCCGCGAACAGGCCGCCGAAACCGCCCCCGATGATCACGACGCGGCGCTCCCCGCCCGCGTGAGTCACCGGGTCAGCCCGCCGGATCGTGCCACGCCTCGTCCGGCGGCAGCAGCGTGTCGGCTTCCTTCGGGCCCCAGGTGCCCTTGGCGTAGGGGTGGGCCGGCACGGCGTCGCCGAGGATGGGCTGGACGACCCGCCAGGCGGCCTCGACGGTGTCCTGCCGCGCGAACAGCCAGCGCTCGCCGCTCAGGGCCGCGCCGATGAGCCGGTCGTAGGGCCGCATGTCCTCCCCGGCCGGCTCGCTGTAGACGAGGTCCTGGTCCTGGGCCTGCCAGCCGGCGCCCGGCTTCTTGCCGGTCAGGGACAGCGCGGCCTGGTTGTCGGGGTGGATGCGCACCCGCAGGTGATTGCCCGCGGTGGCGTCGCCGAGCCCGAACACGTCATGCGGCGGCTTCCGGAACCGGAACGACACCTCCGTCGCGGTGACCGGCAGGCACTTGCCAGCCCGGATCAGGATGGGCACGTCCGCCCAGCGCCAGGAAGCGGCCGCGGTCCGGATGGCCACGTAGGTCTCGGTAGTGCTGCCGGGCGCCACGCCCGCCACGTCGTGGTAGCCCTCGTACTGGCCGCGCACCGCGGTGCTGGTGTCCAGCGGGGTCAGCGCGCCGATCAGCCGGGACTTGGCATCCCGCCAGGTGTCCAGCCCGCTGCCGTCCGGCGGGTCGGCCAGCACGGTGGCCAGCACCTGCAGCATGTGGTTCTGCACCACGTCGCGGGTAGCGCCGGTCTTGTCGTAGAAGCTGCCCCGGTCGGCGACGTCGAAGGCCTCGCCCATGGTGATCTGGATGGACTGCACGTAGGTCCGGTTCAGCAGCGGCTCGACGACCGAGTTGGCGAACCGCAGGAACATCAGGTTGTCCACCGGGTCCAGGCCTAGCCAGTGATCCACCCGGTAGATCGCGTCCTCCGGGAAGTACTGGTGCATCAGCTTGTTCAGCTGCTCGGCGCTGTCCAGGTCGGTCCCGAACGGCTTCTCGACCATGATCCGGTTGCCGGCGGACCGGCCGGCCCTGGAGATCCCCTCGGCGATGCGGCCGAACAGCGGCGGCGGCACCTCGAGGTAGAACAGGACCTTCTTGCCGTCGCCGATGGCGTCCGACATGGCCTGGTACGTCGCCGGGTCACCCAGGTCGCCGTCCACGTAGTGCAGCAGCCCCAGCATCTTGGCCGCGGCCGGGCCGTCCGGGTCGATCTTGTTGCGGGTCAGCGAGTCTCGCGCGTACCCGCGGAACTGCTCGACCGTCCAGCCGCTCTTGGCCACGCCGATGACCGGGACGTCCAGGACGCCGCGCTCGACCAGCCCGACCAGGGCCGGGAAGGTCTCCAGCTTGGCCAGGTCACCGGTGGCCCCGAAAATTACCAGGGCATCGACGTGCTCCTGCGGTGCTGTCATGTCCGTTCCCCTATCCGCCAGGGTGAGTGTCTAATCTGAGCCGGCCGGCGGCCGTCACGAGCCACCCGGCACGGGTGATGTCGCGCCCGGTGCCGCCGGGCATGAACCGGGCCGTCCCTCCAGCCTGGCCTGCCGGCCGGGCCGGGCGGGCCTGTCACACCAGAACTTTGCAAACCGGACACCGCGCAGGCGGGCCGGGCGAGATGAGAAGCGGGGGAGCCGGGCCATCGCCGCACGAGCTGAGATCCGCGTCGTCAACGCCGCCGGCCTGGTGCAGGGCATCGTGCTGGTCACATTCCCGGCCGCGGCGACCATATTCACTGACCACGCCGACTACGGGCTGAGCAGTGCCCAGTACGGGGCCATGTTCCTGCCCCAGGTGGTGACCGCGATCGCCGGCGCCCTGACCGGGGCCCGGCTGGCCCGCCGGGTCGGCACCAAGCAGGTGTACCTGGCGGGCCTGACCCTGAGCCTGGCCGCGATGGTCCTGCTGCTGGTCAGCGCCCCGCTGCGGACCGACCAGGCCACGGCCTACCCGCTGCTGCTGGTCGCCACGGCGTGCGTCGGGGCCGGGTTCGGGCTGACCGTCCCGGTCCTGAACACCTACGCCTCGGCCTTCCGCCCGGCCGCGGTGGACTCCGCTGTTCTTACCCTGAACGCTCTGCTCGGGCTGGGCACGGTCGCGGCCCCGGTGTTCGTGGCGATCTTCGTCGGGCTGGGCTTCTGGTGGGGGCTGCCGGCCGTCTCGGCGGCGCTGCTGATGCTCTTGCTGCTGGCCAGCGTCCGGCTCCCGCTGCGGGTCAGCCCGGTGCCCGCGGCGCGGGCCGCCCGCGCCGCGCGGCGCGGACTGCCTGGCCGGTTCTGGCTGTACGCGGCCCTGATCGGCCTGTACGGCATCTGCGAGACGATGAACGGGAACTGGTCCCAGCTGGAGATGACCCGCCAGGCCGGCGCGTCCGCCGCGCAGGCATCACTGGCGCTGGCGGCGTTCTGGGGGATGGTGACGCTCGGCCGGGTGCTGTTCGCCCTCATCGACCGGTGGCTGCCCGCCCGGGTGGCCTACCGGCTGCTGCCCCCGGTGCTGATCGTGTCGTTCCTGCTGACCGGGCTGCTGGCCCGCGGCCAGGCCGGGGCGGGCATCTTCGTCTTCGGGCTGGCCGGGCTGGGCTGCTCGGCGCTGCTGCCGCTCACCATCAGCTTCGGCGAGCAGGACATGACCACCGCGGCGGCGGCCGTGTCCGGCGGCATCATCGCCTTCTACCAGGTGGGCTACGGCATCGCCGCGTTCAGCGTCGGCCCGCTGCTGCACGCCGGGATCAGCCTGCCGCAGATCTTCGCCGGCACCGCCGCGGCGGCGCTGGCCCTGGGCGTGCTGGCCCTGATCGTGGCCGGCCGCGGCCAGCGTCAGCCTGCACCCGCCCGCCCGGCGGCCCGCCCGGCCGGCCCGGCGGTCCCCGTCGCGCCGCCCGCGTCGCGGGGCGCCGGGGAGGTTACACGACCGCGATCGGGTTGACCGGCGAGCCGGTGCCGCCGGTCAGCCGCAGCGGCGCGATGACGCACAGGAACGACCATCGCCCGAGGGTCTCGCACAGCGGAATCAGGTCCTCGAACTGCAGGTAGTCCAGCAGGTGCACGCCGAGAGCGTTGATGGCCAGCACGTGCACCGGGAACTGGACCCCCTCGGCCGCGCTGGGGGCAGTGTCGCTGTTGCTGTCACTGCCCAGCACCGCCACCTGCCGGCTGGCGACGAATTCCAGCGCCGAGGGGTGCAGCCCGGCCCGGCGCGCCGCGGCGTCCCAGGCGCCCAGCTCGGCCCGGCGCCGCCGGTGCCCGACCCGCACGAACAGCAGGTCGCCGCGCCCGGCGCGGACCCCCTGCGCGGCCTCGGCGCCGGCCAGGTCATCGGCCGTGACGTGATCGCCGGGTTCCAGCCAGGGCAGGCCGCGCAGTCGCGGGATGTCCAGCAGCACGCCGCGGCCGACGATCCCGTCCCGGACGACCTCGACGGACTCGGGCCGGACACCGTCCTCAGCCACGGCCGGGTCGACGCCGTTGTACAGGCGCCCGTCGAACATCACGTGGCACAGCGCGTCCAGGTGGCTGTTGGCGTCGCCGTGCACATTCATCGCGAACCGGTCGATGGCGAACGCCAGCCCGGCCTGCGGCGCGCCGGCCGTCCCGTCGCTCGCAGTCCCGTGGTTCCCGGATGCGCCGCCCCCGGAGCCGCCGCCGCTGCCGTCACCGCCGATGGTGCCGCCGCCGTCGGGCCCGGCCGTCCCCAGCTCGTGGGTGACGGGCTCGGGGTTATCCGGCGCGGCGACGTCGGCCAGCCCGGCGGCCATCGACACCGCCCGGCCCAGGCGCACGTCCCGGCACGCCGCCGCGACCAGGTCGGGGGTCAGGTAGTTCAGCGCCCCGCGCCGGTCGCGGGGACCCCAGCCGGGCATGGCCCGGAGCCGGTCATACAGCGCGCGGAACTCGGCCTCGGTCAGCCGGGCCGCGCTGACATGCTGGTCAGTCACCTGAGTTTCCTCCCCGGTGCGGCAGGTGCCACCGGTGCCGCGGCGCCCGCGGGCCCGCCGAATCGGTGGTCGGTGTCCCCGTAGCCTCGCGGCCGTCGCCCTCCCCGGGGCCGGCCTGGTGCTCCGCCGGCGGCTCGCGGCCGGGCGGCGGGCTGTCGTGCGGCGGGCGGCGGCTATCCCGGTCGCCGGCGGGCTGCGGGTCGGCCGCCGACATCGCGGCGGCCGACCCGGCGGCCGCGAGCGCGGCCTCCGGCCCGCCGCTGGTGCGGCGGGGCAGCCCGGGCGTGCCGGCGAAGTCCGCCGAGCTGATCCGGCGGCGGAAGACGTAGTAGGTCCAGCCCTGGTAGGCCAGCACGAACGGCAGCGCGATGACCGCCACGATGGTCATGACCGTGAGCGAGTAGTTGCCCGACGCGGTGTTGTTCACCGTCAGGCTGAAGGCGGGGCTGGTGCTGGACACCAGCACCCGCGGGTACAGGTCAGTGAAGATGGCCAGCACGCTGGCGGCCATCGTGATGGTGGTCGCGGTGAAGGCCCAGCCGTCGCGCCGGTCGAAGGCCAGCCAGGTGGCGGCCAGGACGAAGATCACCGCGGCCAGCTCCACCGGGTTGAGCAGCGCTCCGTTACTCGCGGTGACATGCGTCCAGGCCGCGAACGCGGTCACGATCAGCGCCACGGCGGGCGCCGCCAGGCGGGCCAGCCGGATCGCGCGCTCGCGCACCGCGCCGGAGGTCTTCAGGGCCAGGAACGTCGCCCCGTGCAGCACGCACAGCGCCGTCAGGGTGAGCCCGGCGAAGATCGCGTACGGCGGGAACACGTCGGCCAGCGAGCCAGTGAACTCCTGCCGCCCGTCGACCGGCACGCCGTGCAGCAGGTCAGCCAGCATCAGCCCGATCAGGAACGGCGCGACCAGGCTGCCGGCCACCATCGCGGCGTCCCAGCCATGCCGCCAGCGGGCCGACTCGCGCTTGCCGCGGTACTCGAACGAGACCCCGCGCAGGATCAGCGCCACCAGCAGCAGCACCACGACCAGGTAGAAGCCGGAGAACATGGTGGCGTACCAGGCCGGGAACGCCGCGAACATGGCGGCGGCCGCGACGACCAGCCACACCTCGTTGCCGTCCCACAGCGGGCCGATCGTGTTGATCGCGGCGCGGCTGCCGGCCTCGTCCCGGCCGACCACGCCGTGCAGGATGCCGACGCCGAAGTCGAACCCCTCCAGCACGAAGAAGCCCATCCACAAGATGGTGATCAGGATGAACCACAACGGGATCACTGGCTGCCTCCCCGGCTCAGTACTGGATCGCGGGGACGCGTTCCGCGGCCTCCGCCTCGTCGCCGGCCGGGGCCGCGGGCAGTTCCTTGCGGGAATAGCGGAGCATCAGCCAGAAATCGATGACCGCCAGCGCCCCGTACAGGGCCACGAAGATGCCCAGGCTGACGGCGATGGTCGCGGTCGACACCGAGGGCGAGACCCCGTTGCGGGTCAGCAGGATGCCCTGCACCACCCAGGGCTGCCGCCCGCTCTCAGTTAGCAGCCAGCCGGCCGTGTTCATCGCGAACGGCAGCGCCGCGGCCCACACGGCCACCCGCAGGAACAGTCGCGAGGTGGCCAGCTTGCGGCGCCGGATCAGCCACAGCCCCCAGGCGCCGACCGCCAGCATCAGGCCGGCGGTGTAGGCCATCACCCGCATCGACCAGTACTGGATGAACACGTTCGGGACGTAATAGCCCGGCCCGAACTTCTTGCTGTACTGCGACTGGAGCGGGTTCAGCCCGGTGACCTTGCCGTTCCAGTGGTTGGTGGCCAGCAGCGACAGAAGGTGCGGGATGGCCAGGATCTGCGTCGGCGTCTGGTCGTTGTTCCCGCCGCCGATCTGGAAGATGGAGAACGAGCAGGGCTGGCAGGTCGTCCACTGGGCCTCGGCGGCGGCGATCTTCATCGGCTGGTAGCGGCCCTCGATGACGCCCAGCTCGCTGCCGACCAGCATCGCGAACAGCATCGCGGGGACCAGCACGGCCAGCGACAGCCGGGCGGACCGGGTGAAGACCTCCCGGGCGCCGCCGCGGCGCAGCTGCCACGCTGACACGGCCAGCATCACCGCGGCGCCGGTGACCAGCGAAGCCAGCATGATGTGGGTGTAGCCCCAGACGAACACCGGGTTGGTCAGCACCGCCCAGATGCTGGTGAGCTGCGGCAGCCCGGTCTTGCGGTTGACGGCGTAGCCGACCGGGTGCTGCATCCAGGAGTTGGCGGCCAGGATGAACGCCGCCGACAGCATGCTGCCGGCGGCGACCGCCCAGATGCACAGCAGGTGCACCCGGCGGGACAGCTTGTCCCAGCCGAACAGCCACAGGCCCAGGAACGTGGACTCCAGGAAGAAGGCCAGCAGGCCCTCCATGGCCAGCGGCGCGCCGAAGATGTTCCCGACCAGCCGGGAGTAGGCCGACCAGTTCATCCCGAACTGGAACTCCTGGACCAGCCCGGTGACCACGCCGATGGCGACGTTGATGACCAGCAGCGTCCCGAAGAACCGGGTCAGCCGCAGGTACTCCGGCCGCCGGCCCCGGTACCAGGCGGTCTGCAGCAGCGCCGTCAGGATGGCCAGCCCGATCGTGACCGGCACGAACAGGAAGTGGTTCACCGAGGTGAAGGCAAACTGCCAGCGTGCAAGGTCGACGTTCACGTGTTAACCGCCTGGTGAGTGCTGCTGATCCGGGTGCTGCCTGAGGCCGGGCCGGCGTCAGGTGTTGCTGGACCCCGCGGGGACGCCGTCCTGCCAGGCGCTGGCCCCGGCCGTCGTGGCCGCCCGCGCCCGGGCCCAGTTCTGCCGGGCCAGCTCGGCCGGCGGCTGCTCCAGCTGGCCGAGCCAGCGCCGGGTCGCCGACAGCACGGCCACCCCGCCGATGACCATCCCGGCCAGGCCGATGACGGCGCCCGCGCCGATCAGCGCGGCGCCGACGACCAGCGGTCCGGAATCCATCTCGAACGTGCTCACCTGCAGCGTGGCCGGCACGCGCCGGGCGCCTTCCTGCCTGCGTGACATGACTGCCTTCCCCCGATCTGATGATTCAGCGCCGGGCCGCCGGCCCCGGCCGTGCAGACGGCTTCGCGCGGGCGGCCTGCCGCACCGGTGTCACCCTTGCCCCGCGGCCGGGCGGCCGGCATCATCCGCTCCGGGTGATCTCTGATCCCGGCGGTCCGCCGCGGCCCCGGGAGGGTTCGCCGGCGACGGGCGGGGGCACGGTGCCCGCATGACGGAGCGTTACGACGTGGTAATCGTCGGTACCGGAGCGGGCGGCGGAACCCTGGCCCGGGCGCTGGCGGACTCAGGCAAGAAGATCCTGCTGCTCGAGCGCGGTGACTTCCTGCCCCGCGAGCTGGACAACTGGGACTCCAAGCCGGTTTTCGTTGACGGCAAGTACATCTCTCCGGACACCTGGTACGACTCCGCCGGGCAGCCGTTCCAGCCGCAGGTGCACTACTTCGTCGGCGGCGCCACCAAGATGTACGGCGCCGCGCTGTACCGGCTGCGGCCCGGCGACTTCGGCGAGATCAAGCACGCCGACGGGCTGTCGCCGGCCTGGCCGGTCGGCTACGACGAGCTCGAGCCCTTCTACAGCCGCGCGGAGTGGCTCTATCAGGTGCACGGAGCGCATGGCGAGGACCCGACCGAGGGCCCGGCCTCGCGCCCCTACCCCTGGCCGGCGGTGTCCCATGAGCCGCGCATCCAGCAGTTGTCCGACGACCTGACCGCGGCCGGGTACCACCCGTTCCACGCACCGTGCGGGATCCTGCTCGATGAGGCGGCCCGGCCGGCCAGTGCCTGCATCCGGTGCGCGTTCTGCGACGGCTACCCGTGCCTGGTGCACGCCAAGGCCGACGCCGAGGTCATCGCCGTCCGGCCGCTGCTGAGCCGGCCGAACGTGACCCTGCTGGTCAACACCGAGGTCACCCGGCTGCAGACCAGCCCGTCCGGCCGCGCGGTGACCGGGGTGGTGGTGCAGCGGGACGGGCACGAGGAGGTCTACGCCGGCGACATCGTGGTGGTCTGCGCCGGGGCGGCCGGCACCGCGCGGATCCTCCTGCAGTCGGCCAACGACCATCATCCGGCCGGCCTGGCCAACGGCTCGGACCAGGTGGGCCGTAACTACATGTTCCACAACAGCCGCGCGGTGCTGGCGCTCAGCCGCGAGCCCAACGACACCGTGTACCAGAAGACCCTGGCCATCAACGACTTCTACCTGGCCGGCGCCGGTCACCAGTGGCCGCTGGGCAACATCCAGATGCTCGGCAAGTCCAACGCCGAGGCCATGAAGGGCGAGGAGCCGACCCTGACCAAGCTGGCGCCGAAGCTGGCCCTGACCGACGTGGCCCGGCACGGCGTCGATTTCTGGCTGACCACCGAGGACCTGCCGCTGCCGGGCAACCGGGTCACCGTGGACGGTCAGGGCCGCACGCACCTGGCCTACTCCGTCACCAACAACAGCGAGGCCGACGGCCTGTACTCCGAGCTGTGCAAGATCCTCAATCACGCCGGGATGGCCGAGCACCACGTGCTGGACAAGAACTTCTACATGAAGATGGACATCCCGCTCGCCGGGGTCGCCCATCAGGCCGGGACCTGCCGGTTCGGCACCGACCCCGCCACCTCGGTGCTGGACCCGTCCTGCCGGGCGCACGAACTCGACAACCTGTACGTGGCCGACGCCAGCTTCTTCCCGAGCATCGGCGCGGTGAACCCGGCGCTGACCATCATGGCCAACGCACTGCGCGTCGCTGACCACCTGCTCGAGCGGTTGGGCGGCAGTTCCGAGCAGGCCCGCACGGCCTGAGCGCGCCCCGGCGCCGCGACTGACGGGCGCCATGACGGACCAAGGAGATGCCCGTTATGTCCCGCTACCCCAACATCAGCGACCACGGCCTGATCGGCGACCTGCAGACGGCGGCGCTGGTCAGCACCGACGGGTGCGTGGACTGGTTCTGCTGCCCCCGGTTCGACTCGCCCAGCGTCTTCGCCTCGCTGCTGGACGCCGACGGCGGCGGGCATTTCCAGATCTCGCCGGACGGCTGCGAGTACGTGACCCGGCAGATCTACCTGCCCGAGAGCGCGATCCTGGTGACCCGGTTCATGTCCCCGGACGGGGTCGGCGAGGTGCACGATTTCATGCCCGTGATCACCGGCCGGGCCACCGACCGGCACCGGCTGGTCCGGCAGATCAAGGTGGCCCGCGGCACCATGAAGTTCGTCATGGACCTGCAGCCGCGCTTTGACTACGCCCGGCGCAAGCACACCGTCGAGGTGTCCGACACCGGCGCGGTGTTCCGGTCCGGCGATGAGGGACTGACCCTGCACACGGTGGGCTCGCGCGCAGACGAGCCGACCCGGCTCAAGCGGGCCGGGCGGGGGCTGCGCGCCGGATGGACGCTGAGCGAGGGCCAGACGGCCGGGGTGGTGCTGGAGTCGATGGGCGGCAAGCCGCGGCGGATGCCGCCCGGCGAGGTGGACCGGCTGGCCGGTGACTGCGCCGGGTTCTGGCGCGACTGGCTCGGCAAGTCGACGTACCGGGGCCGGTGGCGGGAGCAGGTCTCGCGGTCCGCCATGACGCTGAAGCTGATGACCTACGCACCCACCGGCGCGCTGGTGGCCGCGCCCACGGCCGGGCTGCCCGAGCAGGCCGGCGGCGAGCGGAACTGGGACTACCGCTACACCTGGATCCGGGACGCCTCCTTCTCCATCTACGCCCTGCTCGGCCTCGGCTACCGCGAGGAGGCCGCGGCGTTCGGCATGTGGATGCGCGACCGGGCGGCCGAGCAGGCGGGCAGCATCTCGGGCCCGCTGAAGGTCATGTACCGGGTGGACGGGTCCTCCGACCTGACCGAGGAGACGCTCGACCACTTCGAGGGCTGGCGCGGGTCGCGGCCGGTGCGGATCGGCAACGGCGCCGCCGATCAGCTGCAGCTCGACATCTACGGCGAGGCCATGGACGCCCTGCTGCACGCCGACACCAGCGGCCTGGCGATGGCGCACCGCGGCTGGCTCGCGGTGACCGACATGGTCGACTGGGTGTGCGAGCACTGGGACCAGCCCGAGGAGGGCATCTGGGAGACCCGCGGCGGCCGCAAGAGCTTCACCTACGGGCGGTTCCAGTGCTGGGTGGCACTAGACCGGGCGATCCGGCTGGCCGAGCGGCACGGCTGGCCGGCCGACATCGCCCGCTGGCGGGCCGAGCGCGACCAGGTCTACCGCCAGGTCATGGAGCGCGGCTGGAACCAGCGGACGCAGGCCTTCACCCAGTACTACGGCACCGACGTGCTCGACTCCTCGCTGCTGCTGATGCCGCTGATGGGCTTTGTCTCACCAGGCGACCCGATGTGGCTGTCTACCCTGGACGCGATGAACAGCGAGCTGGTCTCCGACAGCCTGGTCTACCGCTACAACCCCGGCGCCTCGCCGGACGGCCTGCGCGGCGAGGAGGGCACGTTCTCGCTGTGCACGTTCTGGTACGTCGACGCGCTGGCCCGGTCCGGACGGCTCCGGGAGGCCTCGCTGACCTTCGAGAAGATGCACACCTACGCCAATCACCTCGGGCTGTACTCGGAGGAGATCGGGGTCACCGGCGAGCAGCTGGGCAACTTCCCGCAGGCCTTCAGCCACCTGTCGCTGATCAACGCCGCGATCAACCTGGACTACCAGCTCGACCACGGGGTCGGCTCGGTCGACCAGATTCTGCTCGCGCGCTGAGGCGGCCTGCCCGGCTCCGGAGGGCCGGATGTTCCGCCAGCGGCCCCGGCCGGGGCGCGGCATCAGGCGCTCCGCCCGGCCGCCAGCGATTCGGGGGGTGCGCCGTCCGGCCGCGGGCGTCGTGCTCTAGCCTCGCGCCATGATCGTGGTGGTGGCCGGGGTGGCCGGCAGCGGCAAGACGACGATCGGTGAGCTGCTGGCCGCCCGGCTGGGCTGTGAGTTCGCCGACGGCGACAGCTTCCACCCGCCGGCCAACGTGGCGAAGATGCACGCCGGCGCGCCACTGACCGATGCCGACCGCTGGCCGTGGCTGCGCGCGATCGTGGCCTGGATGGACCAGGAGGCGGCGGCGGGCCGGTCCGCCGTGGTGGCCTGCTCCGCGCTCAAGCGCCGGTACCGGGAGCTGCTGCTGTCCGGGTCGGCGCACGCGCGGCTGGTGTTCCTGGTCATCCCGCACGACGCCGACGCGGCCCGGCTGACCAGCCGGCAGGGTCATTTCTTCCCGGCCCAGCTGCTGAACAGCCAGTTCGCTGACCTGGAGCTACCGCAGCCGCCGGAGCCGGTGCTGCTGGTGCCGGCCACCGGCACGCCGGAGCAGACCACGACCGAGATCCTGCGCCTGCTGACCCAGCCCTCCGGTGACGGGCCGGGCGGGGTCATCCGCGGCGGGTGATGCCGCGGCGGGCCTGATGGCGGGATCCTCCAGGCATGCCCGAGATGGACCTGGCCGACGACGGCCCCGGGGCGGGTCAGCTGACCTTCCCGCCGATCGCCGACTACGCGTTCCTCTCCGACTGTGAGACGACGGCCCTGGTGGCCCCGGACGGCGGCGTGGAGTGGCTGTGCCTGCCGCGGGCCGACTCGGCCAGCGTGTTCGCCACCGTGCTGGACCGGTCGGCCGGATTCTTCCGGTTTGGCCCGGCGCATGTCACCGTGCCCGCGCAGCGCCGGTACGTGCCGGGATCCATGGTGCTGGAGACCACGTGGTGTACCTCCAGCGGCTGGCTGATCGTCCGCGATGCGCTGGTGATGGGCCCGTGGACCGGGGCGGCGCGAGTGCCCGGTCACCGCCGGCCGCCCGGCGACTCAGCGGCCAGGTGCATGCTGGTCCGCACCGCGACCTGCATCGCCGGCCAGATCGACCTGAGCCTGCTGTGCATGCCGCTGTTCGACTACGGCCGGTCATCGGGGAACTGGAGCTACGCCGGCGCGGGTTACGGCGCCGCCCGCTGCGTGGCCGACGGGCAGCCGCCGGTGACGCTGACCACCAGCCTGCGCCTCGGACTGGGCGGCTCGCGGGCCACCGCCCGTGCCGGGCTGCGCGAGGGAGAGACCGCATTTGCCGCGCTGAGCTGGGGCGATGTCGTCGTCGACAGTGCCGTAGATGCCGTGGCTGAGATCGACACCACCGTCCAGGGCTGGCGGGACTGGGCGCGGCACGCCAAGCTGCCCGACCATCCGTGGCGGCCTTACCTGGAGCGCAGCGCGCTGACCCTCAAGGGCCTGTCGTACGCGCCGTCCGGGGCGATCATGGCGGCGGCCACCACGTCGCTGCCGGAGACGCCGGGCGGGGCGCGCAACTGGGACTACCGCTACACCTGGATCCGGGACTCGGCGTTCATGCTGTCGGCGCTGTTCGAGCTCGGCTTCGACTGGGAGGCCTTTTCCTACTTCGCCTTCATCATGGACGCGGTGGCGGCCGGCCCGCTGCAGATCATGTACGGGATCGACGCCGAGCGCGAGCTCGATGAGGAGGTGCTGGACCACCTGACCGGCTACGACGGCGCCCGCCCGGTCCGGATCGGCAACGGGGCCTTCAGCCAGCGGCAGCACGATGTGTGGGGCATGGCCATGGAGTCGGTGTCCCTGCACTTCGACAAGGCAGCTGAGATCGGGCCGGTGGCCTGGAAGATGGTCACCAAGCTGGTCGAGTCCGCCCTGGCCGTCTGGCACGAGCCGGATCGCGGGATCTGGGAGGTCCGCGGCGAGCCGCGGCATTTCACCGCATCCAAGGTGATGTGCTGGGTCGCTGCCGACCGGGGTGCCCGGCTGGCGGCGGGGCGCGGCGACCGGGCCCTGGCGAAGCGCTGGCGCGCAGCCGCTGACGAGATCCGCGCCGACGTCGAGAGCAAGGGCGTCGATGACCGCGGCGTGTTCGTCCAGTACTACGGCGCGACCGGACTGGATGCCTCGGCGCTGCTGATCCCGCTGATGGGGTTCCTGCCGCCCGGCGATGAGCGAGTCCGGGCCACGGTCCTGGCCATCGCCGACGAGCTGACCAGCGACGGCCTGGTGCTGCGCTACCAGGCGGGCCAGACCGACGACGGCCTGGAGGGCGACGAGGGCACCTTCACCATCTGCTCGTTCTGGCTGGTTTCAGCGCTGGCCATGATCGGCGAGGTGGACCGGGCTACCGCGCTGTGCGGCAAGCTGCTGTCGCTCGCCAGCCCGCTGCACCTGTATGCCGAGGAGATCGACGCGGCCAGCGGTCGGCATCTGGGCAACTTCCCGCAGGCGTTTACCCATCTCGCGCTCATCGACGCAGTGCTGCGGGTCATCGATGCCACCGCCGATGCCGGCACCGGCGTCAGGTGATCCCCGGCCGGCTGAACTGCCGCGAAGCCACCTGAACGGGGCCGGTGGGCCAGCTGAACTGCGACGGGTCCCGGCTGTCCGTGTTTAGCCCGAAGTCGCCCGGGTAACTGACGCGCGCTGCTCCGCGTCAGGCACTCGCTCCCCCCTGTCCCTGCCTGGCGCGGGGCCGTGCCAGGACGGCCCCGCCCCGGAGATCCCCTCCCCGTGGCCGGGGCCGCCCGATTCCGGGCCTGATTCCGCGCAGACCAGAACCCCGCCCCTGCAGCGGCCGGAGCGAGGTCCTGGCTCTCGTGACGCGGACCGGGCAGTCGGTGGCCCGGCCGCGCGCCCGCCTAGGCGACCCGGCTGCCCCGGGCCATGCTGGTGGCCAGCGCCCACACGATGAACACGTCGATGGCGATCACGATGATCGCCCACAGCGGGTAGTAGGGCAGGAACAAGAAGTACGCGATGCCGCTGAACACCGCCAGCACGATGCCCAGTGCCTTGGCCCAGGTCTGGCCCAGCAGCACGCAGACACCCGCGGCGAAGAGCACGACGCCCAGGATCAGGTGCACCCAGCCCCAGCCGTGCACGCTGAACTGGTAGGTGTAGTTCGGCGTCGAGACAAAGAAGCTCTGCTTGATGATCGCGGTCAGGCCCACGAAGAAGCCCCACAGGCCCGACAGGATCATCAGGGTCGCGGCCAGGATCGTGCCCCCGGCCTCGCTCATGCCGCCGCCGCCGCCGTAGCCGCGCTCGTAGCCTGCCTCCGGGTAGGCGGCGCCCTCGCGCCGCGCACCAGGCGCAGTACTGCTGGCCGTGGCCGGGCCGCTGCCCTCGGCGGCCTCGTACCCGGCCGCCTTGTCCTGTGCACTGCTCATGAAGCACTCCCCTCTGACCCGGCCGGATTCAGGTAACGGCCGCGTGCCCCGGTACTGACGGGACCGGGCCGCCCCCGCATGCAGGCCAGTTGTCCGGGTTGTCGTACTCCGCAAGCTACGGATCGCTGACGGGGCCGGGCATCACCCAGCCGGGGTGATCGCCGGCCGCGGCACCGCGGCCGTCCACGTCGTTACCACTTCGTGATCATTCGTCATCCACAGGGAAACCGGATGATTTATCTACGTTCCGCCGGCCAGGCACCTACGCTGCGCCGGCTGACCCCAGGCGGTGGCTGATTCGCCCCGCGCGTCGGGGGGTAGGCCGGTTACGGGGCTTTGAGCTGCAAATTTCACCGCAGCGGGTGATGGAGTACCGGGCCGCGGCCGCCGTGGCCCGGCTCCTTCTCGGGGGAATGATGACAAGCACAGCAAGCAAGCCCGCGGTTCCGCCGCGGGCCCGGCCGCAGCGGCACGGACCGCCGCGGCTGACTCAGCCGCGGGCCCGGCAGCCGCGACTGCGGCAGGCCGCGGTGCCCGGACTGCCGCCACTGGTGGAAGACAAGCTGCGCGTGCCGCGGCTGACGCTGGCCGTGCTGCGCCGCCGGCGGCTGACCGAGCTGATGGAGGCCGCGGCCCGGCACCGGGTCACCGTGGTCTCGGGTCCGGCCGGGGCCGGCAAGACGGTGGCCTGCGCCGCGTGGGCCGCTGCCCGGCCGGCCGGGCGCCAGCCGGCCTGGCTGACCGTCGATGCCGCCGACTGTGACCCGGCCAGGTTCTGGCAGTACGTGCTGGCGGCACTGGTCCGGGCGGGCGGCATCGGGCCCGAGGAAGCCGGCCAGCTGGCCGCCGCGCCGCCGGAGGCCTACCCGCTGCGGATCGTGGCCGCCACCAGGAGCCTGGCTGACCCGGTCGTGCTGCTGCTCGACGATGTGCACGAGCTGGCTGGCTGCGGCCCGGTCCTGACCGGGCTCAACACGCTGATCAAGCACGCCTCGGCGGGCCTGCGGCTGGTCTTGTCCGGTCGCTGCCCGCCCGAGCTGGCCCTGGCCCGGCTGCGGGTGGCGGGCGAGCTGACCGACATCAGCGCAGCCGACCTGGCCTGCACGCCAGAGGAGGCCGACGCCTACTTCTCGATGCTGGGCCTGGTCCTGCCGCAGGCCCGGCGGGCTGAGCTGCTGCGCCGGACCGAGGGCTGGATGGCCGGGCTGCGGCTGGCGGTCATGGCCCCGCAGCCGGCCGCTGCCGGCGCCGCGACCGCGCCCGGCAGCCGGCCGGGCGCAACTGCCGCGGACGGCCCGGCGGGCGCGCCCGAGTCGGCCATCGCGGGGCGGGGCGCGGCGGGCGCCGAGGCCGCCGTTACGGAGTACATCCGGGACGAGGTACTGGGCCGCCAGTCGCCGGCCAGCCGCGAGTTCATGCTGCGCACGAGCGTGACCACGAGCCTGACCGGCGCGCTGGCCGACGCGCTGACCGGCGACGACGGCACCGGCTCGCGGATTCTGGAACGGCTGAGCCGGGAAACCGGGCTGGTCGACCCGCTGGGCGCGGACCTGGACGGCTACCGCTACCACCCGATGCTGCGCGAGGTGCTGGCGGCCGAGCTGCGCCGGGAGCTGCCGCACGAGGTGCCGCAGCTGCTGCACCGGGCCGCGAGCTGGCATGCCGAGCGCGGGCACGCGGTCGAGGCCGTCCGGCTGGCCGCCGACGCGGGGGACTGGGACCAGGGCGCGCGGCTGCTGGCCGAGGCCGGCGCCGGGGTGCTCAGCACGGGCCGGCTGGCCTCGGCCGGGCCGGGAGCGGCCACCGCCGCGGTCAGCGACGCGATTCCGGACGGGCCGGCCGGCCTGGAGACGGTGCTGGCCGCATTCCCGGCGGACCGCCGGGCGGGCGACGCCCCGGTCGCGGCGGCCCTGGCCGCGGCCCGGCTGTGGCAGGACGACCCGGACGGGGCGACGCCGCACCTGGACTGCGCGGAGCGTTCGCTGGGACGGCTGGACGCTGATGCGCGCCAGGTCATCGAGCCCTGGCTGACAGCGCTGCGCGTGCTGCAGGGCGCCTGCGGCGCGGCCGGGCCGGACTGGCTGTCCCGGGAGCAGGCCCGCGCGGAGCAGGCCGAGTCCGTGGCCACGGCGGTGCCGCAGTACCGGGCCGCGGGACTGCTGTGGTTCGCGCTGGGCTGTGCCCGGCTGCGCCGCCTGGAGATCACCGCGGCCCGGCATGCCTTCGGCCGGGCCAGCGCCCAGCTGACCGCGGGCAGCATGCCCGGCCTGCGCGCCCGCGCGCTGGCCTGGCAGGCCCTGGCCGCCGCCCGGCAGGGCAGCCTGGCCGCGGCCAGCGCCATGCTGGCCGAGATCACCGCTGACCCGGCCGAGATCACCGGGCCCGACAGCGCGGATCCGGCCCTGGACTGCCCGCGCGCGCTGGCCAGCGCCCAGGTCAGCCTGTACCGCGACGAGCTCGACGGGGCGCGGGCCCTGCTGGATGAGGCGGACCGCTGCGCCCGGGCCGGGCAGATCGCCGGCGAGCCGCCGGCGGCGCTGATCAGCGGGCTGATCCGGGTGCACGGGGCGATGGCGGAGTCCGACCCGGCCGCCGCCCGGTCGGTCCTGGCCCGGCTGCGGGAGACCGCCGAGCCAGAGGACCCGGCCATCGGCGCCGTGCTCGCGCTGGCCGAGGCGAGTGCCGCGCTGGCCGCGGGTGAGACCGCCCTGGCGGAGCTGGCGCTGGAGAACGGCCCGGATGGCCCGGACCGGTTCCCGGCCGCGGCCGCGATCCTGCGGGCCCGGCTGGCGCTGGCGACCGGCGACGATCAGGCCGCGCTGAAGCTCATCGAGCCCGTCCTGGCCGATGAGGCGCCGGACAGCACGCTGCGGGACCGGATCGGTGCCCTGCTGGTGGCCGCCGTGGCCCGGCGCCGGCTCGGCGAGGTAACGGCGGCGGCCGAGGCGGTCGAGCAGGCTCTGGTGCTGGCTGAGCCCGAGGGCGCGTGCCGGATCTTCCTGGACGGCGGCCCGGGCGTGCGGTCGGCCATGACGGTGCTGGTCCCGCCGACCAGCCGCTGCGCGGGCTTCGCCGGGCGGATCCTGGAGCGCTTCGACGCCCAGCTGCCCCGCCTGGCGGGCGGTGCGCCGGGCGGCCCGGCGGAGCTGCCGCTGACCAGCAGCGAGCTGGCCGTGCTGCGGTTCCTGCCCTCGCACATGACCAACCAGGAGATCGCCGAGGCGCTGTTCTTGTCGATCAACACGGTCAAGACCCACCTGCGCTCGGCCTACCGCAAGCTCGGGGTGGCCAACCGCCGTCAGGCCATTGCCCGCGGCCGCCGCCTCGACCTGCTCTAGCCGCCCGCCCGCCGGGCAGCCCGGCCGCCCGTTCGCCGGGCAGCCCGCCGCCAGCCGCCCGCCTGGTCACCTCCGCCACATCCGACCCAGCGGCCGGCCGGACCAGCATTAACGCGGTGGATCGCGCGGGGCAGTACCCGTCGGATCCACCACGTAGCTGAGGCGGCGGCAGGGCGGGCGGCGGGCAGGCATGAACGTGCGGCTGCCGGTCCCCCTGACGGCAGCCGCACGTTCCTCGGCGGTCGGCTGGCTACGCCGGGGCTGGCTGAGCCGGGCGAGCAGACCCGGCCTTGCTCTCGCTGCGAAGCCGGAACGCCAGGACGGCGAGTACCACGCCGTACAACAGCAACCAGGCGCCCAGGATCGTCAGCAGCAAGATGAGCGACACCCCCGGCCAGAACAGGATGACCAGTCCGGCCGCAAGGCTGAACACGCCGCCGATGGCCCGCAGGCCGCGACCCGGCACGCCGGGCGCGGTTGCTGCGGTGATGAGGTCGCCGATGCCGTGGATGATCCAGAACACCCCGACAACCAGGGCCAGGACCAGCACGGTCAGCGAATGATGCTTGAGGCAGTACAGGCCCACCACGATCGCTAGCAGGCCGATGACGATGTCGGCGGCGCGCATCCCGCCGCTCTCGCCATGGGCGGTGGCCCCGTCGAACAGCCGGAATACCCCGGCCACGATCAGCGCCGCCCCGATCAGGATGGCGACGATGGTCAGCGTGGCCTTCGGCCAGACCAGCAGCAGGACGCCGACGGCCAGCATGCCGAGGGCCGCCGCCAGCGCGACCGGCCAGGCCATCTTGGCCAGCGCCGGGCCCAGGCCCATCGGGCCCCCGGCCGGGCCGCCCTCGGCGGCCGAGCCGGCCTGCTCGTACTGGTCGTAGGGAGTTGTCTTCCCGCCGGAGTTGGCCCGGCCCTGCGCCGGCACGGACGCCTGCCCGGCCGCCGCGCCGTCCTGGGCCACGCTGGTGGTGCTGCCCGGATCGGGACGATTGGTCGGCGATTCGGTCATATCGGCCTCCAGGTCTGGACCCGTCTGGCTGGATCGTCTTCTTGGCCTGAAGCCATCGTGTGATCGGCTGACTGCGGGTTCATCACCCGCGCCGGGTGAACACTGCCGTCCTGCCCTAGACTTGACGGCCTCAGCCATGCGCGAATCAGCCGTGCCCGGGCCGTGTCCTGGCGGCCGGCCTGATCGGATTTCTCAGGAGCCACCTCGCAGTGAAGACAGACGTCGAAGAACTGAGCCCTACTCGTGTGAAGCTCACCGTCGAGGTGCCCTTCGCGGAGCTGAAGAAGAACATCGAGCAGGTCTACCGCGAGGTCGGCCAGCAGATCCGGGTGCCGGGCTTCCGGCCCGGCCGGGTGCCCCCGCGGGTCATCGACCAGCGGGTCGGGCGGCCGGCCGTGCTGGAGCAAGCCGTCAACGAGGCCATCCCGCAGCTGCTGATCAAGGCCCTCGATGAGCACGAGATCGTCGGGCTCGGCCAGCCCGACTACGACGTCACGCGGCTGGATGACGGCAAGGAGCTGGTGTTCACCGGCGAGCTGGACCGCCGCCCGGAGTTCGAGATGCCCGACCTGGACGGCATCCCGGTCACGGTCGAGAGCACCGAGGTCACGCCCGACCAGGTCGAGGAGTACCTCGGCTCGCTGCGGGAGCGCTTCGCCTCGCTCAAGGGCGTGGAGCGCCCGGTCTCCGACGGCGACTTCGTGTCCATCGACCTGGCTGCCTCGGTCGACGGCAAGGCCGTCGAGGATGCCCAGGCCAGCGGGATCTCCTACGAGGTCGGCACCGGCTCGATGCTGGACGGCCTGGACGAGGCCCTGGCCGGCATGACGGCCGGGGAGACCGCGACCTTCACCGCGGAGCTGGCCGGCGGCCAGCTGGCGGGCATGGAGGCCGAGGTCCAGGTCACGGTGAACAGCGTCAAGGTCAAGGAAATGCCGCCGCTGGACGACGACTTCGCCCAGTCGGCCAGCGAGTTCGACACGATCGGCGAGCTGCGCGCCGGGACCCGCAAGCAGCTGGAGACCATGCGCCGCTCCGGCCAGGCAGGCCAGGCCCGGGAGCGGGCCCTGGACGCCGTGCTGGAGCAGGTCGACATGCCGCTGCCGGAGCGGATCATCGACACCGAGATCGAGCAGCGCCGCCACTCGCTCAGCGACCGGCTGGAGCGCGCGGGCATGACGATGGAGAACTACCTGGAGGGCAGCGGGCAGACCGTGGCTGCCGTCGAGGAGGAGTTCGCGGCCGACGCACGGCGGTCGGTCAAGGCCGGGTTCATCCTGGACAAGATCGCCACCGACGAGAAGATCGGCATCGAGTCGGCCGAGCTGGACGCCTACGTGACCCAGCAGGCCTACCAGATGGGCGTGGCCCCGCAGCAGCTGGCCCGCCAGCTCACCGACTCCGGCCAGCTGTCCAACGTGGTGGCCGACGTGCTGCGATCCAAGGCGCTCACGCTGATCACCGAGCGCGCCACGGTGACCGATGACGCCGGGAACGCCGTCGACGTGGCCGCCGCCATCCGCGGCGAGAACGGCGAGGACGGCGAGCCGGGCGAGGCGGGCGGGGACGGCGACGCGGCCGGGGAGACCGCGGCAGCCGCCGACACCAGCGCCGCCGAGTCCGCTCCCGGGGCCGCCGCGGCGGCCCCGGCCAAGCGCCGGGCCCGGACGACCAAGCCCAAGGAGCCCAGGGAGCCGAAGCAGGCTGAGGAGACTGAGGACAAGCCCGCCAAGGCTCCGCGCGCCCGCCGCGCCAAGGCCAAGCAGGGCGAGACCGAGGCCACCGAAACCGAGGCCAGCGCCGACCAGGCCTGACCAGCTCGCCGGCCCGGGGTCCGCCGCTCCGGGCAGGTACCTCCACGCCGTCAGCGAACATGGCCGGATCAGCGGACTTCCCGCGTCCGCGAGCGGGTTATGGTCACAGGCAATGACGAAGGCGCGGAACAACTATGAGGAGGGTCACGTGACCACGGCTCCCGACGACCAGTGGCTGGCACCCGTGCTCGCGAAGACCGCGGAGGCGCAGGTCCTGCCGGTTGCGGACATGCTGTTTCAGCGCCTGCTGCGGCACCGGATCATCTTCCTCGGCCAGCAGGTCGACGATGATCTGGCCAACCGGATCTGCGCCGAACTGGTCCTGCTCGCATCTGAGGATCCCAAGCGGGACATCAGCATCTACATCAACTCGCCGGGTGGCTCGGTCTACGCCGGCCTGGCCATCTACGACATGATGCAGTACGTGCCCAACGACGTCGCGACGTACGCGATGGGCATGGCCGCATCCATGGGCCAGTTCCTGCTCTGCGCGGGGGCGAAAGGCAAGCGCTACGCGATGCCGCACGCGGCCGTCCTGATGCACCAGCCGCATGGCGGCATCGGCGGCACGGCCACCGACATCAGGATCCAGGCCGAGCACAGCCTGTATCTCAAGCGCGTGCTGGCCGAGCGCACGGCGTTCCACACCGGCCAGAACGTGGACCAGATCGAGATCGACTCTGACCGGGACCGCTGGTTCACCGCCGAGGAGGCCATGAATTACGGCTTCGTCGATCACGTGGTGCGCAGCGCGACCGAGGTTCCCACGGCCGGGCCGGTCTCATGAGCTGGGATTCGAAAGCGGAGGAGACGAGCGTGAAGGCTGGCAGCCAGCCGCAGCACCCACTGCTGGCACATCCGGTGCAGTCCCGGTATGTCCTGCCGTCCTTCGTGGAGCGTACGTCGTACGGGATCAAGGAGATGAACCCGTACAACAAGCTCTTCGAGGAGCGGATCATCTTCCTGGGCGTCCAGATCGATGACGCCTCGGCCAACGACGTGATGGCCCAGCTGATCACGCTGGAGTCCATCGACCCCGATCGCGACATCCTGATGTACATCAACTCGCCGGGCGGGTCGATGACGTCCATGATGGCGATTTACGACACCATGCAGTACATCCAGCCCGAAATCCAGACCTTCTGCCTGGGCCAGGCCGCGTCCGCGGCGGCGGTCCTGCTGTCGGCCGGCACCAAGGGCAAGCGGATGGCACTGCCGAACTCGCGGATCCTGATCCACCAGCCGGCCGTGGAGAGCGGCTACGGCCAGTCCAGCGACCTGGAGATCCAGGCTCGCGAGATCCTGCGGATGCGCGCGGCCATGGAGCAGATCCTGGCCAACCACACCGGCCAGGACGAGGAGCAGGTGCGCCGCGACACCGAGCGTGACAAGTTCTTCACCGCCGCTGAGGCCAAGGAATACGGCCTGGTAGATGAAGTTCTGACGATGCTCAAGCGCAAGGCCGAGGTAGGGTCGTCATAACCGCAGGATCTAGCCGGCGCGCCGGCTGCGCGGTCCTTAGCCCACACTCAGGGCCGTGCACGCGGTACCGTCTAGGTTCAGCGCGGAAATGGCTTGCAGGCACACATCCGCCGCAGCCGGGCCAGCCGGACGGCTGCGCGCGGCGCGTCGCAAAGGAGTATCTGAGTGGCACGCATCGGTGATGGCGGTGACCTGCTGAAGTGCTCGTTCTGCGGGAAGAGCCAGAAGCAGGTCAAGAAGCTGATTGCCGGCCCTGGCGTGTACATCTGCGACGAATGCATCGATCTGTGCAACGAGATCATCGAGGAGGAGCTGGCTGAGCCCACGGAGCTGAAGTGGGACAGCCTGCCCAAGCCGCGTGAGATCTACGAGTTCCTCGACTCGTACGTGATCGGGCAGGAGAAGGCCAAGAAGGGCCTGTCGGTCGCGGTCTACAACCACTACAAGCGGATCCAGTCCGGCGGCGAGCGGGCCGGCGACGACGGCGTGGAGCTGGCCAAGTCCAACATCCTGCTGCTCGGCCCGACCGGCTCGGGCAAGACGCTGCTGGCCCAGACGCTGGCCCGGCTGCTGAACGTGCCGTTCGCGATCGCCGACGCCACCGCGCTGACGGAGGCCGGCTACGTCGGCGAGGATGTCGAGAACATCCTGCTCAAGCTGATCCAGGCGGCTGACTACGACGTCAAGAAGGCCGAGACCGGGATTATCTACATCGACGAGATCGACAAGATCGCCCGCAAGAGCGAGAACCCGTCGATCACCCGCGATGTGTCCGGCGAGGGCGTCCAGCAGGCGCTGCTGAAAATCCTGGAAGGCACCACCGCCTCGGTGCCGCCGCAGGGCGGGCGCAAGCACCCGCACCAGGAGTTCATCCAGATCGACACCACCAACGTGCTGTTCATCTGCGGCGGGGCGTTCGCCGGCCTGGAGAAGATCGTCGAGTCCCGGGTCGGTAACAGCGGGATGGGCTTCGGCGCCGTGCTGCGGGTGAAGACCAGCAAGGCCTCGGCCGACGCCTTCGCCGACGTCATGCCCGAGGACCTGCTCAAGTTCGGCATGATCCCCGAGTTCGTCGGCCGGCTGCCGGTCATCACCAGCGTGCACACCCTCGACCGCGAGGCGCTGATCCAGATCCTCACCGAGCCGCGCAACGCGCTGGTCCGGCAGTACCGGCGGCTGTTCGAGCTGGACGGCGTCGACCTGGAGTTCTCCGACGACGCCCTCGAGGCCGTCGCCGACCAGGCCATCCTGCGCGGCACCGGCGCGCGCGGGCTGCGGGCCATCCTGGAGGAAGTCCTGCTGTCGGTGATGTACGAGGTGCCCAGCCGCAAGGACGTCGAGCGCGTGGTCATCACCGCCGAGTCGGTGCTGGAGCACGTGAACCCGACGCTGGTGCCCCGGGACGTCGCCCGCCGTACGCCGCGGGAGAAGTCCGCTTAATTTTTCGGCGAGCTAGGGCAGGCACCGCTCGGTTGGGCTACGCCGTTACTGCTTATCCGTAACGAGCTGGCGCGCGCTTGGGCAGCTCGTCAGGTGAGCAGCCCGTTCCGGATCTCTATCACCCGGTCCGCCGCATCGGTCAGCGTCTTGTCATGCGTGGCCACGATCGCGGTAATCCCCTCGTGGCTCACGATCGTGCGCAGCAGCGTCATGATGTGCGTCGCCGAGCGCGAGTCCAGCTGCCCGGTCGGCTCGTCGGCCAGCAGCAGCCGGGCATTGTTGGCCAGGGCGCGGGCGATCGCGACGCGCTGCTGCTCGCCGCCGGACAGCTCCGCGGGCCGCTGCTGGGCCCGGTCCTCGACGCCGACCAGGGCCAGCAGGTCACGGGCCCGCTGCTCGCGATCGGCCGCGCGGACCCGGGACAGCCGCATGGGCAGGCCGACATTCTCGGCCGCCGAGAGCATCGGCAGCAGCGCGAACGACTGGAATACCAGCGCCACCTGCTCCCGGCGCAGCCGCAGCGTCTCCTCCCGGTTCATCGCGCTGACCTCCTGCCCCTCGACCCAGACCTGGCCGCTGGTCGGCCGGTCCAGCCCGGCGATCACGTTGAGCAGGGTGGTCTTGCCCGAGCCGGACCGGCCGCGGACGGCCAGCAGCTCGCCGCGCGGGACGCTCAGCGAGACCCCGCGCAGCGCATGAACCTCCGCAGGCGGGCGGCCGAATGCCCGCGTCACGTCGCGAAGCTCGACGATGGCGCCGGGGCCGGCGCCCGGCCGGGGCAGCGCGCCGGCGGCCTGCTGGCTGGCGGTCACCGGGACTGCCCGCCCGGTGCCCCGCTGCCGGGCTCGGAATGGCGCTGCGCCGGACCGGGCGCTACGGGCGTGCCGGCGCCCGGCCCGGACCCCAGCGGTCCGGGTACCGCGGGATCAGGCTGGTCCGGCCAGACCCCGACATGGTCGGGCTCCAGGGCCAGCCGGACCCGGTCGCGCAGCCCCAGGGTGCTGACGAACTCGCCCGGCAGCTGCAGCCGCCCGGCCCGGTCCAGCACCGAGTACTCCTGGGCCACCTCGGCCTCCTGCCCGTGCTCATCGGTCTGGGTGCGGCGGAGCACCTCGGTGCTGATCCGCCCGTCCCGGATCGCGATCGTCCGCCGGACGTGCTCGGACACCATGTCATCGTGGGTGACGATCAGCACCGTCACGCCCAGCTCAGCGTTAGCCGTCCGCAGCGCCGCGAAGACCCCGGCCGCGGTGTCGCTGTCCAGCTCGCCGGTCGGCTCATCAGCCAGCAGCACCGTCGGCTGGTTGGCCAGGGCCACGCCCACCGCCACCCGCTGCTGCTGGCCGCCGGACAGCTCGCCGGTCAGCCGGCCGGCGCAGTCACCCAGGTCGAGGAGCTCGAGCAGCTCGGCCGGCCGGCGGCGGCGGTCGGCCCGGCTGGCCCCGGCCAGCTTCATCGGCAGCGCGATGTTCTCCGCGGCGGTGTAGTGCGACAGCAGGTTCCGGCTGGTCTGCTGCCAGATGAACCCGACCGTGGCGCGCCGGTAGGCCAGCCGCTCCGCCGCGCCGAGGGCCAGCAGGTCGTGCCCGGCCACCACGGCCTGGCCGCCGGTGGGCTGGTCGAGCGCGGCCAGGATGTTGAGCAGGGTGGACTTGCCGCTGCCCGACGCCCCCACCAGCGCCGTCAGCTCGCCTGCGGTGACCTCCAGGTCCAGGCCCTGCAGCGCCTGTGTCTCGACGCCGCTGACCGAGAAGATGCGCACCAGCCGGTCGCAGAAGATCACCGTGCCCGGCGGCGGCGCGGTCCGGCGCTGCTGGTCGCCCGGCGCCGCCTTCCGGCTGGCCGCGATCAGGTCATCGAGTGCTGCCATGACTCCCCGTCTCCTCGTCGCACATCCCGCTCATCCCGGCGCATCCTGACGGAGCATGGCCGCGACATTGCGGCGCAGGAACGCCGTGCTCTGCACGGACACCACGGCCAGCCCCAGCACCACGATGCCGGCGGCCGGCAATGCCGCGGCCAGGCTCGGCCCGACGCGCACCGGGCCTGCCGCGCCGGTGAAGACCGCGAGATTCAGGGCCGGGCCGAGCACGGCGGCCAGCACCAGCCCGGCCACCGCGGTGCCCAGGACGGCCACCGCCAGCAGCGGCAGCACCTCGCTCACCGCCACGGCGCGGGCCTGCCGGGAGCCGATGCCCAGGGCCGTCAGCTGGTCGATCAGCTGGCCGCGGGAGCGCCGGGTCAGCGCCAGGCCGAACAGCAGCGCGATCACGCTGAGCAGCGCCGCCACCCCGGTGCTGAGCCAGTACAGCTGGGCGGCGGCGCGCGGGGCCGGGGCGCCGCGCAGCCCGGCCAGGATCTGAGCGCGGGAGCGGATCAGGCCGCCGGGCATGGCGTGCCGGACGGCGGCGCGCACCGCGGGCAGGCTGATGCCGCTCCCGGTGGCCAGCAGCAGGTTGGGGCCGGACAGGGTCGACAGGCGAGCCGCGGCCCAGGCGGGCAGGACCACGAGCGTCCCGGCCGTCATCGCGGCGGTCGGGCCGGTCCGCCCGGCTACTCGCACCGGCAGCTGGTTGCCGCCGACGGTCAGTGTCGCGGGCCCGCCGACGGCGCCGAGTCCGGGCGATGCCAGCACCGGCACGGCCGTGCCGGTGCTGGTACTCCCGGCGCGGGCCAGCGGCGCGGCGGCGAAATCAGGCCAGGGCGTGTCGCGCGCCAGCGCCGCGTAGGAGGCCGCCGAGACCACCACGACGCCGACCGGCCGCGCCGTCCCGCCCCCCGGCTGCAGCGTCGAGCCGACCTTGCCGTGACCCGGCAGCTCGTACACGGCCGCGACATGCCGGACGCCGGGCTCGGCGGCGACGGCCCGGACCAGCTTCGCCGGCACCACCGTGTTCAGCGGGGCCTGCACGGCCACGTCCGCGCCCGCCTGCCGCCACGCGGCCGCGGCCTGGCTGTCCGTCACCGAGCTCACGATCATGACCCCGAACGCGGCCAGGGTCAGGCTGATCACCAGCGTCAGCGCCGGCAGCAGGGCGCCGATCCGGGCCCGGGCCGCCCGGGCCAGGGCCAGGAAGCCCACCGGGCCGGGCCGCCCGGCCGCCAGCCGCAGCAGCCCGCGGACCGGGACCGGGTACAGCCGCGCGGCGATCAGCGCGGCCGCCGCGGCGGCCAGCACCGGCGCCGCCTGGCTGAGCGCGTCGGTCCCCGAGCCGATGCCGCGCAGCCGCCCGGCGGCCAGGGTCGCCCCTGCGATGATCAGCAGGGTGAGCTCGGCGACCAGGCGGCGCCACGACGGCCGCGCCGTGACCAGGTCGGCCCGGCCGTCGCCGCCCGGCCGGATGCTGCGATGGGCCCAGCCCGCCGCCAGCGCGGGGATGCCGGCCGCCGCCACGGCGGCCAGGCCGCCCAGCAGCCAGGCCGCCGGGCTGCCGTCCGGCGGAGCCGGGGTGAGGGCGACGGCGACGGCCGCGCCCGCCACCGCGCCCGGAACGGCCAGGCACGCTGACCGGGCCAGCACCCGCCCGGCCACCTGCCGCGCCGACCCGCCCCGGGCCCGGATCAGGGTCAGCTCAGGCCGGTAGGCGCTGGCCGCCAGCCGGGCGCAGGTGACCACCACGAGCAGGGCCGCCAGCAGGACGTCGGCGATCAGCAGCGTCTCCAGAGCGGCCGCCGCCCGCTGCTGCGCCTCGAAGCCGCTGATCGCGGCCGGGAACCCGGTGGAGACGGTCAGGATGGTGGTCTCGCCCTGCGGGACTCCGCTGATGGCCGGCAGCGGCTGCAGCAGGGCGGGCCCGCCGTTGCCGGTGACCACCCCGCTCAGGTGGGCCAGCACGCCCGGCAGCGTCGCCTGGTTCATCGCGCCGCGCTCCAGCGGGGTGAACCACTCGCCGTGGATGATGCTGCCGCCGTAGGCGGCCTGCACCTGGGCCATCTCGGCCGGGCCGACCAGGGCCGCGCTCTGCCAGAACGGCGGCGCGGCGTCCGGGCCGGTAGTGGGCAGCGGGATGATCGGCGCCGCCACGGTCGGGTCGGTCTGCCAGAACGGCGTGTCCGGCCTACGGGGTGCCACGATGCCGGTGACCCGCACCCACACTTTCGAGTGTCCGGGCAGGTAGGAATTCATCTTGGCCAGCGAGCCGACATGCAGCCCGAGCCGGCGCGCGGTCAGCGGCGTCACGGCCGCGTCGACCAGCAGGATCCCGTGCCGCGCCCCCGGCCGGGGCGCGAGCTGCCGGACCGCGCCGGGCAGCTTGCCGGTGACCAGGCGAGCGTAGGAGGCCAGGTTGCTGCGGTAGACGACCTCCAGGGTCGGCGGGTTGCTGAGCACGGCCCCGGGGGTGGGGTTCTGGATCGGCAGGGTCGTGGTGAACACCGATGCCCACTGGCCGGCCGGGGCGACCGGGACGGGCCGGACCTGGCCGGCCAGCACGCCGGTCAGCTGCTGGGCACCGTCGGGGAGCAGCACGCCGCTGCCGTCCTTGGTCACCTGCCAGCTGGCCTGGGCGGTGACGCTCACCTCCAGGGCGGGCAGCGGGGCCAGCGCGCGGCGCAGTGCGCTGTTCTGGACGGCGGCCAGCTCCCGCGGGGCCGCGACGGCGATCAGCACGCTCAGCATGGCCACTGCGGCCAGCGTCCAGGCCAGCCCGGGGCCGGCCTCGCCGGTCATGATCCGGCGGGCCTGCCGCCAGCGCTGCCCGGCCCGGCTCACGTCTCCTCCTGGGTGCGCAGCATGGCGGCGACGGCGCGGGCGCGCAGGGCCGGGGCGCCCGCGGCCAGCACCGGGATCCCGGCGATGACGACAGCGATGCCGGCGGCCAGCAGCCAGGGCACCTGAACCACCACCGGCGGCACCGGGTGCACGCCGCGCGCCGTCAGGCTCACCGCGGGCACGATCAGCTGGCTGAGCAGCCCGCCGAGCGCCAGGCCGGCCAGCGCCGCGGGCACCGCCGTCATGGCCTGCTCCAGGCAGACCATCCACATCACCTGCGCGGACCGGGCCCCGAGGGCATCGAGCATGGCGATGTCCCGCTGCCGGTCCTGGCCGGTCGCCGCGCTAACCACGAACCCGCCGCAGGCCAGGGCGATCGCCGCGACCGCGATGGCCAGCAGGGCGAGCAGCGGCGCCACCGACAGCGGCTGGCGGCTCAGGGCTGCGGCCCGGGCCGCGCTGCTGACCACCGTGGTGCCCGGCGGCAGCCCGGCCAGCCGTACCGTCCCGGACGTGCGCAGCAGCCACTCGGCGGGGACCGCGGGCGGCAGGCCGCGCGTGCGCAGGGATTCCTGCATGGTCGCCTGGTCCACGATCAGCCCGCCGCTGGCGCCGGTGACGGCGGGGAAGCGGGTGACCTCGCCGACCACCCGGACCGGGATGCTGGCGCCCTGCACCTGAGCCTGCACCACGTGCCCCAGCCCCACCCCGCTGGCGGCCAGGAAACTGCGGGTGGCCAGGGCGGGCAGCGGCCCGGTCACCGGCCCGGCGGTCACCGCCAGCGAGGTAGACGCGGGACCGCCGCCCTGGCCGCCCTGCACCTTCCCGGTCCGGAAGCGAACGGTCACGCCGGGGCCGCCGGCCCGGGCGATGACCTGGCGGGGCAGGGCCGCCGCGCCCGCTCCCGCGCCCAGCGCGCCGGGCGAGCTGGCCGGCCCGCCGGCGCCAAGGCCCAGCAGCGGGCGTCCGGCCGGCACGGCCGCGATGGCCTGGCCCGGGCGCCCCGCCGCCGCTGCGCGCACCGGGCCGATGACCAGGCGGCCCGGCTCGGCCCGGTGCCCGGTCTGCAGGTAATCGAGGCTGAATCCGGTCAGCCGGAGCGGGTAGTCGGCCCGGCGGCCGATGACGGCGGTCAGCTGGTGACGGCGGCCATCGGCGGGCAGCGACCCCGCGCTCACCTGGTAGGCGACGCCGGCGGCGTCGGTCAGCTGGATGCCCAGGACGGGCGCGGCGATGGCCGGCCGGCCCGCCTGACCGGGCGGCGATGACCGGGCGACCCGCAGCCGGGCGGTGATCTGCAGCCGGCCCGGCCGGCCCCCGATGGCCGTGCCGGGCAGCGGGCCGGCCGGCCGCAGCCGGGCCAGCTGGGCCGCCAGCCGCGCCGGGCTCGCGCCGCCGCTAGCCGTGCCGAGCGGCAGGACCCGCCCGGCGGCCGGGCCGTTCACCGCCAGCACGGTGGCCGGGGTGCCCTGCGCCGTGCTGGCCTGGGCCAGCACCGCCGGCGTGCTGGCCAGCACGCCCGGCGCGCCGGTGATCAGCGCCGTCTGGCCGGCGGCCAGCGGGCGGGCGGCCGGCGGCGTGACGGCCGTGTCCGCCCCCACGCTGAAGGCGGCCTGGGCCTGGACCGAGGCGTGCCAGCTGCTGTTCTCGGCCAGCGCCACCACCGCGGTGGCGACGGCGAACATGGCCAGCAGGGCCGGGCCCGGATGGCGCAGCGGCCGGCGGCTCAGCTGCCAGGCGGCCACCGCGCCGGTCAGCCCGCGGCTGCGGGCCGCGGCGCGGTCCGCCAGCCGCGCGGCCAGCGGCAGCAGCCGCAGGGTGACCAGCGACCCGGCCGCGATGGCCAGCACCGGCGCGCTGACCAGGATCGGGTCCGCGCCCAGCCGGCCGGCCAGACCGGTCGTGACCGGCGCCGAGAAGTGGGCCAGCTGCCAGGTCGCGGCCGCCGCCAGTACGACCAGGGCCAGGTCGGCCCCGGCCGACACCGCGGCGCCGATGGCCCGCTGGCGGCCGGCCTGCACCCGGCGCATGACCGCCGACGGCGGCCGGCGCAGCCAGGGCAGCGAGATGATGACCGCGCAGCCGGCGGCCACGGCGCCGGCGGCCAGCCAGGCCGCCGCGGGCTGGCCCGCGTGCAGCACCAGCCCGCTGCGGGCCAGCGGCCCGGAGCGGGTGAGCAGCACCAGCAGCCAGCCGGCCAGGAACGGGCCGGCGACCGCGGCCGGCACCGCCAGCATCAGCGCGTCGGCCAGCCCGCGCGCCGCCAGCTGGCGCCGGGACGCGCCGCGGGCGGCCAGCAGCGCCACCTCGGCCTCGCGGGCCAGCACCAGCAGCCGGACCGTGACGGTGACCGTCGCGCCCGCGATCACCAGCAGGATGAGCAGGCCGATGAGCAGCTGGGAGCGGGCGACCACGGCGGCGCCGGCCAGCTCGCCGAGCAGCCCGGGCAGCCGGGTGGTGACCATCGCCCCGTCGAGCGACTCCGAGCCGGTCAGGCTGGTGACGGTCGCGCCGAGCCGGGCCGCGAGCCCGGCCAGGCTGGCCGGCCGCAGCGTGCCGAACTCGGGCTGCGCCGCGAGCACGGCGGTCTGGACCGGGATGTGCCGCCCGGCCAGCACCGCGGGGCTGGTCACCAGCGGGCCGATCAGGGCTGCCGCGCCCGTGCGCGCGGACCCGGCCGGCCCGACCGGGCTGAGCGACCAGTACGGGCTGGCGGCCTGGCGGCGGGCGAAGATGCAGGTCACCCTCACCGTGATGGTGGTCTGCTCGGGCACGTCCCGGAGCCGCAGGAGATCCCCGGCGCTCAGCTGCAGCCGCCGGGCGGCCGGGGCCGGCAGGCAGGCGGGTACCGGCGTGCTGCTGCCCGCCGCTCCCGCCACTCCCGCGGCCCCGGCCGCGCCCCCGGTTCCGGTCCCCCCGGCGGTCATCCCGGCGGGCCAGCTGCCGGACCGCAGCACAGCGTGCGCGGGCAGCGCGGGCAGCGAGACGATCTGCGTGAAGGCCTGGCCGCCATGGTGGTAGCGACCGGGCAGGCGGAAGACCGGCGACTGACGGCCGGTCGCGATGGCCAGCGGCAGGCCAGCCGCCGCAGTAGTCAGCGTGCGGCTGACGCGGGCCGGCACGCCAGGGGCGTCAGCCGCCGGGGCGGGCACGCTGACATCGATGGCGGTGCCGCGATCAGCGGTCAGCAGCCGCCGCACCGCGATGCTGGTGGCGCTGCTGGTGAAGGAGGCCGCCGCGGCCGCGCACATGGTGGTGAACAGGACGGTCAGGGCGACGATGGCGAAGGCCAGCGGGTGGGCCGACACGTGCCGCACAGCTACTGGCGGCCTGCGCATGAGCCGCACCACCTCCGCTGCGCGCCCCCGTCCGCCTCGCGAGCACGATGTCCTCAGCATGCCCCGCGGCTATCTGATCTTTCGAGATATGACGGCAGTCAGGAGCCAGTTTGTTACCGAATTGTCGGCTGGCGGTGATCGGCCGCGCCGCATGCTGACCGCCTGGCTCGCCCCGCTCTTCTAGACTCTGCTGCCGTGAGCACCGCACCGCGCAGACAGCTGCCGCCCCAGTACGCGCCCGGCGAGGTCGAGACCCGCCGGTATGAAGGCTGGGTCGAGGCCGGCTACTTCACGCCGGACCCGGAGTCGGCCGCGCCGCCGTTCGCGATCGTGATCCCGCCGCCCAACGTCACCGGATCGCTGCATATCGGGCACGCGCTGGATCACACGCTGATCGACGCGCTGGTCCGGCGCAAGCGGATGCAGGGATACAACGCGCTGTGGCTGCCCGGCATGGACCACGCCGGCATCGCCACCCAGAACGTGGTCGAGCGCGAGCTGGGCCGGCAGGGCCTGTCCCGGCACGACCTGGGCCGCGAGGCGTTCGTGGAGCGGGTCTGGCAGTGGAAGGCCGAGTCCGGCGGGGCGATCCTGGGCCAGATGCGCCGGCTCGGCGACGGGGTGGACTGGACGCGTGAGCGCTTCACCATGGACGAGGGGCTGTCGCGCGCGGTCCAGACCATCTTCAAGCGGCTGTACGACGACGGGCTCATCTACCGGGCCGAGCGGATCATCAACTGGTGCCCGCGCTGCCTGACAGCGCTGTCGGACATCGAGGTCGAGCACTCCGACGACGACGGCGAGCTGGTCTCGATCCGGTACGGGGACGGCGCCGATGAGGTCGTGGTGGCCACCACCCGGGTGGAGACGATGCTGGGGGACACGGCGGTGGCCGTGCACCCTGACGACGCCCGCTATAGCCACCTGGTGGGCCGCGAGATCGAGCTGCCGCTGACCGGCCGCCGGATCCCGGTCGTGGCCGACCCGCACGTGGACCCGGAGTTCGGCACCGGGGCGGTCAAGGTGACCCCGGCGCACGACCCTGATGACTTCGAGATCGGCCGCCGGCACAGCCTGCCCAGCCTGGTGGTCCTCGACGAGCGCGCCGTCATCACCGCTCCCGGCCCGTTTCAGGGGCTGGACCGGTTCGAGGCCCGGCCGGCCGTCCTGGCCGCGCTGCGGGAGGCCGGCCGCGTCGTGGCCGAGAAGCGGCCCTACGTGCACGCGGTCGGGCACTGCTCGCGGTGCGGGACCACCGTGGAGCCGCGGCTGTCGCTGCAGTGGTTTGTCCGGGTGGAGCCGCTGGCCAAGGCCGCGGGCGACGCTGTGCGCGACGGCCGGGTGCGCATCCACCCGCCGGAGCTGGCGGCCCGCTACTTCGACTGGGTCGACAACATGCACGACTGGTGCATCAGCCGCCAGCTGTGGTGGGGCCACCGGATCCCGGTCTGGTACGGGCCGGGCGGTGCGGTCGTCTGCCCCGGCCCCGGCGAGCAGCCGCCGGCCGGCGAGGGCTGGCAGCAGGACCCCGACGTGCTGGACACCTGGTTCTCCTCGGCGCTGTGGCCGTTCTCCACGCTGGGCTGGCCCGACGACACCCCCGACCTGCGCGCCTTCTACCCGAACTCGATCCTGGTCACCGGCTACGACATCCTGTTCTTCTGGGTGGCCCGGATGTTGCTGTTCGGCCTGTACGCCAATGCGGAGCTGGGCCCGGACCAGGCCGTCCCGTTCCGCCAGATCGCGCTGCACGGCCTGGTCCGCGATCAGTTCGGCAAGAAGATGTCCAAGTCCCGCGGCAACACCGTGGACCCGCTGGACTGGATCGACCGCTTCGGTGCCGATGCGACCCGGTTCACGCTGGCGCGCGGGGCCTACCCCGGCGGGGACGTAGCGGTCAGCGAGGAGTGGGCGGCCGGCTCGCGCAACTTCTGCAACAAGCTGTGGAACGCCAGCCGGTTCGCGCTGATGAACGGCGCCGTCGCGGACCAGGGCCTGCCCGCGGCCGGAGACCTGAGCACGGCCGACCGGTGGATCTGCTCCCGGCTGGCTGCCGTCACCGCGGAGGTCGACCGGCTGCTGGAGCAGTTCGAGTTCGCCCGGGCCTGCGAGGCTCTGTACCACTTCGCCTGGGATGAGTTCTGCGACTGGTACCTGGAGCTGGCCAAGACGTCGCTGACCGGCGGCGACGAGGCCGCCGCGGCCGCGACCCGGCAGGTGCTGGGCGTGGTCCTGGACCGGCTGCTGCGGCTGCTGCACCCGATCCTGCCGTTCGTGACCGACGAGCTGTGGACCGCCCTGACCGGCGGCGAGTCGGTCGTCATCGCCCGCTGGCCGGGCGCCGCGGCCGCCGGGGCGCAGGCTGAGGCGGCGCTGCCCGCCGACCTGGCCGCGGAGGTGGCCATCAGCGCCCTGATGCGGCTGGTGACCCAGGTCCGGCGGTTCCGCTCGGACCAGGGGCTGCGTCCCGCTCAGCCGGTCCCGGCCGTGCTGACCGGGATCGAGGCGACGCCGCTGGCCGGGCATGAGGCATGGGTCCGCGCGCTGACCCGGCTGACCGTGCCCGAGGGGGATTTCGCGCCCACGGCGTCCGTGGAGGCGGAGGGAGTCACGATCGACCTGGACACCGCCGCGGGCCTGGACGTGGCAGCCGAGCGGCGGCGGGCGGAGAAGGACCTGGCCGCCGCCCGCGCCGACATCGAGGCGGCGCAGCGGAAGCTGGGCAACCCGGCCTTCGTGGCCAAGGCCCCGGCCGAGGTGGTGGCCACCAACCGGGCCCGCCTCGCGGCAGCCGAAAAGGAAGTCACCCGCCTCGAAGCCCGGCTCGCTGAGCTGCCGCCCAGCTGATGAGGGTTCTGGATTTTGCCGGTGAGTTCCGGACGCCCGCAGGGTGGCCGGAACTCACCGGCCCCAGGGGGTCCGGGGGCGCGGCGCCCCCGGTCTGGGGGTCCGAGGGTAATCCCCCGGGAAAACACCGCGCGGAAGCCAGAAAGGGCTGGAGTTGACCGAGGACAGGGGCTTGCGCGGGGGACAGTAGGCTCGACGGTGTGACTGGAGTGAGCGGATGACTCGTGCGGAGTCTCAGCGGCTGGCGCAGGTGGAGCAGGAGATCCTGGCCCGGCGGCCCGAGCACAGCATTGATCCCACGCTGGACCGGATCAGCGCGCTGGTCACCCTGCTGGGCGACCCGCAGCGCGCCTACCCGGTGATCCACATCACCGGGACCAATGGCAAGACCTCCACCGCCCGGATGACCGAGCGGCTGCTGCGCGCCCGCGGGCTGCGCACCGGGCTGTTCACCAGCCCGCACCTGACCTCGTTCCGGGAGCGGATCCGCGTCGATGGCGTCCCGGTCACCCCGGAGCGGTTCATCGAGGTCTACGAGGAGCTCACGCCCTACCTGGAGCTGGTCGACGCCCGGCAGCCCGCCCGGCTGTCGTTCTTCGAGGTGCTGTGCGGCATGGCATTCGCGGTGTTCGCCGACGCGCCAGTCGACGTGGCCATCCTGGAGGTCGGCCTGGGCGGAACCTGGGACAGCACGAACGTGGCCGACGGCGCGGTCGCCGTGGTCACCCCGATCGCGCTGGACCATACTCGCTGGCTGGGCGCCACTGTCGAGGAGATCGCGACGGAGAAGTCCGGCATCATCAAGCCGGGCGCCATCGCCGTCCTGGCCCAGCAGGCGCCGTCGGTGGCCGAGATCCTGCTGCGCCGGGCGGCTGAGGCCGGCGCCACGGTGGCGCGCGAGGGCCTGGAGTTCGGCGTGCTGGACCGGGAACTGGCGGTCGGCGGTCAGCAGCTGAGCATCCGCGGCCTGCTGGGCGACTACGAGGGGCTGTTCCTGCCGCTGTTCGGTGCGCACCAGGCCGGCAACCTGGCCTGCGCGCTGGCCGCCGTCGAGGCCTTCGCGCGGGCCGAGCCGGTCGGCACCCCGGCCCTCGACACCGCCGAGCTCAACGGGCACGACCCGGACGAGGATGATGCGGGCGAGGACACCGCGACCACTGCGGACCTGGACCCGGGCCGTGACATGGAGACCGGCCGGCTGGACATCGGCCTGGTGCGGGATGCCGTCGCCGACATGAGCTCGCCGGGCCGGCTGGAGATCGTGCGGCGCAGCCCGGTCGTGATCGTGGACGCCGCGCACAACCCGGCCGGGATGGCGGCCACCGTCGCCGCCCTGGAGGAGGCGTTCACCTTCACCGAGCTGATCGCGGTGGTCGCGATCAGCGAGGACAAGGACGTCACCGGCGTCCTGGACGAGCTGGAGCCGGTGACGGCCCGGCTGGTGGTGACCCGGAACTCCACCGACCGGTCCATGGACCCGGCGGGGCTGGCCGACCTGGCCGAGCCGGTTTTCGGGCCGGACCGGATCAGCGTGGCCAAGCGGCTAGACGATGCCATTGAGCTGGCCGTCACGCTGGCCGACGAGGCCGATGCGGGGCAGGGCGGCGCGGGTGCCGGGCGCGGCGGGGCGGTCGTGCTGATCACCGGCTCGGTCATCACGGCGGGCGAGGCCCGGCTGCTGCTCACCCAGGCCGGCCCGGATGACGGCCCGGCGGGGGAGCTGTCATGAAGCGGCTGTGCGCCACCGTCCTGATCATGGAAGCCATCGTGATCGGCCTGGCCATCCCGGTGGCGATCCAGATCAGCCACCTGCGGCCCGGCGCAGCCGGCTGGGCCGGCGGCGTGGCGGCCGTGGCCGCCGTGCTGTTCGCCATCCTGGCCCGGCCGGCGCTGCCCGCCGCCCTGGTCGGGGGCAGCCTGCTGCAGGTCTTCGTGATCGTGGCCGGAGTCATCGTCCCGGTGCTGTATATCCTCGGCGCCATCTTCGCCGCATTGTGGGCCATCGGAATCTGGCTCGGGGTCCGCATCGAGCGCCCGGCCCCGTCCTAGCCTGCGCCCGGCCGGACCGGGCCGGCGGACGGGCCAGACGGCCCCGGCAAGCCGGGCCCAGCCACCAAAAACGGACGGGCTGAGCCGCCAAAGCGCGTCCGGCCCCGCGGCCAAACCAGCCCGCCGCCCGTCGAACGGTGGCCGCCGAAGCCGGCCGATCCGGGACACCCGGCGTGCCGCAGCGGGGAGACGTAGGCCGGCCTGTAGGCTTTTCCTTGGTGACGTCCAGCTCGCGATCCGTTACTGCGGGCGACCGGTCGATAGCCGATAGTGAGAGACTGACTCCCGCGGGAATGGCTCTCCGGCTTTGGCACCATCGGCGGCAGTGGCGCGTTGGACGCCAAGAGGGGCGCCGGGCATGGCCGGGTGCCATCGCCTCGCCACGGCGGCAGACCAAGATCTTTTTGACCTGGCACCGTTTAGCCCGGCGTGAAGTGGCCACGTACAAGCCATGCGGTTGTGGTCGCGATCCGCGCCGAAAACTGCAGATCAACCTGGCAAGATCCAGCTGGAAGGTTCTCGTTCGGAATGAGCAACGCACTGGCCTTTCTGGGCCGTGACATGGCTGTCGACCTGGGCACAGCGAACACCCTGGTGTATGTCAGAGGCCGCGGCATTGTGCTCAATGAACCCTCAGTTGTGGCGCTCAATACCAATACCGGGCAGATCGTGGCAGTAGGTGTCGAGGCCAAGCGGATGATCGGCCGGACGCCGGGCAACATCATCGCCGTCCGCCCGCTGAAGGACGGCGTCATCGCCGACTTCGACGTCACCGAGCGGATGCTGCGCTACTTCATCCAGAAGGTGCACCGCCGCAGCCACCTGGCCAAGCCGCGGATCGTCGTGGCCGTGCCCAGCGGCATCACCGGGGTGGAGCAGAGCGCGGTCAAGGAGGCCGGCCACCAGGCCGGCGCCCGCCGCGTGTACATCATCGAGGAGCCGATGGCCGCCGCCATCGGGGCCGGGCTGCCGGTGAACGAGCCGACGGGCAACATGGTTGTCGACATCGGCGGCGGCACCACCGAGGTCGCGGTCATCTCCCTCGGCGGCATCGTCACCTCGCAGTCCATCCGGGTCGGCGGCGACGAGCTGGATCAGGCGATCATCACCTTCGGCAAGAAGGAGTACTCGCTGATGCTGGGCGAGCGCACCGCCGAGGAAATCAAGATGGCGCTCGGCTCGGCCTATCCCTCCGCGGATGAGCCGAATGCCGAGATTCGCGGTCGCGACCTGGTCAGCGGCCTGCCCAAGACCATCGTCATCTCCGCCGAGGAGATCCGCCGGGCCATCGAGGAACCGCTCAGCGTGATCATCGACGCGGTCAAGAGCACCCTCGACAAGTGCCCGCCCGAGCTGGCGGGCGACGTCATGGATCGCGGGATCGCGCTGACCGGGGGCGGCGCGCTGCTGCGCGGGCTGGATGAGCGGCTGCGCGAGGAAACCGGGATGCCCGTGCACATGGCGGACAACCCGCTGGACTCGGTCGCGCTGGGCACCGGCAAGTGCGTGGAGGATTTCGACACCCTGCGCCAGGTCCTGGTGCCCGAGGCCCGGCGCTAGCCCGCCTGCCCGCGCGGGGCCGCCTGGCGGCCCGGTGCACGAGCTGCCGGATCTGGCGGCAGATGAGGTGATCGGTTGTGCACGACACGCGGCGAACCCGCCTGGTTCTCGGCGTGCTGATTGTCGCGGCCCTGCTGCTGATCACGATCGACTACCGGGACGGGGGCTCGCCGGTCATCCGGGGGATCCGCGCGGTCAGCTCGTCGGTGTTCGGCGGGGCCGAGACCGCGGCCAACTCCGCGTCCAGCCTGGTCGGCCAGGGCCAGGGCGGCTCCTCGCCGCAGGTCCGCTCGCTGCAGCAGGAGGTGGTCCGGCTGCGCGCCCAGCTCAGCCACGCCCAGCTCAGCCAGGACCAGTACAGCCAGCTGCGGCGGCTGCTGTCGGTGGCCGGCAAGGGCGGCTACCGGGTGGTCGCGGCCAGCGTGATCGCGACCGGGCAGGGCTTCCAGCAGACCGTCACCCTCGACGCCGGCAACCGCGATGGCGTCCGGCCGCGGGAGACGGTGCTGAACGGCCAGGGCCTGGTGGGCGAGGTGACCGCGGTGGGCCCCGATACCTGCACGGTCATGCTGGCCACCGATTCCTCGGCCCAGGTCGGCATCCAGCTGGCGCCCGGCGGCCAGCTCGGCTGGGTGACCGGGCCGGGCAAGACAGCCAGCGGGACCGGGGAGCTGAAACTGCAGGTGCTGGACACCCACGTGACGCTGACGCCAGGACAGCAGCTGGTCACCTCGGCGTCGGTCCATGACCGGCCCTACGTGCCCGGCGTCCCGGTCGGCGCCGTCAGCCAGGTGGTCAACCGGGCCGGCGCGCTGACCTCCCGGGCGCTCGTCCGGCCGTACGTGAACTTCGCCGCGCTCGGCGTGGTCGGCATCGTGATCGAGCCGCCGAAGCGCAGCCCGCGGTTCGCGGTACTGCCGCCCCGCCCGCACGCCAAGCCGACCCCCACGGTCACCGTGACCGTGCGGCCCGGCACCCGCTCCTCGCCCGGAACCACCCCGTCCAGCCCGGCGGCGCCGGCAACGGGGGGCTGAGATGCGCAGGATCGTGCTGTCGGTCGTGGCCGTCGCGCTCGCCCTGATCTTCCAGCTGACCTACCTCAACGGCCTGCACCTGCCCGGCGGCGCCGTGCCCGACCTGGTGCTGGTGATGGTCGCGGCCCTGGGACTGGCCGGCGGGCCGGTGCCCGGCGCGGTCACCGGCTTCGCGGCCGGGCTGGCCCTGGACCTGGCCCCGCCCGGCAGCGGGGTCGTCGGCGTGTACGCCCTGGTGCTGTGCATCGTGGGCTGGACCTGCGGCCGGTGCCGCGGCACGGTCGCCCGCTCGGCGCTGGCGCCGATGCTGATCGCGGCCGGGGCTGCGGCGGCCGGCGAGATCCTCATCGCGGCGCTGGGCATGGCGCTGCAGCCCGCGCAGGTCAGCTGGGCATCGGTCCGGCAGATCCTGCCCGCGGCGATCCTCTATGACGTGCTGATCAGCCCGTTCGTGCTGTACCTGGTGCTGCTGACCCGGGCGTGGCTGGCCGGCACCTGGGCCGCGTCGGCGGCCCCCGCGGCCCTGGCCGCACCCGGCGGGTCGGCGCTGCGGGCCCGGCAGGGACTGGCGGGCCGCGGCGGCCGGCAAGGCCTGGCCGCCGCCGGCGGCTCGGCCGGCGGCGCAGTGCTGCCCGGCCTGGGCGGCTGGCTGGCCGGCCCGGCCGCCTCCCGGCGGGCCCGGCGCGCCGCGGCGCGCCGCATGCCGCAGTTCGG
>DASXDJ010000088.1:0-31194 GCA_036490755.1 Streptosporangiaceae bacterium
CCCGGGGAAGGGGAGAAAGCTAGCGGAACTTAGTCGTCGGAGGTCTCGGCGTCATCTGGCCCGTCTGCGCCCGACGGGAACAGCATCCCACATACAAGTAGGTAAAGCTGCTCGGGATAGGGAATATACGGCACTCTGTCCAAAGCCTGGTTCTGTCCGGCCGATTCGACGATGAGCTCGCCGTAGCCGAGAAGCCGTCCGGCGAAGGAACGCTGGAAGCTCATGTCGGTGACTTTTGACAGGGGCATCATCGCCACTTTGCGAGTCAGCAGGCCCGTTGTCAGCAGCAGCCGCTCGGTGGTTATCACGAAGTAATCGACGGCCCAGTTGATGGCCTTCCAGATGAGCCGCAGAAGGAGAACGGCCCAGGCGATCCACAAGACCGCCAGCACTACCTCGGTGCCCTGCGCGATAGTCGCGCTCAGCACGCCCGCTATCAGGAGCCCGGCCAGTGTCTGCGCGCCCACGGGCAGCAACACCGCAGGATGCTGACGGACCGTTGCTACCTGCACCTCGCGCGGGAGGAGGTACTTGCTGACGGCGACGGGGCCCCGCGCGGTCGTGGCGCGCATGCTAGAGGGAGCTGACGAACTTGGACAGAGACTGGCCGGCCGACCGAAGTCCGTTGAACGCGTGGTGCACCACTCCAGCGGCACCGTTCGGGTGAGAGATCAGGTAGTACACGATAAACAAGACGATCGCCCATGTGATGACCTTCTTGAGCATCGTGATCACCTCCTAGGGTGCGCCGGGCTGTTAGCCGTTGCGGCGTTGTGGCGGAAACCTGGTGCTGGCTGGTGCGCTCAGCATAGCTCAGGGGAAATTGCGAACCAATGTCTGCTAACCGAAAGTGACACCATACGGGATCGGAGCGACAAGGGCAGCCGCACCGGTCTGGTAGACGGCGGTCGGTGTCGGGGCGGCCGGCGCGACGGGGGCCGTGCGGCCAAACTAACGCCCATGACCCCGGATATGCCCGGCCTGCCGGGCTGATAAGCCTCCCGCCGTTCCCCGGTTGCCGGTGACGCTGAGCCAGCGAGCCAGCGCGCACGGTCCCGGACCGGGGATCGGGACGCGCCGGACAGGAGAATCTGACACCATTCCCTCCTGAAGCCAGCCGTGGGGTGACGATGACCGAACTGACTAGCAGCGACTTCGCCGTCGTGGTCTACCGGGACGACGACGTATGGGAAGTGGGGTTGCTGCCTGCCGCTCTCACCGAGAGCCTGGACGGGCTCATGCTGGCCATGCGCCAGCAGCCTGGCATCGGCGGGACGATCGGCCTGGCCGCGGTCGGCGATGACTTCTTCGTGGCGCTGCGGGTGATCGGCTCGCAGATCTCGGTCTTCCTGTCGGACCTGACAGCATCGGTGGACTGGCCGCTGGCTGAGCAGGTGCTGGATTACCTCGACATCCCGGTACCCGAGGATGAGGACCTGGACCAGGTGCTCCCGGCCGGGGACATGTCCATCTTCTCTGACCTCGGCGTGGACGAGATGGAACTAGGGGCGCTGTCCGGCGACCTGGACCTGTTCCCGGACGAGGTGCTCGCGAGCCTGGCCCGGCGCATCGGATTCGGCCCGGCCCTGGAGCGTGCCCTGGACGCCTCGGCACTGGCCTGATCAGGCGGGTATCCCGGTGGCGGGCGAGCCGGGCGGCCCCGGTAGCGGCACCTGGCCGCAGCCGGGGCGGGTACGGTCGGCTGCGTGACCGGACAGCCGCCGACCGGGTATGAGGCCGGGTTCGAGCCTGCGATGCGGCTGGCCCTCGAGGAGGCTGCCGCGGCCGGCCGGGCGCCCGGATCTGCCGATGTCCCTGTGGGCGCGGTCGTCCTGGACGCCGGGGGCGCGATCCTCGGCCGGGGCCGCAACAGGCGCGAGGCTGACGCTGACCCCACGGCCCACGCCGAGGTCCTGGCCTTGCGGGCGGCGGCGAGAGCGCTCGGCGACTGGCGGCTGGCGGGCTGCACTCTGGTGGTAACCCTGGAGCCGTGCACGATGTGCGCGGGTGCGGTACTGGCGGCCCGGGTCGGCCGCCTGGTCTTCGGCGCCGCCGACGCGCGGGCTGGCGCTGCCGGATCTCTGTGGGACGTGCTGCACGATCGCCGCCTCGGCCGCCCGCCGGAGGTCGTCAGCGGCGTGCTGGCCGCGGACTGCGGCGCCCTGCTGCGCGAGTTCTTCGTCCGGCAGCGCGAGGGTACTGCGGACCCGGACGGGCCGCCTCTCGGGTAGGCTCACCCTCGGTGGAGTCGCCTAGTGGCCGAGGGCGCACGCCTCGAAAGCGTGTGAAGGGGCAACCCTTCCGTGGGTTCAAATCCCACCTCCACCGCCACCCGAGCGGGCGGGCACTGTCCCCGCTCGCTGGTCGTTATGCGGTGCGGGGACCACGGTGCACCATCAGGCCGCCTGACCGGAGAGTTGATTGCCAGAGCCGCAGAGTACGGAATTCTTCCTGATCCTGATAACGGTATTCGGGGCGCTGGTGTGGTGGCTGATCGTCGCCAAGCAGCTGGTGTTCCGGATCCTGGCCGCCTGCCTGGCCTTCATACCGGCCATGGCGTTCGGGGTCGCAGCGGTCAATAAGTACTACGACTATTACCAGAACTGGAATGCCGCGATCTCCGACCTGACCAATCAGGGCGTGCAGGCCGCAGCCAATGTGCCCGCCTCCGGCGGGAGCAAGCCCGGCGTCAAGTTCGGGATGTTCCTCGGCCAGTCGATCGACACCGAGCTGGCCGCGCAGGCCGGCGTGACCGTGCGGCTGAACGTCCGCGGCAGCCTCAGCCACATCCAGCGCCGGGTCTACGTCTACCTGCCGCCGCAGTACTTCCAGTCAGCCTGGCAGTCCTACCGGTTCCCGGTGCTGGAGCTGATTCACGGGTTCCCCGGCAACCCGCAGGACTGGATCTCCGTGCTGAGCGTGAACACGACGCTCAACAGCATGGTCAGCCAGGGCACCGCCAAGCCGACCGTGCTGGTCCTGCCCGACGCCAACGGCGGGCGCGGCATCTCGCTGCAGTGCCTTAACCAGTGGCACGGCCCCCAGGACGACACCTACCTGTCGCTGGACCTGCCGCGGTACATCGGCACCCACCTGCGCGTCCAGGCACCGGGCCATGGCTGGGGGATAGCCGGGTACTCCGAGGGCGGATTCTGCGCGGCCAACATGGGCCTGCAGCACGGCAACATCTTCAGCTACTCCGGCGTGCTCAGCGGCTACTTCCAGCCCAGCGATAATCAGCTGACGGACCCGCCGCGGACGGTCAGCGCGTTCCATACCCGCAAGCAGGAGCGCGACAATACCCCGATCGAGGAACTGCAGACGCTGGGCCCGCGCCGGCATATCGCGTCCTTCTGGCTCGGCACCGGGGGAGCAGCCAGGAACGACGTGCGCGACTCGGAGACCTTCCAGCAGCTCCTGCAGAACCGCCAGCCCGTCGTGCCGCTCAAGATCATTGCCAGCGGCGGCCACACCATGTACACCTGGCGGCTGCTGCTGCCCGAGATGCTGAACTGGATGACGCCCCGGCTCGCCCATGAGGCGGAGGCTGCTGACCGCCAGAATGGCGTGCCCCCGGCGGGCAAGCAGAACGGCACCGCGGCATCGTCGCGCGGCCAGCCGCAGCACCAGGGTGCCTAGCCCCGGCGGTGCCGGGCGCGGATACCTGCCCGCCCCGGAGCCGCCCGGCGGGCGCTAGTCGAGTTCCAGGACCCGGACGTGCAGCACCGAGCGCTGATGCAGCGCTGCGCGCAGAGCGCGGTGCAGGCCGTCCTCGAGGTACAACTCGCCGCGCCAGCGGATCACGTGCGGGAACAGGTCGCCGTAAAACGTCGAGTCACTGGCCAGCACGCTGTGCAGGTCCAGCACGTTCTTCGTGGTGATCAGCTGGTCGAGCCGCACCGGCCGGGGCGGGATCTGCGCCCATTCCCGGGAAGTCCGGGCGTGATCGGGATAGGGCCGCCCCTCTCCGACCTGCTTGAAAACCACGTCATGAGTCTAGGTGAGCCCGGTGGCAACCGTCCGGGTTAATCCGTCAGTGCCGGGCCCCGCCGGTTAGTCCCGGATCCACAGGCAGAACGGGTGACCGGCGGGATCGATGTAGACCCGGACATCGTCCTGCGGCTGGAAATCGGCGAGCACTGCGCCCGCGGCCTCGGCGTGCGCGCCCGCAGTCGTCCGCGCCGACGGGCCAGCCGAGCAGGCGCTGATAGAACTCGGCGAGCCCGCGCGGGTCGGTCGCGCCGAGCACGGTTGCCGTCAGGGTAAAGGCCGGCTGCTCGGCCACGTCAGCGGGCGCTGACCAGGACGCCGATCATGACGGCCGGCTCGGTCGAGCGATTCTGCCAGTCGTGCGGGACGCCCGGCTGCTGCACCACGGAGTCGCCCGGGCCGAGCGTGACCTCGCTGCCGCCCACCACCAGCGTCACCTCGCCGCGCAGCACGGTGACGTAGTCCAGGGTATCGGTGGCGTGAGCGTCCTGGAATCCGGCGTGCTCGTCGCTGGCTGCCTCGCCCGCCTGGGCGGCTGCCGTGTCGTCTGCTTCGGTGCCGGGCGCGATCTCCACGATCCGGAAGCAGGCGCCGCCGGGCGGGGGCTCCAGCGCCCACTCGGAGGTGGAGGTGTCGGCGGTGCCGGCGGTCAGCGGGGCGCGTCCGGAGACCCACAGTTCCGTCGTGGTGTAGCGGCCCGCGTGGATGACGGTCGGCGGCTCGCCCTGCCGCAAGATCGCCGGGCTGCCGTTCTCGTCGTAGCCGGTCACCACTCTGTTCACGGGGCTCCCTCAGCGCCGGGCCCGGTGCCGCGAGCCGGGCCAGCAAGATCATTAAGCGATTTGCGCAGTGTAGCCCGGTTGCCGCCGGAACCTCTAGACGGCGATCCTCGCCTGCTTGCCGGCTCCCGGCCCGCCTGCCGGGGGCGGGGAGCGGTCAATGGCGAGGAGCGGTCAGATGTCGTTCCTCGCGTCCTGAAGAAGCTCGGATTCGAACGCGCCAGCCGCGCCGGCAGCCCTGAGTCTGGTGAGCGCCAGAGCCCGGCGCCTGGTCTGCAGTACCTCGCGCAGCGCCGCGTTGACCGTGTCGTTTTTCGTGCTCGTTCCTAGTGCGCTGGCGGCGGCAGCTACCAGGCCATCATCTACGTCGATCACGGTGCGGCTCATCGTGTACCTCGCTTGATACTGATACTCACAACGGTATGTCAGCGTCGGCCGGCGGGGCATACGCCCGGGCCAGTTGCTCGATGGTCGAGATCATCAGGGCGCGCAGCTCCGCTGGCTCCAGGGCCTCGGCGTCGGCGCCCAGGCGCAGCAGGTCACTGGCGGCATGCGCGGGAGACTCGACCGGAATGACCGCGCGGACCCAGCCGCTTTCGTCGGGCGGGCCTGCGGTCTGGCCGATGGCCCGGCTGACCGCGGGCTCCAGCAGGTGGCGGGCGCGGTCCCGGCCGGCGGGCGACAGCCGGATGACCGCCGTACCGCGGTGCCGCCGGGACTCGAAGTCCGCCAGGTAGGCCTGCCAGTACCCGGCGAGGTCGAAGTCGGCCGGGCGCTCGAAGCGCTCGCTCACCGGCCGCAGGTCCAGGATCTGCGATACCCGGTAGGTGGCAACCCGGCCGGGCTCGCTGCCCCCCGCCGCAGCCAGGTACCAGCGGCCGGCCTTGAGCACCAGGCCGTAAGGCTGCAGCGTCCGGGTCACCTCGTCCGGTGCCTTCCAGCGCCGGTACCGGACCTCGATGACCTGCTCGTCCCAGACGGCGGCCGCGGCGGCGGCCAGGTACGGTGCCGGGTCGCTGCCGGTGTACCAGCCCGGTGCGTCCAGGTGGAACCGGGCCGAGATGCGGCCGGCCCGGTCGCGCAGCTCGGCCGGGAGCGCGGCCATCATCTTCAGCTGTGCGGTGGCGACGACGGTCCCCAGGCCCAGCTCGGCGGCCGGGCCCGGCAGCCCGGCCAGGAACAGTGACTCCGCCTCGGGCGCGGTGAGCCCGGTCAGCCGCGTGCGGTAGCCGTCCAGGAGCTGGTAGCCGCCATCCGGCCCGGCCTCGCCATAGAGCGGCACGCCGGCCGCGTGCAGGGACTCGACGTCGCGGTACACGGTGCGGACGCTGACCTCCAGCTCGCTGGCCAGCTGCCGGGCGGTCAGCCGGCCGCGAGCCTGCAGCAGGAGCAGCAGGGACACCAGCCGGCTCGCGCGCATGCCTCAGATCCTGCCAGTCCTCACTGACAGAAGGTGTCAGTGATGCCGCCATACGGTACCGCTGCGAGTATCCGATCAAGCCAGGAGCATCTATGACCGAAACCCCGTCCGCGCCGATCTCCGGGCCCGGCGCAGCGCCGGCCGGCACCGCCGTGCGCGACGGCGCTGCCGATTTCGATCCCTACCACGGGCGGTGGCGGCTGCTGAACCGCAAGCTGCGCGACGTCTTCGACCCGGACTGCGACGAGTGGATCGAGTTCGGGGCCAGCACCGATGTCCAGCCCGTCTTCGGCGGCCTGGGCAATGTCGAGCTCACGCATAACGAGCACGACCCGCCGTTCGACGGGCTGACCGTGCGGCTGTATGACCCGGCGACCGGGCTGTGGCGGATCTGGTGGGCATCGACGCGGTTCCCGGGCGAGCTGGGCCTGCTGGGCGAGGGCCGGTTCGCCGGCGGCCGTGGCCTGTTCTACTCCGAGGAGCTGATCGCCGGGCGGATGACCAGGGTCCGCATCGAGTGGACCGGGCTGGCCGAGGGCGCGCCGCACTGGGAGCAGTCCTTCTCCTACGACGGCGGCCAGACCTGGAGGACGAACTACATCATCATCTCGACTCGCGACTGACGAGGCATCCGGGGCATCCGCCGCGAGCCGGCCGGCGCGGCGGGGTGCCCGCCCGGCAGGCTCGCCGGGAGCAGGCGCTGCGCAGGGTCACGCCCGCGCGCAGTCCGGCACGGGCAGCTGCCCGGTCAGGGTCGTTCCGTGTCCTGGCCGGGAGCGAACGTCCAGGGTGCCGCCCAGCGCGGCCAGCCGGTCGGCCATGCCCTGCAGGCCGCTGCCGCTGCGGGCGGAGGCGGTATCGAATCCGGCGCCGTCATCGGTGACAGTCAGCCGGAGGCTGCTGGCCGAGCACGACAGGCGGACCGTCGCCTGCGAGGCGCTGGCGTACTTGGCGATGTTCTGCAGTGCCTCCAGAGCGCAGAAGTAGACGGTGGTCTCCGCGTCCCGGGGGTAGCGGCCGACGCCGTCCGCCTCGATCACGACCGGCAGCACGGCCCGCCGGGCCTGGGCCTGCAGCGCCGGCACCAGGCCGCGCTCGGCCAGCAGCGGCGGGTAGATGCCGCGGGCCAGGTCCCGCAGGTCGTCGAGGGCGGCCCGGACGGCCGTCCGGAGCTGCGGCGTCATCTCCCGCACGGCGGCGGCATCCCCGGCGGACTCCTCCAGCAGGCCGAGCTGGATCGACAGCGAGACGAGCTGCTGCTGCGCCCCGTCGTGCAGGTTGCGCTCGATTCTCCGTCGCTCGGCATCCTGCGCCTCCACCATCCGGCGCCGTGACGCGCGCAGCTCGGCGATCGTGGACTGCAGCTCCGCGGTCAGCCGGCTGTTGCGGAAGACCAGCCCGGCCTGGGAGGCCAGGTGCTGCAAGAGCTTGTCCTCGGCGACGGTCAGCGGCTCATTACGCGGCTTTTCCAGCGCGAGCGCGCCCAGCAGCTCGCTGCCATGCCGGACGGCGACCGCGCGGGACACCGCCTCGAAAGCAGGCAGCAGCTCGGTGTCCGCGAGCGAGACGGGGCCGGGCGGGACCGATCCGCCGGGCCACACGGCGAAGGGCCGAAGCTCGGCGCCGATGCGGATCCAGGCCTCGGTCCTGGTGGCGCCGGTGGCACTGGCCAGCACCGCGACCATCCGGTCGACGGCCTTGTCATAGTCCAGCTGGCCGGCCATGTCGTCGGCGAAGTCGGACAGCACCTGGTACGGAGTGGCCCGGTCGCCGTAGACCAGGCGGTTGGCGACGCGCTGCGCGCGCGCCCGCAGCGGCTGGAACAGCAGGGCGACGGCGGCCGCCGCGATGATCGTCAGCGTCGGGGTGCTGTGCCGTCCGGCGAGGGCCCCGATACCCAGGACAATGCCCGCGTACACGGCCGTCAGCCCGGCCGAGACGAGACCGTAGACGACGGCGCGGTTGATGATGACGTCGATCTCGTACAGCCGGTACTTCAGGATGGCGATCGCGATCACGACCGGGAGCCCGAACAAGGCGATGAGCTCGGTGCCGGTGTAGGCCACCGCTGCAAAGGGCGGTATCTGGCCATGATCGGCCACGATCCCCGCCAGAGCGACCAGCTGCAGGACGCCGAACGTGGCGCCGAGCAGCGCCACCCACTTGATCTGCCGCCGCAGCACGCTGGCGCCCGCGCGGTAGCGGCGGACCATCGACGCGGCGGCCGCGCCCAGGAGCACCACGAGGAGCAGCGTCAGGGGGTTCAGGCTGCCGAGGGAAATGACCGCCGGGGCGTGGCCGATGGTGCCGTGGCTGAACGGATTCGGGTAGGTGAGCGAGACACCGCCGGGCGCGGGCAGCGCCACGCGCCCCGGGGCCACGATGAACGCGGCCAGCAGCACCGCGTTCCCCAGCAGCGTGACCGCCACCACCGGACGCCAGCGCCGTGACGGCAGCGTCCCGGACGGGAAGAGCAGAAGCGCCAGGACGAGCACGGTGACCAGCGCGAAGAAGGCCCACTCCGATGTCGCGCCCACCTGCCGGGCGGCGGGCAGTGAGCCGGGATGGGCGCGGATCCCCGCCACGGCATAGGCGGAGGTCAGGGCCATGGTGGCCAGGCCCATTCCCTCGGCGATCAGCAGCCAGCCGACGGCGTTGCTGGCCCGGCTGACGATCAGCGCCCCGAGCACCGCGTACGCGACGGCAGCGGCTGCCGCGCCCAGGTTCGAGGACCTGTCGCTCGGACCCAGGGCGCTCCAGGCCAGGACGGTCAGGGCCACTCCGGCCAGGGCGATCACCACCGTCGCCAGCAGCAGTCCGGTGGCCGTCCGCGCGCCCGGCCCGCTGGCCGGCCGGAGTATCCCGGCGGGCGGCTCGGCCGCCGGCGCGCTGCTCGCGCTGGTCGTCATCGCCTGGCCTTACCTGCGCCGCCGCAGCGCCAGCGCGTACAGGACGCCGGCGTTGGCCACGATCAGCAGCCCGTCCAGGGCGTGCAGGCCGCCGAACGCGGCGGTGCCGTCAGCCAGGCTGTCCAGCAGGCTCTGCAGCAGGCAGGTCTGGATGACCAGCACGCCCGCCAGGGACATGGCGAGCACGCCCGGCCGGCCGATCAGGGCGAGGATCAGGAGGATCACGGCCACGCCGGCCAGAGCGAACCCGAGCGTCATATGCGCGTTGAAGGCGCTGGTGCCGCCCGCGGCATCCTGATCGCCGAAGCTGAACACGCCCAGGCCGGCCAGGAAGATCTGCGCCGCGCAGCCCAGCAGGAACGCCAGCAGCAGCCAGCGGTAGCCGGCCAGCGCGACGCGCCTGGCACCGGCCCGGCCCGGCTGAGCCCGGGCCTGATCAGCGGGACCCTGGGCCTGGACGGAGGAAGCCATCAGGTTCTCCTCGGGTGAGTCCGGTCAGTGGCCGGCCGGGTCCGGGCCGTGCCGGGACGTGCCCGGCCACCGAACCCGCGCCTGACGCTGGCCTGCCTACGCTGCGACGGTATGGCGGCAGGAAGTCACCCGACACCGCGCTAGCCACCGGGCTGAGGTAAGGCTGGCCGCTAGGGCAGGTGCGGTCTTCCTCCGCTGCCAGCGTCGGCCGGCGCCTCGGCCGTGGCGCATGCCTAGGCCGGCACCAGCACAATCCGCCGCTCGGTAACGGCCTCGATGCGCTCGCGGCTGTACAGCAGCGGGATCGCCCCGCCGGCGGCCCACGCCGGGAACAGGTCAGCGAAATGCGGACTGGCCGGATCCCCCGACTGGCCGGGGCTGTTCATCGCCAGGGAGTTGTCCCACGCGCCCACGTCGATCACCACCCGGAAGCTGGCCCCGGAATTCTGGGTGAAGTCCGGCAGGTAGGTCGTCGCGCCGACGGTGTCGCTGCTGCCGCCGCGCGGCAGGGGCCCGACCGTGACCTGAGACCGGGTTGCGTCGCGGAGCAGGCCGGCGACCGGATGCACCAGGTGGGCGCGGTGCAGCCGGCCCCAGGCCCACTGGCTCCGGTCCTGGCCTAGCAGCGTGGTGAGGTCGGCCATCGCCGCCCGCAGCGTTGGCTCCAGGACAGCGGCCAGGGAGCCGGCGGCGCCGTTGCCGGACTGCTGTCGCAAGGCGGCGAGCAACTGGAGGTCGATGCGCGCATCCCCGGTCAGGTCCTCCGCCGGCAGCAGCGCGGCCAGGGCCGGGCCGACCTGGCCCGGCGGCAGCACCCGGGCCAGGGCCTGACGGAGCAGCCCGGGGCGCAGGTGCCGCCGGTACCAGACCTGGAACAGGGCGGCTGCGGCGGAGTCAGCCGCGAGCACGCAGTCCCAGTCACGCAGCAGTTCAGCCGCGGCCGAGGCGGCCGGATCCGTGAAGGTCACGCCGGCCAGGCCGCCGACGATCTGCCGCGCCGGGATGCTGAGGAAGTCCTCCTGGAGAGCGACCAGATCGGCGGCGCTGAGGCCGGTCCGGGCCCCCAGGACCTCGTTGATGCGCTGCCGCCGGTAAGGCGCGGGCCAGTCGTAGCCGATCTTCCGCTCAGGCGGGAAGCCGGCGGGCAGGTTCATCTCGTTGGCCGTGGCGATCCAGCCGCGGCCCGGGTTCACTTCCTCCGGCAGCTGGTCCATGTCATAAAAGCCGGCCCACTCATAGCGCCCGTCGCCCGGCACCGGCAGCGTGCCATCCCAGTTCGGCCGGATCGGCGTGAGACCGGCCGCCTTCCAGGCGATGGTGCCGCCGGTGTCGGCGTAGACCTGGTTCTCGCCCGGCGCTCCCCAGCGGTTCATGGCGGCCGAGAACTGCTCCCAGCTCGTGGCCCGCATGTAGTCGATGCTGCCGAGATAGGGCGCCATCCCCGGCTCGAGCCAGGCTGCGCGGACCGCGAAGGCGGTATGTCGCTCAGCGTCGGCGCGGATCACCGGCCCGTGCCGGGTAAACGCAAGCTCCACCTCGACCGCCGGCCCGTCGCGGACCGGGATCAGCTCGCGGATGACCCGCATCGGCTCCCAGCGCCCGGCATAGCGGTAGTCCAGCGGGGCGCCGGGGCACGTCTGGTAGACGTACAGGTCTTCCTGGTCAACCGAGAAGACCGTGAAGCCGAACGCGATGTGGCCGTTGTGCCCGATGGAGATGCCCGGCAGGGCGGGCTCGCCGGCGCCGATGACGTTGAAGCCGGGCGCCGACAGGTGGGCCATGTAGCGGAGGGACGGCACCGAGACCGTCCGGTGCGGATCGTTGGCCAGCAGCGGCCGGCCCGTGGCCGTGCGGGTTCCCGCCAGCACCCAGTTGTTGCTGCCCGCCCCGGCCGCTGACGAGTCGCCCGCGGCTGCGGACGGCTCGGTCCCGGCTGCTGCGGCCGGGCCCACCGGGAACGGCACGGGCGCGGTGGCTAGCAGGTAGGTCTGCAGGACGTCATCGGGAATCACGCTGAGATCGAGTCCGTCGGGAATCACCAGGTCGGTGGCTGGCTGCCGGCGGCGGCGCAGCTCCTCAGCGTCCGGCCCGAAGTCACGCAGCACCCGCGCTCGGGCCACCTCCTGCGCGACGTTCTGGAACAGCCCGTGGCTGCGGATGCGGGCGACATCCTCCGGCGCCCAGAAAGCGGGCTCGTAGCCAAGCTCGCGGAACTCCGCCGGGAGCAGCGACGGGTCGTCGCGGGTCCGGCGGATGTAGGCATTGATCCCGGCCGTGAACGCCGAGGCGATGAGCTTGGTCTCGGCCGAGTAGGCCAGCCATTCCGCGTGCATGTCCCCGCGGAACAGGAACAGCCGCGCGGCCCGGTCCCACGGCACGTAGTCGGCGCCGAAGACCTCCGAGAGCAGGCCCAGGCCGCGCCGCCGCCAGGTGTCGATCTGCCAGAGCCGGTCCCGCGCGGCGTTGAACCCCTGGGCCGCGAATGCGTCCCGGGTGCTCGCCGCGTAGATGTGCGGGACGCCCCAGCTGTCGACCAGGATCTCGGCCGGCGCCGTCAGGCCTGCCACCGGCACTCGTTCTTCTGTCTGACCCGTCGCCATCTCCCGCGCCGCGATCAGTCGCGCCAGCAGTCGAAGATGTCGCTGAGCGTGGCGAACCAGACGTCGTCGTGCTGTTTCATGTGCCGGATGAACCGCTCGAGCAGCATGATCGCGTGAGCGCGCCCGCTGACCAGGCCGTGCACGGTGTGGGTCAGCACGCCGCCCGGATGATGGGCGTAGGCGTAGTCGAAGTTGTCGCGCCAGCGTGCGAACGTGTCATCGGTGGACATCATGCCGGCCAGCACGCCCGGCACGTGATCGAGCGCCGGGAAGTCGTCCATGAACCAGGAGACCGGCAGTTCCAGCACGGGACTGGGCGGCCCGAACTCGTTGGGTTCCTCGCGGTGCACCGTGACCTGCCGGGGCCGGTAGGGCTCGAAATCGCGGCCCATCAGGGAGCTGTCCCAGTCGAAGCCATGTTCTTCCAGGATGGCGAGGGTCCACTCGGAGAAGTCCCAGGCGGGCGAGCGGTAGCCGCGGGGGCGGCGGCCCACGATCTTGTCGTGCTGGCTCAGCTGGAGGTCCATCAGCCGCCGCTCCTCGGCCTCGCCGAGGGTCGGGACCGACTCGTGGTAGGCGCCGTGGGCGGCAATCTCGTGGCCCTGATCAATAACGGCCTTGATGCTGTCGGGGAACGTGATGAGCGTGTGCCCGGGCGTGCACCAGGTCGTCGGTATCTCGTAGCTGGCGAACAGCCGCAGCAGCCGCGGGGTGCCGACCTCGACGTCGAAGTCGCCGCGCGACAAGATGGCCGGGCTCAGTTTCTCCAGGTGACCGCTGAAGGCGCACTGGGCGTCGAAGTCCACTCCGATGTTGACGGCAAGGCGCTTTCCGGCAGGCAGGTTCAGCGGCATTTTGCCAGGATGTGCATCCTCACCAGGAGAAGTCAACAGGGCTACTTAACTACCTTTAGTAACCTTTGTCACCCTCGCGGCGGGACGTACTGTCCGGCCGCAGCGCCATGAGCAGGGTCAGAGCGGCTCGGTGCGCGAGCGGCTCAGGGTGGCGGAGGATAAGAGATTCGAACTCTTGAGGGGTTGCCCCCAACACGCTTTCCAAGCGTGCGCCCTAGGCCACTAGGCGAATCCTCCGCCGGCAAGCCTACTGGCTCGCGGCCATGTCCTGGCAACTAAGCCGGGCCGGGCCAGGACCCGGGCCCCGTTCATCGCCGGCTGGCGGCCCGGCCGCGGGGCGCTGACCTGGATCTACCAGGGGGGACTGGCCGGGACCGGGATAGCTGGCACCGGCCGGTCCCGGGCCTGGCTAGACTGGCGGCAGACCCCTCGCACGACGTTTATCCCGCCAACCCCCCCAGGGCCGGAAGGCAGCAAGGGTACGCGGGCTCTGACGGGTGTGCGGGGGGTCCTTTCTTCCCCTCCCGGCGAGGATGAGGTCATGACAGGTGACGCCCCCAGTCCCGGTCACGGTCCTAGCCCCGCGGCCGAGCCGCCGGCTGCGCCGCTGGCGCTGTACCGCAGGTACCGCCCGGCCAGCTTTGCTGAGCTCAAGGGCCAGGATCATGTCACTGAGCCGCTCCGCCAGGCACTGCGCAGCGGCCGGGTCAACCACGCCTACTTGTTCAGCGGCCCGCGCGGCTGCGGCAAGACCTCCAGCGCGCGGATCCTGGCCCGCTCGCTGAACTGCGAGCAGGGCCCGACGCCCGACCCGTGCGGCGTCTGCGCCTCGTGCGTGGCGCTGGCGCCGTCCGGGCCGGGCAGCATCGACGTGATCGAGATCGACGCGGCCTCGCACGGCGGCGTCGACGACGCCCGGGACCTGCGGGAGCGTGCCTTCTACGCCCCGGTCGCCGGGCGATTCAAGATCTACATCATCGACGAGGCTCACATGGTGACCAGGGAGGGCTTCAACGCCCTGCTCAAGCTGGTCGAGGAGCCGCCGCCGCACCTGAAGTTCGTGTTCGCCACCACCGAGCCGGAGAAGGTCATCGCGACCATCCGGTCGCGGACGCACCACTACCCGTTCCGGCTGGTGCCGCCCGCGGTGCTCCGGGAACTGCTGGAGCAGATCCTGGCTAGCGAGCAGGTCCGGTATGAGCCTGCGGTGCTGCCGGTCGTCATCCGGGCCGGCGCGGGCTCGGTCCGCGACTCGCTGTCGGTGCTCGACCAGCTGATAGCCGGGTCGGATGACTCCGGGCCGTCCTACGCGCGGGCGGTGTCCCTGCTCGGCTACACCGATGACCGTCTCCTGGACGAGGTGGTGCAGGCCTTCTGCGCGCAGGACGGCGGGGCCGTGTTCCGTGCCATCGACCGCGTCGTCGAGGGCGGCCATGACCCCAGGCGGTTCGCCACCGACCTGCTCGACCGGCTGCGTGACCTCATCGTGCTGGCTGCGGTGCCGGACGCGATCAGCACCGGCCTGCTGGACGTGCCCGCTGACCGGACGGAGGAGATGCAGGCCCAGGCGGACGGCTTCGGCCAGGCGCGGCTGACCCGGGCGGCAGAGGTCATCAGCGCGGGCCTGACCGAGATGCGCGGCGCGACGTCACCGCGGCTGCTGCTGGAGCTGATGTGCGCCCGGGTGCTGCTGCCGGGCCCGGCTGCCGGAGCGGCTCCCGCCGGCGGAAGCGGCCCGGCCCGCGGGGCTGATTCTGATCTGCGGGACCGGCTGGAGCGGCTGGAGCGGCGGCTGGAGTCTCTCGCGGCCGGCAGCGCCGGTGCCCCGGCCGCGGCCCGGGCCGCCGCTGCCCCGCCGCCGCCCGCTCCGGCGACCGCTCCTGCCGCGGCCGCCCCGGCACCGGCCGTTCCGGGCCCTTCCGAAGCGCCTGCGGCGGGCGAGCGGGCGGGGGACAGCCCGGCGGCGCGCCCCGGCCCGGCTCCAGCGGCATCCCGGGGCACCGCCGGCCCGGCCGCCGTTCCGGATAACCCGGCCGGAAACAGTGCGCCCGCCCGCCCGGCGGCCGGCTCCGCGGCCCCGGCGCGTGATCCAGAGCCGGCTCCGGCGGCCGCGCCGTCCGGGGCCGCCGATGCGGACCTGCTCCGGTCCCGGTGGCCGGAGGTCCTGGAGGCGGTCCGGCGCGACCGCAAGGTGGCCTGGATCCTGCTCACCAACGCCACCGTCGCGTCCCTGGCCGATGGCGTCCTGACCGTCGAGTTCGCCCGGGAGGGCGAGGCCAAAGGCTTCGCCAGCAGCGGCCACGACAAGCTGCTGGGTCAGGTGCTGCAGACCATGTTCGGGATATCGCCGCAGATCAGGGCCGCGGCGCGGAACCCGGGTTCGGGCCCGGCCGGCCCGCGGGGCGGCTCCGGCGGCAGCGGCCCGCCCGCGGCGGGCGGCAGCGGCAGCGGTGGTGGTGGCGGCGGTGGTGGCGGAAGCACGCCGCGCGCTCCGGCCGGGCCGGGCGGCCCGGGCGGCGCAGCCGCGGCCGCCGGCCCCGCGGCGGCGGCCGGCCCCGCCGCCCCGCAGGCTAGCGCGGACACCCGCCCGGCCTGGGCCGACGACCCGCCACCCGCCTGGGAGGATCCCGGCGAGGGCGGGGACCCCGACAATGACCCCGCGGATACCGCGCCGCCCGCCCCCGCCGCCCTGGCCCGGGGGGCCGGCCAGCGGCCCCCGGCGGGCAAGCCGGCCGGCGTGGACCTCATCGAGCGCGAGCTAGGCGGCCGGATCATAGAGGACATGGGCGACGTATGACCCGGGCCGTAGCTGGCGGGCGGCGGCGCCTGGCCGCGGCGCAGGCTCGGGAGAGTAGCCGTAACGGGCTGCGCGTCGCCCGCCACGCCTGACCGCCGGGTCCCGCCGGGGGTGGCGAGGCCGTAGGCTCGGGATGACAGGGATGCGCGGGCGCCCGGCACCCAGCGGGCGGCGCGGTCCGTAACTCAGCGGTCACCCGCCACCGAGGGTGCCAGACGGTTTGGGGACATCGTGGAGCCTGGCGGTCAGCTGGACATGCAGCAGCTGCTCGAGGCAGCGGCGCAGATGCAGAGCCAGCTCATGAACGCGCAGCAGGAACTGGCTGAGGCGGCGGTCGAGGGTACCTCCGGCGGCGGCCTGGTCAAGGCCGTGGTCAGCGGCCAGGGCGAGCTGCTGGACCTGGTCATCGCGCCGGAGGCCATTGATCCGGCCGACCCGGCCGAGACGGCCCAGACGCTGGCCGACCTGGTGCTGGCCGCGATCCGGGATGCCACGCGGGGCGCCAGCGAACTGCAGGAAGAGGCCATGGCGCCGCTGGCGTCCGGTATCGGCGGCGGCGGGCTGCCGGGCATGCCCGGCATGCCCGGCCCGGGCACCATTCCCGGCCAGGCTGTTCCCGGTCAGCCGCTGCCGGGTCAGCTGCCCGGCCAGCCGGGCCCGGCTGATGACCCGGGGGCGCCCGGCGGTGCCGCGCCCGGCGACCGGTAGAGCGGGCCGCGATGTATGAGGGCATCGTCCAGGACCTCATCGACGAGCTGGGGATGCTGCCGGGCGTGGGCCCCAAGGGCGCCCAGCGGATCGCCTTCCACCTGCTGGCCGCTGACCCGGCTGATGTGCGCCGGCTCTCGGCGGTGCTGCTGGAAGTGATCGAGAAGGTGAAGTTCTGCCGGGTCTGCGGCAACGTGGCCCAGGAGGACGAATGCCGGATCTGCCGGGATCAGCGGCGTGACCTGTCGGTGATCTGCGTCGTCGAGGAACCTAAGGACGTTGCGGCGATTGAGAAGATCCGCGAGTTCCACGGTCGCTACCATGTGCTCGGTGGCGCGATCAGCCCGATCGACGGAGTCGGTCCCGATGACCTGCGCATCAAGGAGCTGATGACCAGGCTCGCCGATGGCAGTGTCACCGAGGTAATCCTCGCGACCGACCCCAATCTGGAAGGCGAGGCGACCGCGGCCTACCTGGCGCGGCTCCTCAGGCCCATGGGGCTGCGCGTGACCAGGCCGGCCAGCGGACTGCCGGTCGGCGGTGAGCTTGAGTACGCCGACGAGGTGACCCTCGGGCGTGCCTTTGAGGGACGGAGACTGCTGGATGCCTAGCACACGGGGTGGCCAGGACAGCACGACCTGGCGGACGGCGCAGCGGCGGGCCCGGTGAGCGAGGCCCGCGACGAGAGCATCCGGCCGGGCGAGGAATGGCGGCCGCTGGCTGACCGGATTGCCCAGCATGCCCGCGACTTCCTGGACGGCGTGGCCGCGGTGGCCCGCGGCGAGGGCGGCACGCACACCGTGCCGCTGCTGCTGCTGGAAGTCGCCCAGATCATGCTCGCCGGGGCGCAGCTGGGCGCGAGCGAGGACGTGATCGCCGAGGGCAACCGGGAGCCGGACATCAGCGCGGACCCGGACCTGGACGTGCTGCGCACCGGGCTGGCCGCCCTGCTGCCCAGCGACGACTACGCCGAGATCTTCGATCCCTACTCGGCGGACACCCGCGCGACCCGGTTCCGGCTGTCTGACGACCTCGCCGGGGTGGCCGCCGACCTGATCCACGGACTCAAGCACTACGAGGCCGGCCGGGCCGCCGAGGCGCTGTGGTGGTGGCAGTACTCCTACGTCAACCACTGGGGGACGCACGGCGGCGCGGCGCTCCGGGCGCTGCATTCCGTGGTCGCGCACTCGCGGCTGGATGTCCCGGGCGCGGACCCGGCCGCCGACATGTCGGTGCTCGAGGGCACCGGAGGCGAGCAGGCAGCCCGCTAGCCGCAGTGGCCCCCGGATAGACTCGGGGCTGCCCGTCGCCAGCCAAGACCGGGAGGTGCAGGCGAGCCCGTGGCCCTCGTTGTCCAGAAATACGGTGGATCCTCGGTCGCGGATGCGGACGGGATTAAGCGCGTAGCCCAGCGGATCGTGGCCACGCGCAAGGCCGGCAATTCCGTCGTCGTCGTGGTCTCCGCCATGGGCGACACCACCGATGACCTGCGAGACCTGGCCAATCAGGTCAGCCCGCTGCCGCCCGGCCGCGAGCTGGACATGCTGCTGACGGCCGGCGAGCGCATCTCGATGGCGCTGCTGGCCATGGCCATCGCCAACCTGGGCCTGGAAGGCCGCTCGTTCACCGGCTCGCAGGCCGGCATCATCACCGACGCCACGCACGGCCGGGCCCGCATCATCGACGTGACGCCCGGCCGGATCTCCTCGGCGCTGGAGGACGGCGCCATCCCGATCGTCGCGGGCTTCCAGGGTGTCTCGCAGACCAGCAAGGACATCACCACGATGGGCCGCGGCGCATCCGACACGACGGCGGTGGCGCTGGCCGCCGCGCTCGGCGCCGATTTCTGCGAGATCTACACCGATGTCGACGGCGTGTTCACGGCCGACCCGCGGATCGTTCCCGCTGCCCGGCGGATCCCCGCCATCTCCTACGAGGAGATGCTGGAGATGGCCGCGTGCGGCGCCAAGGTCCTGATGCTGCGCTGCGTGGAGTACGCCCGGCGGTACAGCATCCCGATTCATGTCCGGTCGTCGTTCAGCAACCAGGAAGGCACCTGGGTGCGCGACGCGATGCCGCCCGATACGAGCCAGGAGACAAGGGACAGCGACATGGAACAGGCGATCATCTCCGGCGTGGCGCATGACCGGAGTGAGGCTAAGGTCACCGTGGTCGGCGTCCCGGACAAGGTCGGCGAGGCGGCCCGGATCTTCCGCGCCGTGGCCGGCGCCTCGATCAACATCGACATGATCGTGCAGAACGTCTCGGCCGCCGCGACGGGGCGGACCGACATCTCCTTCACGCTGCCCCGCGAGGACGGCCAGACGGCCATGGCCACGCTGCGCGCGCTGCAGGACGAGGTGGGCTTCTCCTCGCTGCTGTATGACGACCAGATCGGCAAGATCTCCCTGATCGGGGCCGGTATGCGCTCCCACCCGGGGGTGAGCGCGACGTTCTTCGGCGCGCTGGCCGAGGCGGGCGTCAACATCGAGATGATCTCGACGTCGGAGATTCGGATCTCGGTGGTGGTGGACGAGAAGGACGTCAATCTCGCCGTCGACGCGACCCACTCGGCATTCGAGCTGGGCAGCGGCGAGGAGCAGGCCGTCGTGTACGGGGGGACCGGCCGGTGACCGCAGCCATGAGCCCGGCCGGCCAGCCCTACCGCCCGGTCCTGGCCATCGTCGGCGCCACCGGCGCGGTCGGGACCGTGATGCGGGAGATCGTGTCGACGCGGGATGACGTGTGGGGCGAGGTCCGGCTGATCGCCTCGGCCCGGTCCGCCGGCCGGCGCCTGCCGGTCCGCGGCGAGGACGTCGTCGTCCGGGAGCTGAGCGCTGACGCCTTCGACGGCGTGGACCTGGCCATGTTCGACGTGCCGGATGAGGTCTCGGCGGCCTGGGCGCCGGTGGCGGCGGACCGGGGCGTGGTGGTGATCGACAAGTCCGGGGCGTTCCGGATGGACCCCGGGGTGCCGCTGGTGGTGCCCGAGGTCAACCCGGCGGCCGCGGCTGACCGGCCGCGCGGGATCATCTCCGTGCCCAACTGCACCACCCTGTCGATGATCGTGGTCATCGCCGCGCTGCACCGCGCCTTCGGCCTGCGGGAGATCGTCGCCGCGTCTTACCAGGCGGTCTCGGGATCCGGCAAGGCCGGCATGGATGCCCTCTACGACCAGCTCACTCAGGTCGCGGGCAACCGTGCCCTCGGCCAGCGGGCGGGCGATGTCCGGGGTGCCGTGACGGACCTGGGACCGTTCCCCGCCCCGATGGCGCTGAACGTAGTTCCCTGGGCGGGCTCGCTGCGCGATGAGGGCTGGTCCTCGGAGGAGCTGAAGATCCGCCAGGAGTCGCGCAAGATCCTCGGCCTGCCGCAGCTGCGGGTCGCGGCGACCTGCGTGCGGGTGCCGGTCATCACCGGGCATTCGCTGGCCCTGCACGCGGTGTTCGAGTCCGAGGTGAGCCGCGAGGACGCGCAGCGGGTCCTGCAGGACGCACCCGGCGTGGTGCTCACCGACGACCCCGAGCGCGGCGAGTTCCCCACCCCGGCCGACATCGTCGGCACCGACCCGACCTGGGTCGGCCGGATCCGGCAGAGCCAGGATGACCCGCATGCGCTGGAGTTGTTCGTCTGCGGGGACAACCTGCGCAAGGGCGCGGCACTGAACGCCGCGCAGATCGCTGAGCTGCTTGTCCCCGAGCTGGCCCACCGGGCGGCGCGGGCCACCGCGTCCTGACCGGCCGGCCGGGTGCCGGAGCAGGCGGCGTCGCTGTCGTACGGGAGGCTTCTGTCATGGAGCAGGCGTACACGCTGGAGCAGGCACGGGCGATGATGCCCGGACTGCTGGCCCGCGCGGACGAGCTGGTGGCAGTCCGCGCCGACCTGGTGGAACTGCAGGCGAGCCTGGCCCGGGGCGTCGCGTCGGAACTGGGCGGCCTGCCGGAGGCCAAGGGCTTGCAGGCCCGGCTCAGCGAGCTGCTGGGCTGGTTCGGCGAGCAGGGGCTCGACCTGAAGGGCTTCGCTCCGCTGCTCCTGGACTTCCCGGCCGTGCTGGACGGCGAGCCGGTGCTGCTGTGCTGGCTAGAGGGCGAGCGCGAGCTCGGCTGGTATCACAAGAGCGCGCACGGTTTCGCCGGGCGCCGCCCGATCCCGCCGGCTGCTAGCTAGCCGCGCCGCCGGCCTGGCCAGGTAGCTCGCCGACCAGCCGGGCCAGTGCCGCGCGCTGGCGGGCCGGGGCGGCGAAGGTGACGATCTTCTGCTCCGGATCGTCCGCCAGCTGCAGCACGACGTGCTGGAACGTCACCTCGCCCAGGGCCGGGTGCCGGATCCGCTTGGTGCCGGAACTGAGCGGCGCGACATCATGGCGCGGCCACCACGCCCGGACCTCGGCGCTGCCGGCCTGCAGGCGCTCGATGAGCGCGGCGAAGTGCGGGTCACCCGGGTGCCGTGCCGCCGCGGCCCGGAACCGGGCCAGCTGGGCCGACGCCTCGGCTTCCCAGTCGACGAGGACCGAGCGGGCGGCCGGGTGCATGAACGTCCACCAGACGATGTTGCGCTCGGGTGGCGGGAGCGCCGGCCAGTTGGCCCACAGCAGCCGGGCAGCCCGGTTGGCGGCCAGCACATCCCAGCACCGCCCGCTGACATAGGCCGGGTCCGGGTCCAGGCGGTCGACCAGGTCCGCGACGGCAGCAGGCAGCTTCTCCGGGCCGCCGCCCGCGGCAGCGGGGCTGACCAGGAACGCCGGCGAGCCGTGCACGAGCTCGTGCAGGTAGCCGCGCTCCGGCTCACTCAGCCGCAGCGCGTCGGCGACTGCGTCCAGGATCTGCCGGGACGGCCGGATGTCCCGGCCCTGCTCCAGGAACGTGTAGTAGGTCGTCGAGATGCTGGCCAGCTGGGCCACCTCTTCCCGGCGCAGCCCCCGCGTCCGGCGCCGCGGCCCGGCGGGCAGCCCGACATCGCCCGGCTGAAGCCGCTCGCGACGGCTGCGCAGCAGGCCCGCGACCTCGCCCGAGCGGCCCGGCGCACCGGAGTGGCCCGGCCGGGTGCCGGAGCGGCCCGGCGGCGCGCCCGACCGGCCCGGCGGCGTGCTCACCGGCGCGATCCTGGCACTGTCCATACCAGCATGTTCCTAGTATGGATCCGTCCGGCGGGTGCGCCTAGCCTCGACCTCATGGAAACAAGAATCCTGGGACCGGACGGGCTGGCTGTGTCCGCGGTCGGGCTCGGCTGCATGGGCTTGTCGCAGGGCTACGGCCCCGCCGACGATGACGAGTCGGTGGCCGTGCTGCGGGCGGCCATCGACCTGGGCGTGACCTTCCTGGACACCGCGATGAGCTACGGCGGCGGCCACAACGAGGAACTCCTCGGCCGCGCCGTCGCCGGCCGCCGTGAGCAGGTGGTCCTGGCCACCAAGTTCGGGATCGTCCGCGGCCCCGGCGGAGTGCGGCTGGACGGGCGCCCCGAGCATGTCCGTGACTACTGCGAGCAGTCGCTGCGGCGGCTGGGCACCGACCACATCGACCTGTACTACCTGCACCGGATCGACCCCGCGGTGCCCGTTGCCGAGACCATCGGCGCCATGGCCGGCCTCGTCGCCGCGGGAAAGGTCGGGCACCTGGGCCTGTCGGAATGCGACGCCGGCCAGCTGGAGCAGGCGGCCACGGTGCACCCGGTGACTGCGGTTCAGTTCGAGTGGTCCCTGACCTGGCGGGAAGCCGAGGATGACGTGATCCCGGCCGCGCGGCGGCTGGGCAGCGGCCTGGTGCCCTACAGCCCGCTCGGCCGTGGCCTGCTCACCGGCGCACTGCCCGCGGGCCAGTTCGCGGCGGGCGACTTCCGGGCCGGTGATCCCCGGTTCGGCGGCGAGCAGCTGGCACGCAACCTCGTCCTGGTCGAGGCCATCCGCGAGATCGCCGAGAGCCTGGCAGTGAGTCCGGGTCAGCTGGCCCTGGCCTGGCTGCTGGGCCAGGGCCCGGATGTGGTGCCGATCCCCGGCACCCGGCGGCGGGAGCGGCTGGCTGAGAACGCGGCCGCCGCCAGCCTCCGGCTCACTCCCGCTGACCTGGCCCGGCTGGAAGCCGTGGCCCCGCGTGCTGCGTGGGCCGGCGACCGGCAGTCGTTCGCCGCGCACGGCACCACCCGGACCAGCTGAACCCGGACGCGCACCCCCGGCGGGCGCAGGCCCTACCGGGGATGCGCGGCTCCACTCCGATCTTCTTTGCGCCAGCCCTTCGTGCCTACCTCGGCAGGCGGGGCGGTCGCGGCGGTGCGGGCGGCGGCGGCGCGCCAGGAGCCCGGGGCGGCTCTGGCGGCAGGAAGGCCGGCGGGCCGGGTGCGGTGCGGCTCCGCCCGCGGAGCTGGTCCCACTGCCAGCGGCGCCAGGATTGCCCCCGGTCACCCGGGTGGCCGGGCGTATCGTCGCGGCCCGCCGACGCTGGCTGGCTGGCTCGCTCCGCGTAGGCCGACGCTAGTTCCTCCAGCTCGTCAGCCTCCTCCTCGGCGTCGCCAGCGGCCTCCTCCGCCGCGCCGGCTCGCTCCCTGGCCTGATCAGCGGCCTCCTGAGCGCGGTCGGCTCGCTCCCGGGCGCGCTGGTCGGCGTGGGGGTCACCCGCCTCCATGGCCAGCTCGGCCTCCTCGTCGGCCACGCCCGCGCGGTCCTCGGCTTCCCCGGCTGCGTCCTCTTCCCGGTCGGCGCGCTCGCGGGCGCGATCAGCCCGTTCCCGCGCGTCATCGGCCACCTTCTGGGCCTGCTCGGCGACCTCGCGAATCCGGAAGGCATCCAGGTTCGCCGCGGCTTGTTCCGGGCCGACCCCGGCCTGGGCTGCCTCGCGGGCGTACAGCTCCTCGGGCGTCAGCGCGTCCCAGTCAGATTCCGGCGCTGCGCCAGAACCGAGCAGAGCTGCTCCGGGTCCGTCCTGGCCAGTGACTGGTACGTCCGGAACCGGCTGGTCCGGACCAGGCTGGCTCGGGCCGGGCAGGCTCGGGCCGGGCAGGCCCGGGCCGGGCAGGCCAGCACCGGCATGCTTCTCGCGGTCATCGGCATCGGCCTGGACGGCCCGGCGCGCGACACTGTAAGGCTCGCCGGTCTGCGTCATGCGCTGACGGGCGGCCGCTTTCCGGGCTTTATCTTGCGTCATGGATCAGCTCTTCCCGGCGGGTCGGCCCGCGTCTGCCCGCCCAGGTAAGACCTGACGAGAGAATGCACGCGAGTCGCAGACCCTTGTCCTCGTCGCCGTCGCGGCACGGGCCGGCTAACAGCTCGGAAGCGGGCAGGCAGTGCGCTGCCACTACCGGGACAGTACCACCGGGCCGAGACTCAGCCCAGCCGCAATTCCAGGCGCTCCTCGCTCCTGTCGGGCCGGTCGGCCAGCTGCTGGCGAACGTGCGTGCTGACGAATCCCGCGCGCTCATAGAAGCGGATCGCCCGGTGGTTGTCGTCGATCACCCAGAGGAAAACATTCCGGACCCCGTCTGCCTGCAAGCGTTTCACGACGGTGTTGACCATATGATTGCCGAAGCCCGAGTCGCGCCATTGCCGGGCAACCCACAGGTATTCAAGGAAACATTCGTGGCGCGGCTGATCAGGCTCGCGGGTAACTCCCAGGAGGCTTACCGGGTCTTCCTGCAGGAACCCGATGTTCCAGCTACCACGGATGAACTCAGCCTGCCAGCGGCCCTCGGGGTAGACCTGTTCCTGCTCGAAAGTGGCTAGGAAAGAATCAGGAGACTCCTGCAGGGCGGCAAGCCGGATATCGCGGAGCGTAGGCCATTCGTCACGGTCAAGCACCTTGATATCCAGCACAAAGAGCCATTTTGACATGGCGATGTGGTGCTGGCAAGGCAGGAGCTGCGGGCTGGCGGTTGTTTTGGCGGACGTTGCCGTTCCAGGTGAATTTCCCCGAACGTTAACTAACCCTTGTTAAGGGATCGTGGCAGCAAAGGCCCGACGGGGCTGCGGTCCGCCGGCTACGGCCTTCCATGGCGGTCCGGCGACAGGGGTACGGGGCTCGGGAGTCGTGCTGTGCTCAGGCTGTCGGTCTTACCGTCCGCGCGGCCCGACCGGTCGCGTCGGGGGTGACGGGCGCTGGAACCACGGCGGCTCTTCCCCCGGCCCTTCATTGATCTCGGGCCGCTCCTCCGGGATGAGGTAGAAGTGAGCGCCCAGGACCCGCCGGGCCAGCAGTGCGCAGGCCGTCGGCGGGCGGTGGCCTCCGAGGATCGTCTTGCGCCGCTCCTCCTGGTGAATCCCGATGATCACCACGACGGTTGCGACGACGATCAGCGCGAAGGCGGCGGCGACGGCCAGCACCATCGCCTCAATGGCCGCCAGTGACGCCGGCGCGATCTTCCGGCCGGCAGCCGGCAGGTGAGCGCTGGCAGCATGATGGAGGGCGACGGCAGTTGCCATCGTCAGGTGAGGGTCTATTGTGTTCACGGGACTTCCTTCGCGCACGCAAGCTCGGATGGGTTCCGTAGCGGGCATCCTTGTGGCGAGGGTGCCCGCGAGGGTTTCTGGACCGTTTACGCAGGTGGCGACTGCGAGTGATCGCTGCTCGGGAACGTGTGGCCCGCCCGGCCTGAGAGTGTGAGCCCGCCTGGCTGAAAGTCGTCCGCGGACTTAACTTCAGTTAAGTTTTCACGCCTATTCTCCGTTCGACTGATCCTTACTTAAGCTTCCCCTATTCTCGTCATGTTCACCAGGTTCCCTTAGCCGCCAGTTTGTCTTGACCTCAGGCGGCTGCTTCATTGGTCAGCCCACGCCGAAAGGCCCTCCTAGCTGCGGTTTCATCAGGCCTTTCTGATGGTATGAGGTGTTTACATGAAGCCTGAACTTCAGATGAACAGAGGCATGGTGTGGACGGTCGGGATCCGCGACAGCATCTGGCCCGGTACTTGCGCGCCCTCCGGGAAGATCGCTGGTCCGGCAGGAAGATCACCCAGCCGCAGCTGGCTCAGGCTTTGGGCGGGGTCAGCGTCCCGCTCATCTCATCCTGGGAGTCGCAGACCAACCCGCGTGTCCCGCCGCTGTCGCGGCTGGACGTCTATGCCGCCCTGTTCGCGACGGCACGCTCGTTCGACGGGGATGTCGCCGGGCCCGTCAGCCCGGAGGACATGAGCGATGACGAGCGCCAGGTCATGAACGAGCTGAAGCGCGAGCTAGCCAGCCTGCGTAACGCAGCACTGCGGGCGGGCGCCGAGCCGTCGCCTTCGCCGCTCCCGGAAGGCGCCCGCAGTGGCGAGATCGAAGACTCGCTCAGCAGCGGGCCCTGGAGCTTTGGCGACGGTAACGATGTGACGATCGTTGTAGCCCGGTGGCCGGAGCACATGCTCCGCAGGATCCCGTACACCGAGCGGAATGACCCGGACTACATCGAGCTGCTGAACTACTCCGAGCTTGATGCGCTGTTCGAGCTGCACGGGCACCTGCGGGCCGCTAACCCGGCGACGCTGGTCCGCCGCCGCGTGGCCGATCAGCTCGCCCCGGATGACTACACCTCGCACCTGACTACGCTCGGCGGCATCGACTGGAACCAGGTGACCAGCTCGACGCTGCAGAAGCTGCGGCTGCCAGTGCGGCAGGTAGCCGACTGGGATACCGAAGGCGGGCAATTCTTCGAGGCCGATGACGGCGGCACCACCGTGCAGCACCGGCCAGTCCTGGAGAAGTCGGACGCCGGACTATTCCTGCGGGAGGATGTGGCGCTCTTCGCCCGTGCGATTAGCCCGTTCAACCGGAAGCGGACTGTTACCATCTGCAATGGCATGTATGGCAGGGGCACCTATGGCGTTGTCCGTGCGCTGACTGATGCCAGGTTCCGTGATCGCAACGGTGACTACCTGAAGAATCGCTTCGGTGACAGCAGCTCTTATTGCATTCTCACCCGTGTACCCATCATCAACGGAGCAACCTTGACCCCGGACTGGACACTAGATGAGTACAAGCTCTTCGAGTGGTCCGAGTAGCCAGTCGGCCGGCGGCAGCGATCCGTCCCACCACGGATCACACCAGGGCCTTCTGTCCGCGCCTGCCAGCGCTGGTTCGAGCCGCCGGAGCCTCGACGCGATCATTGTTCCCACCGCCCGCAGGCCCGCGTACCTGTTTCAGGCCGCCGCGCTAGCCAGGGCTCTCAACTGCACGCTGGTGACCCTGCACAGCGGAAAGTGGACGAGCGCCGCTAGGGCCGCACGCTGCCTGCCGGCCGGTGTCAGCCTGATGGCCATCGACGTGCCAGCCCCGGCGCAGCTGAATCTGCCCGCCTGGCAGGCATCCCGGCTGCTGGCCGGGACGGTGTTCGAGCAGCGGTCCGACCTGAGCGCCAAGCGGAACCTGGCCCTGATGCTCAGCCACATGCTCGGCTGGCGGCGCATCATGTTTCTGGATGATGACATCACCGGCTTGCGGTCCGGTGACGTCCGCACCGCGGTCAGCCTGCTGGACTCCTACCCTGCGGTCGGGTTCCGGATTGGCGGGTTCCCGGACCACTCGGTGGTCTGCCATGCCTACAAAGATGCTGGCGGCTCCCAGCACCCATTCATCGGCGCCGGCGCACTGACCATCGACGTCGCGCTGAGCAACTCGTTTTTCCCGGAGATCTACAACGAAGACTGGTTCTTCCTGCTGGACGGCGACAGGCTGCGGCCCACTGCACGCACGGGCCAGGTCATCCAGTATCCGTATGACCCATTCCGGAATCCAGAGCGGGCCCGTAGAGAAGAACTGGGCGATGTGCTGGCCGAGGGCATCTACTGGCTCCTGGACCAGGGCGGTGCGGTGGCCGATGCCGATGCTGCGCACTGGACCAGGTTTCTGGTCCATCGCCGCCGCTTCATCCGTCATGTCCTGGCGATGGTCGAGCAAGACCGCCAGCTCGATTCCGATGAGCGGACGCGGCGGGTAGCGGCACTGAAGGGCTCGCTCGGACGCCTGGCGCTGATCACCCCTGAACTGTGCGAGAACTATCTCCAGGCCTGGGAAGCCGACCGCCACACCTGGGCCGCGCATGTAGAAACACATGGCGCTCGCCGTAAGCGGTTCCCCGCGCTGCTCGCCTTGTCCAGCCCTGGCGCCAGCCGGCTCACCTGGCGCACCGGCGGCCATAGTGATCAGCTGCCGCCACGCGCCGTGCGAGCGGGCACCGCCGGCAGGCGGTCCCGCCCGCTAGCGGGTGCCGCCAGCGGCGCGGCCAGTCGCGGCGCGGAATCGCGGCCTCGACCCTGAGTGTGGCCCACCCCACATAGACTCGCCGGTTGAGGTTAGGCTAACCTAACCGATACAGAGCGTTAGTCGGGCGAAGGGGAGCCAGGCCGCACCGTGTTCGCATGTATCTGCAACGCCGTGACCGATGACCAGGTCAGCGCTGCCATCGAGCAGGGCGCGACCTCGGTCGACGCGGTCGGTCATGCGACCAGGGCCGGGACGTGCTGCGGAAGCTGCCAGGACCACCTAGAGGACCTGATCGCCGAGGCCTGCCGCGAGTGCCCCTTTAGCCGGCAGGTGGCCTGAACCAGGACCGTGCCGCATACCGGCGTGGCAATGCCGCCGGGTGAGCCGGCCCCGTAGAGTGCCGTCAGACAGTGCCTAGCACGGGGGTGAGTCCATGCGCGGCGATGGCCGGGTCCTGGAATTCCTGAACGAGCAGCTCAGCGCCGAGCTGACGGCCATCAATCAGTACTTCCTGCACGCCAAGATGCAGGAGAACCTCGGCTGGGTGAAGCTCGCCCGCTACACGCGGTCGGAGTCCCTCGACGAGATGCGGCACGCGGAGGTCCTGACCGACCGCATCCTGCTCCTGGACGGGCTGCCGAACTATCAGCGGCTCTTCCCGCTGCGGATCGGCCAGACAGTGACTCAGATGTTCGAGTCGGACCTGGCCGTTGAGACCGAGGCCATTGACCGGCTGCGCCGGGGCATCGAGTACATGCGCAGCGTTTCCGATGTCACCAGCGCGAACCTCTTCGAGTCAATCCTGGCCGACGAGGAGCACCACGTTGACTATCTCGAGACGCAGCTAGGCCTGATCGAGCAGCTTGGGGAGCAGAACTATCTCTCTCAGCAGATCGAGCAGCCCAGCAGCTGACCGCGGCTAGGCGGGCGACGCGGTAGCGAAGACGCCGCGGACCCGCCCGCCGTCCGGCAGCCGCCAGGTAGCCGAGACGCCGGCCTGGCCCAGCTCGCCGCCTGCCGAGCCGGACACCGGCCGCAGCAGCCGGTTGATGCGCACCAGGAGGTCGCCGGCCGGGGCGCCGCTCGCGGTAGCTGTCGTCACCCGGACGTCCGTGCCATCCGGCCCGTCAGCGGCCATCGCCGATCCGGTCGCCGTCAGGTGCCCGCCCGTCACTGGCCGGCTGATGACCGTCGGATCCAGCGTGTAGCTCTTGCCCTGGGCCTGGGCGGGCGCATCGCCCTGGATCAGGGCCACGAGCTGAGCGATCAGGACCAGGTCGCGGGTTCCGTCGTAGATCCAGCGACGGCCGAGCGCACCGTGCTCGGCCGTCCCGATCAGCTCGGCGGTGGTGTCCGGACACGGGCCGCCGCGGTAGGTCAGCGCGGCGTGGTAGGTGGTCGCCTGATCGCCCGAGCCGTCGGTCACGGCCATGAACTCGATCCCGACCTCGTTCGCCGGATCATCCACGCGGAACCCGCCGACCTTCGTCAGCTCCGGCTCGCGGCCGGGCCGGACGTACCACGGCTGCGCCGGCAGCCAGGCGGTGAGGAGCGCCTCCTTGCTCGGGGTCATCGTGGTGGCCGTGTAAATGACGCCCATTCCTGAGTCCGGGGTCCTTTCTTATCCGTTCCTATGCGTCGCGCGATCAAGTCCACCCTAACCAGGCTGTCTGCGCCCGCCCCGGGCCGGTCCGCCGCCCGCTGCGGCTGGACGGCTCGCCTGGCGGCGGGCAGCCTGTACCGCATGGACAACGCCATCGCGCTCGTCACCGGAGCCAATGCCGGCATCGGCAAGGAGATCGCCCGCCAGCTGGCTGACGCCGGCCTCACCGTCTACCTGGGCTCCCGCGACGCCGCGCGGGGCGCGCAGGCCGCCGGCGAGGTTGGCGGTGACACCCGCCCGGTCGTCCTCGATGTGACCGACGCCGTGTCCGTCGCCGCCGCCGCAGCCCAGGTCGGCCAGCTGGACATCCTGGTCAACAACGCCGGCATCTCCGGTGACGGCACGACAGCCGACCGGGAGGACGTCGATGCCTTCCGCCGGATCTACGAGACGAACGTCTTCGGCGTCGTTGCCGTCACGAATGCGTTCCTGCCAGCGCTGCGCCAGTCCGCGCACCCGCGGATCGTGAACATCTCCAGCGGGACCGGATCGCTGACCTGGGCCACCGGGCCGCAGTTCCCGCATCAGGGCACGCACGCCAGTTACCGGTCATCCAAGGCCGCGCTCAACGCGCTCACGGTGTTCTACGCGCATGCCCTGGCCGGAGACGGGATCAAGGTGAATGCGCTCGCGCCCGGCCTGCGCCGGACCGGCCTCAACGCCGCCGCGGCAGCCAGCGACGGCGACCCCGCGGAGGCCGCAGCAGGCGCGGTCCGGCTGGCCCTGCTCCCCGACGACGGGCCGACCGGGGAGTTCTTCTCCTGGGATGGCACGCCCGTTCCCTGGTAGGCGGCCAGGGACGGGTGGCCGGCAGCAACGCCTGCACGGTGTGGTGTGCTGGTAACCGTGTCTGACAATGACCCGGTGACCGGACGTCGGATGCTGACTGCCTCCGCGTACGCCGACGACCGGCACCTCCGGTCCCGGATGGCCATCTATGCGTATGCCGAGACCACGGCTGAGCCGCGGTGGCGCACCTCGGTGATCCCGTGGGACGGGACGCAGGTGGTGGCGGATGTGGGCTGCGGTAACGGGAACGACCTGCGCCGGATCGTGCCGCCGGGCCAGTGCCGTCACGCCATCGGCATTGACCTGTCCGCCGGGATGCTGCGCTCACTGGATGATCTGCGCCAGTCTGGCCGCCTGTCGTTAGTCCAGGCTGACGCGCAGCGTCTCCCGCTGCGCGACCAGAGCGTTGATGTGGCCATGGCCATGCACATGCTGTACCACGTCCCCGATGCCGGGGCGGCGATCCGGGAACTGCGCCGGGTCACCCGACCGGGCGGAACCGTGCTGGCGTCCACCAGCAGCCCGGCCCACCTGGCCGAGATCGATGAGCTGATGGGCGCCGCGATCTCCCGCCGGCTGGACCGGCCGTTCCGGGCGCTGCCTGCGCACAGCTTCACCACGCAGACGGGTACGGCCATGCTGAGCCGGGAGTTCTCCAGCGTCACCCTGCGGACAAGTGATGTGCCGCTCTCGATCCCCGTGGCACAGCCGGTCGTGGCCTACGTCGCCAGCATCCGCGAGCCGGTTCTCGCCTGGTCGGGGGAGCCGCTTGACTTCGACGCCGTGCTCGACGACATCGCGGAGCAGGTTCGCCAGGTCATTCAGGCCCGGGGCAGCTTCCGGACCTTCGCCCGCATGGGCCTGTTCATCTGCCGCTGACGTAGTCGGATCTCGCTGACGGGACTCAAGCGCGGCGGCCGTGGAAGGTGCGGCGCAGGTCGCTCACCCAGGCGCCGGGGTTCTCCCAGGGAATGAAGTGGCCGCCGTGGTCGTGAGCGTTGACGTTGACGTGGTTGAACCAGCCGGCCTGCGGGCCGGTTGTGAACGCGC
>DASXDJ010000089.1:0-76215 GCA_036490755.1 Streptosporangiaceae bacterium
GATCCGGCGGCATGATCGCGGCCCTGTGCGACGGGCTCGGCCACGGGCAGCTGGCCGCCACGGCCAGCCGCGCGGCGCTGGAGGCGGTCACCGAGGAGCCCGATGCCGAGCCGGCGGTGCTCCTGGAGCGGGCGCATCGCCGGATGGGCGGGACCAGGGGCGGGGCCCTGGCCATCGTGGCGGCCGACAACGAGGTCGTGCGCTTCGCCGGGCTCGGCAATGTCGCCGGCTGGATCCTGTCCGGGGAAACGCGCCAGGGCATGGTGTCGGTGCCGGGCATCGCGGGCCACCAGGCCCGCAAGTTCCGGCAGTTTGAGTATGCCGCCGCCGCCGGGTCCGTCGTGGTGCTGCATTCCGACGGGCTGAGCAGCCGGTGGGACATCACCGGGCTGCCCGGGCTGACCGCGCAGGATCCGCTGGTGATCGCGGCCGGGCTGCTCAGCGAGGCCGGGGTGCGCCGCGATGACGCCGGCGTGCTGGTGCTCCGGCCGTGACCGGGCGCGAGGTGCTGCGGCTGGAGATCCGGGACACGGCCGGCGTCTTCGCGGCCCGGCAGCTCGGCCGTGAGGTCGCCGGCGAGCTCGGGCTGGAACGCCAGGATCAGATCCGGGTGGCCACGGCGCTCAGCGAGGTCGGCCGCGAGCTGGTCCTGGCCGGCACCGATGCCGTCGTCGTCTTCCTGGCCGAGCCGCGGCTGCTGACGATCCGGGTGGAGCACGCCGGCCCGCCGCCGGCTGCCGCCGTGGCCACCGCCGCCCGCCTGATGGACCGGGCCGGGCACGACGGCGCCGCGGTGGTCCTGGCCAAGGCCCGGCCGCCGGGCCGCCGCACCGACCTGGCCGTCGTACGGCAGCGCCTGGCCCGCCTCATCCCGGACAGCGCGCTGGTCGAGCTGCGCCGGCAGAACGAGGACCTGATCGCGGCCCTGGCGCAGGTCCAGCAGCAGCGCGGGGAACTGCTGGCCCTCAACGCCGAGCTCGAGGAGACCAACCAGGGCGTTATGGCCCTGTACGGGCAGCTATCCCGGGAACTGGAGCAGACCAACCAGGGCGTCGTGGCCCTGTATGCGGAGCTGGAGGACACCTCGCAGGCGCTGCGGGAGGCATCGGAGGCCAAGAACCGGTTCTGGGCCAACGTCAGCCATGAGCTGCGGGCTCCGCTGAACTCGATCATCGGCCTGGCCCGCCTGCTGACCGGGCCGGGCGGCACCGATCCCGGCTCCGAGCAGCGCCATCAGGCCGAGCTGATCGAGGTCTCCGGGACCGGCCTGCTGGTCCTGGTCAACGACCTGCTCGACATCGCCAAAGCCGAGTCGGGGCGGCTGCAGGCGGAGCTGGCCGAGGTGAGCCTGCCGGCTGTGCTGGCCCGGCTGCGCGCCCTGCTTCGCCCGGTGACCGACGACGACCAGGTCCGCCTGGTCATCGATCCGGCCCATGCCCCGGAAGCGCTGTTCACCGACGAGGTCGCGCTCACCGCGATCCTGCGCAACCTGCTGTCCAACGGCCTGAAGTACACCGACAGCGGTGAGGTCCGGCTGGTCGTCCGCGAGGCGCCCGGCCATGTCGAGTTCGTGGTCACGGACACGGGCATCGGCATTCCCGCCGGTCAGCAGGAGCGGGTCTTCGAGGAGTTCTTCCAGGTGCCCGGGGTGCGCCGGGGCGGCACCGGGCTCGGCCTGCCGTATGCCCGGCGGCTCGCCGTGCTGCTCGGCGGCCGGCTCACCCTGACCAGCGAGCCGGGGCGCGGCACGACGGCCATCCTGGCGCTGCCGCCGGGCCTGCCGCGGCTCGGGGCCGTGCTGGTCGCCGACGATGACCCCGCCTACCGGGCGGTGCTGCGCGGTGCCCTGGACGGGCTCGCTGACCGGGTCATCGAGGCGGGCGACGGCGCGCAGGCGCTGATCTTTGCCACCAGCGAGGACCTTGACCTGGTCCTGATAGACCTGCGGATGCCGGGCATGGACGGATATGCGCTCCTGAAGAAGCTGCCGTCCGGCTTGCCGGCTATCGTCATCACCTCGCTGGACGTCAGCGAGATACCGCCGCGCGCGGCTGACCTCCTGCGTAAGGACGAGTTCAGCAGGGACCGGCTCATCAGGGCCATCCGCCGCACCGGGGGAGCGGAACCGCATCAGGGAGCGGATGATGGGTGACGCGGGCGCGACCATCCTGGTCGTCGATGACTCCGAGGCCAACCGCTACCTGCTGGCGAGCTGGCTGCGGCGGGACGGGCACGCGGTTATCGAGGCCGCGACCGGGCGCGAGGCACTGGACCGGCTGACGGGCATCGACCTGGTTGTCCTCGACGTGCGGCTGCCCGACCTCAGCGGGATCGAGGTCTGCGAGCGAATCAAGTCCGACCCCGTCACCGCCGCCATCCCGGTCCTGCAGATATCGGCCGTCGACATTGACGTTTCCGACCGGGCCCGCGGTCTGCAGCTCGGTGCCGACGCCTACCTGGCCGAGCCGCTGGACCCGGAGGAGTTCCTGGCCACGGTCGCCGCGGCGCTGCGCTACTACCAGGCCCGGCGCCGGGCCGAGCGGACGGCGTCGCGGCTGACCGCGCTCATCCGGGTCAGCCTGGCCATCAACAGCGCCGACACCTTCGACCGCCTGGTCCGGATCGCGGCCGAGGGCGCGGCCGAGATCTTCGAGGTCGCGGCCGGGATCATCGTGGTCCAGCCCGAGGGGCAGCTGCGCCAGGTGTCGGTCTTCCCCGGCGGCACCCCGCGCCAGCAGGGCGGCCCGATCACCCTGGCGGAGACACTGGCCGCGCGCGTGCTCGGCGCCGGTGACGGCCGGGCCGGCAATGCCGCAGCCCGGATCCCGCACCGGGAGTGGGCCCGGCTGGTCCCGGACACCATCCTGCCGGCCGATGCCTGCGTGGCGGCCGGACGGCCCAAGCCGGGCCGGCCGCCGGTCATTGTCGCGGTCGCCTGGGAAGGCCTGGCCGAACCCGAGGAGCAGCTCATCCTCCGCCAGCTCGTGCAGTCCGTGGCCCTGGCCGTCGAGGCCCTGCGCGCGTACGCCGAGGAGCATCTGGTGAACCTGACCCTGCAGCGAAGCTTCCTGCCGTCAGGGCTGCCCAGGGTGGCAGGCCTGCAGATGTGCGCGCGGTATGCCCCGGCCACCGACCAGGCCGAGGTGGGCGGCGACTTCTACGAGGTACTCGAGCGCGACGGCAGGATCGTGGCGGCGATCGGCGACGTTCAGGGACACTCGCTGTTCGCAGCCACTGTGATGGGCGAGCTCCGCCATGCGCTGCGCGCTTTCGCCGGCGAGGGTCACCCGCTGCGCGCCATCGCCAGCCTGGTCAACGGCGTACTGCAGCGCCACTATCCCGGCGTCATCGCGACCCTGAGCCTGCTGGAGCTGGACCCGGCGACCGGTGAGACCGAGCTGGTCAGCTGCGGGCACATCCCGCTGCTCCTGGTCGCGGACGGGACCGCCCGGTACCGGGGAGAGGGCGGCACGCTGCTGGGCATCGACGTCGACGCGCCGCATGCCGAGCGGCTCGTGCTGCCGCCGGGCGGCACCATCCTGATGCTGACGGACGGCCTCATCGAGGACCGCCACACCATCCTGGACGACAACCTGGAGCGCCTGCGAGCCGCCGCGACTCAGCCCGGCGACCCCGGCGTGGATGCCTTCGCTGACCGTATCCTCGCGCTGTTCGGGCCCCGTGAGGATGACGTGGCGCTGATCGTGCTGCGCCGGGACTGAACGGCGCAGCGGGGCTCCAGGCCGACCGGGCCTGGATAGATCAGCCGGTCCCGGGTAGCGGCCCGGACCTGAGACCAGGCACGCAGGAGGCTGCGGCAGGCGGGCCTGCGCGGGAGGGGTTTTTCATGACGCGTCGCAGGAGCCGGGCACGGCCCGCCGGCGACGCCACTCGGCAATACCCCGGCCGTCGCGCGCTCGTCCTACATCGACCCGCGCGTCATCGGCCGCTATGAGGATGGCACGACGATCGCGCGGGTCCCCGGCGACCTGGGCGCCAGCAGCGAGTTCGGGGAGCTGGCCACTGTGGGCAAGGCCGAGGCCGCCGTCTTGCGCCTGCTGAGTGCCCGATCCTGAATACCGGGTCCTGAGCGCCTGGTCCGTGCCGGGTTCAGGCAGCGGAGCTGAACCGCAGCAAGAGCAGGGCTATGTCGTCAATGCGGGTACTGCGGGGGCCCAGGGCGGCCATCAGGGAAGCGCAGGCCGCTTCCGGCTCCGTGGTGGTGATAGCGGCGCACAGCGCATCGATGCCCTCGTCGATGACCTCGCCGCGCCGCTCGACCAGCCCGTCGGTGTACAGGCACAAGGTGGCGCCCGGCGGGAGTTCCAGGACGGTGGACCGCCGCGGCTTGCCGCCGGGCACCCCGATCAGGAGATCCGTCGCGATGTCCGCCGGCCTGGCCGGCTGTCCCGGGCAGGCCAGGACAGGCGGCAGGTGGCCGGCGCAGGACAGCTGAACGTGACCGGAACCGGGATCGATCACGGCGCACAAGATGGTGGCCAGGGCATCGGGCTCGAAATACTGGACCTTGCTATCCAGCCGCTCCAGGATCTCGGCGGGATCACAGGTCTCTAGGGCATAGGCGCGCAGGGCGCTGCGGATCCGGCCCATGATGGCAGCGGCCCGGATGCCGGAGCCGGCGACATCGCCGATGACCGCGCATACGGGACCTGCGGGAAGACTGAAGACGTCGTACCAGTCGCCGCCCACCACGCCGCTGCCCGGAACATAGCGCGAGGCCAGCTGCAGGCCGCCGATCTGCGGCAGGGCCGCGGGCACCAGGCTGCGCTGCAGGGCCACGGCCCCCGCCCGGTCCAGCTGGCTGTCGAGGGCCTGCACGGCCAGGGCCGCGCGGTCGGCGGCCAGCTGGAGCAGGTCCTTGTCATGGCCGGTGAACTCGCGCGGCGTCAGCGCGCCGACGTGAATAACGCCGATGACCGTACCGCCGGCGCGCAGCGGCGCGCCCATCATGGACCGGATGCCCCGGGATAGCAGCAGCGGGTTGACCACATTGGTGTGATCCACCGTGTCCAGGACCACGATCTGGTCCTCCTGGGCGATCCGCCCGGCGAACCCGCGTCCTAGCGGAACCCGGACGCCCTGCTGGACCTCTTCCTCCAGGCCGCTGGCCGCGGTGGCGATCAGGTGCCCGCACGGCTTGTCCAGCAGGAGGATCGCGGCGGTGTCAGCGTCGAGCGCCTTCTTCGCCCGTTCTACGAGCGTGACCAGGAGCGCCTGCGGGTTGAGGGCGGAGAGGGCAGCATCGGTAATGGACTGGATATCACGCAGGGTGTCTGCCGGGCTCGCGGCGACCGCGCCGGGACTGTGCTCGGGGCGCGTGTCCCGGCCCGGCGTCGCCGGGCGGCGGGCAATATCCGGCACGGGCAGTACCAGCCCTTTCCGCCTATCCGGTCAGGTTGTAGCTCCTGCCAGACTACTGCCCGGCGTAGCCGGGTGGCAGTGGCCGCGACGGGCGAGCGCGCGGGCGCCCATGCCGGCGCTGATCTGCGGCGTCCGGACGGGCGGCACGGCCGCCAGCAGTCCGCGGCGACCAGGAACCCGGCGGCTGGCTCGCCGATCCCGGCAGCATGCAGGATACCGGCCACGGCCGGCCCGGCCGGCGCCTGGACCAGCACCGGCTGCAGCGGGTGTCCACGCCGCACCCGGCGCAGAAGGCCCCTGCCTTATTGGGAGGGAGCCAGCGTGCAACCCGCTGACCTGCGGAAACGATCGGATCTAGCGGCTGCCGCCGCTCCAGGCGAGAAATGATCCCCATGCCGCCGGCGCCCGCAGCCAAAGCCGGGAGGACTAAACCGCCCGGCCTGCGGTAGAGCCGGGAGGACTAAACGGCCGGGCCTGCGGTAGAGGGCGGGCGGGCAAGCCAGCTGACCTGCCCGGCAGAGGGCAGGCCAGGCTCAGCCAGGAGGGGATGGGGCATGGTGACCTACACGGTGGCGGGCATGAAGACCGATCAGGCACAGGACGTCATCGGACTACTGGGCGGCTCACTGGCGACCGGGAATGCCAGGACCGAGCAGGAGGCAGCCGAGCGTGCCACCGGTCGCTGAGGCGGCAGGGGACCTGCGGCTCACCGCGGCCGGCCTGCCCGGCCTGCCCGCCTGGGCCACGCCGCTCATGGATACCAGCGCGGAGACGGGCGAGGACGCCGGCGCGGCGCTGCGCCTGGCCGGCAGGTACGGCACCCTGCTGCCGCAGCCTGGTGCCGGGCACACCGCGGTCCGCTGGGCGGTGCTGGCCGCGGTGGCCGAGCGCAACCTGATCGTGGCACGCGTCCTGGAGGCACACAGCGACGCGCTGGCCATCCTTTCCGAGGCGGGTCAGCCTCCGCCCGGCGGCACCTGGGGCGTGTTCGCGGCCGAGGCCGCCCCGCACCGCCTGACCGCCTCGGGCCCGGGCGGGCAGACGGTGCTGACCGGCGTGAAACCGTGGTGCTCACTGGCCGGCGAGCTTGACTATGCCCTCGTCACGGCACATGCCGGGGATCAGCGGCGACTGTACCGGGTCAGCCTGCGCGAGCCGAGCGTCACGGTGGACCCGCCGGGCGGCTGGGTCGCCCGCGGCCTGCGGACGGTCACCAGCGTGGCGGTCCGGTTTGACGGCACCCCGGCGGAGCCGGTCGGGGAAGCAGGCTGGTACCTGACGCGGCCGGGCTTCGCCTGGGGCGGCATGGGTGTCGCGGCCTGCTGGCACGGGGGAGCGGCCGGCCTGCGGGCCGCGGTCCTGCGGGCCGGGGCCAGCCGCGCTGACGACCTGGCCGCGCTGCACGCGGGCGTGGTCGATGCCGCCGTGTGGGGCTCGGCCGCGGCGCTGGGCCGTGGCGCGGCACTCATCGACGGCGGCCGCGCTGAGGGGCGGGCCGGCCAGGTTCTCGGGCTGCGCGTGCGCGCCATCGTCGCCGACACCGCCGAGCGGGTCATCCGGCAGGCCGGGCACGCGCTGGGTCCCGCTCCGCTGGCGTTCGACGAGGACCACGCGCGCCGGGTCGCCGACCTGGAGCTGTATATCCGCCAGCACCACGCGGAGCGGGATCTGGCCCGCCTCGGCGCCGCCGCGAGCAAGGAGCTGGATCCGGGCCAGGACAGCCGCCGGGCCGAACCGGGGAAGTCCGGGTGATCAGCCGGATCTGCGTGATCGTGCCGGCCGCCAGCGAGGAAGACCACATCGGCCCGTGCCTGTCGAGCATCATGGCGGCCCGCGACCTGCTGTACCGCAGCGCGCCAGACGTGCCGGTGCAGGTCGTGGTCGTGCTGGACAGCTGTGCCGATGGCACCGCGGAGACTGCCGCCACGGCGGGCGAGGTGACCCTCGTGCCGGTCTCCGCCCGGTGCGTCGGGGCGGCGCGCCGGGCCGGCGCCGCCGCTGCCCTGACCGGAAACCAGCCCGCCCGTGAGCTGTGGCTGGCCAGCACCGACGCCGACTGCGAGGTGCCGCCCGGCTGGCTGGCCGGCATGCTGGCGCTGGCCACTGGCGGCGCCGATCTCGTCCTGGGAACTGTCCTGCCCGGCTCCGGGCTCAGCCCGGCGCTGCGGGCCCGGTGGCTTCGCAACCATCAGCTGCGTGACGGACACCCGCACGTGCACGGCGCGAACCTGGGCATCCGCGGTGATGCCTATCTCGCGCTGGGCGGCTGGCAGCCCATGGTCACCGGCGAGGACGTGGACCTGGCCGCCCGGGCCTGTGCCGCGGGCTGGGTCCGGATCAGCCGCACGGCCGCGATCCCGGTACTGACCAGTGTCCGGCAGGCCGGCCGGGCGCCGCGCGGTTTCTCCAGCTACCTGCGGGCCATGGCCCAGTCCGCGGACCCGGCCGGCCTGATGGCGCCAGCGGACTAGCCGTGCCATTGCCGGGTAGCGGAGCGGCAGCAGAAAGCGTGACCGGGCAGGCCGGCCCGCCCGAGATACAGGACAGGTGGTTGATCGTGGCGGATAAGGTGGCGCACCAGGGGACTTCCTCCGGGACCAGCGCGGCGGCCGAGCGGCTGACACAAGGCGCCCTCCAGGCGAAAGTCGGCCTAGCGATGCCGGCCACCAGCCCGATCGACGAGCCGGGCACCAGCGAGGCGGACTGGGCGGCGTGGCCAGCGCTGGGCCAGCTGCCGGCCCTGGACATCTCCCGCTGGCGCAGTGCCGTCGTCGTGGCGGCGCATCCCGATGACGAGATCCTCGGCGGCGGCGGCGTGATCGCCCGGCTGGCGGCCGCGGGCAGCCGGCTGCGGGTGGTCGGCATCACCGACGGGGAGGGGTCGCATCCCGGTCACCGGGACCCGGCGGCGCTGGCCCGCCGCCGGGTGCGGGAGCGCCAGGACGCCCTGCAGGCTCTCGGCGCGGCCGGCACGGAAGTCATCCGGCTGGGCCTGCGCGACGCCGGGCTCACCGGCCAGGCCAGCGAGCTCGCCGGGCAGCTGCGCGACCTGGTGACCGGGTTCGATATCTGCCTGGCCCCGTGGGAGTCCGATGCCCACGGGGACCACGAGGCGGCCGGGCAGGCCGTCCGGCAGCTGGGCGTGCCGGCCTGCTTCTACCCGGTGTGGATGTGGCACTGGGCCAGCCCGGCCGATGCTCGCGTGCCGTGGCCCCGCGCGCGGCGCGTCCCGCTGTCCCCGGCGGTCCGTACCGCCAAGCAGGCGGCCGTCGCCTGCTTCACCAGCCAGCTGGAACCCAGGGACGGCGGCCTGCCGCCGATGCTGGACACCGGCTTCCTGGCCCATTTCGCACGGCCCTGGGAGGTGCTGTTGCCGGTGAGTTCATCATGACGACCATGAGCGCGGACTACTTCGACCAGATGTATGCCGCCGCCGATGACCCCTGGGGCTTTACCACCCGGTGGTATGAGAAGCGCAAGTACGCGCTCACCCTGGCGATGCTGCCGCAGGAGCGGTACGCCAGCGCCCTGGAGCTGGGCTGCTCGATCGGGGTGCTGACCGAGCAGCTAGCCAGCCGCTGTGACCGGTTGCTGTCGTGCGACGTGGCCAGCGCCGCGGTGCGCGCGGCGGCCCGCCGCGTGACGGACCGCCCGGAGGTCAGCGTGGAGCAGCGCGCCGTGCCCGCCGACTGGCCGGCCGGCGAGTTCGACCTGATCGTCGCCTCGGAGTTCCTGTACTACTTCGGGGGTGACACGCTGCAGGAAGTCCTGGGGCTGTGCCGGGCTGCCCTGCGGCCCGGCGGCACCCTGCTGGCCGTGCACTGGCGGCACCCGGTGGCCGAGTACCCGCGCAGCGGGGACAGCGTTCACCAGGCGCTGGCCGCTCAGCCCGGGCTGGCCCGGCTGGCCGAGCACCGGGAGCCGGACTTCGTCGCGGAGGCCTACCAGCGCTCCGACGGCCCGGCCGTCTCGGTCGCCCAGGCCACGGGCCTGGCGTGAGGCCGCCGGTGACCCGCGGGTGACCTACCCGGTGAGCCGGCGGAGCTTGTCGCGGGCCCGGCTGAGCCGGTAGCGGCGCCGGGGCAGGCCGGCCCACGGATCGCTGCCGCGGTCCAGGCCGGCCAGCCGCCCCGGCACGGTGGTGATCGTGAAATCGTGCGGGCTGAGCCCCGGATCGTCCAGCTCCGCCCAGCTCAGCGGCGTCGCGACCGGCGCGCCGGGGCGGGCCCGCACGGCGTAAGGGGCGACGGCCGTCTGCGCGTAGCCGTTGCGCATGATGTCGGCGTAGATCCGGCTGCCGCGCTTGTCCCGGCGCTGCTCGGTGGTGAGCAGCCGGGGTTCCCGGGCGACCAGCACGTCCGCTGCCTGCCGGGCAAAGGCCCGCGTCGCATCGAAGTCGTCGGCGGGCCGCAGGGCCACGTGCACATGCACCCCCTTGCCGCCCGTGGTCTTCACGAAGCAGGTCAGCCCCAGCTCGTCCTCGAGCAGCTCGCGCAGCAGGCCCGCGGCCCGCCGCACGTCGGCGAAATGCCGGTCATCGGGCGGGTCCAGGTCGAAGATGAGCTGGTCAGGCCGGTCCAGCGCGTCCCGCTTGCTCAGCGCGGCATGCAACTCGACGCACGCCTGGTTGGCCAGGTAGGCCAGGGTGGCCGGCTTGTCGGCGATGACATGCTGGACAGTGCCGCCGCCCTGCCTGGGCACCGGAGCCCGGCTGATCCAGTCCGGGAAATAGCGCGGCGCGTTCTTCTGCAGCACCCCGTCGGAGGCAATGCCGTCCGGATAGCGGATGAGGGTGAGCGGCCGGTCCCGCAGCAGGGGGAGCATGGTGCCGGCGGCGCCGAAGTAGTACTGCACGAGGTCGCCCTTGGTGATGCCCTCATCGGGGAACAGCACCTTGCCGGTGTGGGACAGCTCGACGGTGATGCGGCCATCGGTCAGCTGGTCAGTGGTCATGGTCATGTCAGGTCCCCTTCCGCGGCAGCTCCCGGACGACACCGGCCGGGTCCTTGTCCCGGCGCAGGCCCTGGTAGCGCGGATGGCGCAGCTGCCCGGCCCCCGTCCACTCGCTGAAGGCCACCTGGCAGACCAGGCGCGGCTCGGCCCAGTGGACGCCGGACCGGGGCAGGCTGCCCCGGCCGAACGGCGGGGTGCGGCGCTCGGCGCCGGCCAGGGCGGTGCTCAGGCTGGCCAGCGTGGCCTCGTCGAATCCGGTGCCCACCTTGCCGGCGTAGGCCAGCTGGCCGTCGGGGTCGTAGTAGCCGATCAGCAGCGCGCCCAGACCCGTGCGGGTGCCCTGCGGATCGGTCCAGCCGCCGATGACGAACTCCTGGGCGTTCTGGCACTTGAACTTGAGCCAGTCCCGCGACCGCCCGGCCTGGTACGGCGAGTCGCCGTGCTTGACCACCAGCCCCTCCCAGCCGCTGGCGCAGGCATGGGCGTAATAGGCCTCGCCGTCGCGGGTGCGGTGGACCGAGAAGCGCAGCGGATCCTGCCAGGTGAGCAGGGCCCGCAGCACGCGCTTGCGGGCCCGCAGCGGCTCCGGCCGGACGTCGCGGCCATCGGCCCACAGCACGTCGAACACGTAGTAGTACACCGGCACGGCGCGCTGCAGATGGTCATCAGGGTTGCGGACGCCCAGGCGCTGCTGCAGCCGGCTGAAGCTGGTGGCCGGGCCGTCGAAGGCCACGACCTCGCCGTCGATGATGAAGTCGGTACTGTCCTGGGCGGCCAGCGCCGCGGCGATCTCCGGATATGTCGTGCTGACCTGCTTCTGGTTGCGGGTCAGCAGCCGGACCTGATCGCCGTCCCGGTAGGCCAGGCACCGCTCCCCGTCCAGCTTGCGCTCATACAGCCAGGCCGGGTCGCTGAAGCGGTCCTGGGTCAGGGTGGCGAGCTCTGGCTCCAGCCAGGCGGGCTGCGCCGCGCCGTCCTGATTCCGCCGGGCCGGGTCAGACCCGGCGGCCGCCGCGGGCGAGTGCGTCCGTTCCATCTGCCTGTGGCCCCCCGTACCGCCCTGATCGCGAACCGGCTCTCCCGAGGCGCTACCCGCCGCAGGCGCCGCTACACCCGTGGCCGGGCCCGGGCTAGGCCTCCGGGGTCTGCGCGGCGGGGATCTGCTGCGCGGCCTGGCTCAGCCGGGCCAGCACGGGCGGGGCCGGCAGGTGGGGCGCCGCGGGCAGGTGCGGCAGCGTTGGCCGGGGCAGCGCCGGGCGCGCCGCGCGCAGGCTGGTCAGCACGTGCGCCCGGGCCACCAGGATGACGCCGATGACCAGGGCGGCGAACCCTGCCGACTGCAGGGCGATCATGCCCGGCGAGATACGGATCACATCGCCGAAGACCACGACGCCCAGGGCCATCCCGGCCACCGGCTCGGCGGCGGTGATGGCGGGCAGCGAGGAGTTCAGCGGGGCGGCGTTGAAGGAGCTTTCCATCAGCCAGATGCCGAGGATGCTCGCCGCGAGCAGGCTGTAGGCGGGCCAGCTGGTCAGCAGCACCGACAGCGGGTGACCGGTGGCGATCTCCATGGTGCGCCGGGTCAGGGCGTCGGAGATCCCGAATACCAGGCCGGCCGCCGTGCCGGTGAAGGTGCCGCGCAGCGAGCCGGACCGCCGCCAGCCCGCGCGCAGGAAGAAGAACGCGATCACCGCGATGAAGGCCGCCGCCGGCCAGTACTGCGCGGAGCCGAACCGCATGCCCTCCGAGGTCACCGACCTCGAAACCGACAGTGCGGCGACCCCGCCGCTGAGCAGCAGGGCACCGATCAGCTCCCGGCGGCGCAGCCGCTGGCCAGTCAGCGGGACGGCCAGCAGCAGGGCGAACAGCAGGCTGGTGGCCAGCAGCGGCTCGGCAACCGTCAGCTCCAGGTGACCGATGGCCCACACCGACAGCAGCTGCCCGGACACCATGATCCCGATTCCGGCCAGCCAGCGCCGCTGATGCACCAGCTCGGCGATCAGCCGCAGCCGGAGGAAGGAGGACTTGGGGGCCTGCTCGGCGGACTGCTGCTGCAGCACCAGCCCGGCGCCGACCAGCGCTGCGGCCATCAGGGCGATCGCGATATTCATGCGCCGGACCCGCGAGGGTGCGGACTGCGGATCGGCATCCGCGTTTCTGCAGCCACCGTCGCAGGTGGCAGCGGGGCGCGGGCCAGCGCGCCACGGTCAGCCAGTTCGCCGAAAACGACAACTCCCAGCGACTCGAGATGATCAGATTTACTAGCGTAATTCCTGGCAAGCGCGCTGTCAGCGGTCTGCCCGACATGTCCGGCGAAGCCGTGATGCCGGGGCCCGCACGTCCGGGCGCTCCTGCGGTAAATCTGTCCCCGACAATAAGCCCGCGCCCTGATTGCCGGGGCCGGTTTGGCTCTGTCTTTCCTGAGAATTACCCCGGCCGGGGAGTTACGGAGCGCGCTGGCGCGGGCACCCCCGGTCGGCGTCCCGCTGCTCATCCGGTAGCCGCCGGCACCAGGTGCCGGTAGGCCGACAGCGCCTCCTGGCTGATCCGGAACCAGGAGTACCGCGACCGGGCGCGATCCGCCGCGGCAGCGCCCATGGCGCCCCGCCGGACCGATGACGCGAGCAGCTCGCGAGCCTGCCGGGCGAGCAGCTGCGGCCGGCCCGCCGGGACCAGCGTCCCGGTCGTCCCGTCGATCACCGCGTCCGTGTTGGCGCCGACGCCGGAGGCGATCACCGGGATCCCGCACGCCATTGCCTGAATCGTGGTCAGGCCGAACGGCTCGTGCGACGCCATGCTGAGGACGAGATCGGCGGAGCGCAGCCAGGCCGGGACCTTGTCGGGTGCCACGGCGCCGGTGAAGGTGACGCGGTCGCGCACTCCGGCACTGCCGGCCAGCCCGGCCAGGGCGCGGTAGCCCGGGTCGGAGCTCAGCTCCCGGCCGGGCGGGCCGCCGAGAATCACCAGCTCGGCCTGCGGCACCTGAGCCAGCGCGCGCACGGCGGTGTCCAGGCCCTGCCGCCGGGTGAAAGGCCCGAACGCCAGCAGCCGGGGCCGCCTGCCGCGGGGCCGGGCCGGGCCGTGCGGCGTGAACTGCTCAGTGTCGACGCCGAACGGGACCAGCCGGACCGTATCGTTCGGGACCCCCAGCGCCGATAGCTCCTGTGCCTCTTCCGAGGACGAGGCCAGGACCGCGGACACGCTGCGCGCAATGGAGGTCTCCAGCCGGATCCGGCCGGCAGGCCCGCGGTCGGGCAGCTGGTGTCGGTGCTCGGCCGCGCCGAGCGAGAAGAAGGTCTGCACCACCGGGACGTGCTGCATCCGGGCGGCGGCCAGCGCGGTCAGGCCACCGGTCCAGTAGTACGCGTGCGCCACATCCGGCCGGTCCCGCCGCCAGCTGGCGGTCAGGTTGTCAGCGAACTGCGCGACGTGCTGGCTCAGCTCGCCGGCCGGCAGCCGCCCGGCCGGCCCGGCCGCCAGGTTCCTGATCAGCACCCGCGGCGCTACCCGGTGCCAGGCCGGCTGCCGGGTGGTGTCCCGGCGGGCGTAGATGGTGACGTCACTGCCCTGGCCGGCCAGGGCCCGGGCGAGGCCGAGAACCTCGCGGTTCATGACTCCCGGCTCTGATCCGGCGGATGCGGCATGACCGGCACTCCAGGCGACAAGGGCGACTTTCAGCACGGGGCTCCTTCAGCGGGTAGCTACCGCCGTGCTGGCGCGTCAGCGCAGAACCGGAGAAACGGGGCTATCCCGGACGGGAGCACGTGGGCTTGCCCGCCTGCTGCGGGCACCCGGGCACACCTGCGCAACGACACCTGACGGCGCGAGAGGTGTGCCTTCGTCATAAGCACCTGCTCGCACGTTACCACGCTGGCGCCGGCGTCCCGGGGTGCCCGGAGAAGGCACGAGCCGGGATGTTTGTCTGCCTGCGCCCGGGTAGCGCGTACCTGCGGCGGCAAGCACGGATGGCAACGTCGCCTCGTGCTGCCCCGTGACGGGAGGATGCACGTGTCTGACAAGGTAAGTCCCGCGTCCGGCAGTTCCGTGGCTGGCGCGGCAGGCCGGGGGAGCGAGGCGGGAGCCAGCGCGGACGGCCCGGGGGCAGGCGAGCCCGCCGGCGAGGCTGCGGCGGGCCGGGGCGGCTCGCTGGCCGCCATGCTCGAGACGCTGCGTGCTGCCGCCTCGGCGCACGACACCCGGGCTGAGCCGCCACCGCTACCCGACACCGGGCCGCTGCCGGGCGAGGGTGACAGCAGGCCCTGAGACCACCAGCGCGCGCCGGAGGCTGTGGCCCGGCGGGTGCGCCGGCTGCCGGGCCGGCCGCCGTCAGTGCGGTAGCTCGACGACCGCGAAGAAACTGTCGATCTGGCGGATGACGTCGATGAATCGCTCGAAGTCCACCGGCTTGCTGATGTAGGCGTTGGCGTGCTGGGCGTAACTGCGCAGCACGTCCTCCTCGGCCCGCGAGGTCGTCAGGATGACCACGGGGATGATGCGCAGTTCCGGGTCCTGCTTGACCTCCGTCAGCACTTCCAGGCCGCCGCGGCGGGGCAGGTTCAGGTCCATCAGGATCAGGCCGGGCCGCGGCGCGTCGGAGTACTCCCCGTCCCGGTGCAGGAACTGCAGGGCCTTGTCGCCGTCCCCGACGACGTGCAGCGGGTTGCGGATATTGAAGTGCTCGAAGGCCTCGCGCGTCATCAGGACGTCGCCCTCGTCGTCCTCCACGAGGAGGACATCGACGGCCCGCTGGCTCACGTCCTCATTCATCATCAGCATGATTCTCCCCGACGCGAGCTGGCAGAGTAAAGCAGAATCGGGATCCGCCGGAATAGGCAGTATCGAGCCAGATCTGGCCCCCGAAGTACTCGATGATTTTCCGGCACATGGCCAGGCCGATGCCGGTCCCGGAGTAGGCGGCCCGGTCGTGCAGGCGCTGGAAGATGACGAAGATGCGGTCGGCGTACTCCGCGGGGATTCCGATGCCGTTGTCGGTGACCGAGAAGATCCAGAAACCGTCCTCCCGCTCGGCGGTTACGTGCACGTGCGGCGGCTGCTCCCCGCGGAACTTCAGCGCGTTGCTGAGCAGGTTCTGGAACACCGCCGTGATCAGCGCGGGCTCGCCCATCACTACGGGCAGCTCGCCGGCATCGATGACCGCCCGGGCGTCCTTGCGGGCCTCGGCCAGGTTGGCCCGGGCCTGGCCGAACGTCTCGCCGGTGTCGACCGGCACCCGGTTCTCGGTTGACCGGCCCACGCGGCTGAAGGCCAGCAGGTCGTTGATCAGCACTTGCATCCGCTTGGCGCCATCCACGGCGTACTCGATGTACTGATCGGCCCGCTCGTCCAGCCGGCCGGAGTAGCGCCGCTGCAGCAGCTGGCAGAAGCTGGCGACCTTGCGCAGCGGCTCCTGCAGGTCGTGGGAGGCCACGTAGGCGAACTGCTCCAGCTCGGCGTTGGAGCGCTGCAGGTCCAGCGTGCGCTCCTCCAGGACTCCGTTGTTGGCCCGCAGTGCCGAAAGCTCCTGGAGGATCCGCTGGCGCATCAGGTCGACGTCCTCGCCGACGCCCTGCAGCTCGCGCGGCCCGGTGCGGCCGACCTGGTGCTCGAAGTCGCCGTCGGCAACCAGCCGCGCGTCGCTGGCCACCCGCGACAGCGGCCGCAGCACGGCCCGCCGGGCGCCGAACGCGAGGGCGATCACGATCGCCAGCAGCCCGATCGCGATGATGATGCAGGACGCATTCAGTTCTTTCGACGACGACCGGAGCGTGGCCACCGCCGTCTGCCGGTGCGCGACCAGGGACGCCTGCAGCCGCGCGAGCGGCGTGCGCAGGCTGTCGAAGTCGGTCTTTCCCTGCTGGATGGCCGGGCTAATCAGCGGCCGGCCCTGCGCGGCGATCCGGGTGATGGCCGGCTGCGCGTACTGTGCGCGCCACTGTGCGGAGCCGGCGGTTACCTGAGCTAGCTCGGCTTGCGCGGCCGGCAGGCCGGGCAGCAGCTGGCGCAGCCGGGCGACGGCCCCGCGCTGGTCGGCCCTGCCCTGGGTGTAAGGACCCAGGAACGAGCGGTCCGCGGTCAGCGCGTAGCCCCGGACTGCGGTTTCCTGGTTGAGCAGGGCGGCATACAGCTGCGAGGCCTCAAAGGAGGCGGGGTCCAGCTTGCTGACTACCTGGCTGCGGGCCGCGGACAGGTCATGCAGGGCGAGGCTGCCGGTCACGATGGCTGCCACCGCGAATGCGGCCAGCACTCCGATCGCGACCGAGATGGTCCGGCCGAGCGGCCAGCCGCGGACTGGCCGGCGTCTCGGGCCACGCGGGCCGGGCAGGCCGTCCGCGGGCCGGGCAGCCACCAGCCCGGGAGCGTCCGTGCCTTCCGGTATCTCCGGCAGGCTGGTCATCACGGCGGGTCAGCCGCGCAGGCCAGGGCGAAGATCGCCAGGTCATCGTCCAGGTCGCCGCCGTTCAGCCCGCGGACCCGGCCGATGAGCGCATCTAGCAGCCGCTCGTCGCGCTGCCGGGGCGTCGTCTCCGTCATGCCCAGCGCGGGCAGGATCTCGGTCAGGCAGCTGATAAGGCCCTCGCTGCCCAGCCGCTCCGGCCCGGCTCCTACCTTGCCCTCGATCAGCCCGTCGGTGTACATCAGCACCGTCCAGGACGGGCCGAGCCGGACCTCGCTGCTGGGCCACTGCTCAGCGGCGCCGATGCCGACCGGCAGGCAGGCTGGCGCGGCTAGCTCGCTGACCCGCCCGGCGGTGATCAGCAGCGGCGGCGGGTGGCCGGCCAGGTGCAGCCGGCCGTGCGCGCGGTCCGGCGACACCGACAGGACGCACAGGGTGCTGAACAGCCGGCCATGGTGGCGCTCGGCCACCAGCACCTGCTCGACCGCCGCGATGGTCTCGTCCATCGGCCGGCCGGCCAGCACCATCGTCCGCCAGGCCACCCGCAGGCAGACGCCCAGCGCGGCCTCATCCGGCCCGCGCCCGCAGACGTCGCCGATCAGCGCATGCACCCAGCCGTCGGCCGCCTCGACCACGTCGTAGAAATCGCCGCCCAGCAGGCTCTGCCCGCCGCCGGGCCGGTACCGGCTGGCCATCGTGAGCCGGGGATCGGACAGCAGCGGCGAGGGCAGCAGCCCGCGCTCGAGGCGCGCGTTCTCCCGGGCGACCAGCCGGGCCTCGCTCAGCTGCCGCTGGACATCCTCGCCGCGCCGCCGCTCGACCGCATAGCGGATCACCCGGTGCAGCAGGGAGCCATCGACCTGGCCCTTGACCAGGTAGTCATGCGCCCCCGCACGGACCGCCTCGGCGCCGAGGTGCTCATCCGACATGCCGGTGAGGACCACCACGGCCACCGTCGGAGCCTGCTCCTGCAGCCAGTGCAGGCCCTCCAGCTCGCGCGAGTCGGGCAGGCCCAGGTCCAGCAGGACGCAGGTGACATCGGTCAGCAGCGGGCCGGCCTCCGCCAGCGACCGCGCCCGGCGCAGGCTGACCTGAGCCACCGCATCGAGCAGCAGTTCCTCGACGAGCAGCGCGTCGCCGTCGTCGTCCTCAATCAGCAGCACGCCCAGAGGGCCGGGCGCTGCCTGAGTCGGCATCCCGGCGGGCGTGGCGTTCCCACTGACCATGAGCCCTATTTTCCGCTTCAGCGTTCTTGGCTTCCCAGTGTTCCCGGCCAGCTATCCGGGTCTGGATCGACCGATGCGTCGAGCTAGCCTACTGGTCCGTAGGCATTGTGGCTTTCGGTGCGGCATATCCGCGAACTGGCCCGTCAGGCCCCTCGCGGTCCGGCCGGCTGACCCCCGTGTTTGCCCGGCGGCCAGCGCGGTAGTCAAGGGCCCTGATCTCAGCGCCGCCGCCGGGGCAAGCTCGGGCGCGTCTGTTAGCACGGAGGGTCATGGACGGAGTATCCATCACAAAAGCGGACCAGAGCGAGGGGCCGCGCGGCACAGCGCCGGTAGCACCGGCCGCGGCCAGTCCGGCGGATGCGGACGTGCCCGCGGCCGAGGACATCGCCGCGAGCGTGACTGAGCTGCAGAACGTGCTGCTGGGCACCGAGAGCATCGAGAAGTTCGTCCAGGAACTCGTGGTCCAGGCAGCCCGGCTGATCGCCGACAGCCTGTCGTGTGCCATCACGCTGAACCAGGCCGGCCGGATGTCCACGGTGGCCTGCAGCGACAAGCTGGCGACCGAGGTGAACGACCTGCAGTACCAGCTGGGCGAGGGGCCGTGCCTGGCCGCGCTGGCGCAGGCCACCCTGATGCGCGTCGACGACGCGGCCACCGAGGACCGGTGGCCGCGATTCTGCCGGGCGGCCGCCGCCCGCGGAGTGGCCTCGGCGCTGTCGCTGCCGCTGTGCGCCCAGGAGGAGACGATCGGCGCGCTGAACCTGTACGGACTGGGCCGGCACGCGTTCGGCGACGCCGAGACGCGGCGGGCCGAGAAGTTCGCGGAGAACGCGGCCGGGGCGCTGGCCCTGGGCCTGCGGCTGGTGTCCTACGCTGCGCTGACCGATCAGCTGCGCGATTCGCTGGCCTCCCGCGCCGTCATCGACCAGGCCATCGGCGTCATCATGGCCCAGGACCGGTGCGGCCAGGACAAGGCCTTCTCGGTCCTGCGCCTGGCCTCGCAGAACCGCAATCTCAAACTCCGCCAGGTGGCCCAGGAGATCGTGGCCGGCGTCACCGGCCAGGCCCCGCAGCCACCGCCCTTCGGTCACTAGCGGGCCCGCTCGGCGGCAGCTGCCAGGGCGGCACTGAGGCTGCTGAAAACCGGGAGCTGCCGGTCGAGGTCGGCGATGGCCAGCACCCTGCGCACGATCGGCGCCGGGGCAGCGAGCAGGATCTCGGCGCCGCTGGCCAGGGCGCGCTGCTGGGCCCGGGCCACCGCGCTGGCCCCGGCGACGCCGCAGAACGTGGTCTGCGTCATGTCGATGACGAGCAGGGAGATGCCCCGGTTCAGGATCGCGAGCAGGGAGTCGCGGACCTGCTCGGCCTGGTCGGCGTCAATCTCAGCAGGAAGCTTCACCACGGCGAGCGGATATGACCACTCCACAGGAAAGTTGTCCAGAGACCCCATTACGCCCCGCCGGCCGTGCACACAGGAACGAAAGCGGGCCGCGTCTCTGGACCCAGGTCCCGCCGGTCAGGACGCCCGGCGGATTGGCACAGTATGTCGCCCCGCCTGGCCCGTCGCAACTTGGCGGGCCTGAGCGGCTGGGCGTCGCCGCGCCCGGCTCGCGCCGGGCTGAGTCAGCAGCCGGCGGGCTGCCAGGGTGGCTAAGGCCGGGTGGAAAGCGTCGGGTGCTCGGCCTGCGGGTAGGCCGCGCGGCCCCGGGCCGGCACGTACTCCGGGTGCCCCTGGCCGGCCGACATCTGCCGGATCCGCAGATACCGGACGATGTCCTGGCGCGTCGCGAAGATGACCACGGCCAGGACTGCGGAAACCGCGCCCACTGCCTTGAACATGTACCTCACCCTCTCCTTGTCGTCGTGACTCTGCTGTGCCGTGCCGCCCGGCGGCAGCCCGTCCTCAGCCGGGCTGTGGCGAGCTGGTCAGGTACGTGGCGCTGAAGTCCAGGTCGCCGTACCGGGCAGCGCCCTGGGCCATCCGGTCGGAGATGGCCGACAGCACCGGCAGGTCCAGGTCACGCCGGGCGGCGGCGTCCTGAACCAGGGCGGCGTCCTTGGCCGCCAGCCGCAGCGTGAATGCCGGGTCGAAGGTCCGGCCGGTCATCGCCGCTGCTTTGAGGCGCAGGTAAGGGAGGTCGAGGGCGCCGCCGGACACGGCGTCCAGGAACAGTTCCGGGTCCAGCCCCAGGCCCTCGGCCAGCGCGATCGTCTCCGCGGTCGCCTCGACGACGGACAGCACCCAGCCGTTGGCGACCAGCTTGAGCCGGGTCCCGCCGCCCGCCTCGCCGACCCAGATCGTCCTGTGGCCGACAGCCTCGAATACCGGCCGGGCCGCTTCGCGCACCTCATCCGGACCCGAGGCCAGGATGACCAGCTGTCCCTGCTCGGCCGGCTGCCGCGTGCCCAGGACCGGGGCGTCGACGAAGGCCACGTGACCGGAGGCCAGGTCGGCGCAGGCTTCCGTGCCACGCTCGCCGATCGTGCTCATCTGCAGCCAGATCGCGGGTGAGTACATGGCGGCCAGCGCGCCGTGCTCGCCGCCCATCGTGGTCAGTACCGCGTCGGCGTCGGCCAGCATGGTCATCACGAAGTCCGCGCCGGCCGCGGCGCCGGCCGGCGAGTCTGCCACCGGAATGCCCTCGGCGGCCAGCGGGGCCAGCTTGCCCGGCGACCGGTTCCAGGCGGTTACCCGCATCCCGGCGTGGGCCAGGTTCCTGGTCATCGGCAGGCCCATCGTGCCGCCCGCCCCGAGTACCGCGACGCTCGCGCCCTGCATCCGCCTGACCTCCGGATTGTTGCCCGCCCTGAGGTGTAGGCGCTACCCGGGCCCTGAACTGTTACACCTCCTCGCGCTCGGGCCGGTGGGCAGGCTTCCCGGGGGCCGGGCCGGAGCGCTCGCCCGGATCCGGGGCCGGGTCCCGGTGCGGGAGGACGGGCCGCAGGCTGCTCAGTACCGGCGCGCGGGCGACCAGGATCACCCCGCCGACCAGGGCGACGATCCCGGCGGCCTGCAGCGCGATCATGGCCGGGGAGATGCGGATGACGTCAGCGAAGACCAGGATGCCGAGCAGGATCCCCACGACCGGCTCGGCGGCGGTGATGGCCGGCAGCGAGGCATGCAGGGGCGCGGCGTTGAAGGCGCATTCCATCAGCCACAGGGCAATCAGCGTGGACGCGGCCAGGGAGTAGGCCCCCCAGCTGGTCAGCGCGGCCACGACGCCGTGGTTGCTGACGATCTCCAGCGTGCTGCGGGTCAGGGCGTCGGAGATGCCGAAGACCAGGCCGGCGGCCAGCCCCGTCAGCGTGGCGCGCTGCTGACCCTGGCGGCGCCAGCCCGCCCGGACCAGCAGCAGGGCGATCGCGCCGATCGCCGCCGCGGCCGGCCAGTAGGCGGCCGACCCGAAATGCGTGCCCTGGGAGTTGACCGACCGCGACACGCTCAGCGCCGCCACGCCGGCGGCGAGCAGGACAGCACCGAGAATCTCTGATTTCTGCAGCCGCTGGCCCGTCAGCGGCACGGCGACGACCAGGGCGAACAGCAGGGAAGTGGCGAGCAGGGGCTCGGCCAGCGACAGGTCAAGATTGCCCAGCACCCAGGCCCAGGCGATCTCCCCGGCGGCCATGATCCCGATCCCGGCCAGCCACCGGCGCTTGCGCAGCAGCTCGCGAATCAGGCGCAGGTGCAGAAAGTAGGCTTGTGGCGCCTGCTCGGCGGCATGCTGCTGAAGAACCAGGCCGACCCCGATCAGCAGGGCGGCCCCGAGCGCGAGCGCAATGATCATGAAACCGCCTCAGCGGGTCCGGCCAGAGCCTCCGACCACGGTACCCCTCTTGCCGGGCTCGGCCGTGTTATGCGGCGCCCGTGGTGAGCCACGGCCGCCCCAGCCCGGTCTGCCTGCGGGTTTGCCGGATCTTCTAGCGGGCAGCCGACGTCCGTGAACCCCTGGACGGGCGGGAAAGCGGTGCCCCCCGCGCCATCGCGGCGGGGCACGGCACGCGAGCAGGAGGCGGCATGACTGCAGCGGTGACAGCGGCGCTGTTCGATGTGGACGGCACGCTGGTGGACAGCAACTACCCCAACGTAATCACGTGGTGGGAGGCATTCGCCCGGGCCGGGCACGAGGTGCCGATGAGCCGGATTCACCGGGCCATCGGCATGGGCTCGGACCTGCTGCTGGATGCGCTGCTGCCGGATGGCCGCGACCGGGATGCCGATGAGGACATCCGGGCCGCCCAGTCGGCCCTGTACTCGGTGTACTGGTCCCGGCTGCGTCCGGTCCCCGGCGCGGTCCGCCTGCTGCGCGCCTGCCACGACTACGGCCTGCGGGTCGTGCTGGCCAGCTCGGCTGCGCCGCGCGAGCTGGAGGTTCTGAGGGCCGTCCTGGACTGCGAGGATGCCATTGACGAGGTCACCTCCGCCGGCGATGCGGGGCAGAGCAAGCCGGCGCCGGACCTGGTGCAGATCGCGCTGGACAAGGCGGGCGCCGACGCCGCCGGGGCCGTCTTCACCGGCGACGCCGTCTGGGACATGCAGGCCTGCCAGAAGGCAGGCGTCCGGTGCACCGGCGTGCTGAGCGGCGGGATCAGCCGCGCTGAGCTGCTGGAAGCCGGAGCCGCCGCGGTCTACGCTGACCCGGCTGAGCTCCTGGAATCGTTCCCCGCCAGCCTGCTGTCCGGTAGGTAGCGGCAGCGCGTTAGTAGTACTCGCCCGGATCGTCACTGCGGGGCTCGCTGCCTCCTCCCGGCGAGGTGCCGCGCGGCCGCGGCCGCTTCTGGACTGCGTGCTCCGACAGTTCCCCGCCGGACCGGCCGCCGCCGGCCCGGCCATGATCGGCGAACTCCTCGCGGTAGTAGGAGAAAGTCCACTCGCCCAGCTCGATCCGGTCGCCGGTGTGCAGGGGCTGGGTGTCCGTGCCGGTGACGGGCCGGCCGTCCAGGCTGGTGCCCTGCGGGCTGCCGAGGTCAGCCAGGACATATTCGTCCTCCGCGTCGCGCCGGATCTCCGCATGCCGCGGCGCCAGGCCGGGCAGGCACAGGTCAGCACCGGCTGCGCTGCCGATGAGCGTCACGCCGGGAACCAGGTCGAACTCCTCCGGCCGGTCATCACCGGCCGCCAGCCCGCCCATCGACAGGATCAGGCGGGGCCTCCCGCCGCCGTGCACGTCATGGGTAGTTTGTGCCACCGTTCCCCCTTTATCCCGGTGCCCGTCTGCCGAGGCCGAGCCGCTGGCGGCTCCACTCAGCGGACCTGAACTGCGCGCACTACCCGCTGACCTGGACATCATGCAGCCTCCGGCGGCCGGCCCCGGCGGTCTCAGCCCACTGCAGGTAGCCGAACGGCGCATCGCTGGTGTGCAGGGCGGCGAACATCAGCAGCGAGACTGCGGAGCTGCCGTGCTGCATCCAGGTCATCAGGGTGATCACTGCCCCGCCGAGGACGGCCACGCTGAACGACCGCGCTCCGATCCCCGCCCCCAGCCGCAGCAGGGCGCGCAGCTGCGCCTGCCGGGCGATGACCGCCGGGCCAGGCGCCGCCGGCCTTCGTCCACGACGCCGGCGAAGGCTTCCTCGACCGCCTGCTCGGCTACCGCGGCATCCTGGTCAGGCCGGGTTCCTGCGCCGGGTCGCTGCGACTGCGGCCGTGCGGCCGGGTCTGGATCGCCTGGTGTGGTCACCGGCCCCCGGAGCCGGTCCCGCCCCTGCAGTTGCGTCAGTGAGGTGCTCGCGGATGTAGGCCAGGGCCCGGCGCATCAGCCGGGAGACGTGCATCTGGGAGATGCCTAGCTCGGCGCCGATCTCGGCCTGGGTCATGTTGCCGTAGAACCGCATCATCAGCAGGCGCTGCTCCCGCTCGGGCAGTTCCGCCCAGTGCTTCCAGACCGATTCCATGTCGACGGTCTGTTCCAGGAGCTGGTCCTCGGCGCCGAGGAAGTCGCCGAGGCTGGCGGGGTCCTCGCCGGGCAGCGGGGCATCCAGGGACGAGGCCTGGAACGCCTGGCCGGCCTGCTGTGCCTCGGCCAGCTCGGCCGCGCTGACCTGCAGGTGGGCCGCAATTTCCGCATTGGTCGGGGTATGAGTGAGCTGCTGGGCCAGGTCAGGCGTCGCGGCACGGATCTGCAGTCGCAGTTCCTGCGCCGACCGGCGGACCCGGATATGCCAGCGCTTGTCGCGGAAGTGCCGCTTGATCTCGCCGCTGACCGATGGCTGGGCATAGGCGGCCAGGTTCTCCCCGACCGCGGGGTCGAAGTTCAGGATGGCTTTTATCAGCGCCAGGTAGCCGACCTGCATCAGGTCGTCGGCCGGCTCGGGGGTGTCCCGGTAGCGGTGCACACACGACCGGACGATCGACTCGTGCCGGGCGATCAGCTCCTCGAACGCTGCCGTCCGCCGCGGATCGTCGGCGGCCAGCGACTGCACCACCGCGACAAGCTCATGATCGGATGCCTGCCGGTCATCACCAGCTGGCTCATCGGCAATCCTGACCCGGGTCACGGCCCCTCCCGTCCTGCTGAGGCCGGGGAGGAAGGTACCGGACCGAGGGGTGCGGCCCGCTCGGGAAATAAGCGAGTCAGCCCGGGCATCCCGCCCCGGCTGACTTCACAACCTTGTCTCTACTGTATTACCCCCGCGCTGCGCACCCCCGGCGACCCGGCCCGGACGGCCGGGTACCTGCCGGGTTTGGCGGGCGGCGGGCGGGTAGCCGACTGCACGCTCTGCAGGGGGCAGAGCACGGCCGTCCGGCTGCGAGCACACGGTCACGGATCGTAGCGGCCAGGCCGGGCCGGAAAGGCAGGAAAACTATGACGACCAGTGCGTCCCGGTCGCCCGGGGACAAGTTCCTGAGTATCTACCTCAACGATCACCTGGCCGGGGCAACAGCCGGCGTCGAGCTCGCTCGCGGCCTGGCCGTGGTCGCCAGCCGGAGTCCGGCGGGCCCCGTCCTCACCGGGGTATCGGCGGAGATCGGCCAGGATCGCGCCACCCTGCTGGACATCATGGCGGCCCTGGGCATCAGGCCCCGGATGTACAAAAGGTGCGCGGGGTGGGTCGCCGAGAGAGTGCGGCGGCTGAAGCTGAACGGCACCCTGGGGAGCAGGTCCGGACTGACGAGCCTGATCGAGCTGGAGATGCTTCAGCTGGGCGTGGAGGGCAAGACGGCGGGCTGGCGGGCGTTGCGCAGCATCGCCGACCACGAGCCGCGGCTGGATCCCGGCCAGCTGAACGAGCTCATTGCCCGGGCTCGCCATCAGGCCGAGCAGCTCGAGGACCTGCGGATCCGGACGGCGCGCCGGGCCCTGGGCGCCGGTTAGACGGCCGCGCAGTCGCCGCCTGGCTACCAGCCCGGAGACCGGTAAGCGCGCTTGCGGAAGTTCTGGCTGGCCGCCCCGGAGCGGCGTGTTACATCCGGATCATGATGGGCAGGTATGGTGACTGCACGGTCGAAAAGGTTGGGCTTTCAGACCATGACAGTTGAGACAACGCAGCAGTTCGCGGACACGCCGGGGCACGTCGTCCAGTTCTACCGGGACGATGCTGAGCTCGCTGACGGCGTCAGCCGGTATCTTGCCGCCGGCCTGAGCCGGGGATCGGCGGCCATCGCGCTGGCCGCGCCGGCGCATCGCAGCTCCATTGCCAGTCGGCTGACCACACTGGGCGCCGACGTCGCTCGATGCCAGCGGCAGGGCGACCTGGTCGTCCTGGATGCGGCCGGCGTTCTGGACCGCTTCCTGATCGGCGGGCGCGTCGACCCCGCTGACTTCGAGCAGCAGGTGGGCGGCCTGGTGCGCCGCGCCGCCGCAGACGGCCGGCCGGTGCGCATCTACGGCGAGATGGTGGCCCTGCTCTGGGCGGCCGGGCAGTTTGGCGCGGCCGTGGAACTGGAGACCCTCTGGAACGAGCTGCGCGCCTTCGTGCCGTTCTCGCTGCTGTGCGGCTACCCGGCCAGTTACTTCGCCGGGGACGAGCACGCTGACGCGCTCGATGAGATGTGCCGCCTGCACACGCAGGTAACCGGCGCGGCTGGTCCCGGCGGTTCTTAGCTAGCCTCCTGCCGGTCGCCGGAGTCAGGAAGCTCGTCTCGGGTGATCCGGTCCCGCAGGTAGGACAGGGCATGGTTCAGCAGCCGCGAGACATGCATCTGCGACATGCCGAGCTCCGCGCCGATCTGAGCCTGCGTCATGTTGCCGTAGAAGCGCATCATGAGCATCCGCTGCTCGCGGGCGGGCAGCTCCGTGCAGTGCTGCCAGACCGACTCGATGTCCAGCGTGTGCTCGAGCAGGGGATCATCGCCGCCGACGAAGTCGGCCAGGCTCCCGGCGTCGCTGCCCTCCGCGGGCAGGGGGGCGTCGAGCGAGGCAATCTGGAGGACCTGGCTGGCGAGCAGGGCGTCGGTGATGTCGGCCTCCGTCACCCCGAGGTGGTCCGCGAGTTCCGCGTCGCTAGGCGCGCGGGCGAGCTGCTGAGTGAGCTCGCCATTCGCGGCGTTGATCTGCAGCCGGAGTTCCTGGGCCTGCCGCTGGACGCGCATGTGCCAGCGCTTGTCGCGGAAATGGCGCTTGATCTCCCCGCTGACGCAGGGCTGAGCGTAAGCCGCGAGACTGTCCCCGACGACCGGGTCGAAGTTGTTGATCGCCTTCATCAGCCCGACGTACCCGACCTGGGCGAGGTCTTCCGGCGATTCCGGGCTGTCCCGGTACCGGGAGACACACGACCGGACGATATTGGCATACCGGTCAACTAGCTCGGCGCACGCGACATCCCGGCCGGGGTCACCGGGCGGCCGGGTCTGGACGATGGCCAGCAGCTCGGCGTCACTGCGCTGCTGGCCGGCCGGGCCGTCCTGGGCGTGGTGGTCGAGTATGGCGCTCATGCCGTGCTCCCCCGTGTCTGGTCGGGGGCGGCAGGCGCTGACAGACTGGCCGGACACGGAAGCAGCCCGGGCACCTACCGCCCCGGCTGCTTCATAACCGATATGGCTGCTACCAGGTTGACACCAACCTGGCTCTAGGGCAAGGCACCGGCCGCATGAGTGCGGACGGGAACGATCGCGGCGTCCTGGTGGCGGTAGGCCAGCAGCAGGGCCACGTCATCGTCAGGGGCGTGCCCGACATGCTGGGACACCGCGGCGCTCAGCCGCCGGACCAGCGCCTCGGGATCCCCGGCCGCCAGGGCTGCGGCCTGCTGGGCGAGCGGGAAGAACTCACCCGCCCGGTTCCGCGCCTCGCTGATCCCGTCGGTGTAGAACAGGACCTTGTCACCGGGACCGAACGGGATCGTGACCGGCAGCCGCGGGGTGCCGGCCAGGCCGCCCAGGCCCAGCGGCAGGCTGCCCTCGTCCCGGCTGACGAACCGGGGCTCGTCCGCGGCCAGCAGCAGCGGCGCGGGATGGCCGCAGCTCAGCAGCTCCATCTTGTTCTCGTCGTGCCGCACCTCGGCCACCACCGCGGTCACGAACTGCTCATCGTCGAGGTGGCGGCCCAGGCTGGTCTCGATCCGGGCCACGATGCCGGCCAGGCACGGCTCCTCGTGGACCGCCTCGCGGAAGACGCCGAGAACCGCGGCCGCCAGCTGCACGGCGGGCAGGCCCTTGCCCCGGACGTCGCCCATGATCAGCCGCACGCGGCCGAGTGCCATCGCCACCTCGTACAGGTCGCCGCCGATCTGGGCGCCGGAGGACGCGGACTGGTAGTGCACCGCCAGGCCGACGGAGCCAGCCCGGCGGGGGATCGGCCGCAGCAGCACCTGCTGCACCGCCTCCGCGACGACCCGGACCTGGGCGAGCTCGCCCTCACGGCGCTCGCGGACCCGCACGGCCAGCACGCCGGCCGCGGTGACCGCGGCCGCGCCGATGATGGCGATCTGCGCCTGCCGGTGGTCATCGCCGCGCGGCAGCAGCAAGTCCAGCAGCAGGCACTCGAGCACGGCCACGGCGCCGGTGGCCAGCGTGTAGCGCACCCCGCCGATGGCCGCGGCCACCGCCGGGCCCACCACCACGAGCGGCAGCAGGCCCCAGTCCGCGCCGGCCATCACGCCGGCAATGCCGACCGCCGCCATGATGGCGTAGGGCAGTGCAAGCAGCATCAGGACAGGCCGGGATCTGATGGCTGGATCAACTCCCCGTGAACAGCAGCCGGCGCCGAGACCGCCTTGTGCGGTCCGACCCCCCGCCGGCACCACTGCCGCCTGAGTCACCCACAGTAACCGAGACCGGACGAGATGGGAAAGCGGAGATGATCTGACGAAAGCGCAATTAGCGGGGTAGGTGACCGGCCGTCAGGCGCGCTTACCGCTGCCCGGCCCGGACGCCCGCCTCGATCTTGTCGCCGAGGTTCTTGTCCACATTGCGCCAGTACGCGAAGGCCCGCATCAGCACCGGCTCGCTGACGCCCTCGAGCAGGTGGCCGACGACGTTGCTGACCAGCCGCCCGCGGGCTGCGTCGTCGAGGACCTCGCGGACCATGGTGCCGGCCTGGCCCCAGTCATCATCCTCGGCGTGCAGCGTGTAGGCCGAGCGCACCAGGTCCCCGTCAGAGTGCCAGTAGTCCGGCTGGTAGCGCTCGCTATCCGCCTTCGGGCCGCCCTTGGAGTTCGGCGCGTAGACCGGGTCAGCGGCGTTGACCATCCGCATGGCCCCGTCCTTGCTGTAGCTGTGCACGGGTGCCTGCGGCCGGTTGACCGGGATCTGCTTGTAGTTCACCCCGAGCCGGGCGCGGTGCGCGTCGGAGTAGGAGAAGCCGCGGGCCAGCAGCATCCGGTCCGGGCTCAGCGCGATGCCCGGCACCAGGTTGTTGGGCTCGAACGCGGCCTGCTCCATCTCCGTGTGGTAATCGGTCAGGTTCCGGTCCAGGGTCAGCCGGCCGACGTCGATCAGCGGGTAGTCGCGGTGCGGCCAGATCTTAGTCAGGTCGAACGGGTTGAACCGGTAGCCGGTGGCCTCCCCGAAGGGCATGACCTGCATCTTGAGCGTCCAGCTCGGGAAGTCGCCGCGCTGGATCGACTCATACAGGTCGCGCTGGTGGTAATCACCGTCCGAGGCGGCCATCGCATCGCCCGCGTCCTGGGTGAGGAACTCGACCCCCTGGTCGGTCTTGAAGTGGTACTTCACCCAGAACTTCTCGCCTGCGGCATTGACCCACAGGTAGGTATGCGAGCTATACCCGTTCATGTGCCGCCAGCTCTTCGGGATGCCCCGGTCGCCCATCAGCCAGGTCACCTGGTGCGCTGATTCCGGGGACAGGGTCCAGAAGTCCCACTGCATGTCGTGATCGCGCAGGTTGTTGTCCGCGCGGCGTTTCTGCGAGCGGATGAAGTGCTGGAACTTCATCGGGTCGCGGACGAAGAATACCGGGGTGTTATTCCCGACCATGTCGTAGTTGCCGTCAGCGGTATAGAACTTCAGCGCGAAGCCGCGCGGATCGCGCCAGGTGTCCGGGCTGCCGCGCTCGCCGGCCACCGTGGAGAACCGGATCAGGGTGTCGGTCCGGGTGCCGGGCTGGAAGAGCGCCGCCCTGGTGTAGGCGCTGACGTCCCCGGTCACCTGGAAGTGACCGAACGCGCCGCCGCCCTTGGCGTGCGGCTGCCGCTCGGGTATCCGCTCCCGGTTGAAGTTGGCCATCTGCTCGATGAGGTAGTGGTCCTGGAGCAGAACGGGGCCATCGGGCCCGACGGTCAGCGAGTGCTCGTCGCTCTCGACCGGGTTCCCGGCATCGTTGGTCGTGATCGCGTGCTGATCGTGCGTCACAGTCGTCCCTCCTCGTCGTGCGGGGCCGGAGCGCAGGCGGGTTACATGCCCTGCGCCTGGTCCGGCGCGGTGCTCCAGCCCCGGTCGGCCGGCTCGAAGCCGGGCTCGGCGCCGGCGTCGGACCGGACCAGCAGGCCGCGGCCCACCAGATCGGCCAGCGTCTCGTCCAGCACCTGGTCATCCAGCTCAGCCACCGCCGCGATCTGGCCGCGGGTCGCCGTCCGGCCGGTGTACTCCAGGGTGGCGATCGTTTCGTAGACGTAGGTGTCGAGGTCCCTCAGGCTCTGGGCATCCACGTGGGGACCGTCACCGCCGGAACTCATCTCCGCACCTCCCGCGCTGTGCATCAGGGCTTTCGGCCCCACTACCCGGTGCTGCCGGCGTCACACCGGCTCGCTGGAGCTGACGTGGCGGGCATCGAGAGTCGGCAGCGCGGCCAGCTACTGGCGCCGGCTGGTCTCGTCTCCCGCGTTGGCGACTATTGCGGCAACGGGCGGGATGATCATGACTGCGACGGAGACCACAATGGCCGCTGTCACCGAGAAGAGCCGGATGACCGTCCAGGACAGGATGACAGCCACGATGACGCCGCCCATCAGCGCAAAATACAGCCGGTTCCGGGTCACCGGTCGCGACCCGGCGCGGGCGAGGCGCGTACCGCCTGATCCGTGCTCATGATCAGGACCTACCGGTGCCAGCTGGATTCAAACCGCCGGCAGCGGCGTCCAGAGCCGGAAATGCATGCGCACTGTCGTGCCCTCCGGACCGGAGCGGAGTTGTACCAGGTCACAGACTTGATTGACGACCCACAGTCCCTGGCCGGAAGCGGCGGAGTCCGGCCGGTGGCGTCCGGCCAGCGGGTCCTGAATGATTCCCGGGTCGGTGAGCTGGCAGACGACCTCGTGCCGGGTGTGCCAGATCAGCAGCGTCCCGTCCGCGCCCGCGTGCTGGAGAGTATTGGCGGCCACCTCGCTGGCCGCCAGGGCCAGGTCGGTGATCCGGCCGGGCGCTAGCCCGGCACTGGCGGCGCAGTCGGAAACCAGGGTGCGGACCTGCCGCAGGTCGGCGGAGTACACCAGGCGGGTGGCCGAGGCGGGCGGCGCCATGAGCGGGCGGTCGCACTGAGCCGGGACTACGCCCGCGCCGGCATAGTGCTGGCTTGACTGGAGCCGGCCATCGGAGACGATCACCGGGTGCGTCAGCTCGGCGCAGCCCGCGGTCACCGGGTCCAGTGCGGTGACGTCGTAGGCGCACATAACGGTCACCGGGCGACCCGCGAAAGCCAGCTCCAGCAGCGCCTCGTGCCGGACCACCTCGGCGTTCTCGGCAGTTGAACGGCCGACCCAGAATGGCTCGCTGACATACCGGATCGCGCCGCCCGCATGGGCCCCGGCAAAGTCCAGCATGGCCGGAATGATCCGGCCCGGATTGCGGCCTAGCTCCCGCATGTCGAAGTAAGTGACCGCAGGCTCGCCCTCCAGCAGTTCGCGCAGCGGGCCGCTGAGCCCGGCCGACACCCCGACCGAGACGGGCTCGGCCCGGGCTAGCCCGTCCCGGATGAAGGCCAGGACGGAGGCGATGCAGTCCCCCCGCCCCCGGCACAGCAGCGCCTGATGGCGCAGTCCAGCGGCCCGGTCCGGCCCGGCCGGCGGGGGCGGCCGCGTTCCTGCCCGGTTCATGCCGCCGGTCACCTCCCTGCCTGACTGCGCGCAGACCTCAGGCGCGCTCCTGCGACCAGCCCGGACGGAGCATACGATGGGCGGGCAGCAGCCTTCTGTCCCGACTCGCGCGCCTCACGGGGGCTTACGTGGAAGCACTCGAACTGTCGTCGCAGCGGCAGGGCTCGGTCACGATTGTCGCCGCCCGCGGAGACCTGGACATCATCACGAGCCCGCGCCTCGATAGCTGCCTGACCGACGCCCGGCGCGCTACCGCGCAGGTCATCCTGGACCTGTCGGCCGTGGACTTCATGGACACCAGCTGCCTGGCCGTCATCGTGGGCCACTGGAAGAAGCTCGCGGCCCGCGGCGGGACGCTCGCTCTGGCCGGGGCCAGGTACCGCTATACCAAGACCCTGTGGATCACCGGGCTCGCGGACCGGCTGCCGATGTTCGATGACGTGCCGGCCGCTCTCGCGGCCGTCCCGGCGCAGCCCGAGGCCGCAGCCCCGGACACCGCACCTGACTCTGCCCCGGCGCCGCCCGATTCCGGCGCGGCCGGATCCGCCGGATCCGCCAGTGCCACCCCGCCGCCCGGCAGGACCGCTTGACGCCCGGCCAGGCGGCCGCCCCGCCGGGCCACGAGCCCTGGGTGAAGTCATGGAGACCGGCTACCCGCTGTCTTCCGGTCAAACATCGGGTCTGCCCGCGCGGTGCCGGCGGCCTGAATGAGGCCAGCGGCGCCCGCCGCCATGCATAACGGGCAGGCACCGGGGCAGGTCTCTGCGGCGGGGCACGCAGAGATGGTGCACGGCCACGGGTCCGGGGGACCGGTGGCCGAGCCGGATTCGGGGTGCGGAACGGGCGGGAAGCTCCGGCACGAGGCCGTCTATTACCACGGGCCAGATGATTACCAGTCGGCCGTGCAGGAGTTCCTGCGCGACGGCCTGACTGGCGGTCAGCCAGCGCTGGTGGCCGTGCCCGGCCCGTCCGCCGATCTGCTCCGGGCTGGCCTTGCCCCGCACGCTGGCGCCGAAGTGGTATTCGCTGACATGACCCAGCTCGGGCGCAATCCCGGCCGGATCATCCCCGCGGTCTGGGACTTCCTGGACCGCTATCCCCGGCAGCCGGTCCGCTTCGTGTCCGAGCCGGCCTGGCCGGGAAGGTCGGCCGCCGAGCTGCGCGAGACCGCCCTGCACGAGTCCATGCTCAACCAGGCGTTCGCCACGTCGCCGGTCAGCGCGCTGTGCGCCTACCACATCGGCTCACTGGCCCCGCGGGTCATCGCCAGCGCTACCCGGACCCACCCGTACCTGCGCGCCTCGGGCACGAGCCGGCCGAATACCGACTACACCGGGCTGACCCGGCCGCGATTCGGCCGCGCGCTGTCCCCGCCGCCCGCGGGGGCCCGGCAGCTGGCCTATACGACGGACCTGCGGGCGGTACGCGAGGCCGTCGCGGATCATGCCGAGCAGGCCGGCCTGACCGGGGAGCCGCTCGCCGACCTGATCATTGCCGTCAGTGAGGTGGCGGCGAACACGACCCGGCACACCTCCGCGGGCGGGACGCTGCACATGTGGCATACCCGGGCGGAGGTCATCTGCGAGATCAGCGACCAGGGTCAGATCGCTGATCCGCTGGTCGGCCGCCGGCGGACACCCGGTTCCGGCGGCCTGGGCCTGTGGGTCGTTCATCAGCTCTGTGACTTGGTCGAACTGCGTACCGGGCGGCGCGGCACCAGAATTCGCATGCACATGCGGCTGGAGCGCCCGGCCACTGCGGGCTGACCTCGCCAGCGGGGTGGCCCGGCCGTCCGGCCCGCCTATGCTGGGGTGTTCTGGCCAGCGCAACGGTGGGACCATAGAGCTGCGGAGTAACCGGCCTCCGTCCGGCGTGACCAGGCTGCGGGGAGAGGGGGCGCCAGATGCTCGGCAAGGATCTCGCCGCGCAGAGCGCCGACCTGCTCAAGATCGCTGACGCCTCCGAGACGCGGGCCCTGGACCGGCTGGCCGTGCTGGCCGCCGAGCAGGTGCCCGGCTGCGCCGGTGCCGACACCGCGGCCTGGCGGCACGGGGAGCTGACCGCCGCCGCGGCCAGTCACCCGGACCTGGCCCGGCTCAGCGAGATTCAGCGGGCCAGCGGGTCGGGACCGATGGTCGCCGCGCTGACCGCCGGCGGCCCGGTGCACTGCCCCGACACGCTCACCGAGCAGCGCTGGCCGGAATACGCCGCCGCCGCCCTGCGCTGCGGGGTGCGCTGCTGCGTGGCCATCGCGCACCGGGCCGGTGACGGGGCAGTGACCCTGGTGCTGTCGGCCGCCCGGCCGCGGGCCCTGGATCCCGGCCGCCTGCCGGTGGCCGAGTTGCTGGTGGCCCTGGGCGGCGCGATGCTCGGCAATGCATCTCACTACGGCGAATCGCAGCGGACGGCGCTGCAGCTGGTGGATGCGGCACGGTCGCGGGAGCTGGTCGATCAGGCCAAGGGGATGCTGATGCACGCGCTCGGCTGCTCAGCCGACGACGCGCTGAAGCGACTGCGGCAGATGTCCCAGAAGCACAACATTAAGGTGACTGACGTGGCAGAGCGGATTATCGAGTCGAACGGTGTCGGTGAGTTCTGACCGGGGCCAGGCCATGACACCTCAGCCCGGCCGCGAGCCGGGGCGCCGCCCTGCGCGGCCCCGGCCGGCCGCGCCGGGACGCGGTCCGGCCCGCGCGCCGTCCGGCGGCCTGGCCGCCCCGCCCGGCCGCGGGGCCGGCCCGGCGCCGGGAGCCGGCCGCGAGCCGGCCGGGGATCGTGGCCAGGAGGCAGCCGCGCTGCAGTCACGGGCGGCCGAGCTGCGGCTGGCGGCGGCCCTGCCGGAGGTCGAGCTCAGGCCGATCCTGGACGCTGCCCTGGCTGAGGTGGATGCCGCGGCTGACGCCCTGGCCCGGCGCCGCGAGGGGCCCGGTGACCGGGGCCCGGCGGCGGCCGCGCACGCCGAGCGGCGCCTGCTGCATGCCGTCTTCCTGCAGCTGCCGGTGCCGGTCTTCCTGCTGGGCCAGGACCGGTCCATCCGGCGCGCCAACTCGGCCGCCGCGCAGCTGCTCGGCTCGGCGCCGGGCTACGCGACCGGCAAGCAGTTCACGGCGCTCGTGGACGGGTCCGACCGGGCGCGCGTGCAGACTCAGCTGGCCGACGCCTTCCGGACGGGCCGGCCGCGGCAGCTCGACTGCCGGCTGCTGGGCGCGGGCGGGGTAGTGGAAGCCAGCCTGACGGTGCGGCTGGCCGGACTGCGGGGCGACGCCGATCAGCTGATCGTCACCGTGTCCGGCCCGTCCGCCGGGCCGCCTGCCGACCTCGCCGCCGAGCCGGGGGCCGCCGGGCCGGCTGAGGTTGCCGACCTGAAGCTGATCAGGGAGCTCACCGGCCGGCTCGACCTGGGCGCCGACAGCGCGCGGCTGCTCCTGGAGCACGTGACGGCCGGCGAGTCGGCGCTCGTCCAGCGGCTGGTGCGGGTGCTGGCCGGGCGGCTGGCCGGCTGGGTGATCGCCGACGTGGAGCGCGGCGGCCGGCTCCGCCGACAGTTCGTGGCCGGGCCCGACAGCCCGGAAGCGGAAGAGCTGACCCGGCAGGTCGCCGATGTCGCCCCGGCGGCCGGCTCGGCGCCGTTCGAGGTGCACGCCGCGATGAGCTCGCAGCTCATCACGCACGCCGAGGACACCGACGCGCTGGGCGCCGACGCCACGGGCATGCCGCTGGTGATGCGGCTGCACGCCGCATCGGTGCTGAGCGTGCCGCTGTTTGACGGCGAGCGCAGCTATGGTGCGCTGACCCTGATCCGGCAGGCCGGGGAAGGGCACTTCGCGATGACGGATGTGGCCGCAGCCGAGGCAGCGGGCGAGCAGCTCGCCCTGGCCATCCGGGCCGGCCGGATCTTCCGCCAGCTCAGCGGGGTAGCCGGCGCCTACCGGGCGAGCCTGATCCCGCCGGAGCTGCCGGCCGTACCCGGGATGGAGTTCGCGGCCGCGCACATCGCGACCGAGGGGCCTGACGCGGGCGGGGACTTCTATGCGGTGTACCCGGTGCCCGGCGGCACCGGGCTGGCCATCGGCGATGTCTGCGGGACGACCCGCGCGGCGGTCGCGGTCACCTCCGCAGCCCGGCATGCGATCCGGGTACTGGCCGGGCATGACCGCGATCCGGTCAGCGTGCTGCGCCGGGCGAATGAGGTGCTGCTGGGCGAGAACCTGAGCGGCGAGTTCGTCACCGCCCACGCGGCCACCCTCAGCTGGGACGAGGGAAAGCTGGTCATCGAGCTGGGCAGTGCGGGCCAGCCGGCGCCGGTCCTGCTGACGGCGGACGGGCAGGTCCGGCAGCTGCGCGGCGGCGGCCAGCCGCTGGGCATCTTCCCCGACGCTGAGCCGGCCGCCCAGCGAGTGGAGCTGGAGCCCGGCGACACCCTGCTGCTGTACAGCGACGGCGTGGCGGACGCGCGCAACCCGGAGACTGGTTACTTCGGTGACCGGCTGGCCGATGAGCTGGCATCGCTGGCCGGGGAGTCAGCCGCCGGCGTCGCCGCCGGGATGCGCCGCCAGCTCCTGGAGTTCTGCGACGACCAGGTCCGCGACGACATGACCCTGGTGGTCCTGCGCGCAGGCGAGCCGCCCGGCTACTGACCGGTGCTCCGGTTCAGCGGCCGGGCGGCTCAGGACACCCAGCGGGGGCTGCGGGGATCACTCCCGGAAGCTGGCTGCTCCCGGAAGGCTGGCTACTTCTCCTCGAAGTACTCGTCCACGAGCTCCTCATCCGGCACGACTTCCTCGACGACCTCCTCGCGGACGACGCCGCCGCGCGGCTCGGCAAAGGTGTCATGGTCGGCCGGCATCTCCGGCATGGTCGCTGTGGCGGTGCCGCCGGCCCCGGCGCTCTCGGCCGCGACGGCCTTGGGGTTGATCATGATGTAGGGCGGATAGCGCTTCTGCCGGATGCTGACCCGGGACCGGCCGTCCGGCCCGGTCCGCGTCACCATCTGGCGGCGCAGCCAGCCGTAGCCGCTCCGCGGCACGAACATCCCGACCAGGCCGACCACCATGATGATCCAGCCGACCACCTGGAGGTTGATGAACCACGGGTGGCCGTGCACGGCGAAGGCGAGCACCGCTCCGATGGCCAGTAACGTCAGTCCGCTTGCAGTCTTCACGGGGGGTTCCTCCTCACACCTGCTGACTGGGCCGGCAGCTAGCTACCCCGGCAGGCGACTTCATGCGCAGCGCGGTGATCAACCCTGCGCGCACGGCCGGGCGGCCGTGCCGTTGATGCGCTCGCGCAGGTAGGTAAGCGCGCGGGTGAGCAGGCGCGATACGTGCATCTGCGAGATGCCGAGCTGCTCGCCGATCTGGGCCTGGGTCATGTTGCCGTAGAACCGCATCGCCAGCAGCCGCTGCTCGCGGCCGGGCAGTTCCTGCCAGTGCGTCCACACCGACACCATGTCCACGGCCTGCTCGATCGCCGGGTCATCGGCGCCGATGAGGTCGCCGATACTGACGCTCTGGCCGTCGTCCTCCAGCGGCGCGTCCAGGGACGAGGCCTGGAAGACCTGGTCGGCGCACTGGGCCTCCCGGATGGCGCCCTCGGTGACGTGCAGATGCTCGGCGAGCTCGCTGTCCCGGGGCGCCCGGGCCAGCTTCTGGGTCAGCTCGGCGGTAGCGCTGCGGATCTCCAGCCGGAGTTCCTGCGCGGACCGCCGGACCCGCACCTGCCAGCGCTTGTCGCGGAAGTGCCGCTTGATCTCCCCGGACACGCACGGCTGGGCGTAGGCCGCGAGGCTGCTGCCGTAGGCCGGGTCGAAGTTATTGATGGCCTTGAGCAGGCCGACGAAGCCGACCTGAGTCAGGTCGTCCGCTGGCTCCGGGCTGTCGCGGTAGCGCTGGGCGCAGGACCGGACGATGGACTGATACCGGCCGACCAGGGTCGCGCACGCCGCCTCGCGCCGCGGGTCGCCGGCGGGCAGGGTCTGCACCAGGCCGACCAGATCCTGATCGGGCGCTCCGGGCCCCGGTCCGTGGTCCTGCGCTGGCTCGGGCTTCCTGGTCGGGTCCAGGACGCTCGGCTGCATCTGTCACCTCCGTAGGGCTCGCGGGCATAGCCGCGGCCGCACGGCTGTCGTCATGCCCGCGCGTCAGGAGCTAAACATCCGCCCGCGGCCTGCCGGACCAATGCCGGCCGGGACGGCGGAGGTTTGGCTGCGCCCGGCATGGACAATGGCGAGTACATGCCTGTCCTGGGCGGGACCTCCGGATGGCAGTACCACGACTGGCGCGGGGTCCTGTACCCGCCCGGCGTGCCGCAGCGGGCCTGGCTCGAGCACTACGCCGGGCGCTTTCCCACGGTCGAGAACAACGGATCGTTCTACCGGCTGCCCAGTCGCGATGCCTTTGCTGCCTGGCGGGACCGGACGCCTGATGATTTCGTGATGGCCGTGAAGGCCAGCCGGTACCTCACCCATATCCGGCGGCTGCGTGACCCGGCTGAGCCGGCCGCGCGCTTCCTGGCGGCCGCCGACGGACTAGGGGATCGGCTCGGGCCGGTCCTGCTGCAGCTGCCGCCGACCCTGCGCGGGGACGGCGGTGCCCTCGACGACCTCGACGCCTGCCTGCGCGAGCTGGCCCGGCGGCCGGGCATCCGGGTGGCGGTGGAGTTCCGGCATCCGTCCTGGTGGACCGCGCCGACCCGGCAGCTGCTGGAGCACCACCAGGCCGCCTTGTGCTGGGCCGACCGCCGCGGCCGACCGCTGAGCCCGCTGTGGCGGACTACCGGCTGGGGCTACCTGCGGCTGCACGAGGGCGGCGCGAGCCCGTGGCCGCGGTACGGCCGGCAGGCCCTGACCCACTGGGTCCAGCGCCTCGGCGACACGTGGCCCGCGGGCGCTGACGTGTTCGCCTACTTCAACAACGACCAGGGCGGCGCCGCGGTGCGGGACTGCGCCGCCTTCACCGCGCTAGCCGCCCGGTCGGGCCTCCGGCTGGCCGCCGCCAGGAAACCGGGCCTGGCCGGGCCGGGCTGACCGGTCAGGCGGCGGAGGGGGACAGCTGGCGGCGGGCCCGGCGGATCAGCCGCTTGCGCTCGTCCTCGGTCGTGCCGCCCCAGATGCCGAACTGCTGCTGGGTGGACAGGGCGAAGTCCAGGCACTGCTCCCGTACCGGGCAGGAGGCGCAGACCTGCCTGGCCCGGTCGATCTGCGTCGCGGACACGCCCCGCGAGGAGACCGGGAAGAACAGGTCGGGATCAGCTGACAGGCAGGCGCCCTGTTTGCGCCAGTCCTGCTGCTCGTACATCACGCTCATGAAGACCTCGCATGTCTCGGGGTGCGCTGGCCGCCTGCTGCGCAGGCGAGATCGTAAGCCCACCTCACTGCCCCGGCCTTGCAGGACTACTCACGCAGCGGGGATTTTTCTGCTGCCGGCGGCCCGGGCCGGACTCGCCGGCCCGCGGGCCGGGCAGCCCGGCGATGCCGCTGCGGCGGTGTGCGGACGGGCCGCGGCGGGCTGGCAGCGCGCGCTGGACGTCAGTCCCAGCGCAACGAGCGCGGCCAGCGCGGCCAGCGCGAGGGCCGGTACTATGACGCGCCACGGGACCCGCACGCGCCGGGTCCGCGGCCGGCTCCGGGCGGCCGCAGGCCGCACGCCCCGGATCTGGTCTTCCTCCGGGGGCTTGCCCTCCGGTGCAGTCAGCCGGGTGAAGATGCTGAACATGGCCGCCAGCCGGGGCTCGCCCGCGGCCAGCTGGCCGTCCAGGTAGCTGAGGGCCTGCTCCTGACGGGGAGTCAAGATCATTTTGTCTACTTCCGTGCTGCGGTGCCGTCCTGCGCTGCTGAGATCCTGCGACTGCCCGCGCCGCGGCAGGTCAAACCTGGCCAGCCGTTCCCGGCCAGGTCAGCGCCTGTTTGCGGGCCGGCGCATGATGGGCTGATCAGGTGGCCGCCCGGGGCGAGCCGCCTCGGGCGCCGGATCCCTCGGCATCCTCCGCCGTCAGCGGCCTGGCGATGTTCTCCAGGCTCTGCCGCTCGGCCTTGACCCCGAGGAAGATCTCCGCGATGCCGGCCAGGATCATCAGCCCGGCGCCGATCGAGAACGCGATGACCGTGTCGGGCACGTGGCCGGTGCCGACCAGGCTGGAGAACAGCAGCGGCCCGGCAATCCCGCCCGCCCCGGTGCCGATCGCGTAGAAGAACGCGATGGCCAGCGCCCGGGTCTCCATCGGGAAGATCTCGCTGACCGTCAGGTAGGCGCTGCTGGCCCCGGCCGAGGCCACGAACAGCACGCCCGACCAGCAGACCGTCATCGTGACGGCGCTCAGCAGGTGCTGGCTGAACAGGTAGGCAGTGAGCAGCAGGAGGAGGCCGGACAGGATGTAGGTTCCGGCAATCATCGGCTTGCGGCCGATGGTGTCGAACAGCCGCCCGAGCAGCAGTGGCCCGAGCAGGTTGCCCACGGCGATGACGGCGAAGTAGTAACCAGGGTTGGTCGTGACGCCGAAGAACGTGGCCAGGATCTGCGCGTAGCCGAAGGTGATCGCGTTGTACAGGAACGCCTGCCCGATGAACAGCGAGAAGCCCAGGATTGTCCGCCTCGGGTACAGCGTGAACATCGTCCTGGCGATCGTGCCGAACCCGATGACCTTGCGCTGCCGGATGGTAATGGACTCTTCCGGCTCGGCGAGCTGCATGCCGGTGTCTCGCTCGACCTGTTCCTCGATGCTGTCGGCCAGCTTCTCGGCCTCGCGGGCGTGGCCGTGGATGAACAGCCACCGCGGGCTCTCCGGCACGTTGCGCCGGACCAGCAGGACCACCAGGCCCAGCACGACGCCGAGGCCGAAGCACAGCCGCCAGCCCAGGTCCACGGGCAGGTCGTTGGTCACCGGCACGGTCAGCACGGCGCCGGCGGCCGCGCCGGCCCAGTAGGTGCCGTTGATGATGATGTCGATGGTGCCGCGGTGCCTGCTGGGGATCAGCTCGTCGATCGCGGAGTTGATCGCGGCGTACTCGCCGCCGATCCCGAACCCGGTCAGGAACCGGAACAGGAAGAACCACCAGGGCGCGAAGGACAGCGCGGTCAGCGCGGTGGCGGCCAGGTAGACGCCCAGGGTGATCATGAAGAGCTTCTTGCGGCCGAACCGGTCAGTCAGCCAGCCGAAGAACAGCGCCCCGGCGCAGGCTCCCCCGACGTACATGGCAGCGCCCAGGCCGGAGATCTGCTCCTGGGTGATATGAATGCCGCTGCCCGGCATGGCGAGCTGCCCGGAGATGTTCCCGACGATGGTGACTTCCAGGCCGTCCAGGATCCACACGGTGCCCAGGCCGATGATGATCATCCAGTGCCACCGCGACCACGGCAGCCGGTCCAGCCGCGCCGGGACCTTCGTCGTCACCGTGCCGGTCTGTACCTCGCTCATGGCAAGCTCCCCGCCCGCCGGGCCTGTCCCGGGCGCGGCGGTGCTCCTGCGTCACCGGCGTCATCTGCGGCAGGCAGACTCGCGGACCGCGGCACACTGCCCGGGCCGGGAATGATCAAACCCCGCGTGCGGCGCTCCCGTACCCGCGCGTCTCCCTACCGGCGCCGCTCGTGCCGCGGACGGCCCGCCGGGCCCGGACTCCGGTCCTGGCGGCAGCGCTGCGCTAGCCGGCGGCCCGGCCTGCCAGCCCGGCCGGCCGCGGCACCGGCGCCGGCGCTCCGTCCGCGGGCCCGGGACCGGCCGCCGCCCAGCGGTCGGCGGCAGTGACCCGGATCCGGAAAATCACCCAGATCATCCCCAGCGCGATCAGCCCGAAGGCGTCCTGCAGGATCCGGGCCGGCAGCGCCGGGATCAGCCGGGTGTAATACAGGTATCCGCCGACAATGGGCAGCACGCTCATGAACAGGCCCGCGGTCACGATCGCGCCGATGACCCGCCGCTCGCGACGGCAGTCGCCGGCGATCGCGCCCACAGCCAGGATGATCCAGCAGTAATGGTGCACCCAGGCGACCGGGGACAGCAGCGCGGCCAGCAGCCCGGTGATGGCCACGCCGCCGATCTCGAAGCCGCGCCGCCTGACCACCCGGGCGGCGGCGAATCCGGCGACGGCGACCACGAGCGCTACCGAGAGCCACAGCGCGGCGGGCGGCGGGTGCGGGAAGAAGGCGCGCAGCAGCATGCCGTTGAGCGACTGGTTGGCCGCCTGCGCGTTCTGGCCCAGGCGGCGCGAGTTGAAGATCGCGCTGGTCCAGTAATGGGCCGAGGCGCCGGGCGCGATCAGCCAGGCCAGGCCCGTCCAGGCCGCGAACGCCCCGGCGGCGACGGCCGCTGCCTTGCGGCGGCCGGTGATCAGCAGGTAGATCACGAACACGCCGGGCACCAGCTTGATCGCGGTGGCCAGCCCGATCAGCGCGCCCCGCGGCCAGCGCGGCCGGCGGACCAGGCAGTCCAGCGCGCACAGGGCAACCAGGAAGATGTCAATCTGCCCGTAGTGCACCACCTGGCGCATCGGCGTCAGGATGGTGCCGCAGGTGATCAGGACCCCGAAGACGGCCGGCGCGTACCGCCCGGCGCGGGCCAGCGCCGGGCGGAAGGCGAGCCAGCTCACCGCCGCCAGTGGCAGGTAGACCATCAGCATCCAGGCCACCCGGGCCGCCTGGGCCGGTACCCAGGTCAGCGGCACCGACAGCACCGCCGAGACCGGGGGATAGGTGAACAGCAGCTTCCCGTTGGTCAGCGACGTGTACAGCCCCGAGCCGTGCCGGATGGCCTCGCCGCCGTTGCGGTAGACGGCCAGGTCGGGCATCCGCAGGTGACCGGGATTGGTCAGCGCGCAGTAGATCATGTATGTGATGAGCGCGGCGGCCATCGCCCAGGCCGCCGCGGTGATGAGCCACACCGCCCAGGTACGCCCCAGCCAGCCGCGCGCCCGGTCCCGCCAGCCGCTGCCCGCGCCGGGACTGCCTGCGCCCGGGCCGCCGGCGCCGGGCCTGCCGCCAGGGGCGCCGGCGCGGGCGCCATCGGCCAGCGGATCTCCTTGCCCCTGAGGCGATCCCTGGCGTGTGTGTCCGGCCCCCGCAGCACCCATGCGGTGGTCACCTGCCCGCGCGGCGGCAGTTCAAAAGTCGGGCCGCCCGGCGGCGGCTGCCGGCCTTGCCTGGCGGTGGCTGCCGGCCTTGCCTGGCGGCCTTGCCTGACGGCCGCGCGGAGGCCACTTCCCGGGTCGGCAGCGGCCTGCCCGACCGGGTCGGCTTCCCGGGTCGGCAGCGGCCTGCCCGAACTGGGTAGTTTTCCGGCAGTGGTGCCGGTATGCCCGGCTGGACGTTCACCTGGGCTGCCGGCGGTCCGGGGCGGCGCTGGGATCAGCCGCGCAGGCGCAGGCCGCGCGGCGTGGGACGGAAGCCGGCTGCCTCCAGAGCCTGGGCCAGCGGCGAGTCATACACCGTCTCGCCGTCGGCGCGCTCGACCGTCAGGCGGCCGAGAGCCCCGGCACGCCCGGCCGTCGCGAGGGCTCGGGCCGCCGGCTCCAGGACCGCGGGATCGCTGCTCCAGGACAGCAGCGTCTTGCCGCCGCGCTCGACGTACAAGACGAGGTCGCCGTGGCACAAGATGACCAGCGCCCCGGACTTGCGGCCCGGCCGGTGCCCGCCGGCGGTCTCCTCGGGTCGCTCGGGCCACGGCAGCGCGGCGCCGTAGGCATTGGCCGGGTCGGCGGCGGACAGCACCACGACGGGCGGCTCGGTGTTCCTGGCCCGGCTGGCCTCGCTGGCCCACGCCGAGCGGTCGGTCCAGTTGACCTGGACGGCCGGGTCGCCCCGGCTGGCGGCGTCGTCCGCGCCGGATCCGTTGCCCGGGCCGGCGAGGCCCGCTCCGTCGTGGCCAGGGCCGCCGGGGCCAGTGCCGCCCGGCTCAGGGCCGCCGGGGCCAGTGCCGCCCGGCCCAGTGCCGCCGGGGGCAGCGGCGCCCGGATCAGCGGCGGTGCGGCCACCGGGGCCACGGACGTCCGGGCCGGAGCCATCCGCCGGGGGTCCGCCGTTCCCCTCGCCCGCCGCGGCGGGCGGACCTGCCGGCAGGCCCCAGCCCGGCCGGACATACCAGTCCGGCTCAGGCAGCCCCGGCGAGCCGGGCCCGCCGCCCGCCGCCCGGCCGGCCTCGCCCGGTCGCGGCCGGCCCTGGCCAGCCCCGTCATCCGCCGACGTGCCCGCCTCCGGCAGGGTCTCGCCGAGCGCGCGCATCCGGTCGACCGCGCCGGGCAGCGCGAACTGGGCGGCACCCAGGCCTTCCACGAAGTACCCGCGGCGGCACTGGCCGCCGTCCTCCATGGCCCGCAGCACCGGGTAAATGGCGCTGAATCCGCCGGGCACGCGCTCGGTGGCGGCGATCCCGCGCAGCACGATGCCGTGCCGCTCCAGCAGCGTGATCGCCATCGCGTGCAAGCGCCGGGTCGGGTCCGGCTCGGCGGGCGGCAGCATCGACCAGCGGCCGCTGACCGCCGGCGGGCCCGTGCGCGAGGGCATGACGGCCCGGCCGGCTCCTGGCCGGCGGCCGCCCCGGCCGCGCCGGGACAGCTGCAGTCCGCTGGCTGAGCGGGGCCAGCCTCCCCCGCTACCGCCCGTGCCGCCCGGGTCAGGTGGCCCGCCCGGTGCGGCCAGGCCGCCGGGCGCGGAGCGGACCACCGCCGGCGCTCCCGGCTCGGCCGGCGCCACTGGCCGGCCGCTGCTCAGCACCGTGCGCAGCGGCGCCAGCGTGTCATTGGTGAGCCGTCCCGCCCAGACCAGGTCCCAGATGGCGCTGGCCACCGCCTGGTCGGTGGCGTGCATCCCGGCCGCCGACAGGAACTGGCCCGCCCGGTCAGCAAGCCCGCGGAAGAACAGCGCCCCGCCGCCGTCCAGGACGGCCAGGACCGCCTCATGCGCCGGGGTCATGGTGATCTCGCCGGGCCCGGGGAACAGCAGCGGCGCAGTCTCGGCGGGCGCCAGGACCAGCCAGCCGTCGCCGCCCGGCAGGGCGCCCGCGCCGGTCCAGACAATCTCGCCTGCCGAGGTCAGCTCATCCAGCAGCGCGGGGGAGTAGCCCGGAACCCGGCCGGGCAGCACCAGCGTCTCCAGCGCCGAGGCCGGCAGCACCGCTCCGGCAAGCTGCTCGATCGCCTCATACACCGCATCCAGCCGCGCGGCGCCGCGCGGGCCGCTGCTGCCCGCGGCGGCCCAGGTCTGTCCCCATCCGGGCGCGGCGCTGGCCTGGCCGGCCCGCCCGGCGGCACTCCGCTGGCCGGTCCCAGCCGGGCCAGCCCAGGCCCGGCCAGCACCGCCCGCTCCCGGGCGGCTGCCTGGCCGGCCCTGGCCTGACGGCGGCGGCCGCCCGGCGCGCTGCCAGGCGGGCAGGAACGCCGCCAGCACCCGGCCGGACACGGGCTCGACCTCCTTGCGCAGCTTGGCCAGGCAGCGCCGGCGCAGCTGCCGCAGGACGCCGGCCTCACACCACTCGGTGCCCCGGCCGCCCGGCCGGAACTCGCCCTCGGCCACCGTGCCCTCGGCCGTCAGCCGGTGCAGGGCGCCGGCCACTACCGCCACGCCGAGCCCGTAGCGCTCGGCTACCTCGGGCGCGGTGAACGGGCCATGGGTGCGCGCGTAGCGCAGGACCAGGTCGCGCAGCGGGTCGGGGACCGGCTCGGTGAATGCATCCGGCACACCCGGCGGCAGGGCCACGCCCAGCGCGTCGCGGAGCCGGCCCGCGTCCTCGACGGCCGCCCAGCGCGCCTGCCCGGCGACGCGCACCTCCAGCACCCGGCGCTGCGCGGCCAGGCCCGTCAGCCAGTCCGGCGCCGCCGCCGGGTCGGCGGAGCGCTCAGCCACCTCGGCGACGGCCAGCGGTCCGAGAGCGCGCAGCATGTCGGCCACCGCCTCGGCGTCCCGGCAGGCCCGGCCCGGGGCCAGCCGCTGCAGTTCCCGCTCGGTCTCATCGACCACCAGCGGATCGAGCAGCTCCCGCATGTCGGCCTGGCCGAGCAGGTCGGCCAGCAGCGCCGGGTCCAGCGCCAGCGCCTGGGCGCGCCGCTCGGCCAGCGGGGCGTCGCCCTCGTACATGAACGCGCCGACGTAACGGAACAGGATCGACCGGCTGAACGGCGACGGCGACGACGTCTCGACCTCGACCAGCCGGATCTTGCGGGCGGACAGGTCGCGCATCAGGCTGACCAGGCCCGGCACGTCGAACACGTCCTGCAGGCATTCCCGGACCGTCTCCAGCACGATCGGGAAGGTCCCGTACTGGCTGGCCACCGACAGCAGCTGAGCGGAGCGCTGCCGCTGCTGCCACAGCGGCGTCCGGCGGCCGGGCTGGCGGCGGGGCAGCAGCAGCGCGCGGGCCGCGCACTCCCGGAACCGGGAGGCAAACAGCGCCGAGGCGCCCAGCTCGGCGGTGACGATCTGCTCGACCTCGTCGGGATCGAGCATGGCGATGCCGGCCGGCGGCGGGTCGTCGGCGTCGGGGACCCGGATGATGATGCCGTCGTCGGTGTGGACGGCCTGCACGTCCATCCCGTTGTAGCGCTCGCGCAGCCGGGCCGCGATGGCCAGCGCCCACGGCGCGTGCACCTGCCCGCCGTACGGGCTGTGCAGGACCAGCCGCCAGTCGCCGAGCTCATCGCGGAACCGCTCGATCACCAGCGTCCGGTCATCGGGCAGGTAACCGGTGGCCGCCCGCTGCCCGGCCAGGTAAGAGATCAGGTTGGCCGCGGCCAGTTCATCCAGGCCCTCGCGGCGCAGCTGGGCCGTCGCGGCCTGGTCGCCGGCCGCGCCCAGCTCGCGGCAGTAGGCGCCCATGGCCGCGCCCAGCTCCGCGGGCCGCCCCGGCGCGTCACCGTGCCAGAACGGCAGCCGGCCAGGCTGGCCCGGCGCGGGCGAGACGAGCACCTGGTCGGCGGTGATGTCCTCGATTCGCCAGGAGCTGGCGCCGAGCACGAAGATGTCGCCGACCCGTGACTCGTAGACCATCTCCTCATCGAGCTCGCCGACCCGCCGCGAGTGCCGGCCGGACCGGTCCCGCTGGCCGCCGGCCAGGAACACCCCGAACAGGCCGCGGTCGGGGATGGTGCCGCCGTTGCCCACCGCGACCCGCTGGGCGCCGGGCCGGCCGCGCAGCATGCCGGTCGTCCGGTCCCACACCAGCCGCGGCCGCAGCCCGCCGAAGTCCTCGCTGGGGTACAGGCCCGCCAGCATGTCCAGCACGGCGTCGAGCACCGGGCGGGTCAGCCCGCTGAACGGGGCCGCGCGGCGCACAGTCTGCTCCAGCTCGCCGACCTCCCAGTCATCCATCGCGGTCATCGCGACGATCTGCTGGGCGAGCACGTCGAGCGGGTTGCGCGGCATGCGCAGCTGCTCGATCTGGCCGGTCTGCATCCGCTGGGTGACGACCGCCGCCTGCACCAGGTCGCCCTGGTACTTGGGGAAGAACACGCCCCGGGAGATGTCTCCGACGTTGTGCCCGGCCCGGCCGGTGCGCTGCAGCCCGCTGGCCACTGACGGCGGCGACTCGACCTGGATCACCAGGTCGACAGCCCCCATGTCGATGCCCAGCTCCAGGCTGGAGGTGGCCACGACGGCCGGCAGCCGCCCGGACTTCAGCGCCTCCTCGATCTGGGTCCGCTCCTGCCGGGATACCGATCCGTGGTGGGCCCGCGCGACGACCGGGACGGCGCCTGACCCGGTCCCGCCCTGGGCCATCACCTCGGCCGGCGCGCCCGGCGCCGGCCGCCGGAAGTCACCGGCGCTCCCGCCGGGCTCCGCGCTGCCGTGTTCCGCCGCCTGCTCGGCCGCCGCTTGCTCGGCCTCCTCGGCGCGCTCGGCAGCCAGCTCATTGAGCCGCGCGCACAGCCGCTCGGCGAGCCGCCGTGAGTTGGCGAACACGATCGTCGAGCGGTGGGCCTGGATCAGGTCCAGGACACGCTCTTCTACGTGCGGCCAGATGGAGTGCTGCCGCACCGGGTCCCCGCCGTCGCCGGGGTCCTCCAGCACGGCGCCGGCCCCGGCCCGGCCGCTCCCGGCACCGCCCGGCCCCCGGCCGTCGGGGTCCCGGCCCGGTGCGCCGGCTGACATCTGCAGGTCCGCCATGTCCTCCACGGGCACGACGATCTTCAGTTCCAGCTGCTTGCCGCTCGGCGGCGCGACGATGCTGACCGGGCGGGCGCCGCCCAGGAACGACGCCACCTCCTCGGGCGGCCGGACCGTGGCCGACAGCCCGATCCGCTGCACCGGCTGCCGTCCGTCACTAGCTCCGTCGCCCCCGGCGCCGTCACCCTCGCCGCCGGCCGCGCGCAGCGCGTCCAGCCGCTCCAGGGACAGCGCCAGGTGCGCGCCGCGCTTGCCGCCGGCCAGCGCGTGTACCTCGTCGATGATGACCGTCTGCACGCTGCGCAGCGTGTCGCGGGCGCGTGAGGTCAGCATCAGGAACAGCGACTCGGGCGTGGTGATCAGGATGTCGGGCGGCTTGCCCGCCAGCTTGCGCCGCTCGTCAGCCGCCGTGTCCCCGGTGCGGACCCCGACCCGGATGTCCGGCTCGGGCAGCCCCAGGCGGCGCGCCGCGTGCCCGATGCCGGTCAGCGGCGAGCGCAGGTTCCGCTGCACGTCGACCGCCAGCGCCTTGAGCGGGGACACGTACAGCACCCGGCAGCGCTGCTTGGCCTCCGCCGGCGCGGGCTCGGCGGCCAGCTTGTCGATGGCCCACAAGAACGCCGCCAGCGTCTTCCCCGATCCCGTCGGCGCGATCACCAGGGTGTTCTCGCCGCGCCCGATCGCTCCCCAGGCCTGTGCCTGGGCCGGCGTGGGCTCGGCGAAGGCAGCCTGGAACCAGGACCTGGTCGCCTCGCTGAAGCCGGCGAGATCCAGGCCCGGAGCGGCTGCACCTGCGGGCATGCCTCCATACTGCCGTGCCCGGCTGACAATCCGGTCCCGCGCCAGCCGGGCGGCCGGGAGCTGCCGGTCCGGCGAAGGAGCGCATTACGGGCAGAAATGGTCACGGGATCTCCTATAGGCCATTTACCTCCTTATATTTCGCATTTCCCTTGGTAATCTGCCGCTCAGCGACCGGCACGGTCAGCGTCGGCGGCGCCCTGCGGAGGCAGCCATGAAGCCACTCCACCGGATCAGTCTTCTCGGGGCCGGCGGCCTGACGATCGCCGTCCTGGCGGCCACGCTCGCCGGGCCCGCACAGGCCGGGCCCGCACAGGCCGGGCCCGCCCGGGCCGCGGCCAGCACCGGCTGGCAGACCGCCTACCGGCACCATTACGGCGCCACGGCGAACTACAGCAGCTATTTCGCCGTCGTCGCGCCCGGCCGGAATGACGTGTGGGCGTTCGGGAGCAGCGACGAGTCGCACCTCACCACCGCGCACCCGGTCGCCGTGCGCTGGAACGGCCGTCACTGGCGGGCCTCCGCCCTCCCCGGCGGGCTCACCGACGAGATCGTCGCGGCCAGCGCGCCCGGCCGCAGCGATATCTGGGCCGTCAGCCTGTTCGGCCGGTATGTCCTGCACTGGAACGGGAGCAGGTGGGCGGTCGCCAAGCGATTCAAGGGCTCCGGCGGCCTCGCCCAGGAGCTCACCGGAGTCCGGGCCTTCAGCAGGACCAACGTCTGGGTGTTCGGCGCGCCGGGCGCCAACCCGGGCCTGGGCACCTGGCACTACAACGGCCGCACCTGGACCCAGCAGGGCGGCGCCGCCAGCGGTGTCCTGCGGGTCAGCGCCCTGTCGCCGACGAACATGTGGGGAATCGGGTCCGCGAATTCGCCGCAGGACTCGCTGGTGCACTACAACGGCAGCCACTGGCGCCGCCTGACCGCGGGCGCCCTGAAGAACACTCAGTTCAACGGCATTGCGGCTGTCTCCGCGACTAATATCTGGGCCGTCGGCGCGGCGGCCGGCGGTCAGCTCCCCGGCCGGGCCCTGCACTGGAACGGGGCGAGCTGGAAGCGTGTGTCGATCCCCTGGCAGGTGGAACTGCGGCAGATCGTCGCGGACGGCCACGGCGGATTCTGGATGACGGCAACCTCGGGGACGCCCGGTTCCGGACTCGTGCAGTGGATCGTGCACCGGTCCAGGTCCGGCGCCTGGTCCCGCAGCCGCATCGGCCAGCAGCCGACCGGGATATTCGCCCTGGCCCGGGTACCTGGCAGCGACGGAGTCCGGGCGGCCGGCGCGCTCGCCACCGCGACCGCATCCGACGCCATCGTCTTGCGCCACTCGAGCGCCCGCTAGGCGACCCGGCGGCCCGGGCCGCCGGGACGGGCCCCCGGATCAGGGCGCGTGCAGGACGTCCAGGGCCCGGTCGACCTCGGCGGGCGTGTTGAACAGGTGCGGCGACAGGCGCAGGTTGCCCTCCCGGTAGGCGGCGTCAATCCCGGCCCCGGCGAGCCGGCGATGCCGCTGCGCGGCCGTGCCATCAGTCCGCGACAGCACCACCAGCGTCGATCGCCGCGGCCCGGCCGCCGGGCTGATCAGCTCGTACTGAGCCGGGTCGAGCCCGGCCAGCAGCCGGTCCACCAGCTGCTGGTCCCAGGCGGCGATGCGGTCCGGCCCAGCGCCCAGCAGCAGCTCCAGCGCGGCGATCCACGGCAGCGTGGTCCCGAAGCTGGCCGGGCAGAACACATCGAGACCGCGCACGCCCAGGTCCTGGCGGATCGCGGTGTCCCGCATCTGGTCCAGCCCCCGCCCGGCCTGCATGGCCAGCCAGTACGCCTGCTGCGGGCGCAGCTGCGCGAGCAGGCCGGCGTCCAGCCAGGCGAAGCCGGTGCCGTAGGGGCCGCACAGCCACTTGTAGCCGCAGCAGACCAGCGCATCGACGGGGGTGTCAGCGACGCTGACCGGCCGGGCGCCCAGGCCCTGGGAGGCGTTGGCGATCAGCAGCACGCCGGCCTGGCGGCACACGGTGCCCAGGGCGTCCAGGTCCAGGGCGCGGCCGGTGAACGAGTCCACCCAGGTGACCGCCAGCAGCCGGGTCCGCGGCCCGATGGCGGCAGCTAGCTCGTCCGCCGTCAGCAGCCCGCCGGCCGGCCGCAGCGCCCGCACCCCGACGCCCTGGCTGGCCAGGCGCTGCCAGGGCAGCACGGTGGCCGGGTAGTCGCCGTCCAGCACCAGGACCTCATCGCCGTCGCGCCACGGCAGGCCGTTAGCGACCAGGTGCAGCCCGTAGGAGGTGCTGTTGCCGAGCACGATCTGCTCCGGCGAGCCGGTCACCAGCTCGGCCAGCAGGCCGCGCAGCAGCTCCGGCACGTCACGAAAGTCATCGTCGCTGATCCGGTACGGTGCCGCCTTCAGCGCCGCGGCGTGCCCGGCTGCCGCCACGCCCGGCTGCGGCAGCGGGCCCTGGTGCGCGGTGTTCAGCCAGGCGCGCTCGCCGAACGGCCCGAACTGCCCGGCGGCCGCCCGTACCGGGCTGAGGTCCAGTTCGCCAGTCATAGCCGCCTGCTTCCCCGGACGCGGCCGGTGACACCCGGCCGCGTCCGCCCCCGGCGTGGTTACCGGCCAATCCGGTCGGCGCCCGAAGGCCGTTACTGGTGCTCCGCGATTGAACTGTCCTGCCGCGGGCAGCAGACCTGCGCCACCCAGAATCCGGTCCGGTACGGGAGGGACTCATGGACAGCGTGCCCGGCAGTGACTTCTACTCTCTCGAGCTGCTGCTGGAGCCGGCGGGCCGCGAGCTGGTGGCGCGGGTCCGGGAGTTCATGGAGAAGAACGTCGAGCCCGTCATCAGCGACTACTGGACGCGGGAGGAGTTCCCGCGCGAGCTGATTCCCGGCCTGGCCGCGCTGGGCATCGCCGGGCGGGCGTACTCCGGCTACGGCTGCCCGGGTGGCGGCAGCCTGCTGTCCGGGATGATCTCGATGGAGGTCGCCCGGGTGGACTGCTCGGTCGCCACCTTCCTGGGCGTGCACAGCGGGCTGGCCATGGGCTCGATCTACCTGCTCGGCTCGGAGGAGCAGAAGCAGCGCTGGCTGCCGGCCATGGCGGCCATGGACAAGATCGGCGCCTTCGGGCTGACCGAGCCGGGCTCCGGGTCCGACATCGCCGGCGGCCTGGCCACCACCGCCCGCCGCGACGGCGACGAGTGGGTGCTGGATGGCGCCAAGAAGTGGATCGGAAACGCCACCTTCGCCGACCACATCATCATCTGGGCCAGGGATGTGGCCGACGGTCACGTCAAGGGCTTCGTGGTAGATGGGAACGCGCCGGGGCTGACCGCCGAGAAGATGCGCAACAAGATCGCGCTGCGGGCGGTGGAGAACGCGCTGATCACCCTGGACGGCGTCCGGGTGCCGGAGACCAGCCGCCTGCAGAAGGCGAACTCGTTTGCCGACACCGCCGCCGTGCTCCGGCTGACCAGGGCCGGGGTGGCGTGGGAGGCCACCGGCTGCGGCCGGGGCGCCTACGAGCACGCGCTGGCCTACGCCCGCGAGCGCCAGCAGTTCGGCCGTCCCATCGGCAGCTTCCAGCTCGTCCAGGACCAGCTGGTGAAGATGCTGGCCAACATCACCGCGTCCGGGTGCATGTGCGTGCGGCTGGCCCAGCTGCAGGACGCGGGCCAGGCCGGCGACGAGCAGTCCGCGCTGGCCAAGGCGTTCTGCACGGTGCGGATGCGGGAGACGGCGGGACTGGCCAGGGAGCTGATGGCCGGGAACGGGATCCTGCTGGAGCACCATGTCGGCCGGTTCGTGGCGGACTCCGAGGCCATCTACTCCTATGAGGGCACCCGCGAGATCAATACGCTGATCGTCGGCCGGGCCATCACCGGTACCGGCGCTTTTGTCTGACCGGCGCTTCGGCCTGACCCGGCGGCGGGCCGGGCCCGGCGCCCCGGCAAGAAGGAGCACGTGGTGTGGAACACCCTGGAGCGGCTGGAGGTGGCCGTGCTGGCCCGCCGCCAGCCGCGCGGCCCGCTACCCGAACCAGAGCGGCCGCCCGGCAGCGACCTGCTGCCGCAGATCAGGCACATCGTCGTGCTGATGATGGAGAACCATTCCTACGACAACTACCTCGGCATGCTGCGCGGCCGCGGCGAGGGACTGCCGCTGGGACCGGACGGGCAGCCGGCGGCGCACAACACCGGCGCCGGCGGCGAGAAGGTCAAGGCGCACCGGCTGCCGTCCACCGTGCAGCGCGACGGTGTGCCGTCGCAGAGCTGGCACTCCGTGCACCTGCAATGGGGCGAGGGCCGCTGCGACGGGTTCGTGACCGCGACCCAGACGGTGCTCGGCGAGGCCGGCGCCACCCCGGAGGCCATCGCGGCCGGGGCGGACGTGGCCATGGGCTACTGGACCGAGGCGGAGCTGCCGTTCTACTACGGGCTGGCCCGGGCTTTCCCGGTGGCCGACCACTGGTTCAGCTCCTGCCTGGGGCCGACCTTCCCCAACCGCCGGTTCCTGATCGCCGGCACGGCGCACGGGCTGATCGACGACTCGCCCTACGACCTGCTGGACTACCCGGCCGCCGGGACCATCTTCGACATGCTCACCCGGCACGGCGTCTCCTGGGCCAACTATCACCCGGTCCCGTCCGACCACACCCCGCTGCGGCGCTACGCCCGGCACAAGCGCAAGGCCGCCCGCCGGCGGCTGCAGGCGGTCGGCCAGTCGCTGGCCAGTCAGACATCCGGCGCGCTGAAGAAGGACATCACCTTCACCGCGGACGTGTTCCCGGTCGGCGCGGGCCGGCTGATGAAGCACATCCGCAGCACCGACGACTTCTTTGCCGAGGCCGACCGAGGCGAGCTGCCCGCGGTCAGCATCGTGGATCCGGACTTCAGCGAGTACTCCGAGGAGAACCCGCAGGACATCCGCAAGGGCGAGAGCTTCGCCGCCGAGGTGATCCGGCACGTGCTGCACGGCCCCGGCTGGCCGCACACCCTGCTGATCTGGACCTACGACGAGCACGGCGGCTACTACGACCACGTGCCGCCGCCCCCGGCGGTGCCGCCCGACGACATCCCCGGCCGCAGCCTCATCGGGCGCCGGAGCCACCTCACCGCCGCGCTGCGCCCGCTGGCGCCGGGCGCGGTGCGCGACAAGGAGAACATGACCACCGGGCCGGACCGCTATGACCGGTACGGGTTCCGGGTCCCGGCGGTAATCGTGTCCCCGTACGCGCGGCGCGACTTCGTGCTCAGCGATGTGCTGGATCACACCTCGGTGCTGCGGCTGATCGAGGACAAGTGGAACCTGCCCTCGCTGACCGCGCGGGACGCTGCGGCGCGGTCGCCGCTGGGCGCGCTGGACCTCGACGCGCCGCCGGCCTTCCTGGACCCGCCTGACCTGCCGCCGCCCAGCATCGGCTGGGACAGCTGGTAGCCCTCGGCCCAGGTCAGCCCGGCGCAGCGTTTGCGGGTCCGATCGCGCGGTACGTAGGGGCATGGGAACCACATCCGCGGGGCATGCCACCGCGCACGCCAGGCGCGCATCGCGCGGTACTGCTGCTCATGTGCTGGCCCGGGCGGGACTGACTGCGCGCGGGATCATCTACCTGCTGATCGGCTTCGTCGCGATTGAGGTGGCGATCGGCCACGGACGGCACGAGGCCGACCAGTCCGGCGCGCTGAACCTGCTGGCCCGCCAGCCGTTCGGCCTGGTGCTGCTGTGGCTGCTGGCCATCGGGTTCGCGGCCTACGCGCTGTGGCGGCTCAGCGAGGCCGCGTTCGGGGTCACCGGCGACAAGCCCGGTGCCGGGCCGCGGCTGAAGTCCCTGGCCCGCGCGGTGGTGTACGCGGGCTTCGCCTACCTGACGTTCAGCGTGATCGCGGGGCGGCGGAGCAGCCAGTCCCATAAGCAGCAGGACCTGACCGCGCGGGTCATGCAGCACACCGGCGGCCAGTGGCTGGTCGGCATCGCCGGCCTGATCGTCGTGATCGTCGCGGTGGTCCTGATCGTCGAGGGCGTGCGGCGGACCTTCCTGAAGTACCTGAAGCTCGGCCAGCTCAGCCCGCGGGCGCGGCGGATCGTGGAATGGCTCGGCGTGATCGGGACCTGCGCGCGCGGGATCGTCTTCGGGCTGGCGGGTGTCCTGGTCATCGAGGCGGCGGTCACCCACAAGCCGTCGAAGGCCGGCGGCATCGACAAGGCGCTGCTCACGCTGCGGGGCCAGCCGCTGGGCGAGGTGCTGCTGTTCGTGGCCGCGCTCGGCCTGGTGATCTTCGGCGTCTACGGGCTGTGCGAGGCGCGCTGGCGGAAGGTGTGACCGGCGGCGCGCACGCCGGGACCGGCCGCGCGGCCGGGACACAGGCCAGGGCGACGGACGCCGCCGCCACGCCGGCGGAGACCGGAACGGTGGCGGTCGTCGCGCACGCCCGCAAGACCCTCGGCGGCGGCCTGCCCGAGCTGCGCGAGATCCTGGCCCGCGAGGGCATCACCGACCCGATCTGGCATGAGGTCCGCAAGAGCCGCAAGGCGCCCAAGCGCGCCCGCCGCGCCCGCGAGGACGGCGCGAGCCTGATCTTCGTGTGGGGCGGCGACGGCACGGTCCAGCGCTGCATCGACGCCCTGGCCGGAACCGGGGCCGTGCTGGCCATCCTCCCGGCCGGCACGGCCAACCTGCTGGCCGCCAACCTGGGCGTGCCCGGCGACCTGAGCGAGGCCGTGCGCACCGGCCTGCACGGCCGGCGCCGTCAGCTGGACACCGGGACAGTCAACGGCGAGCACTTCGCGGTGATGGCCGGGGCCGGATTCGACGCCCGCATGATCGCATCGGCCAGCCGGGGGCTGAAGGACCGCCTCGGCCCGGCCGCCTACGTCCTCACCGGAGTGCAGAGCCTGGCCGTGCGGCCCGCCCGGGCGGCCATCCGCGTGGACGGCCAGGACTTCTTCACCGGCCGGGTGTCCTGCGTACTGGCCGGGAACGTCGGCCGGGTGCTCGGCGGAATCAAGGCGTTCCCCCGGGCCCGGCCCGATGACGGGCTGCTGGAACTCGGCGTGGTGACGGCGCGCACCCCGGCCCAGTGGGCCCGGACGTTCGGCTTGCTCGCGCTGGGCCGGGCCGCCGACTCCCCGTTCGTGAAACTGGCCCGGGGCCGGAAGTTCCGGATCCGGTTCGACCAGCCGCAGCCCTATGAGCTGGACGGCGGCGCCCGCCCGCCGGCGGCGAAGCTGAAGATCAAGGTGCACCCGGCGGCGATCACGATCTGCGTGCCCGCGGCGCGGAAGTAGCATCCGGCCGGCGCCCTGGCGTCAGCCGGCGGCCGGCCCTCGTTCGCTGCCCGCAGCCGGGCCGGGCCTGCTGGCCGCGGCCGGGACCACAGCGGGGACGAGCTCGCCGCCCGCGGGCGGACGGCGCGCGGTCAGGGTCACCGCGACAGCGGCGCCGAACCACGCCAGGCCGAATAGCCAGCCCGCGGCGACATCGGTCGGCCAGTGCACGCCGAGCCAGACCCGCGACCAGCCGACGGCGCCCGCCCAGGCGGCGGCGCCGCCCCATACCGCCCGCCGCCGCCAGCCCGGCCGGACCCGGGCGGCCAGCCCCCAGGCGGCCGTCAGGGCGGCGAGCGTGGCCGCCGTGGTGTGCCCGGACGGGAAGGACATACCCGAGGCCGCGCCGGCCCAGTCCGCTACCGGCGGCCGCGCCCGGGCGACCAGGTGGTTGAGCTGGATTTCCGCGTAGCCTCCGGTGCTGGCGACCAGGCACAGCAGCAGCCCGGCCCCGGCCCGCCGCCGCAGGCTGCTGCCGGCGCCCGCCGCGGCCGCGCCGACCACGAGGAGGGCCGGGAACACGACCCAGGTGATGCCGCCCCAGCGGACCGTCCTGGCCACGCTCACGCCAGCGGGACCGCGGTGCTCGACAACCCAGCGGTGGATGTCCTGATCGACGGCGGGCACGGTCGAGCCGCGCCCGGCGATCCAGATGGTGAGCACGGCCAGGGCCAGCCCGGCGGCGGCCGCCGCGATGGCAGCCGTCCGGCGGGAGACGGGCGCCGGGGTCGGGGTGACATGCGGCGAGCCGGGGATGACCGCCGACTCGGCCGCCGGGTCCAGCGTCACCCGATCGGCATCGCCGCCGGCCGGCACCTCGGGGTCGGCCGCCGCCGCGGGGGTGATCAGCTGGTCCTCGCCGTCCTGCCCGGGGCTGTCCCGTCCGGGCGGCCCGGCTCGCCCGGCTGGTGGCCGGCTCACGGGGCCCGCGCGGCCCTGGGTCGGCCGGCCGGGCGGGACCGGCGCAGCGCGAGACGCTGGCCAGCAGTTCGCGGCAGCAGTGTCGTGGTGACGATCAGCAGCCACGCGCCGCCCAGCAAGGCTCCGGCCAGGACGTCACTCGGATAGTGCATCCCGCGGTACAGCCGGGAGAACCCGACGAAGACCGGCACGCAGGCCAGCACCACGGCCGCGATCCGGGTGGCCGGGCGCCGGCCGTAGACCCACAGCGCCAGCACCGCGATCCCGCCGTACAGGGCCACGGCGGCCGCGGTGTGCCCGGACGGGTAACTCGACGTCGGCGGGGCCGGGTCCAGCCGCGCCACGGGCGGCCGGGCCTGGTGCACCAGCTCGGTAGTGCCCAGGAACACCACCAGCTCACCCGCCATGACCGCGACCATGAACAAGGACTCATACCAGCGGCCCAGCTGCCAGCGGCAGAACAGCACGACCACGATCGCGATGCCGATGACCGTCTCGGTCTGCGCCATGGTGGTGCCGACCAGCGTGGTGGTGTTCCACGCGCCCGACCGCCGGGCGGCCAGCCACTTGTCGACGCTGAGGTCGGCCCGGTGCGCCGGCCCGGCACTGGCGTAATGGGTGAGCAGGAAGCCGATCAGCCAGATCAGGCCGAACAGCAAGACCAGGCCGCCTGCCAGCCGGATGGCGACGACTTTCCGATCCCCGGCGGGATGCGGGCGGTCCGGCGCCCGGACGGCGCTGCGGGCTGAGTCCGGGGCCTGCAGGTGCAGCCGCATGGCAGCTCCGTTCCGCGGCCTCGGGCGGGCCCGCACTACCGGTTGCCCGCCACCCGGCCGGTCAAACACGGTGCCCGGCACCGCCGCGCCGCGCCGCGGCCTCCCGGCGGCACGGGGATCCTCCGGCGCCGGCAGAATGAAGTGGTGACCCTGCTGCTCAGCAGATCGGCAGTAACGGACCTGCTCGATATCGATCAGGCTCTCGAACTGCTGGCCGACGGATTCCGCGCAGCCACGAGCGATCCCGCGCCGCTGCGTGCTCGCACCGGCCTGCCCGGCCCCGGCACGGCCACCTGCCTGATGGCCGGCCTGCTGCCCGGAATCCCGGCCTACACCGTCAAGGTCAACGCCAAGTTCCCGGCCGCGGAGCCCGCCCTGCGCGGCGTGGTATGCCTGCACAGCCTTGACACCGGCGAGCTACTGGCGCTGGCTGACTCGGCCAGCATTACCGCCTGGCGCACCGGCCTGGCGGCAGCCCTGGCCACTCATGCGCTGGCCGCCCCGGCTGCGCGGACCGCGGGGTTCGTCGGCGCGGGCGCGCAGGCGCAGCTGACCTGGGCCGGGCTGAGCCGCCTGCGGGCCTGGGACCGCATCGTGGCGGCTGACCTGGACCCCGCGCGGGCGGCCGCCCTGGCCGGCCAGGCCCCCGGACCGCTCGCGGCCCGCGCCGGGCCCGGCCCCGGCGCGGAAGGCCCGGCGGGGGAAGTCATGGCGGACGCACCCGCCGTGGCGGCCGCGGCCGACGTAGTGATCCTGGCTACGTGGTCCCGGCGGCCGCTGCTGGACGTGGCAGACGTGCCGCCCGGACAGCACCTGACCACGCTCGGAGCCGATGAGCCCGGCAAGACTGAGCTGTCCCGCGCGCTGCTGGCCGGCAGCCGGGTCCTGACCGATGACATCGGCCTGGCCGTCCGCGGCGGTGCCCTGGGCAGCGCGGGCCTGGGCCCGGAGGCCGCCGCGGGCACGCTCGGTCAGGTGCTGCGCGGCGAGATCCCGGCCCGCGTTCCGGGCGACCAGCCCAGCGTGTACGCACCGGTGGGGCTGCCGTGGCAGGACCTGGCCCTGACCTGGACGGTCTACCAGCAGGCTCGGGCCACCGGGTCAGGCCAGCAGATCGACCTGCTGGCCTGAGCCGCGGGCCAGGCTCAGGCCGGGCACGCCCGCCGCCGGGCGGCCCGCCGACGCCGCGGGGAGGCTAGCTGCGCTTGCGGTCGCTGGTGTGCGTGGCGAACCGCTGGAACACCGTCAGCGCTGCGACGACCAGGGCGATGCCGCCGCCCAGTTCGAGGGCCTGCCGCCCGCTCGGCGCGTCCACGCCGAGCTCGGCGAAGCTGACCGCCAGGACCAGGATGATCATCGAGATGACCCGGCCCTTGAGGTCGTTGAGGTCGTGCATCTGCAGCCAGCCGGGCATCCGGGACGCGTCGTCCTGGCCGATCTCCCGGACGAACAGCTCGTAGAGCCCGACCGCCGAGATCAGCAGCGTCGCCCCGATCAGGAACAGGTCGATATCCAGCAGGAACAGGCCGATCTGATGACCGACCGGGAACGGGTGCCGGGCAATGTTGTCGATGGCGTAGACGAAGACGGCCGCGCCGTAGACGAACGCCCCCAGCGCGGCCAGCACCAGGACGGCGACCGGCACGATAGTCAGCCACAGCGAGCCGGTCAGGGCCCGCTCGACCCTGGCCTCCAGCGGGCTGGCCGCCCGCTGGGACACCGGCCGGTTCGCCGGCTGGCCCGGCGGGCCGGGCTGGCCCGGCGAGGTGCCCGGCTCGTCGGGCGAGGTGCCCGGCTGGGTGTCAGATTCGTCCGGCATGTCGTCTCTCTGTCGATCCTGGTGGCCCGCAACTGATTGTTCCCCAAGATCGGCGAACCATGGCCCGGCGGCGCCGGAGCCAGCCGTCCGGCGCGGCGGCGCCAGCCGTCAGCTGACGCCGGAGCCAGCTGTCAGGCGACCCCAGCGCCGGCCGTCAGGCGACGCCGTAGAGCTGGCGCAGGATCGCGGTCAGGGCCGGCCCGGTCACGGCACCCAGGTTGATGCCGATGACGCGCTGGCCGTCGCGGGACAGGAAGAAGGTCTCCGGGAGGCCGGGCACGCCGTAGCGGTCCGCGGCCAGGCCCCGGTCGTCGAAGGCCAGCGGGAAGGTCAGCCCGTACCGGCGGGCAAACGCCTGCGCGGCGCTGCGCGAGTCCAGCGTGTCGATGCCGAGGAAGCGCACCCGGCCGCGCGTCGCGCGGGCCACCTGCGCGATGGCGGGTCCTTCCTGCCGGCAGACCGAGCAGGAGGACGCCCAGAAGTTGATGACGATGCCCTGGCCCGCGAGGGTGCGGACGCCGACATCGCCGGATCCGGTGAGCCGGGGGAGGGTGAAGCCGGGTGCCGCGCGGCTGACCCGGGTGAAGCCCAGCCCGTCGGCGGCGCTGCGGTGCGCAGGCACCGGCGCGGTGCCGTGCGCGGCGGCCGCGACCAGCGTCAGCGCGCCGGTCGAGACGACCGCGGCCAGGCCGAGGAGGACAGCGAGCGGCTTCGGGCCCATGATCCATACGCGATGTAGTAGTTAGCCGGAATCTACCGCACCAGAGCAGGCCAGCACCGGGGCCGGCCAGCAGGGAAGCGGGCCGCGGGCGCTCCCGGGGACGGCTACGCGCGGGTGGCGGCCAGGGCCGGGCGGCGGGACGCGGCCCGGTAGCGGTCGATGACCAGGCCGGCGACCGCCGGGTGCGCGCCCAGCGGGCTGGTGACCCAGCGCGCCCCGGCGTGCTGCAGCTGATCATGGAAGTGACCGGGGGCCAGCAGGTAGGTGGCCACGGCCACCGGGCGGCCGGTGGAAGATCGCAGGTCGGCCACGGCGTCGGTGACCCGCGGCCGCGCGGCGGAGGCGAAGGCGGTCGTCACCGGCGCCTCCAGGCCCTCGGCCAGCAGGCTGGCCTGGCGCTGCGCGTCGGCCGCCGCCGCGGGGCTGGCGGAGCCGGCCGCGGCCAGCACGACCGGGGTGCGGTCCGGAACCCCGGCCTCGGCCAGCCGCCCGGCCAGGGCGGTGACCAGCAGCGTGTCGGGTCCCAGCGGGGCGGCCACCTGAGCGCCCGCGGCGGCGGCCGCGCCGGCGATGTCGGTGGTCAGGTGATAGCCGGTGGACAGCAGCAGCGGCACCACGACGGTGTTCGGCCCGGCCGCGGCCAGCTCACCGGGCAGGGCCGGCTCAGCGTGCTGCACGAACGCGACCCGGACATCCAGCACCGGGGCCAGCCGCCGGATCTGGCGGGCCAGGGCGGCGATGGTCTGCTGGGCGGCCGGGTCCCGGCTGCCGTGCGCCACGGCCAGCAGGACGGGGTTACTCATGACCGGCCTCCCGCTTGCGCTGTGCTGTGTCCCCAGCTCGCCTGCGGGGCGCCTGGAGGCACCGCCTGCCCTCGTCGCTGCGCTCCTCAGTCCAGGCGGCGCCGCGCCCCTGCGGCTCGCTCACGCCGCCCTCGCCCCGGCGGGGGTGTCCGGGTCCAGCAGGTCGCGCAGCCGGACCACCTCGCCGATCACGATCACGGCCGGGGGCTGGATCCCGGCCGCCGCGGCGTCGGCCGGGACCTGGCCCAGCGTGGAGGTCAGCACCTCCTGGCTGGCCAGCGTCCCGTCGCGGATCACCGCGACCGGGGTGGCCGCGTCGCGGCCGCGCTTGATCAGCTCGGCCGAGATCTCAGCCAGGTGCGCGACGCCCATCAGCAGCACCAGCGTGCCGGGCCCGCTGGCCAGCGCTGCCCAGTCCACGGTGGCACCGGGCTGCGACGGGTCCAGGTGAGCCGAGACCACGGCGAAGTCCTGGGTCACGCCCCGGTGCGTCACGGGGATGCCCGCGGCCGCCGGAACGGCCACGGCGCTGGTGATGCCCGGCACGACCTGGACGGGCACGCCGGCGCGGACGCAGGCCAGCGCCTCCTCGCCGCCGCGGCCGAATACGAACGGGTCGCCGCCCTTGAGCCGGACGACCCGCTGCCCGGCCCGGGCGCGGCTCACGATCAGCTCGTTGATCTGATCCTGGGTCAGGTTGTGCGCGTGCGGCGCTTTCCCGGCGTCGATGACCTCGACGCCGGGGTCCAGCTCGGCCAGCAGCGACCGCGGGGCCAGCTTGTCCACGACCACCACGTCGGCCTCGGCCAGCAGGCGGCGGCCGCGCACGGTGATGAGCTCGGCGTCGCCGGGCCCGCCGCCGACCAGGGCCACGCTGCCGGTACCGGCCCGGCGGCGCCGCAGCGGCAGCTCGCCGCCGGCCAGCGCGGTGGCGATGGCCGCGCGCAGGGCCTGGGACCGGCGCGGGTCCCCGCTGGCGGTGACGGCCACCGTGACCTCGCCGTGCCGGGTGACCGCGGGCGTCGTCGCGGCCGAGGAACTGGCGTCGTCGGCGCGCACGCACCAGATCCGCTCCCGCTCGGCCTCGGCGGCCACCGCGGCGTTGACGGCGGGATCGCTGGTGGCCGCGTGCGCCAGCCACATCCCGGCCAGGTCGCCGTCGGAGTACGGGCGCTGGATCAGCCGCAGGCTGCCGCCGGCGTGCGGGCCTGAGCTGCCCGCGCCCCGTTTGGTCGCCAGATCGGACAGGGCCGGCAGCAGGCGCGGGGCGATCACGGTGACCACCGCCCCCGCGTCCAGCAGGGCGCGGGTGCGGCGCAGGGCCACCGGCCCGCCGCCGATCACCGCGACACTGCGCCCGGTCAGGTCCAGGGTCAGCGGGTAGCCGGTCATGACGGCGCGCCGGTCAGCGGGTCGCGGGCGCCGGGCCGCAGCACGGCCGTGAAGCGGAGCTGGAAGCCGCGGGCGCAGGCGGCGCACTCCCACTCGCCGGCGTCGGGCCCGGCCGGGCGCAGGGTCTCCTCGCCGCAGTAGGGGCAGTAGAACGGCACCTGGCGCTCGCTCATGAGCTGCCCTCCGAGAGCAGGGCCTCGTCGGCGCGGCGGACCCAGGTGGCGAACGGCTCGCCCCCGGCCCGGTCGGCCTGGTAGTTGCGCAGCAGCTGCTCCACGTAGTCGGGCAGCTGGTCAGCGGTGACCTTCAGGCCGCGCAGCTTGCGGCCGAACGAGGGGTCGGCGCCGAGCGAGCCGCCCAGGTGGACCTGGAACCCCTCGGTGCCGTTCACGATCGAGCCCTTGAGCCCGATGTCGGCCAGCTGGAACCGGGCGCAGGAGTTCGGGCAGCCGTTGACGTTGATGGTGATGGGCGTGTCGAAGCCGGGCAGCCGCCGCTCCAGCTCGGTGTACAGGTCGCGGGCCCGGCCCTTGGTCTCGACGATGGCCAGCTTGCAGAACTCGATGCCGGTGCAGGCCATCGTGCCGCGCCGGAACGGCGAGGGCTGCGCCGCCAGGTCCAGGTCCGACAGGGCGGTGATCAGGTCCTGGAGGTTCTCCTCGGGCACGTCGAGGATGAGCAGCTTCTGCTCGGTGGTGGTGCGGATGGTGCCCGAGCCGTAGGCCTCGGCCAGCTCGGCGACCTGCCACAGCTGAGTGCCGGAGCTGCGCCCGACGTGCGGGGCGACGCCGACGTAGAAGCGGCCGTCGCGCTGGCGGTGCACGCCGACGTGGTCGCGGCTGCCGCCCGCGGGCGGCTCGGGAGCCAGGCCGTCGGGCAGCGAGTAGCCCAGGTAGTCCTTCTCCAGCACCTCGCGGAACCGCTCCGCGCCCCAGTCCGCGACCAGGAACTTCAGCCGGGCCCGGGCGCGCAGCCGCCGGTAGCCGTAGTCCCGGAAGATCCTGGCGACGCCGGCCCACACCTCGGGCACCTGGTCCGGCCGGACGAACACGCCGAGCCGCTGGGCGAGCATCGGGTTGGTGGACAGCCCGCCGCCGACCCACAGGTCGAAGCCGGGGGTGCCGTCGGGGCCGCGGACGCCGACAAAGGAGATGTCGTTGATCTCGTGCGCGGTGCAGTGCGAGGCGCAGCCGGAGATGGCGGTCTTGAACTTGCGCGGCAGGTTCTCGAACTCGGGGTTCAGGGCGGCGACGGCCTCGGCGGCCCGGAGCGCGGCAGTGGCGTCCAGGATCTCGTCCTCGCCGATCCCGGCGACCGGGCAGCCCAGGATGTTGCGCGGCACGTCACCGCACGCCTGCAGGGAGGACAGGCCGGCCTCTTCCAGCCGGGCCCAGATGGCGGGCACGTCCTCGATCCGTATCCAGTGGTACTGGACGTTCTGCCGGTCGGTGATGTCGGCGAGGTCGCGGCCGTACTCCTTGGCGATCTCGGCGACGGCGCGCAGCTGGCCGGCGGTGAGCTGGCCGCCGGGGATGCGCACCCGCATCATGAAGAAGCTGTCCTCGATCTCGGCGTCCTCCAGGGCGCCGGTCCGGCCGCCCTCGATGCCCGGCCGGCGCTGGGTGTACAGGCCCCACCAGCGGAACCGGCCGCGCAGGTCGGCCGGGTCGATGGAGTCGAAGCCGAGCTGGGCGTAGCGGCTGATGATCCGCTCGCGGACGTTCAGGCCGCCATCGTCCTTCTTGAATCGTTCAGCGGCGTTCAGCGGCTCCAGGTGGCCGAGGGCCCACTGGCCCTGGCCGCGGCGCTGGGGCGCTCGTGGCAGCGACGGCATGCGGCATCCTTCTGCTGGCGTGCGGACATGGCGGATCAGGCCGGGGGCAACCCGGTCAGGGGCGAGGAAGAGATCCGTTGAGCGAGTCCGTGGCCGGGCAGCTCAGCCCGGCACGGGGAATCAGCAGAAAGCGCGACAGATGGCGCTGGAGACGCGGAGCAGGTCGACGTGACGCCGGGAGACGAGCCACATGCCAGGGCTCTGATCCGGGCGAGTCACTGCTGGCCTCCGGGGGCTAGGTACTGCGGACAAGGCGCGGGCTGGTGCACTGCGTCTTTGCACTGCGGTCCTTGTGCTCCATTACGACATTAACACCGGTGGAACGCCACAGCGCAAGAAGATATTTCTGTAACGGAAGCCTGGCTGGCCGCCGGCTCGCCTGCTGCTCGGGCCGGGTGCCGGGCCGCCGGGACGGCGGGGCGGGGCGGCGGGCGGAACCGGCCGGCCGGCGGCCGGGGCGGGGTAGCCTGGCGCGCGTGCGGCTGACGGTGTTCTGGGAGCGGATGCGGGCGCAGTTCGGCGAGGCCTACGCCGAGAGCGTCGCGCAGGATTACGTGCTGGCCGGGATGGGCGGCCGCACCGTGAACCAGGCGCTGGCCGACGGCGAGGACGTCAGGCGGATCTGGCTCGCGGTGTGCGACGCGTTCCGGCTGCCCGAGCGGGTGCGCTGAGGCCGGATGCGGCGGGTGGTGCTGGTGTCCGGCGCGCCGGGCGCGGGCAAGTCGACGCTGGCCGGGCCGCTGGCCGCGGAGCTCGGGTTCGCGCTGCTGACCAAGGACCGGATCAAGGAGACACTGCACGACGCCCTGGCGCCGGGCGCGCGGTGGCCCGGTGCGCCAGGCGGGCCGGAGCTGGCCGCCCGCCTGGCGGCCGCTGGCGTCAGCCCGCCGGCGCGCGGCGCTGGCGATCCGGCGCCGGACGCGGTCAGCCTGGCCTGGTTACGGTGGCTCGGCGGGGCCTCGATGGAGCTGCTGTGGACCCTGGCCGCCGACCAGCCCGACGTGGTCCTGGAAGCCAGTTTCCGGCCGCACCTGGCCTATGAGCGCGGCCGGATCATGGCGCTGGACGCGTCGGTGGTCGAGGTGCACTGCGCCTGCCCGCCGGCGCTGGCGGCGCAGCGCTACGCCGCCGCCGGGGCGCGAACCGGCATCCGGTCCACGTGGTCGCCGGGCTGAGCCCGGACCTGCTCGCGGAGTACGACCAGCCGGTGGGCACCGGCCAGCTGGTCAGCGCGGACACCACCGTCCCGGTCGACGTGGCCGGGCTGGCCCGGGCCGTTCGCGCGCTGCTGCCCCGCGGCGCGGCCTGGCCAGGCGGCCTGGCCTAGCCCGGCGGGATGACGGCATGCCGCGCCGGGTGGCTGGTCCAGGCCGCCTTCCGCAGCGCCGCCCAGCCCAGCGCGCTGCCGGGGGCCAGCAGGATGGCGGTGCCGCGGCGGCCCAGGGGGGCGGTGACCGGCCCGGCGTTCCGGATGCCCGGCAGGCCGGACAGCATCCGGAACGCGGCGGCCCGGAGTCTGCTCCTGGTTGATCACAAACCGAGCCGGCCGGATGCTCCAGCCGGGCAGTGCGGGCCAGCTCGCTGGTGACCCGTCCCGGCCTGGTGTCCGTCCCCGGCCCGCAGGCCGCCCGGCGGGCCGGTGCCGGGCCGGGTGATGGCAGCGCCACGACCACCGCCGCGGCTGCCGCGGCGGCGGTCAGGCTGTCATGCACCTGGTGATGATCGGCGGCAGCGACGCCGGGATCTCCGCCGCGCTGCGCGCGCTCCGCCCTGAACTTTCCTTGCCGGCAGCCCGGCCACGAGTGACCGCCGCGGCTGACGCAGCGACCGGAGTCCCGCTCTAGCCATCAAGCCTGTTCACCCCAATAGGGTCGCAGCTGAGAATCGCCCGGCGGCGGCTTCGCGCACCACGCCGCCCGACGAGATCGGGGCCGGCCGCGTGCTACCAGTCCCCGCGTCTACCGTGCGCCGCCCTTGACATCGTTGCCCTCTGAGGCCGAGGGTGCGTATATAGCCATATATATGCACGGACGACCGAGTTCCTCCTTGTCGTGCGTTGTTAGCGCTAACAATCGCGCGGCCCGGGAGGGTGCCAGCCAAAGCCGCCCCTAGGGCAGAGCAGATCGAGGGCAGAGCAGGGCCATGGACGAACACAGGAACATCTCCCGCCGCGACGCATTAAGGCTGACGGCACTCGCCGCGAGTGCTCCACCCGCGCTGGCCCTGCTGGCGAACCCGGCACAGGCCGCGCAGGCCAGCCCGGCTCCGGCCGGGGCGCTGCCGCCCAGCGCTCAGGCGGGTGCGTACCCCCCGGACGCGCCCGTCCCCGGCAGCTGGGTCGTCAGGGACTTCCCGCTCGACCAGGTAACCCTGGGCGACGGGCTGTTCGCCTCGCACCGCGACCTCATGCTGAACTTCGCGAGCAACTACCCCGTCGACAACATGCTGTTCAACTTCCGCGCCAACGCCGGCCTGCCCAATCCTGCGGGCGCCCGGCCGGTCGGCGTCTGGGACACGCCGACAGGGAACCTGCGCGGCCACTCCGCTGGGCACCACATGACCCTGCTCGCCCAGGCGTATGCAGGCAGCGGCGACTCCGCTTACAAGGACAAGCTCGATTACATGGTCACGGCCCTGGGCCAGTGCCAGGACGCGCTGAATGCCACGGTCGGCCAGCCAGCGCCCCCGCCACCGCCCGCGAGCTGGGTCACCGGCAAGTTCGGCAACGCCATCAAGCTCAGCGGGACCGCACAGTACGTGTCCCTGCCCGCCGGGATCGTCAGCAGCCTCACGGACTTCACGATCGCCGGCTGGGTGAACCCGGCCCAGATCACCACCTGGTCGCGGATCTTCGACATCGGCACGGGCACCGGCACCTACATGTTCCTGGCGGTCAGCGCCGGGAGCGGGCCCAGGTTCGCGATCACCACCAGCGGCTCCGGCGGCGAGCAGCAGATCAACACCACTGCCACGCTGCCCGCGAACCAGTGGACCCACGTGGCGGTCACGCTCTCGGGGGGCACCGCCACCCTCTACCTCAACGGCACTGCGGCCGGCTCGAACACGAGCATGACCCTCAGCCCGTCGAGCCTGGGCAACACGAACAACAACTGGCTCGGCCGGTCGCAGTTCGGCGACCCGGACCTGGCGGCCTCGCTCGATGAGTTCCAGATCTTCGATCATGCGCTGACCGCGGCGCAGGTCCAGGCGCTGACGGGGAGCGCGGACGGCGGCATCGGCGGCGGCAACGTCGCCTGGTACCGGTTCGATGAGTCCTCGGGCAGCGCCGCCACCGACTCCTCGGGCAATCACCACGACGCGAGCGTCGCTACCGGGAGCACCGGCGCGCCGGGCCCGAGTCACGCGGGCTACCTGGCGGCCTACCCCGAGACCCAGTTCATCCTGCTGGAGCAGTTCGCCACCTACCCGTCGATCTGGGCTCCCTGGTACACCTGCCACATGATCATGCGCGGGCTGCTGGACGCGTACCGGCTGACCGGCAGCCAGCAGGCGCTCACGATCGTGATGGGGATGGCCGACTGGGCGCATAGCAGGCTGGCCCACCTGCCCCGTACGCAGCTCGACAAGATGTGGAAGATCTACATCGGCGGCGAGTACAACGCCATGCCGGTCGTGCTGGCCGACCTGTACGCGATCACCGGCGACCAGGACTGCCTGGTGACAGCCGAGTGCTTCGTTAATACCTACCTGTTCGACGCGGCCATCCACAATCAGGACATCCTCGACGGCGAGCATGCCAACCAGCACATCCCGCAGTACGCCGGCTACCTCGAGATCTTCGACTATGCGAGCCGAACCGATTACTACAGCCGGCGCGACTACTACACCGCGGCCGCGAACTTCTGGGACATGGTGGTCCCGCATCGCGTCTACGTGGACGGCGGCATGGCGGGCACCGGCGAGATCTTCGGGGCCAGGGACGTCATCGCCGCCACCATCGGCGCCTCGAATGCCGAAGGCTGCCCGCTGTACAACATGCTGAAGCTGAGCAGGCGGCTGTTCTTCCACAACCCGGACCCGAAGTACATGCAGTACTACGAGCGCGGGCTGTACGGGCAGATCATCTCCCGGCGGCAGAACGCCGCCAGCGTCACCGACCCGCTCGTTACCTATTTCCTGCCTGTCGACCCCGGCGCGGTCAGGGACTACCGCGGCAATCTCGGCGACTGCGACGGCGGCACAGGCCCTGAGGACAACACCAAGTTCCAGGAGTCGATCTACTTCCGCTCGGTGGACGACTCGACGCTCTACGTCAACCTGTACATGGCCTCTACCCTGACCTGGCCGGAGCGCGACCTGACGATCGAGCAGGCGACCAGCTACCCGCTTGACCCGTCGGGTACCTCGACCCTGACCATTCACGGCAGTGGTCATCTGACGATCAAGCTGCGGGTGCCCTACTGGGTTCAGAAGGGGTTCACGGTCAAGGTCAACGGGGTGCGGCAGGCGCTGCGGGCCGCGGCGGGCAGCTACGTCACATTGCGCCGCAACTGGAAGTCGGGCGATACCATCTCGGTCGCCGCGCCGTTCACCCTGCGAATGGAGCGCACCCTGGATCAGCCGCAGACTCAGTGCATTGCCTACGGCCCGGTCCCGCTGGTGATCCAGGACGCCTCCACCAGCTACCTGGACCTCACCTTCTATAAGGACTTCACGCTGCCGGGCGACCTCTCGCACGCCATCACGCCCGCCAGCGACCCGCTGACGTTCACGACCAACGGTTACACGCTCACGCCGTTTTACAACGACGACGCCAAGCCATACCACGTGTACTTCCACCGGTCAGAGCCCGAGATCGTGTTCGGCGTCGCGGACTCCGGGGTGCAGAACTACGCTCAGGACGATGGCCTGTCGTTCCTCGACGTCGTCTGGGCCAGGGCACCATTCGGTAGCCAGGGCCAGTTCCGCCAGGTGGTCGGCCGGATCTGCGCCGAGTGGGTGGGCAAGGGCCTGCTCACGGCCGCCCAGCGTGACAGCATCGTGGCCGCCGCTGCCCGTGCGGACCTAGGTCCCTGACCCGCAACGCCGGAGCACGTCCCGGACCGAACTGGTGGGCGAGATGCCGCCGGGCGGAGCCGCGGCGATAGCCGCGTGTGGCGCGGCCGACATCGATGACGAGGCCCCTGGACGGCAGGCTCTAGCCACAGGCTGATGTGGCCGGCCCGTGGCGCGGTGACCATGGCTGTCATGAGCGAATAGCGGCCGGCGCCAGGAGCACGCTGCGGCGCGGACACCACCGTCCCGGTCGACGTTGCCGGGCTGGCCCGGGCCGTTCGCGCGCTGCTGCCCGGCGGCCGGGCTTAGCCCGGTGGCCCGGCTCAGCCCGGCGGGGTGACGGCATGCCGCGGCGGGTGGCTGGTCCAGGTCGCCTTCCGCAGCGCCGTCCAGCCCAGCGCGCCTCCGGCAGGCAACTGTCCCGTGCAGGTGCCCGGACGGGCAACTACGACCTCGGTGGCCAGCAGGCGGCCAGCAGCCGGATCCACGATGACCTCCAGGCTCGTGGTGCCCAGGTCCGCCGTCGCGATCCGGCAGCCGCCGATGCCGCTGGGCGGTAGCAGGATGCCGGTGCCGCGGCGGCCCAGCGGATCGGTGACCGGTCCCGCGTTCCGGATGCCCGGCAGGCCGGACAGCATCCGGAATGCGGCGGCGCGGACCCGGGCGGGCACCGGCTCGCTTTCCAGCAGGTAGACGGCGGCGGTGACCAGCCACTCGACCCTGGTCTGGCCGGGCTGGCGCGCGTCCTGGCTGCCGTCGGGGTGGGCCAGGAAGAAGGCGCGCAGCCGGGCGGGCGAGGTCGGCAGCCGGCGCAGCTGGGCCAGCGACCCGTCATTGAAGGACGCCGGGTAGGAGGTCTGCTCCTGGCTGATCACCCACGGCGCCGGCCGGATGCTCCAGCCAGGGAGGGCGGGCCAGCTCGCTGGCGACCCGTCCCGGCGCCACGCCGCGACGTTAGCCGCTCCGTAGGGACGCACGCCCAGGTTCCGGCTCGCCCGGTAGTGAGTGACGGAGGTGCCCGATCCGGACGTGACCTGGCTCCTGCCCTGGCTGGGGGCCCGCCCGTACGTCCAGTCCCGGAGCACTCCCCGCTGCTGCACGACGTAGCGCCCGCCGCGGCCGTGGATGACATAGCTGGTGCCCTGCTCGAGATCGGTGAACCAGTAGCTGCCCGTCCCGGCTGACCCGGTGCCGGTCGACTCAGCCGCGGTCGACTGGGCGGCAGCGAGCAGGATCTGCCGGGCCGAGACTGGCGCGGCTCCGGCGGGATGGTGTCCATCCCCGGCCGGCCGGCGCGCGGACTGGCCGGCGCTCGGGCCGGCCGGTGCCAGGCCAGCGCCGGGCAGGATGAGGGCGACCGCCACCACGGCAGCCGCGGCGGCCCCCAGGCTGGCCGCCAGCCGCCGGCGCCGCCGCCGCGGCATGGCCGCCACGTCCGGCAGGCGCCGGTCGCTCGTCGCGCGGAGTGCCGCTGGATGGCGGAATGCCGCCGCCAGCTCGCGGTCGCGGGTGGCCGGATCGACGGGACAGCCCGGAGCCAGGTCCGCTGGCCGCATGCTGGTCAGCTGCTGCATGGTGTCGTGGCGCATGACGCTCCCTTTCATCGACCGGGCCGGATGACGGGCAGGGGAGGCTCGCTGGGCCAGGCGGGACCACCGGGCGAGCCGGGCCCGGCAGGCGCGCCAGGATCGCGGGACGCGGCGGAATCGTCCCCGGCCAGGGCCTGCTGCATGCGCTTGCGCGCGCGGTGCAGGCGCACCCGCATCGCCGTCGGCGCTGCGCCCGTGACCAGGGCTGCCTCGCGCGGCGTGAGCTCCAGCCAGGCGACGAGGATCAGCGCCTCCCGGTCGTCCTCACTCAGCGAGGCCAGCGCGCCGAGCAGGGTCAGCCGGCTGGTCACGGCCTCGCTGAGGTCGGCGCTCACTGCGGCGGCCGGGCGCGCCCAGGTCCGGAGCTCAGCGGCCAGCGACTCCCGCCGGATGCTGGCCCGGACCGTCTCCCGCAGCACGTTGCGAGCCACCCCGAGCAGCCACGGCAGGGCCGGATCCGGGATGTCGTGAAAGCGGCGCCACGCCACCGCGAAGGTGTCACTCACGACCTCGTCAGCGGCCTGCCGCCCCGCCCGCGCCCGGACGTAGCCCCACACGCGCATGCGGTAGGCGTCATACATCGCCGTGAACTCGGCGACGGCCTTCTCGTCATCCACTCGCTCTCCCTGAGCCTCGGGACGGTGCGCATGCGAACGCCTTCGGGATACTCACACAGAGGAAGTGGCCGCGGGCCGGGTCAGCGTTACCGGCAAATCGAGCCGTAACGGGGCAGCCTCGCTCGGCTGCCGGCTACCTGGCGGAACGGAGCCCGCTGGCATGGTGGCAGGGCGATTTCGGCAGACCCGGCGTGTCGCCTGCGGGATCGAACAGTTGTTCGTTAGAGTGGGACCGCTGGAGTTTCGCGTCATGCGGCTCCGCCGGGCCCTTCGCCCGGTGAGCAGGGCCGCGCGGCCTGTCCCCGGAATTGTCAGTGGCGGTGCGTAGCGTCTCCGTCGTTAGCAGAACCGCCAGCCAGCAAGACAGCTAGCAGACCAGGACAGCTGACAGTGCGGAAGGCGCACGCGAGCGGCTCAGCTGGAGCCCTCGATCCCGACGGGAGTTCACATGGCACCGAACGATAAGGCCAGCAGCCGGGTCAGTGGCGACCGGGACAAGTCGCTGGAGACCGCACTCGCGCAGATCGAGCGGCAGTTCGGCCGGGGCGCTGTCATGCGGCTCGGTGACGAGACCCGCGCGCCCATCGAGGTGATCCCCACGGGTTCCATCGCGCTGGACGTGGCCCTGGGCATCGGCGGCTACCCGCGCGGCCGGATCGTGGAGATCTACGGCCCGGAGAGCAGCGGTAAGACCAGCCTGACCCTGCACGCCGTGGCGAACGCGCAGCGGGCCGGCGGCATCGCCGCCTTCATCGACACCGAGCACGCGCTCGACCCGGACTACGCCAAGAAGCTCGGCGTCGACACCGACGCCCTGCTGGTCTCCCAGCCCGACACCGGCGAGCAGGCCCTGGAGATCTGCGACATGCTGGTCCGCTCCTGGGCCATCGACATCGTGGTCATCGACTCGGTTGCCGCGCTGGTCCCGCGCGCGGAGATCGAGGGCGAGATGGGCGACAGCCACGTGGGCCTGCAGGCCCGCCTGATGTCCCAGGCCCTGCGCAAGCTGGCCGGCGCCCTGAGCAACACCAAGACCACCGCCATGTTCACCAACCAGCTCCGCGAAAAAATCGGAGTCATGTTCGGCTCGCCGGAGACGACGACGGGCGGCAAGGCGCTGAAGTTCTACGCGTCGGTGCGGCTGGACGTGCGGCGGATCGAGACGCTCAAGGACGGGACCGACGCGGTCGGCAACCGGACCCGGGTCAAGGTCGTCAAGAACAAGACGGCGCCCCCGTTCAAGGTGGCCGAGTTCGACATCCTGTACGGCATCGGGATCAGCCGCGAGGGCAGCCTCATCGACCTCGGCGTCGAGCAGGGCATCGTCCGCAAGGCCGGTGCCTGGTACACCTACGACGGTGACCAGCTGGGCCAGGGCAAGGAGAACGCGCGGACGTTCCTCAAGGAGAACCCGGACGTGGCCAACGAGATCGAGAAGAAGATCAAGGAGAAGCTCGGCATCGGTCCCCGCCTGGACGCCGATGCCACGGCTGCTCCGGTGGCCGCCACGGCCAACGGCTCGGCCAAGGTCACCGCGCTGCGGGGCGCGGAGTAAGTCATGGGCATCGCCGCTCACCCGGCCGCCGGGGATTCCCCGGGCGGCCGGGCGCGGCGAGGACCGCGGGAGCGGTCACCAGCGCCCGGTGCGACGGCCGGAGCAGCCGGCCAGGACGCGGGCGATCTCAGTTCCTGGACTGTCCCCGGAGTCACGGACGAGGTCAGTGACCCGGACCGGGCTGGTGGGCGCCGGAAGCGACGCGAGCGCCGCGGCCCGGAAGAGCAGGCGGAGCGGGCCGAGCGGGCCCGGCGCGATCGGCAGGCCGAGCTCGAGGCCGACCCCGAGGCGGTTGCGCGCCAGATCTGCCTGCGGCTGCTGACCGCCGCGCCGCGGACCCGGGCCCAGCTGGCCGGCGAGCTGCGCAAGCGCGGGGTCCCGGAGCAGGCCGCCGAGACGGTGCTGGAGCGGTTCGCCGATGTCCAGCTGATCGACGACGCGATGTTCGCGCGGGCCTGGGTGGACTCCCGGCATCACGGCCGCGGCCTGGCCCGGCGGGCGCTGGCCGCCGAGCTGCGGCAGCGGGGCATCGCCGCCGAGGAGATCCGGACCGCGGTGGACCGGGTGGATCCCGAGCAGGAGCACGCCACCGCATGCGCCCTGGTCGGGCGGCGGCTGGCGAGCACGCGCGGGCTGCCGCGCGAGACCCGATTCCGGCGGCTGATGGGCATGCTGGCCCGCAAGGGCTACTCCGAGGGGCTGGCGTACCGGGTGGTCCGCGAGGCGCTGGACAGCGAGGACAGCGACGCCGTGCGGTACCTGGGCCGGCTGGCCGGCCGCGACGCGACGCCCGCCGGGCTGCTCGACGCCGACCGGTTTGATGAGCCTGCTCCGGAGCCGCAGGACGACCCGGGGCCCGGGCTCGCCGGCGACCGCGACAGCTGGTAAGCCGCGCCACTGAGCTGGGCGGACATCTTCGCCTTTACTCCGGCGATGATCGGCCCTACTTGCCCAAATCGTTATCTACGCTTAACCTGCCGGCAGCGAGGTTTTCTTTGCACTGGCGGATTTGCAGTGTGAGCAGGATGAGATATGAGCACCGGTCAGCAGGGCCGAGTCTGTGCCCGGCGAGCCGGAGTTGATGGAGATACGAGCGACGGACAGGTGGCAGAACCGGACCGACCGGGCCGTGCGGCGGCCCCGGGCCGGGGCCTGGGAACCGGGTCCGGTGGAAGGAGCGCACGACCTGAGCTGGCAGTACTGGCAGGGTGCCGAGCCGGTGCCCGGAGCGGCTAGCTGATCGCTAGCCGGCCTGGGTGCGGAACGGTGCCAGCCGGGCCGGGTCAGGCCGGGACTGGATGACCGGAGGCTGGGATTCGCGGGTGCCACCAGGGTCGGGCGCCCGCTGATGCGAGTGTCCGGACGCGCGCAGGCTGACTCGTCAGCCTGCCCCGATCCTGGCCTGCGGTGCGCTCCGGGGAACCGGGACGCACCGAGCATGGCCGTGCCCGGCTAGCCGTCGGCAAGTCAGGGGCGGAGAGGCTGGTTTCCGGACCGGGCGCGTGCGCCCGGGCTGGCGGGCTGGCCGGCCATCGCGGCCTGCCGCCCCGGGTGGTCAGGGTGCCTGGCCGCCCCGGCCTCCGGCTGGCCTGTGAGACTGCCTGCTGCTGAGGCGGCGGCCGCCGCGCGAAGAAGTACCCCTCGCTGCCGTGCATGTGCGCGCGCACATGCCAGGAAAGGCCTGCGCCCGGCGTGAGCCTGTAGCGGAAGGGGTGCGACGTGACCACCGGTATTGCGCTCACGGCGGCGATCGTTCTGTGCGTCGTCGTGCTGGTCGCTCTCGGAATAGTCATCCGCCGCACGTCCGGCCTTGTTCCCCGGCAGCCCGGCGATTCGCCGCCCGGCGGCCAGCAGCCAGGCACGGATTCTGCCGTCCGGACGGGAACAGCCAGCACCGGTTCAGCCATGCCGGCTGCACCGGGAGCCGGCTCGCTCGCCGTCGCCCCGGCCGCCCCCGCGCCGCCTGGCACAGCTCAGCCTGTCCCGGCTCCGTCCGCCGCGGGTCAGGCCGGCGGCCCGGCCGGCGATGCCACGGCGGCCTCCGCCCGGTCCGCGCTGTCCGCGCAGGCCGCCGAGGATGCGGCCCGGCACGCCGAGCAGGCCCGCGAGCAGGCGGAGACCGAGGCCGCCGCGATCCTGGCCCGGGCCGAGGCGTCCGCGGCCCACGCCGCCGCGGCGCGCGCCGATGTCGAGGCCGAGATCAAGGCGGTCAAGGAAGAAGTCCGGCTGCTGCGCGCCGACCTGGAGCGCCGTGAGGGCCGGCTGGCCGAGCGCGAGCAGCGCATCGACGCTGACGCCCGCAAGGCCGACCAGCGGGCTGACGCCCTGGAGGCGGCCCAGGCCGAGCTGGACCGGCAGCGGGCCGAGCTCGAGCAGCTCGACGCCCAGCGCCGCGAGGTGCTGGAGCGGGTCGCCGGGCTCACCGCCGACCAGGCGAAGGGCGAGCTGATCGCGGGGATCGAGAACCAGGCCAAGCGCGAGGCGGCGCTGATCGTGCGGGACATCGAGGCCGAGGCCCGCAAGGAGGGTGACAAGCGCGCCCGCAAGATCGTCACGCTGGCGATCCAGCGGGTGGCCAGTGACCAGACCAGCGAGTCGGTCGTGTCGGTGCTGCACCTGCCCAGCGACGAGATGAAGGGCCGGATCATCGGCCGCGAGGGCCGCAACATCCGCGCCTTCGAGTCGACCACCGGGGTCAACCTGATCATCGACGACACCCCCGAGGCGGTCCTGCTGTCCTGCTTCGACCCGGTCCGCCGCGAGGTCGGCCGGCTGACGCTGGAGCGGCTGGTGCTGGACGGGCGGATCCACCCGCAGCGCATCGAGGAGGCCTACGAGCGCAGCCGCGCCGACATCGAGCAGCTGTGCGTGCGGGCGGGCGAGGACGCGCTGGTCGATGTGGGCATCACCGAGATGCACCCGGAGCTGACCAACCTGCTCGGGCGGCTGCGCTACCGCACCTCGTACGGCCAGAACGTGCTCAAGCACCTGATCGAGTCCGCGCACATCGCCGGCATGATGGCCAGCGAGCTCGGGCTCGACCCGGTCCTGATGAAACGTTGCACCGTGCTGCATGACATCGGCAAGGCGCTCACCCACGAGGTGCAGGGCAGCCACGCGCTGATCGGCGCGGAGATCGCCCGCCGCTACGGCGAGTCCCCGGACGTGGTGCACGCCATCGAGGCGCACCACAACGAGGTCGAGGTGCGGACGGTGGAGGCGGTGCTGACTCAGGCCGCCGACGCGATCAGCGGCGGACGGCCGGGAGCGCGCCGGGAATCGCTGGAGGCCTACATCAAGCGGCTGGAGCGGCTGGAGCAGATCGCGCTGGCCCAGACCGGGGTGGAGAAGGTTTTCGCCATGCAGGCCGGCCGCGAGGTGCGGATCATGGTCAAGCCGACGGACGTGGACGACATCCAGGCGCAGGTCATCGCCCGGGACGTGGCCAAGCAGGTCGAAGAGGAGCTGACCTACCCGGGCCAGATCCGGGTCACCGTGGTGCGCGAGTCCCGGTCCATCGAGTTCGCCCGCTAACCGGGCCCGGGCCCGGCGTGCTGGCCGGGCCCGGTGAGCGCGGACTCAGCCGGAGACCTCGACCTCG
>DASXDJ010000090.1:0-95962 GCA_036490755.1 Streptosporangiaceae bacterium
CGGCGGCGGCGGGAGCATGAAGCACTGGGGGTCGATATTCGGCTGCCATGCAGTCAAGAGCCAGTTCTGGCTTGACGACGCCCGGGACGACGAGGACCGCGAGGAACACGTCAGCTACGGCGAGGGCATGGTGGCATCCGACGTGCGTGACCGCGACTGGTGCAGCAGGTGCGCCCACTTCGGCGAGCCGGACGGGTGCCTCGTCCCAGGTCCTGCCGGGCTCGGTCACGCGGGCATAGAGCCGGTCCCGTAGCACGGCAGCATCCACCTCAAGGAAGACGTGCAGGACCTGTTCGCCCGCGTCAGCCAGGCCGCCGAGGATCGCGTCCCGGTAGGCGTCACGGATCAACGACATGGGCACGATCGGCGTATCCGCGTGATGTCCTCAATTGATGCAGAACTCGTTGCCTTCAGGGTCGGTTATCACAGCGAAATAGTCGTGCTCATCCTGTTCGGTACGCAGATGAGTCCCGCCGAGGGTCCGCAGTCGCGCCGCCTCGGCATCCACCTGGCGCCGCCGTGTCTCTGCCGGTACTTCACCGCCCGCGCTGACCCGCACGTCAAGATGCACCCGATTCTTGCCAGCCTTCGGCTCGGGGACGCGGTGGAATAGCACCCGCGGGCCGGTCCCGGCCGGATCAACCACCGCTGACCAAGACTCACCCTCGCTGCCAGCCGACCGCGAGAAGTCCTGCCAGCTGGCATGGCCCGATGGCGGCTCGGCGACCGTGTAGCCAAGGACGCTGGCCCAGAACGTCGCCAGCCGGTCAGGATCGGCACAGTCAATCGCCACCTGGAGTCGTCTCACCACCAGACCATCATCGTCGAACCGCGCGTGGGCGCGGACTTGGCGATCAAGTCACCGCGGTGGTACAGCTCCTGGCCCGAGATCTGCCGTCAGCCATCGCTCCGGGCGCAGGTAGATCACGACCTGCTCGCCCAGGTCAGCCGTGGCGAACTCGATATAGGCCGCGACCTTGTCCGGCGGCAGATACCGCGCAGCGATCTCGCGCACCAGCGCATCTGTCCCAGGAACGGTGCGCGTGACCGGCCCCTCCACCGACACGTACCGGACGGTCGGCATGACCCGTTCGACCATCAGGGTAAAACGCCCGGCTGCTGCGATGAGCCGAGCCTTCCGGGACCCGGCCTCGGTGTGCACCCACGCTTCTCCGCCCGGGGTGTACTGATACCAGATCGGCACGGTAAACGGACCACGGCCCGAGCCGGCCGACACCGACAAAGCCGCGACATGCGGCTCGGCCAAGAAGGATTCGCGATCACGTACAGACAGGCTGACCATATGCCCGAGCATAGGCTCGGTACTGACAATCTGGCCTTATGGCAGTTCGATGCGACCCGGCCGTCGGGCCATTAACGCAGGCGAAGGGGGGTCCCTCAGGCCACTCACGGACGGTCGGCTCCGCAGGTCAGCCGCTTTAGAGCCTGAACCGCCCTCCCAAGCTGGTAGCCGCGTCTTGCTAGTTCGGGGGGAAGATTCATGATGGCGCAATCAAAGCGCATCGAGCATGGTCGCGAGTGCTGCTTCCTGGGCTGGCCACCATGGTGGCCATGGCGCGCCACCGGCCAGTTCGCTGCGCATGGCTGAGAGGGTGAAGATCACGCCATAGGCAAGCAGCTGTCTGATCGGGTCGTCCTGGAACCAGGGAGCATTGCCATAGGTCCTGCGCACCAGGCTGACTGCTTCGATTCCGAAGTTGAGGTCGCTGGCCAGGATGGCGGAATGCAGAATGCGACCGAAATCGTAGAGCGGATCGCCGCTGGCTGCGTCGCCCCAGTCGATGATGCCGGTGATGCGGTGCCCGTCTGCGAAGACGTGGCGGGGGTGGAAGTCGCCGTGTACCAGGCGGCCGGGCCCGGGTGCGCTCAGCGCCGCGGCGTTGTCCTCGCGGCGGCGATCGCGCGGGGAGCAGGGCCGGATCGATGAGCCCGGACTGAGCGAGCGGTCCGAGGTCCCGGGCGCGCTGTCCGACAGCGTCGTGCCAGGCGCCGACCGGCCCGCATAGGCCCGCAGGGCCGACGGCCAGCGAGGCCGACGGCCAGCGAGCCGTACCCGTCGAGGGAGATGTCGTGAACCTGGCGGAGCAGGTGGCCGGCGGCGGCAAACCCGGGCGAGTCGTGGCTGAGCGGGGTCCCGCCGACGTGGCGGAGCAGGGCACACGGAATGCCTGTCTGCGTGCCGTCCGGATCGGCTGCCTCGATGACCGGCACGGGCACGCCGCGGGAGGCGAGGAGCCGGAGGACGGCAATCTCAGGCTTGATGTGCGCGCCGTCGGCGACCTTGAGGTAGGTGATGAGACGGGGACGCTGGATGCGGAAGACCTGATGTTCTGCGGACGCGGGGGCCTGCGAAGCGCGCTCCACCCGGGAGCCGAGCAAGACCGCCGCCAGATCCCGGGCCTGGTCGTCGGTCATCGTGCTAGCGATCGGATCATCCCTCCGGTGCAGAGATGGCGTGCCCAGAAAAGCGCCGCGCACTAATCCGTGCTCAGAGAAACGACCTGCGACGTGACATTCGCGAGCCAGGTTCATACCCCTGACGGCGCGCAATCACCGGATGGCCGGATCTCCTGTCCAGCGACCCTTCCCGGTTGTTGTGGCGGCGGTGGCGCTAGCCTCGGCTTGTGGCTCGGACCGATCAGCAATCGCGTGGTGCACGGGCTGCGCGTCTGGCACGTGGCGCAGCGGACTGGCTGATCGGCGACCGACCTGCAGGCCTGAGGGATCTGGGCCTTTACCATGGTCTGGCCGGCGTTGCCCTTGCGTTGCACGAGGCCCACCAGCATTTCGGCGATGACCGGTACCGCCAGGCCGCCGCGCAGACTGCGGACGCACTCAGCGCGCAGATCGACAGCCTGGAGGACTGCTCGCTGTACTTCGGGCTCGCCGGCGTCGCGGTTGCGTTGCGCGCGCTGGGCCGGGACGCGGCTGCAGACCAGGCACTGGACCGGGTTCGTCGCCGGTTTGACGGGCACCGGTGGAACGAGATGTTCGAGCTGCTGATGGGTAATGCCGGTATCGGACTCGGTGCGCTGCACGCCGGAGATCTGGAGCTGGCAGTCACGGCCGTGGCCCCGTATCTTACGACGGCCGACCGGACTGTCTGGGGCGTCAACTGGGCTGTGCGGCCATCGCCGGCCCGCTCGCACCACATCGCGCACGGCACCCTGGGCATCGTGTACGCACTCGCTTCTGTGGGTGAGGCAGCCGGCCGGCCGGACATGATCGAGATAGCGCTGGCCGGCGCAGCCGACGTGGTGGGTCGGAACGAGGCCGGGCCTGACCGCTTCCTCGTCCCGCACTCCGATCCGCCCCACCGGCCCGACATCATCGAGCGCTACAGCTACGGCTGGTGTAACGGCCCGGCGGGCGACGCCCAGGTCTTTCGCCTGCTCGCTCAGGTAACTAGCGACCAGGCCTGGACCGCCCTGGGTGACCGCTGCTGGCGCACTGTCTGCGAGTCAGGGCTTCCGGCTCGTATCCGGCCCGGATTCTGGGACAACAACGCCCGGTGCTGCGGGACCGCGGGCGTCCTGGCCCTGGCATGCGACCGCATTGCCGAGAGTGGCGACGATTTGGGATTCTCGAACATGCTGGTCGACGACCTCACTGCACGCGCCACCATCGACGACGCAGGCGCGCGATGGTCGAACTACGAGTTCCGGAAGATTCCGGGTGACCTGGAGCCGCGCGCTGGCTGGGCGATGGGAAACGCAGGCATCATCCGCGAACTACTCCGGTATGCGCGCCTCAGCGAAGGCGCCACATCCGGGTACGCGGTCCGCTGGCCCGATCACCGAGTCACAGACAGCGCGGCGCCTGGTTCTCTTGTCGTCAGGGCAGCCGGACGGGGAGAACCTCCAGGCCGGTCATGAGCCCGGCACGACCTCGGCACCTTAAGGAGGGCGTAGGACAACCTCCCGTGCTGGCCGCTGGTATGCGTCGCCAGGCTCAGCCTCTGGGCCGGAGCTCGCTGCCGGGCCGAAGGCGTCCTTCTTCGTCGAGGTCGTCGAGCACTCGCGGGAGTCCCTCGGTGAGCATCTTCCGTCGGACACGGCCGAGGAGCTTGGACATGAACAGGCCCCCGGCGCCGCGAAAGCCGGTGTGTTCCCAGGTGAGACGCGTGCCGTCGGCTGTCTCATCGAGCCGGTACGTGACCATGGTCGGCTCGTCGTCCGGCTTGTTCCGCCACGAGTAACGGAGCAGCGCCGGGGGATCCGCCAGGAGGACTTCACACCGCACGATGCCGTCCCACCCCGGGAACGATTTGCCGATGAATTGGAACTGAGTACCGACCTCGGGTGTGAAGCCCTCCGGCCGGCCGCCCTGCCCTGTCGATGTCCATAGCGGGACGAGCGCCGGGTCGGTGAGGGCCTTCCAGAGGATCGGGCGCCTCCATGCGTACTCCCTGACGACACGCATGTCACTCACTGGGTGTGCTCCCTCGTGGCCTCGGCCTGCTGCCTGCTGGCTTGGTACAGTCACTATACCTTCTTCACTGAATGAATTCAATTCGCTGATGGCATACCGTAGTCATGTGCCGAAGCATGTGACACTCTCCGCGGTCGTCTCGGGCCACGAGGAGCCGCTGCGCGAGAAGCGCAGGCGCGAGTTGCGTCAGCAGCTGTCGGACGTAGCAACGCGCCTGTTCCTGGAGCATGGCTTCGATGCGGTCAAGGTTGCCGATGTCGCGAAGGCGTGCGGCGTGACTGTGAAGACCGTGTACAACCACTTCCCGAGCAAGGAGTCGCTGCTCGCAGATCGGTGGGAGATACAGACCGGGGCGCTGCGCCAGCTGCTGCTCGACCCGGCGACTGGTCCCGTCGACGCAGCACTTGAGGTACTCGAGGCCGAAGTCCGCTACATGACTTCCGCGGCGACTAGTGCGAACGGCGCGCCGGGGCTTGCGGAGCTTCGCCGATTCGGCAAGTTGATCCAGTCGACGCCGTCTCTCATGGCGCACAATCGTGAATCGCTGGACCGGCTGACGTCCATAGTCGCTCTCACCATCGCCCAGCGAACCGGCACGGCAGCGGACGAGCCCGAGCCGTGGATCACGGCGACTGCCATCGCCGGCCTGTGGCCGGTCTATTTCCGCAGCCTGCGGAAGCATCTGGCGCTCGGGAGCGTGGCCCGGGTCACGGCTGCCGTCCAGGATGACCTGCGCAGAGCGGCCGCGACCCTGCGTAAGGGCGTCTGAGGTTCCTCATGAACTGAGCGCGGCCACGTCCAGTGTGCTGCGTCAGCGGCCCGGCCCCGGCCAGAACCCGTCCGGCAGTTCGGCCACCTCGTTACCGGACTGCTCCAGGTCCGCGGCCCAGGGCAGCATCCGCTGGAAGGTCGGCTCACCGCCGTCGGCGAGCTGCCGGATCACCGCGACGTTGCGCTCGACACGCGAGATGATCGCGTCGCGGATCGCGATCCGGTCGCCGGTGTACCCGTGTGCGTCCAGGAGCAGGTGGAACCGCCGGTGCCGGTTGGCAGGGTCTCCGAATCCGGCTGACTCGGCGATCTCCGCCGTCAGCAGCGGCACCCAGGTCAGCGCCGAGAATGCCAGGTCATCCTCGCGCTGGCACGGGCTGGCTGTGTCCCAGTCGACGAAGCCGGCCAGGACGCCGTCGGCCCATACGGCGTTCCACGGTGACGCATCGAGATGACCGATCAGGAGCCCCGGCTGCCACGCCCGGCCGGTGAACCAGACGGCGTCGGCAGCTGGCCGGAATGTCGCGGTCGCGTCGTGCAGCCTCCGCAGCCACGCACCGACCTGCCGGAGTGCCTCGTCGGAGCGCAGCCAGTCCGGCCATGGCTGACTCCCGCCCAGGGCGTCGCCCAGGGTCTGGCCGGGCAGGAACGTCAGGCGCTCGCGGCTCTGGTCATCGAAGCCGCGGGCTCGCGGAGCGCCGTCGAAGCCGGCGTCCTCCAGATGCCGTAGCACCGAGTGCACGGTCGCCGTCCATGGCTGCGCGGGGCGGCGGACTTCGTCGCCGACGCCGACGGCTCCGAAACTGCGCCCGCCGGGCAGCCGTTCTTCGGTCATGTGCTGGTTCTACCGCGATCAGACGCCCGCGACGACCGAATAATCGACCCCGTCCCCGCCGAACCCTCGACTCCCCTCATCCGCGCTGGCTTGTTCCCCAGGTCAGGGGCGGGGCCGAGGTGGGCCGGCCTGCTGACCGCAGCTGGTCTTACGCTAGAGCGCATGACGCTCCCATCCGGCATCCCCGTCGACGAGCTCGACCCTGCTATCCGTCCGCAAGACGACCTGTTCCGGCACGTCAACGGCCGCTGGCTGGCACGGACCGAGATCCCGGCGGACCGGGCGCGCGACGGCGCGTTCCGGACTCTCGCTGACGGGGCTGAGCAGGCGGTGCGCGCGATCGTGGAAGGTGCCGCGTCGGCAGCAGAGGGCAGCGAGGAGCGGAAGCTCGGCGACCTGTATGCCAGCTTCATGGACGCGGACCGGGCCGACCTGCTCGGCTCGCAGCCGATCAGCGAGGCGCTCGCGGCGGCCCGGGCGGTCAGCTCTATCCCGGAGTTGCTGGAGACGACCGGGCGGCTGGACCGGCTGGGAGTCGGCGGCCTGTACCGGCTCTTTGTTTCCACCGACCCGGGCAACCCGGAGCGTTACCTGGTGTTCTTCGAGCAGGGTGTCATCTCCCTGCCGAACGAGAGCTACTACCGCGAGGAGCGGTTCAGCGGCGTCCGCGACGCGTTCGCCGGTCACGTGCAGCGCATGCTCGAACTGGCCGGCGTACCGGACGCCGGCGCGGCAGCCAGCCGGGTACTCGCGCTGGAGACGGCGGTGGCCGGGCACCACTGGGACAACGTCGCGAGTCGCGACCGCGAGAAGACTTACAACCTGTTCACCTGGACCCGTCTGCTGTCGGAGGGACCGGATCTGCGGGGATGGCTGGCGGCCCTGGACCCGCCGGCTGGCGCCTTGGACGAGATCGTGGTCCGCCAGCCGAGTTTCAGTACCGGGCTGGCCTCGCTGCTCACTGAGGAGCAGGTTCCGGCGTGGCGGGACTGGCTGTGCTGGCAGGTGATCCACAGCGCTGCCGGGTACCTGTCCGAGGCGTTCGTCAGCGAGGACTTCAACTTTTACGGCCGCACCCTGAGCGGCACGCCGCAGTTGCGTGAGCGCTGGAAGCGGGGTGTCTCGCTGGTCGAGGGGGCGCTGGGGGAGGCTGTCGGCCGGGCCTACGTCGGCCGGCATTTCCCGCCCGGCGCCCGGCAGCGGATGGACGTCCTGGTGGCCAACCTCCTGGAGGCCTACCGCCAGAGCATCGAGAAGCTCGCCTGGATGGGGGCAGACACCCGTCAGCGAGCCCTGGACAAGCTCGGGAAGTTCACGCCGAAGATCGGCTACCCGGATAAGTGGCGCGACTACTCCAGCCTGAGCATCGACCCGGCGGATCTGATGGCCAACGTCCGGGCCGCTGACGCTTTCGAGTTCCGCCGCCAGCTGAGCAAGATCGGCCAGCCGGTCGACCGCGACGAGTGGCTGATGACTCCCCAGATGGTCAACGCCTACTACAACCCGGGCATGAACGAGATCGTGTTCCCGGCCGCGATCTTGCAGGATCCGTTCTTTGATCCCGGCCGGGACGAGGCGGCCAATTACGGGGCGATCGGCGCGGTTATCGGTCACGAGATCGGTCATGGCTTCGATGACCAGGGTTCCAAGTTCGACGGTGACGGCAGGCTCCAGGACTGGTGGACCGAGCAGGACCGGCAGGCGTTCGAGGCCCGGACCCGGTCGCTGATCGAGCAGTACAACGGCCTGGCGCCGAAGCAGACTCCGGATCAGCATGTGAACGGGGCGCTGACGATCGGGGAGAACATCGGGGATCTCGGCGGCCTCGGCATCGCCTGGAAGGCCTACCTGGTGTCACTGAACGGCGAGGAGGCGCCGGTGATCGACGGCCTGACGGGCGCCCAGCGCTTCTTTATGTCGTGGGCACGGGCCTGGCAGCTCAAGGCACGGGACGAGGAAGTCATCCGGCTGCTCGCCATCGACCCGCATTCCCCCGGTGAGTTCCGCTGCAATCAGATCGTGCGGAATCTCGACGAGTTCTACGCCGCGTTCGAGGTCGGCGCCAGCGACGAGCTGTGGCTCGAGCCCGCGGCCCGGGTCAGCATCTGGTAGGCGCGGCCACGACGTCCGGCCCCGGCGCGGCACACGTTTCCAGCCCGTCGGCCAGTGGCACAGTCCTGAATGTGCCACTGGCCGATCTGCCGGACTGGCTGCCGTCCTGGTGCCGGGACCATCTAGGTGCCGAACCCGCCGGCGTACTGTTCCAGCTGCACCAGGTCTCGATGGTGTTCGGCGTCCGGCTGGCTGGCGGCACGGACATCGTGGTGAAGGCGCGCGCGGATGACGGCCGGGCCGTATCGTGCGTCGCCGCGCAGGCCCGGCTGGCCGCCCGCGGGTTTCCGTGCGCCCGGCCGCTCACACCGGTGGTCAGGGTCGGTTCGCTGGCTGTGCACGCCGAGGAGTTCCGGCCCGGCGGCGAGGCGCTGCACGGCGACTCAGCGGACGTGGCTGTGCGCTGCGCGGAGGTGTTCGCCTGGCTGACGGCCGAGCTGTCCGGCGTGAACGTCGCGCCGCCGCTGCCGAACCCGCCCTGGGTGCGCTGGGACCACGCCGGTTCCGGGGCGTGGCCGGCGATCGACTTCCTCGATGGCCGGGACCAGAGCGTTGTGCCCGGTTACGTCGCTGACACGGCTGGGCGGGCCCGGGAGCGGATCCTGGCCGCCGGCCTGCCGTGCGTGCTGGGCCACGCCGACTTCGAGGCGCAGAACCTCCGGTGGCACGGACAGGAGGTGCGGACGGTGCACGACTGGGACAGCCTTGCGTGGCAGCCGGAGGCGGCGCTGGCGGGGGCGGCGAGCGGGGCGTTCGCGAGCGACGGGCCGCCCACGCTCGCGCCGGTCGACAGCTCCGAGGCGTTCCTGGCGGCCTACCAGGACATCCGGGGGCGCCTGTTCACGGCCGTGGAGCAGGAGGTCGCGTGGGCGGCCAGCGTGTGGATGGCGGCGTACAACGCCCGGGAGGAAGCACTGACCGGCGGCACCTCCGTGGGCCGCGATGCGCTCCGCGCGCAAGCAGCCGAACGCCTCCGCCGGGCTCGTGCCTAGAGCAGGCACGCAGCACGGGTCGCCCAGCCGGCGCGCCGGCTAACTGGCGGTGTCGGATGTCGCCGCGGGGTCGCTGCGGGGCAGCAGGATCGCGGCGCCCAGGCCGCCGAGACCGATGACCGCCAGCACGATCATGGCCACGCCGTAGGCCCGCTGGGGACTCGTCAGGCCAGACACCAGGATGGTGCCGGCGATGGCCGTGCCGAAGCACGACCCGAGGTTCGACACGCTGCGGGACACCCCGGAGATCTCGCCCTGGAGATGCTCGGGAAAGGCGGACTGCACGACGTTGACCGACGGGGTGAGCATGAGGCCCAGGCCCAGTCCGATGAGGAACAGCCCGGGGGCGAAGTACCAAGCGCCCTGATGGCCCCGCACCAGGGTCACCAGCACGACGATGCCGGCGATGGTCGTCACGAACCCGGTCGCGATGAGAGTCCGCTGCCGGAACCGCCTGGCCAGCCGGCCCGCGGCCAGCGACGACGCCAGGATGCCCACCGTGGCGGCGGTGAAGATCACCCCGGTCTCGATGGCGTTGTGATGCCGGACCACCTGGAGATAGGCCGACACCACGAACGAGGAACCCATGAGCAGCAGCCACTGCACGCCCTGGGTGGCCAGGGCCAGGTTCGAGATGCGCTTGCGGAACAGGGCGGTCGACAGGAGGGCTTCCTTGCCGGACCGCTCGCGGCTGCGGACCCAGGCGAAGAACCCGGCCAGGACCAGCCCGCCGGCCGCGAGCAAGATGACCGTCAGCGGCAGGCTGTTGTCGGCCGCCAGGATCCCCAGCACCAGAATCACCAGGCCGGCGGCGGACAGGACGGCGCCCACGGTATCGAATGGCCGGGTGGGGTCCGCCGGGACCGGATCGGTGACGCTGCGGGCCAGGAACACGATGATCACGATGATGAGGGCCTGAAAGACGAATGCCACCCGCCAGCTGATGGCCGTGGTGATCACCCCGCCGATCAGCGGCCCGGTCGCGGCCCCGACGCCCCCCATGGCGCTGATCAGCCCGAACGCCCCGGCCCGGGCCTTGGTGTCGGTGAAGAGCATGGTGGTCAGGATGTACACCGGCGGGATCAGCAGCGCGGTGCCCACGCCCTCGAGAATCGAGTTCCCCAGGATCAGCACGCCCAGCCCGGGAGCAACAGCGCTGAGCACGGCCCCGACTCCGTAGACCGACAGGCCCAGCGTGAAGCAGCGCTTGCGGCCCAGCCGGTCGGTCAGCTTCCCGCACGGGATCATGAGCGCGGCCATGACCAACAGGAACAAGGTGATGCAGACCTGCACCCCCTCGACGCTGGTGTGCAGGTCGTGGCTGATGTCGTTGATCATGACGTTCATGTTCGAGCCAGCGAAGCTGCAGATGAACTGGGCCAGCGCCAGCGGAACCAGCATCCTGCGCAGCGACGCAGCCCCCGTCGCCGGCTTCACGGCCTCCGTCATGACCCAGGAATCATTCCCGCCGCGCCAGGAACCTGCGTCATCCCGGCCGGGTGATTCGTGATTCGGGTTGTGCTCGGTGCTGGCGGGCCAGCTGACTAGCCAGCGAGGGGTAGGGGGAGCGAGGCTGCCGGTCACAACCCTCGGAGCCGCGGTGTCACCTAGGTGGACCTGCAAAATGCACCCATAAGACAAGGAGACTCCCATGAAAGCCGTGCGCATCCAGGAGCCGGCGGGCTTCGAGGGCATTGATGGTCTCGTCTACGAGGACGCCCCGGACCCCCAGCCGGCGATCGGCGACGCGCTCGTGCAGGTACGCGCCGCCAGCTTCACCCCGACCGAGCTGACCTGGCCGCTGCGGACCGATCGAGGCGGGCACGACCGCGCGGTCGTGATCCCGGCCCACGAGGGGTCAGGCGTCGTGGTCGCGCTCGGCTACGGCACCGCCGGGCTGTCGGTTGGCGACGAGGTCTACGGCCTCATCGACGGCCTCCGCGACGGCTGGGCCGCCGAGTACGTGACCATCGAGGCGCGCAGCCTGGCACCCAAGCCGGCGACCACCGATTTCATCGAGGCCGCTGCGATCCCGCAGGCCGCCCTCACCTCCTGGCAGGCGCTGTTTGACCATGGCCACCTGGAGTCAGGCCAGACCGTGGTGATTCAGGGCGCCAGCGGCGGGGTCGGGTCGGCGGCCGTCCAGCTGGCCCGCTGGGCTGGCGCCCGTGTCATCGGAACCGGCCGGGCTGGCGCTCGCCAGCGTGTCCTCGATCTCGGCGCCGACGAGTTCGTCGACATCGGGCAGGAGGGCTGGGAGATGGCCATCGGCCAGGCCGACCTGGTCTACGACACCATCGGCGGCGACGTGCTCGCCCGCTCGCCCGCCATCGTCAGGCCGGGTGGTGCCCTGGTGTCCGTTATGGCTCCGCCGCAGACCGACCGCGACGACATCCGCACCGTGCACTTTGTGCGTGACCCGAGCGGTGCCCAGCTCCGGGACATCACCCGGCTCGTCGACCAGGGCACGCTGCGGCCTCAGGTTGGCGCGGTTTACCCGCTCGCGCAGGCCCGCGAGGCCTTCCTGGCCAAGTCGACTCAGCACATTCCGGGCAAGGTCGTGCTGACGCCCTGACCGGCGGCAGAAGAAGGCGGCTTACCGCCGGGGGCCTGGCCGGATGCGCTCGCCGCGAAGGGGCTCAGGCTGCTCGGCGGCGACCTCGGCGACCCGGCCGAGAACCCTGGCGAGCAGCTCCAGCAGGTGCGCCCGCTCGTCCGGGCTCAGCACCGACATGACACTTCGCTCAACGGCGCGGATGCCGGGGAGCAGCTGATCGGCGGTCGCGCGGCCGTCCGGGGTGATCTCAATCAGCACGCTGCGCCGGTCATCGGGGTTGGGGACGCGCCGGATCCAGCCGCGCTGCTCGAGCAGGTCGAGCGTTGCCGTCGTGGTGGCCGAGGCGATCAGGACCCGGTCGCCGACCTGCGAGGGGGTCAGCGGCGCGGCCGCGCCGTCGATGACGGCCAGCGCCGTGGCAGCGGCCTGGTGCATCTCGAAGGTCGCGAAGATGCGCCGGTCCAGCTCACCGAGCAGTGCCGCCCCGGTGCGGCAGAGCGACGCGAACGCCTCCGTGCTGGTGACGTCACCGCCGGGGTACTCCGCCGCGAAGCCGGCGTCCGCCCGGACCACGCCGAGCGAGGCCGGGGAGGGGCGGCTCCGCCTGCCCCGCCCCGGCCTCAGCGGCCGTCTAGGTTCAGGCATCCGTGAACAGGTCGATCTGCGGCGCGCCCACCACGCCCGCCTGCTCCATCCCGGCGCGCAGGGCCGGGTCGCGGGCAAAGCCGCCCGCCTGCTCGGCGCTGGGGAAGTCGTGGGTGACGAGCAGGTCGTTGCCGTCATCGGACCGGCGCAGTACCCGCTTGGCGGTGCAGCCGTACTGGACTCGCAGCGGCTCAAGCTCGTCGTAGACCTTCCGCCAAGCGGCGTAGTCACGGACGTTGTGGCGGACCGTCAGTGTGGTGCTCATCTGTTGCCCCCTCCAGGAGCGGAGGCAGCCTGCCTCCGCGCGGGTCAACTTACGGACGCTTTGCCTCCAGGTCAAGATATTCGTCTCGGAAGCATGTATCTCGTTTTCGAGATATATCCCGGGTGCGCGGATGTCGATCGGGCCGGTGCTCATTCGTGTAGGGGTGACAGGGCCGCAGCGGGCGGCCCGGCGACCCAGAGGAGCAGGTTCATGCGTTCGATCACCGTCACGATGTGGGTCACCCTCGATGGCGTCGTGCAGGGCCTCGGCCGCCCGGACGAGGACACCCGCGACGGCTTCCCGCACGGCGGCTGGGGCGGGCAGTACAACGACGAGGTGCTCGGCCAGGAGATGGCCAAGGGCATGGCCAGGCCCGGCGACATGCTGTTCGGCCGCCGCACCTGGCAGGACTTCATTACCGCCTGGGCCCACCGGACCGACGGCAACCCGATGACCACGCATATGAACGCAGCCGCCAAGTACGTCGTCTCCCGGACGCTGCAGGATGCAGCTGCGTGGCCGAACTCGACCCTGCTGCGCGGCGACGCGGCCGGCACCGTGGCGGAGCTGAAGGCCCGGCCGGGCCGGGACCTGTCCATCATCGGCAGCGCGTCGATGGTCCGCTGCCTGCACGCCGCCGCCCTGATCGACCGCTACACCCTGGTGATCTGCCCGCTGACGCTCGGCCGCGGCACGCGGCTGTTCGACGGCCCGGCGCCGCTCACCGAGTTCGAGCTCACCAGCAGCGTCCCGACCGCCAAGGGCGTGATCGTCGCGCAGTACGCCCGCCGGTAAGCAGCGGCAGCCTGGCCGCGGCTGTCTATGCTGTCGCGGGTGATCGCCGATTTTCAGTGCACGGTCCTGGACTGTTCCGATGCCGCTGAGCTTGCCCGGTTCTACGGGGCAGTGCTCGGAGGTGAGGTGAACAAGCCGGATCGGCGGTGGCTGCTCAGCGACGGCTGGGCGACCCTGCACACCGGATCCGGGCTGATCCTCGCCTTCCAGCGAGTGGCCGACTACCGCCCGCCGCAGTGGCCCGACCCGGCCCGGCCGCAGCAGTCTCACCTCGATCTGGCGGTCAGCGATCTGGATGAGGCGGAGGCACAGGTCCGCGGCCTCGGCGCCACGCTCCTGGACGCCGGCGACGGCCAGCGCAGCTGGCGGGTGTACGCCGACCCGGCCGGCCACCCCTTCTGCCTGGTTCGCCACTGACAGCGGCCCGGCAGAGGAAGGGCAGATGGCGCACCGGAACTGGGATGTCCTGGTTGTCGCTCACCGCGGGATAGTCTCCGGCGTCCCGGAGAACACGCTCGCGGCGTTCCGCGAGGCCATTGCCCGGGGCTTCAGCGCCATCGAGGTGGACCTGCGGGCGACTGCCGACGGTCACGTCGTCATCATGCATGACGAGGATGTTGACCGGACCACCAGCGGAAGCGGGCGGGTCAGCGACCTGACCCTCGACGAGATCCGGTCGCTCGACGCAGGCAGCCACGTCGGCCCGCAATTCGCTGATCAGAAGGTCCCCACCTTCTCGGAAGTCCTGGACGTCGTCCGGGGGACGGGCACGAAGATCGTCCTCGACATCAAGCCGGGCCCGCACCTGGACAACCAGCACATCGTCGAGCTGACCGAACGGCACCGGGCGACCCTCGATGTGATTGTCGGACCGCGCAGCCTCGGCGACCTGCGGGACTTCAAGCGCCTGAACCCGAATCTGCGGACGCTCGGGCTCGTGCCCGGCGAGGAGTTCGCGGCGCCGGACTACGAGGCGGCCGAGGAATTCGCCCGCTCCGGCGCTGACATGATCCGCCTGTGGCCGCCCTGGATCTTCGCCGATCGCGACCGCAGTGCCGCTGGAGCGGTCTCCCCGCTGGTCGAGCGAATGCACCAGCTGGGCAAGCCGGTGTGGACCACCGCTGATGTCGCCTACCGCGATATCAGCCCCGAACGACCACGCGAAGATCTCGCCGAACTGCTCCGCCTGGGTGTCAGCGGAGTCCTGACTGACGTACCTGACCTGCTGCGCGACCTGCTCGCCGCGCGCGGTGCAGACGACCGGTGATCCAGCCCGCGAGCCTGCGGCGGCCCGGCGAGGGTGTGCGTGCCCTGCTGTTTGACCTGGGCGGCGTGCTCATGGACATTGACTTTGACCGGGTGCTCGGAGCCTGGTCGGCGGCCGCCCGCTGTGACCCGGCGGAACTGCGGGCGCGGTTCGCGTTCGACGACGCCTACCGCCAGCACGAGCGCGGCGAGATCCAGGCCCCGGAGTATTTCGCCTCGCTGCGCCGCAGCCTCGGGCTGACGCTGTCCGACGATGAGTTTCTCGATGGCTGGGGCCGGCTCTACGCCGGGGTCATCGAGCCTGTCCCGGCGCTGCTCGCGGCCGCGGCGCAGCGCTTCCCGCTGTATGCGTTCACCAACTCCAACCCGGCGCATCAGGCCGTCTGGAGCATCCGGTTCGCGCGCGAGCTGGAATGCTTCCGGTCCGTGTTCGTGTCCTCCGAGCTGGGCCTGCGAAAGCCTGACCCGGCGGCGTTCGCCGCGGTCTGCCAGCAGCTGCGACTCCGGCCGGACCAGGTCATGTTCTTCGATGACACCGCCGAGAATGTGGCGGGAGCGGAGCAAGCCGGGATGACCGCCGTGCTGATCCGGTCAGCGGGGGATGTGCAGAGCGCCTGCGCCCGGCTCGGGATCGGACTGCGGCACTAGCCGGCCGCCGGGATGCGCCCCAGGCTGGCCGCCGCGACGGCCGGTGCCGCTCGCGGCTAGAGGAAGTTGTTCGGCCACATCATCGTGCGCCACATGTGCGCCACGGGGGACCCGTCGAACCCGAGCCCCGCCTCCGGCTGGCGGAAGTGCCGGCCGACGATGTCCTCGAACTCCTCGAAGCTGGCCTGGACGCCCGGATCGAAGGAGTAGATGTCGTTGATGGTGACCAGCCGCGAGGTCATGTACCAGCGATGCCGGCGCGCCGCCTCATGCTCGGCGCGCAGGTAGTCCGGCGGGCGGTAGTCCGGGCCGAAGTAGTCGATGTAGGCCTGCGGGTAGGCGTACCCGACGGACTCATCGGGGAAATAGCGGAGCGCCTCGTGCTTCTGGATGGCCCAGGCGACTTCCTCATCGACGTACGGCGCCAGGAGCTGCGCGCCCCAGTAACCGTGGTTGGCCGACAGCAGGCCCGCGATGGCGATGTCATGCAGCAGGCAGGCCAGGATGACCTTCTCGTCCAGCCCGTTGGCCCGGGCCACCCGGGCGCTCTGCAGCAGATGAGTCCGGGAGATCTTGCTGAAGCGCAGCTCGAAGAAGTCGCGCAGGGCGGGGCGCTCGGGCATCTTCGGCAGCGCCGGGTTGTCGCCCATCTGGAAGATCGTGTCCGCGTGCCGGGCCTCGGCGAGCAGGGCACCCTGGCACTCGCTGGCGGGCGTGCCCATGGTGGCGGCGGCCGGGGGGAACAGGATGCGGCGCCGCTGGTCGACGGCGTCGTCGAGCGGCTCGCGGATCCAGTTCGTCAGGCCTGCCTCGCGCAGCGAGGCCGGCAGCTCGTGCGGGAGCACCTGGCTGGATGGCCCCGGCTGGCTGGCGGGCTCGGTCATGGCGTGCCTCTCTGTCCGGTTCCTGGTCTGTAACATAACTTGCGTCGGGCCAGGAACCAGAGGCTGGGACCGGAGGCTGTTGATGGCGCTGAGGATCATGCCGCATGGCCGGCTGCAGGAGTGGGTGGCCGAGGAGAAGGGGTACTTCGCCGCCGAGGGCCTGGAGTACAGCTTCGTGACCGAGGGCGACTACGGCATCCGGCCCGGCGAGCGGGACAGCGCCGGGGAGATCAAGACCGGCGCCTTCGAGACCTTCGAGGCCGGCCGGGACGGGGCGAACGTCAGCTGCGCCTGCCACTGGGCCACCAGCAAGGCGGCGAGCGAGGGCTCCGGCCAGCTCGTGACGTCGGCCTACTCGGTCGCTCCGTGCGCCATCGTCGTGCCGCCCGAGTCGGAGGTCCGCCGGCCGGAGGATCTGGCCGGGGTCCCGGTCGGAGTCGGCTACCACTCGGGGAGCCATTTCGCGGCCCTGCAGGCGATGGAGGGCGTGCTGGCCCCCGACCAGGTCAAGCTGACCTTCCAGGGGCCGCCCAATGAGCGGCTCGACGCGCTGCTGGACCGTCAGGTCGGGGCCGCCGCGGTGTGGGGCGTGCCGTACTACATCGCCGAGACCTTCGGGTTCCGGAAGATCCTCGATGCCACGTTCATGATCGGGTTCCTGGTGACCGGGGCCAGCGTCAGCAAGGGCGACGTCGACAAGTACCTGGCCGCGCTGCGCCGGGCGCAGGTGGAAATCGACCTGCGGCCCGAGCGCTACAAGCACTACCACCTGCGGGCCGTGCCCGAGAAGTACCGCGGCCAGGTCGACGTGCGGACCTTCGGCACCGGGGAGCGCATCGTCTTCCTCCCCTACACCGAGGAGGTCTTCACCGAGACCCGGCAGTGGGTCCAGGACCGCCAGTTCTTCCCCGAGCTGGTTCAGCCCGCCGCCAGCTATGACGAGGCTGCCCTGGCCTGAGCCGGCCAGCTCGCGGCGGTCAGCTCCCCCGGCCGGGGGAGCGAGCTCCCTCGCGCCGGTGATGTGCCGCCAGCGCCTGCCCGGCACCGTGGAACGTGCAGTGTCGCGTCCGCGGCCGGTCAGGAGGAGCAGCACCATGACAGCAACAGCAATCAGCGGCGCAGGTGCCGGGCGGATCCGTGCGGCCTGGGCGGCCGCCCATGCTCCGGTGGCAGGAGTTCCCCGGTGGGCGCGGGCCGCCGCCCTTGCCGTCCCGCTGACGGTGCTTCCGGCCAGCCTGTGGCGGATCGCCGTGTGCACATTTCACGCGCCGATCGCCAGCGGCGGACCGGGCTTCGCCGATGCGCCGTCCGGGCTGCCGGGCGTGCCCCTCGGCCTCTACGTGATCCTGCTGTCGGTCGCCTCCGAGCTGCTCGCGTTCACCGCGGTCGGGCTGGTCGCGGCCTGGGGCGAGACCGTGCCGCACCGGATTCCGGTGCTCGGCGGCCGGCGGGTGCCGCCGCTGGCGGCGATGCTCCCGGCCGGCCTGGGCGCGGCCGTGCTGACCCTGCTGTGGACCTGGACGGCGATCATGATGTGCCAGGGGCTGACCATCAGCGGCCATCCGCAGGGCCCGGATGCCCCGCTCAGTTTCGGCGACTGGCAGGGCCTGACGGCTGTCGCCGCCTACGCGCCCCTGCTGCTGTGGGGGCCGCTGCTGGCCGCGCTGACGGTCAGCTACGGGAAGCGCCGGCGACAATCATGACCATGCTGCGGTGGTCGGCGGCGCTGCTAAGGGCGCCGGAAAGCTACTTGCGCGCCTTGTTCGTGCTGGTTGGCGCCGGACTGGCGCTGGCCCTCGGGGTGGCTGACTTCACCGTGCTGGTGCTGATCGGCCGGACCGGGATCCCGCCCTGGGCGACGGTCCTCATCGGGGTCGTGCTGGTCGGGGCGCCGCTGCTGGCAGGCCTGATCCCGGCGGTGCGGCAGGTCGAGGGCGCGGCGGTGCAGACGCTGCTGGCCGCGGAGTTCCGGGACGGGCCGCCCGGCCCGGCGACCGACTGGGCGCAGCGCCGGCGGACGCTGGCCTGGTTCCTGCTGCACCTGATCACCGGCGGTCTCATCGCCCTGTCGGTGGTGGGCCTGATCGCGCTGACGGACAGCTGGTGGATTGTCCCGGCGGCGGCGGGGACCGTCCTGGTCACGCTGCTGGCCGGGCGGCTGCTGGCCGGGCTGGGCCCGGTCCTGCTCGGCCCGTCGGCGGCCGAGCGCCTGCAGCGGCTGGAGGCTGACGCGGTCCGCGCGGCCGAGCGCAACCGGATCGCGCGGGAAATTCATGACAGCGTGGGGCATGCTCTGTCCGTGGTCACCGTGCAGTCCTCGGCCGCCCGGCGGCTCATCGGGCGGGATCCCGCGTTCGCCAGCGAGGCGCTGGAGACGATCGAGACCGCCGCGCGCCGGGCAGCGGCCGAGCTCGACCACATGCTCGGCCTGCTGCGGGATGACTCGCCGCGCCCGGACGACCCGCCCGCACCCGGCCTGGCTGACCTCAGCGAGCTGCTCGCCGTCGCCCGGTCATCCGGGCTGCGCGTCGCCGCGGAGCTACCCGGCGACCTGACCCGGCTGCCGGAGCTCGTCAGCCAGGAGGCCTACCGGATCGTGCAGGAAGGCCTGACAAACGCGCTGAAGTACTCAGCGGACGGCACCGTGCAGCTCAGCCTGTCCCTCGGTCAGGACACCCTCGAGATCAGGCTCAGCAACCGGGCTGCCCGGCCGCCGGCCGCGAGCACCGGCCGCGGGCTGCGCGGCATCGAGGAGCGCGCCGCCACCCTGGGCGGCTCGGTCCGGGCCGGCGCGCAGGACGGCTGGTGGCTGCTGTCGGTCGTGCTGCCAGCGGGGACGGTGCGCCCGTGACCCAGATCCGGGTGCTGCTGGCCGACGATGAGCCGCTGGTCCGCAGCGGGCTGCGGGCGATCCTGGAGTCCGAGCCGGATCTCACCGTGGTCGGCGAGGCCGGTGACGGCGCCGCCGCCGTGGCCGAAGCCCGGCGAACCCGCCCGGACATTGTCCTGATGGACGTCCGGATGCCGCGCGTCGACGGGATCACCGCGACCCGGCTGCTCGGCCAGCTCGACGGCGGCGGCCCGGCGGTCGTCGTGGTGACGACGTTCGAGAACGACGACTACGTCTACGACGCCCTGCAGGCCGGGGCACGGGGGTTCCTGCTCAAGCGCGCCGCCGCGGACGACTACATCAACGCCATCCGCACCGTCCACGAGGGTGAGTCACTGCTGTTCCCGGCCGCCATCCGCCGGCTCGCCGGACGGCACGGCGGGCAGCGCGGCGGCCAGCTCGCCGAGGCCCGCCTCACCGAGCGGGAAAGCGAGGTACTGCGCCTCATCGCCCGCGGCCTGTCGAACGCGGAGATCGCCGCCGAGCTCGTGCTCGGCGTGGAGACCGTGAAAACCCATATCCGGAACGTACTTTCCAAGCTCGGCGCCCGCGACCGTGTTCAGGCCGTCATCGCGGCCTACGAGAGCGGCTTCATCCGCTGACGTGGCCGGATGGCAGGGCCGGCGGCCCGGTGCTCCGGCCGCGACGGTGAGGGAGCCTTCCCCTCGCTGACTGGTACTGCCACCATTGCGGCGCCTTCCGGTAGCCGCTGTACTGAGGCATGCGCACCGGTGGCGGCCCGGGCTCGAGCGAGTGGCAGCGCAGGTCAGCTAACCCGGGGGTGGGCCGGAATGGGCATGCAGGTCGCCTGGCTGCGCATCGAGGCGCGGCGGCACTGGCGCTCGCTGGCGGCGATCGCCGTCCTGGTCGCGCTGGCCACCGCGACCGTGCTGGCCGCGGTCGCCGGCGCCCGGCGCGGTGACAGCACGTTCCAGCGACTGTGGGGCCGCACGCTGCCAACCACGGTCAGCGTCCTGCCCAACCAGCCCGGCTTCGACTGGTCGAAGATCAGCGCGCTGCCGGAAGTCATCGCCCTGACCAAGTTCGCCGTCGCCGACGCCTTCGTGGTGCAGGGCAATCCGGACGCGAACGTCGGCTTCCCGCCTGCTGATGATCACTTCCTGCGCACCATCGAGCGGCCGGTCGTGCTCCAGGGCCGGATCTTTAACCCGCACCGGGCCGACGAGGTCGTGGTCACCGCCAAGTTTCCCGCTCAGTACGGCGAGGGCGTCGGGGACTGGCTGACCGTGCGGCTGCCCAGCGTCGCGCAGGCCAACGACGGCTATGACCCGGAAAGCGGCGGGCCCGCTCGCGGACCGCAGACCCGGGTCCGCATCGTCGGCATCGTGCGCAGCTTCTGGCTCAGCGACGGCATCGACACCAGCGCTGCCGTGCAGCCGGACGTGGCCTTCTTCGATCGCTACCGGGCCAACATCGTCGGCACCCATGGCCAGGGCTATATCAACGCCCTGATCCGGCTGAAGGGCGGCACCGCCGCGATCCCGCAGTTCCGGGCCGACCTGGCCCGGGTCAGCGGCCGGACTGACATTGACGTCCTGAACAACTACGTCGACTTCGGCGAGTCGGCCCGGCACGTCACCGCGTACGAGGCAGCCTGCCTGCTGGCCTTCGGGCTCGCCGCGCTGATCGCGGCCATCTTCCTGGTCGGCCAGTCGGTGGCCCGGTATGCGTCCTCGACCGTGCCGGACCTCCAGGTGCTGCAGGCGGTCGGCCTGGCCCGGCGCCCGGCCGTGATCTCGGCGGCGACGCCGCCGCTGCTGGCCGCGGTCGCCGGCGCGACCGCCGGAGTAGCCGGGGCGCTGGTGGCGTCCATCTGGATGCCGATCGGCGGAGCCTCGGTGCTGGAACCCAGTCCCGGCCTGGATGCTGACTGGCTGGTCCTGATCTCCGGCTGGATCCTGGCGCCGCTGCTCGTGCTGGCCGGATCGGCGCTCGCCACCGCGTCCGCCCTGCGGCCTGGCCGCGGCCAGGGCGGCCGGTCAGGCGTAGCGGCCGCCGCCGAGAAAGGCAGCTTCCCGGTCCCGGTGCTGATCGGCATCCGGTTCGCCCTGGAGACCGGCCGCGGCCGCGCGGCAGTCCCGGTCCGGCCCGCCCTGATCGGGGCCGTCGCCGGGGTGCTCGGCGTGCTCGCGGCCAGCACCTTCTCGGCCGGCGTCGCTGATGCGGCGGCTAACCCGGCCCGCTTCGGGCAGACCGCGCAGCTCGGTAATTTCCTGGGCGAGAACGGGCGGGACTTCGGGCCCGCCGGCAGGGCCATGACCATGATTGCCCGCGACCGGGACGTCACCGGCGTGAATGACGCCCGTGTCGCGGTGGCGCAGGCCGGGCAGATCTCGGTGACGGCCTTCACCTACACCCCGGTGGGCGGCAAGCGGCTGCCGGTCGTGCTCATCGCCGGCCGCCTGCCCGCCGCCGCGAACGAGGTGGCGCTGGCCTCCAGCACGGCCCGGGAGATGCACGCCCGGGTGGGCTCGACGGTCCGCCTGACCGGCAGCAGCACCGCCCTGCCGGTCCGCGTGACGGGGGTCGGCTTTGTTCCCGAGGGGCCCCATAACGAGTACTCCAGCGGTGCCTGGGTGACCAGCGGCGGGTTCACCCGGCTGTTCCGGGGCGCCCATTTCGCCTTCAAGTTCCGCGTCGGCCTGGTGTCACTGCGGCCCGGAGCCAGCCCGGCAGTCGTGGCGAACCGGATCAACCATGAGCTGACGGCCATCAAGGCCCCGAACTTCGCGCTGGCGCCGCCCGCTCCGCTGGACCAGCTCAAGGAAATCCGGGATGTGGCTGCGCTCCCGATCGTGCTGAGCGGCTTCCTGGCCCTGCTCGCGATCGGCGCGATCGGTCATGCGCTGGGCCTGGCCGTCCGGCGTCGGCGGCATGAGCTGGCCGTGCTCCGGGCCCTGGGCATGACCCGGACGCAGGCCCGGCTGGTGATAGCGGTCCAGGCCACGGTGCTGGCGGTCACCGGCGTGGTCTTCGGTGTCCCGCTCGGGCTGATCGTGGGCCGCTCATTCTGGCGGGCCGTGGCGAGCAGCACGCCGATGGCTTACCACCCGCCGCTGGCCGCGCTGGCCCTGGTGCTGATCGCCCCGCTGACCCTGCTGGTGGCGAACGCGCTGGCCGCGTGGCCCGGCCAGCGCGCGGCCCGGACGCGCACCGCGCAGGTGCTGCGCGCTGAGTAGCACGGCCCCGGCGGGAACCGCGAAGCCTGCGGGCTGGCGTCAGCCCGGCGGGATGATCGTGCCCTGGTGGAAGAACACCCGCCAGCCCGCCGGGGTCCGGCGCCAGACCGAGCTGCGATGGCACCGGCGGGATGCGCTCTGGCTGACGTAGGTCACCAGCACGACATCTTCCGCGAGGCGGGTGCCCGCCAGGTCGCAGACCTCCGCCACGGCCTGCTGGCCGTCCGGGTGCTGCTCAGCGGCCATCTCCTCGATGATGTCCGGCCGGCTCCACCGGCGGCCCGACGCGCCGAACTCGAGGAAGTCCGGGTGCAGGAGATCCGCCACCCGCGCCGGCCTGCGGCGCACCGCCGGGTCCAGGAGCCGGAGCTCGCCCGCGATCGCCGCCGCGACCGCCTCATCGTCGTCAGGAGCCATGGACCCGAACAGTAGACGAGGCCTCGCCGGTGCTCCCCGACGAGGGGTTCGCTCGGGGATCCGGGCCGGTGAGCTGTTCCTGACCTCCGCGCGGGCCTGATCAGCGGCGCTCCAGGTGCCGCACCTCGGCCAGGAGCAGCGCGAGCCCGGGCAGCAGCACGGTCGCCACTCCGCCGGCGATCAGCACCTCGCGGACGCCGACGGCCGCCGCGAGCGGCCCGGCGATGACCGTGCCGGCCGGAGTGACCGCGAAGCTGCCCAGCGCGTCGTAAGCGGAGACGCGCGAGAGCTTGCCGGGCGGGATCTCCTGCTGCAGCGTGGTGGCCCAGCTGACGGCGAAGACCTCTACGCAGGCCCCGGACAGGGTCGCCGCGGCCGCGTCGAGCGGCGCGGCCAGCGGGACGGCGAGGGCGAACAGCAGCAGCGAGAACGCCGGCACGGCGAGCATCCCGGCGACCAGGGGGAGACGCGGCCGGACCCGGGTCATGACCAGGCCGCTGGCCACGGCCCCGGCCGAGTAGCCGGCCACGATCAGGCCCCAGCTGCGGGCCCCGCCCAGGTGCGTATCGGCGACGAGCGGGCCGAGCACCGTGGTCGTGGCTGCTGAGATGGCCGTGATCACGCCGAACAAGGCGACCGTGAGCCACAGCCACCGCCGCGAGGCAAACTCCTGCCAGCCTGCGCGCAGGTCGTGAAGCATGCTGCTGCTGCCCGGCGGTGCCGGGCGGTCCGGGAATCGCATGCCGAGTCGCAGCGCCCCGGCCACGGCAAAGCTGAGGGCGTCGATGGCCAGGGCCCAGCCGGGTCCGGCCACGGCCACCAGCAGCCCGCCGGCCGCGGCGCCGCCGATCGCCGCCGCGTTCTGGCCGGCCCGGTCCAGCGCGTTGGCCGGCGGCAGCTGACTGGCCGGGACGGTCTGCGGCAGCAGACCCCGGGCCGCCGGGAAGTAGAGGCCGAACGCCGCGCCGCCCGCTGCGGCCAGGACGCCGAGCTCCCAGACGCGCGCCTGGCCGGTCAGGAGCAAGATCGCCGCCGTGCCCTGGGCCAGGGCCTGCAGCGCATTGGCGGCGGCCATGACCTGGTGCCGCGGCAGCCGGTCGGCGGCAACGCCGCCGAGCAGCAGCACCGCGGTCAGCGGCAGCAGCTCGGCCGTCGCCACGTAGCCGATATCGGCGGCCGAGCCGCCGGCCCGCAGCACCGCGAAGGGGATGGCGACGAACGCGATCGCCGAACCAGTCCGGGAGATCACGTTGCACCCGGCCAGGAGCCGGAAGTTGCGGCTCGCCAGCGGCCCGCTGAGCTGTGGCCGCCAGGCCAGCCAGGACATCAGGACCAAGGCGTTTCTCCCGAGCGTACGTTATCTACAAAACGTACGTTACTTGAGGAACGTGCGAAGCGTACGTAGCCTCGGGAAGATGACCAGCGAGATTCCGGTGACGCAGGCCAGAGACGAGCTAGCGGACCTGATCAACCGGGTGGCCTACGGCCACGAGCGGATTGTCCTGACCCGGCATTCCAGGCCGGTGGCCTGCCTGGTCCCGGCCGAGGACCTCGAGCGGCTGGAGCGCCTGGAGCGCGCGGACGCTGAGCAGGTCACCCTGGCCCCGGCGAGCCCGGTAGCGGCTCCGCAGGGCAGCGCTCCGGGCCGGGGCCCGCTGCCGCTGGCGGCCCAGTACCAGCCGCCCGGCCAGCCCCGGCACTGACGGCTGGCCACCGCAGCGGCGCGCAGTCGTCCCGCGATCGGCCTGGCCGGCGGGCCCCGTGCCCGCGCGGCATCAGGCGCCTGGCTCCGGTGCGAACACCGCTAGCGAGCTGCCCTCCAGGGCCAGCGCCGTGAAACCCGTCGCGGACCCGGAGGTATGCGCCTCCCCGGCCGCCCAGCGGACGCCCCACCCGGCTGAGACGGGCACCTGCTCGCCGTCCGGGCCCGCCACCCAGCCCTCGCCGGCAGTGATCAGGAACAGCTGGGCGGCGGCTGCCGGGTGGGTGCCGATCAGCCTCCTGAGCGTGCCGTCCGGGGATCCGGATTTATAGGATTCTCGCCCCCCGGCGCGCCGGCCCGGTCGGGGCGGCCGGACCGCTAGGCTCGCCTGCCGTGCCCAGAACAAGATTCGCCCTAGCGGCGATTTCGGGGTTAGCGCTGGCAAGCCTGCTCGCGGCAGGCTGCGGGAGCAGCGCGCAGGGCGGCGCGACAGCTGCCAGCCTGGCTCCGGTGCCGGGAACCTCATCCGGTGCCGGGCCCGCTGGCTTAGTGTCTCCGCTCCGGTGCCACGCGCGGGCGGTCATCCGCCGCCCGCGCGTGCGCACCATAGTTCTGCCGGGACTCCGACCACGGCGTGACCGGCGTCGCGGGCGACGGCAAGACGATTACCTGCGAGGACAACGACGGCTGGCGGTGGGAGCCGGCCTGACGGCCGTGCCGGCCTGACGGCCGTGCCGGCTTACCCGTGGCGCGGGAGCAGCTGGTCCAGGCTGTCCGGGCCCGGGATCAGCAGCGCCGCGATGAGCGCCAGGATCGCGACGACCGTGACGGTAACGGCGACGGCCAGCAGCCGCCGCGCCCGCTGCTCCGGGGTCGAGGCGCGGGCCGCCATCCGCCCGGCCGCGAACACCAGCGGTGCTACGGCCAGCGTGGCCAGTCCGATCTCCAGTTCCTTCTTCAGCAGCGCGGCTCCCACCGCGGCGAACGCGATGGCGGTCCGGGCCCAGGCCAGCCGGGTCCGCTCCCCGGCCAGTCCGGGGTCGGGACGCCACGGCGCAGTCATGGGTGCCCGCTACCGGACAGCCGCGATGAGCACGACCACCGCGGCCACGATCCCGACGCAGACGATGGCGACCGCCAGGATCCGCGGCAGCAGGGACGGCGGCAGCGGCTGGCCGCGGCGCAGCGCCGCCTGGTTGCGCCGCCACTCGGTGTAGGCCGCCCCCGGCGCCAGCGCGCCGAGCACGATCAGCGGGACGCCGAGCACGTGGCGTCCCCACGGGACGCCGGGGAACGGCGGCAGCAGCTGGATGATGCCCAGCCCGGCCACGATGAGCGCCAGCGCCGTCCGGCTCCAGGCCAGGAAGGTGCGCTCATTGGCCATCGTGAACCGCGCGTCCGGCTCGGTCTCGGCCGGGTGTGCCCCGGCCATGCCCGCGCCGCCGGGGTCGCCTGCGCCGCCGCTGCTCGTCGCCCCTCCCACCCGCACTGTTGCCGCCTGGGGACCCATGGTGGCAGGACTGCGGGGTCCCCAGCCAGCCGGCCAGGGCGCAGGCCAGGAACGATAGAGATGATCGCCGCTCCAGCAGCCGGGATCCTGCGGCCTGGCGGCGGCTCGGTACGGTGCGGGCGGGGCAAAGAGCCGTTCCGGGGCGGCCAGGCGTGCCGGGGCGGGGCGGGCGGCGCGGGCACGGGGCAGAGGAGGCGCAGGTGGCGGAGCAGGCCGGGCGGCGGGCCAGGGAGCTGGGCATCGCGCCGGGACGGCACCGGCCGGGGGCCCTCAATGCCATCACCGACGTGGCCGGCGTCCGGGTCGGCCAGGTCACCCTGCACCGCGAGCCCGGCATCCGTACCGGCGTGACGGCCATCGTTCCCGACCTGGTCGACTGCGCGGGCGGCCAGCTGCCGGCCGGGGTCTTCACCGGTAACGGGTACGGCAAGCTGACCGGGGTCACCCAGCTGGCCGAGCTCGGCGTCCTCGAGACCCCCATCGTGCTGACCGGGACCCTGTCAGTGTTCCGCGCCGCGGACGCCCTGGTGTCCTACGTCCTGGACCTGCCCGGCAACGAGGAGGTCCGGTCGGTCAACGCGGTCGCCGGCGAGACGAACGACGGTTTCCTGTCCGACATCCGGGCCCGGCCGGTGACAGCCGGGGATGTCCTGGCCGCGTTGTCGAGCGCATGCGGCGGGCCGGTGGCGGAAGGCGCGACTGGCGCGGGCACCGGGACCGGGGCGCTGGGCTTCAAAGCGGGCATCGGCACTTCGTCGCGGGTCGCGGAGCTGGCCGGCGGCCCGCCGGTCACGGTCGGCGTGCTGCTGCAGGCCAACTTCTCCGGCACCCTGACCGTGCTCGGCGTCCCGATCCCGGCGGCGGCGGCGCTGGCCGTCCCGGCCGGGGGGTCCGCTGAGCCGGACGGCGCCGGATCTCCGGAGCCGGGCCGCGGCCGGCCGGAGCCGGGCCGTACCAGGGCAGTCCAGACTGACCCGGCCCGGCAGGGCAACTCCTGCATGATCATCGTGGCGGTGGATCAGGCCCTGGACTCCCGGCAGCTCGGCCGGGTGGCCCGGCGGGCCGTCTTCGGGCTCGGCCGGGCGGGCTCCGACTTCGCCGGCGGCAGCGGTGACTACGCGATCGCCCTGGCCGCGACCGGTTCGGGCCCTCCGGTGCCGGACCGGGAGCTGGACCCGGTCTTCGGCGCCGTTCAGGAAACAGTCGAGGAAGCGGTGCTGAACTCCGTGTTCATGGCGACGACGACTGAAGGCCACCAGGGTCACGTGCTCCGGGCCTGCCCGCATGAGTTCGTCCTGCGGGCGTGCCGGGCCGCCGGCGTGCTGCCGGAGGACTAGCCGGGGAGCAGCCCAGCGGACCAGGAGCCCGGAGCCTCGCGCCCCGTTTGGTACCGGTCTTTCGTCAGTCCCGGTCCAGGGCCGGCAGCGACCCGGCGGTGTCCCGCGCGGCGGCGTAGCGATCCCGGAGCGCGGGCTGCGGGTCAGCCTCGAACACCTGCGCGCCGGCACCGGACTGCCAGGCCGGCGGGGCGGCGGCGTCGGACAGCAGCCAGGCCGCCTGCCGGGCCGCGCCGTCGGCGACGTACTCGCCGGGGGCCGGGACGGTGACCGGCAGGCCGAAGACGGCGGGCGCGATGGCCCGGACGGCCGCGGACCGGGCGCCGCCGCCGATGAGCAGCACGCGCCGGACGTTCAGCCCGGCGGCGCGCAGCGCGTCGAGCCCGTCGGCCAGGCCGTTCAGCATGCCCTCAACCGCAGCCCGGGCGAGGTTCTGCGGAGTGGCGCTGGACCGGGTCAGGCCATGCAGGGCGCCGGTGTCGTCGGGCCGGTTGGGCGTCCGCTCGCCGTCCAGGTAGGGCAGCAGGGTGAGCCCGTCCGCGCCGGGCGGTGCGGCCAGCGCGAGCTCGTCCAGCCGGGTCAGGCTGACGCCGAGCAGCCCGGCGGCCATGGTCAGCACCCGGGCCGCGTTGAGGGTGCAGGCCAGCGGCAGGAAGTGCCCGGTGGCGTCGGCGAAGCCGGCGATGATCCCGGACGGGTTGGCGGTCGGCTCGGTGCCGACGCCGAAGACGGTGCCGGAGGTGCCGATCGACACGGCGACGTCGCCGACGCCGATCCCGACGCCGAGCGCGGCGGCCGCGTTGTCCCCGGCACCGGGCCCGAGCAGCGCCGGAGCGCTGGGCTTCCCGGAGTCCCCGCCGGGGATGGTGATCGTGTCGCCGCCCGCGGTGGGCACCGCGCGCGGGTTGACCTCGCCGGCGATCTCGGCCGGGCCCAGCACCTGCGGCAGCTTGGGCCGCCGGCCGCAGGCGCGGTGCAGCAGGTCGGGCAGGTAGGCGCCGGCCGCCGGAGACCAGTAGCCGGTGCCGCTGGCGTCACTGCGGTCGGTGCGCAGCGCGTCCAGCACGCCGGCCTGGCCGGCCAGCTGCCAGGTCAGCCAGTCGTGCGGGAGGCAGACCGCGGCGGTGCGGGCCATCGAGTCCGGCTCGTGCTCGGCCAGCCAGCGCAGCTTGGTCACCGTGAAGGAGGCGACCGGAACGCTGCCCACCGCCTCGGCCCAGGCCAGCGCGCCCTGGCCAGGGTCCCCGTCACCGAGCTCGGCGACCAGGTCGGCGGCGGCGCCGGCGGACCGGCTGTCGTTCCACAGCAGGGCCGGGCGCACCACGTGGCCGGCCTCGTCGAGACAGACCATGCCGTGCTGCTGGCCGGCCACCGAGACGGCCGCGACATCGCTCAGCCCGCCGGCCTGGGCCAGCGCCGAGCGCAGCGCGTCCCACCAGGCCTGCGGATCGACCTCGGTGCCGTCGGGGTGCTCGGCGCGGCCCTCGCGCACCAGGGCGCCGGAGACGGCATCGCGGATGACGACCTTGCACGACTGGGTCGAGGAGTCGATCCCGGCGACCAGTCTGGTCATCGGGCCCGCATCAGGTGCTCGACGGCGAGCTGATGCAGCTGGACGAACCCGTAGCCGGGGGCGCCGGCGGCGGCCGCGTCGAAGTCCTCGAACGCGCTGCGGTCGGCCAGCAGGCCGGCGTACCCCTCGCCGGGGGCCAGGGTTGGCTCGCGTAGCTCGGTGACCCGGCTGGCGGCCAGCGCCGCGGCCACCTCGGGGTCGGCGCGGAACTCGGTCACCCGCTCCTTGAGCAGCAGGTACATCCGCATGCACGCGGCCGCCGCATCCCACACCCCGGCCTTGTCCTCCGTGCGGGACGGCTTGAAGTCGAAGTGCCGCGGCCCGGCGTAGGCCGGCCCGCCCTGCGGCCCGCCGAATTCCAGCAGGTCGACCAGCGAGAAGGCGTTGATCAGGTCGCCGTGCCCGAACACGAGGTCCTGGTCGAACTTGATGCCGCGCTGGCCGTTGAGGTCGATGTGGAACAGCTTGCCGTGCCACAGCGCCTGCGCGATGCCATGCGCGAAGTTGAGCCCGGCCATCTGCTCGTGCCCGACCTCGGGGTTCACGCCCACCATCTCGTGGTGCTGCAGGCTGGAGATGAACGCCAGCGCGTGGCCCACGGTCGGCAGCAGGATGTCGCCGCGCGGCTCGTTGGGCTTGGGCTCCAGCGCGAAGCGCAGCCCGTAGCCCTGGTCGGTGACGTAGGCCGCCAGCGTGTCAACGGCCTCGCGGTAGCGGTCCAGCGCCGCCTGGACGTCCTTGGCGCTGTCGTACTCGCTGCCTTCGCGGCCGCCCCACATCACGTAGGTCTGAGCGCCGACCTGCGCGGCCAGGTCGATGTTGCGCATCACCTTGCGCAGCGCGTACCGGCGTACCGAGCGGTTGTTGCTGGTGAAGCCGCCGTCCTTGAAGACCGGCTGGGTGAACAGGTTGGTCGTGACCATGGGCACGACCATCCCGGTGTCCTTCAGCGCAGCGGTGAACCGGTCGATCTGCCGGGCCCGGGCGGCCTCGTCGCTGCCGAACGGGATCAGGTCGTCGTCGTGGAAGGTCACGCCGTGCGCGCCGCGGGCGGCCAGCTCGTGCACCGATTCCACTGGGTCGAGCGGCTCGCGGGTCGGGATGCCGAACGGGTCGGTGCCGTTCCAGCCGACGGTCCAGAGTCCGAAGGTGAATCGATCGGCGGGGGTGGGCTGGACAGGCATCAGAAGCCTCCCGTGACGTCTCGGCCGGGCGGTCACATGTTAACGCGATCAAACTGCCCCATCCGGGCCCGAGGCACCCGATCCTTGCCCGCGGCTGGCCAGGGTCCGGGGCCGCGCGGCCGGGTGCCCCGCCGGGCGGCAGGCCTGGCCTGCTGCCCGCCGGGCCGGTTACCATCGCGGCCATGGGCTTTCCTTGACTCTGACCTGAGCTAGCGGCCCGCGGGCCGCCGTCCTCGCCTGACCCTGACCGGCCAGACGAGGAAGGCGAACCTGTGCGGACCCCTCCAGAACCAGCTCCGGACGCCCGACCGCAGCCGGCGGCAGCCCCGCCCGCGCCGCCGCCCGGCACCGGAGCCCGCCGCGTGCCCGCGGCACGTGCGGCGACCTCCCGTGCCCGGCGGCCCTGGCTGCGACGGCGCGCCCCGGCTGGCGCGGCACTCCTGGCCGCCCTGGCCGTCGAGTTCGCTGATGAGCTCGTGGACGGCACCAAGAGCGCCGCCATGCCGCTGCTGCGCGACGGCCTGGGCCTGAACTACAGCCAGATCGGCCTGCTGGCGGCGGTGCCGCTGATCGCCGGCAGCCTGATCGAGCTGCCGATGGGCGTCCTGGCCGGCGACGGCCGGCGGCGGCACCGGGTCGCGCTGGTAGGTGGCCTCGCATTCATCGCGGCCCTGGTCATTGCGGCGGCAGCCCACTCGTTCGGCGTGCTGCTGGCTGCGCTCGTGCTGTTCTTCCCGGCGTCGGGGGCCTTCGTCAGCCTGACCCAGGCCGCGCTGATGGACGCGGCGCCGTCCCGCCAGGAGCAGCTGATGGCCCGGTGGACCCTGGCCGGGGCAGCCGGGGCGGTAGCGGGCCCGGTGCTGCTGGCGGTGGTCATCGCAGCAGGCGGTACCTGGCGAACAGCGTTCCTGGTGCTGGCGCTCGCCGCCGGCGCTGCGTGGCTGGCCCTAGTCAGCGCGGGTGCGCGGCTGGCCGCCCGGCCCGGCCCGGAGCCGTGCCCGGCGGTGCGCGACGACGGCGCGGACGACGGCGCGGCCGGGGCCGGGCTGTCGGCCCGGTTCCGGCGGGCCGGCCAGGCGCTGCGCGACCGTTCGGTGCTCCGCTGGCTGATCCTGCTGGAGATCTCCGACCTGCTGCTGGACGCCTTCACCGGGTTCGTGGCGCTCTACCTGGTCGCCGTGGCGGGTGTCTCGCCCGCGCAGGCCGCGCTGGCGGTCGGGGTCCGGCTGGCCGCCGACCTGGCCGGCACCGCGCTGCTGATCCCGGTGCTGGACCGGGTATCCGGCCGGGTCCTGCTGCGGTCCAGCGCCGCTGCCGCGCTGCTGCTGTATCCCGCGTTCCTGGTGGTGCCCGGGTTCTGGCCGAAGGTCGTCATCCTGGCCGGGCTGAGCCTGGTCACGGCGGCCTGGTACCCGGTGCTGCAGGCCCAGCTGTACGCGAGCCTGCCCGGCCAGAGCGGAACCGCGGTATCGCTGCTGAGCGCGGCCGGGCTGGCCGGCGGGCTGGGCCCGCTGACGGTCGGGTTCGTGGCCGGCGCGCTGGGGCTGGGCTGGGCGCTGGGCCTGCTGGTCGTGGTCCCCGCCGCCATGCTGGCCGGATCGGGAGCCCGGCTCAGGCGCCGGGATCAGGACGGCGCGGCCGGGCCAGGTGCTCGCTGATCCCGTCCAGGAGGCAGCCGAGGGTGTAGTCGAAGTTGCCCGTGAATCCGGCCGGCGTGTGGCTGCGCGCCCAGCGGGCGAAGGCCGGGTAGCTCCCGCTGTCCAGGATGGGCTCCAGGACCGGCTGGGCCGCCGCCTTGAGCTGCTCATCGGTGACCAGGCCGGTGCGCCGCCGCATCCGGGTCTCCTCGGCCAGCTGGAGCGCGGAGCCGATCAGGTGACTGTCGATGGCGACCGTGATCCGGGTCATCGCGTCGGCGTCCAGGCCCTGCGACTCCAGCGCGGCGAACCGGAAGTCGAAGTAGCGCAGCGCGCTGGGCCCGAACAGCGGCCGGGTATGCACCAGCTCCCCGAACCACAGGTGCCGCTGGATCACGGCCCAGGTCCGGCGGGCCAGCGGCTCCAGGTCGGCCCGCCAGTCACCGCTGGGCTGGGCGGGCAGGCCGACCTCCCCGTAAACGGCGTCCAGCATGAGGTCGACCAGGCCGTCCTTGCTGCCGACGTACCGGTACAGCGACATGGGCGTCGAGGAGCCGAGGTCGGCCGCGACCCGGCGCATGGTCAGCGCGGCGGCGCCCTCGGCGTCGGCGACGGCCAGCGCCACGCTGAGGATGGCGGCCCGGCTCAGCGACGTGGCCGGCCGGCCGGGCGGCTCGGGCAAGTTCCAGATCAGTGGTCCCGGTGCACTATCCCCGGACCCCGGCGCCGGCCGGGAGCCGCGCAGCGGGGCGGACGCACGCGGCGGGGTAGCTGCCACGGCCCCTCCTCCTGCTCAGCGCCCGCGGGGCGCACTGATCTGCTGGCCGGCTCAGCTGGCCAGCTTGCCGTCCATGGAACCACGAGTGTACGCTGTACACATGATGTACAACGTACACGCAACGACAACGAGCCCGGGGCCGGCCGGAGCAGCGGCGGCAGCCGGGCACTCCGCGGACCCGGCCAGCACCCCGGTCCTGATCGTCGGCGGCGGGCTGGTCGGCTTGTGCGCCTCGCTGTTCCTGAGCCAGCACGGGGTGCGGTCAGCACTGGCCGAACGGCGCACCAGCACGTCACCTCAGCCCAAGGCGCGGCGGATCAACATGCGCACCATGGAGCTGTTCCGCCAGCTCGGCATCGACGGCGAGGTGACCAAGGCCGCGGCCGCCCTTGCCGACTGGCAGGGCATGGCGGCCGGCCCGACCCTGGCCACGGCTGAGCGGCTGCCGTTCAGCCCGCCGGGCGGGAACCCGGACTGGGCCAGCACTTCCCCGGCCGCCTCCTGCCTGTGCTCCCAGGATGTCCTGGAGCCGGTGCTGCGCGAGCTGGCCGGGCAGCGCGGCGGTGACCTGCGCTTCGGAACCGAGGTCACGGACCTGGCCGGCGACGGCGACGGCGTCACCGCCACGCTGCGCGGACCCGGCGGCGCGGTCACCCGGCTCCGGGCCGGCTACGTGATAGCCGCGGACGGCGCGCGCAGTCCGGTTCGCGAGCGGCTGGGCATCCCGCGCAGCGGCCGCGGCGCGCTCAGCCGGTTGGTCAGCATCTACTTCCGGGCCGGCCTGGCCGAGGTGGTGCGCGGCCGGGAGTTCAACCTGTGCCAGATCGAGAACCCGGCCGCACCGGGTGCGTTCGCCTCGGTGGACGGCGACCAGCGCTGGCTGTTCAGCACCCCGGCCGGCCCGGACCGGTCCCCGGAGCAGTACGCGCAGCTCATCGGGACGGCCATCGGCGCCCCCGGTATCGGCGTGGAGGTGCTGAGCGTGCTGGAGTGGGAGTCGGGCATGTTCGTCGCCGACCGGCTGCGCGCCGGCCGGATCTTCCTGGCCGGCGACGCCGCGCACGTCATGCCCCCGTACGCGGCGCTCGGCGCCAACACCGGCATCCAGGACGTCCACAACCTGGCCTGGAAGCTGGCCCTGGTGCTGGCGGGCGATGCCGCCGCCGGGCTGCTGGACAGCTATCACGACGAGCGGCACCCGGCGAGCTGGTTCGCGGCCGAGCAGTCCAGCGTGCGCCGCTTCAACCTGCGCACCATGAACGCCGCGTCGACGGACGGCACGCTGCTGGCTGACCCGCTGACGCTCGTCTTCGGCCGCCAGTACACTTCGGGCGCGGTCATCGGCGACGGCGCCACCGCCGCCACGGACCGGCTGGACCTGCACGGCCAGCCCGGCACCCGGCTCCCGCATCAGTGGCTGGCCCGCGGCCAGCGGTCCATCCTGGACCTGCTCGACCACGGCCGGCTGACACTGCTCACCGGCCCGGCCGGCGCGGCCTGGGCGCTGGCTGCCCCGGAGCTGGCCGGCACCCGGCTCGAGGTCGTCATGGTCAGCCAGCCGGGCTGGGAGCAGGCTTGCGGAATCGGCCCCGGCGGCGCGCTGCTGGTCCGCCCCGACCAGATCGTCGCCTGGCGCAGCCCGGGCCCGGCCGCCGCCCCGCGAGCCGAGCTGGAGGCCGCCATCGCCCGCCTGCTCGGCTAGCCCGCCCGGCCCGGCCGCTACTGCGGCGGGTAGCCCGCCTCGCCCTGCCAGAAATACCACTCATAACCCCACGGGTCGGTGACGTGGCAGGTGCGCGGGCCGTAGGCCTCGTCCCTGGGCGGGTCGATCTCGGCGCCGGCGTCCCGGATGCGCCGGTACTGCGCGTCGACGTCGCCGACCCCGACGATCAGCAGCGTGCCGCCGCCCGTGCCGGGGCCTGGCTGCGCGCCACCGCTGATGTCGACCCGGGCCGCCCCGATCCTGACCTCGCCCTCGGCCCACTGGCCGTCCGGGCCGCGCACCGACCGGGCCGGGCCGAAGCCCAGCACGCGGGTCAGCCACCCGGCGGCCGCGGCGCCGTCCGGGTAGCGCAGGTACGGGCTCAGGCTGGTGAACTGTGGCTGCGTCATGGAGCCATCGTGACGGCCGGCGGGCCGGCCTGCCTTGGACGAATCGGCACCCGCTCCGCGCGCCCGGCCCGCCAGCGCGTTCTCGGTCGGTGCCGCCGGGCCCGGGGGACTAGACTCGCCTGCCGTGACTAGCTCGGAAAACGGCCCGGCCAGCCCGGCCCTGCGGGTGCGCTTCGCGCCCTCCCCGACCGGCATGTTCCACGTGGGCAGCGCCCGCTCGGCGCTGTTCAACTGGGTCGCGGCGCGGCATGCCGGCGGCACGTTCGTGCTGCGCATCGAGGACACCGACGCCTCCCGGAACCGGCCCGAGTGGACCGACGGCATCTTGTCGGCGATGGCCTGGCTCGGCATGGGCCCCGATCAGTACGAGGGTCCCTACTTCCAGTCGGCCAACCTGGCTCAGCACCAGGCCGCCGCGCAGCGGCTGCGTGACCAGGGCCAGGCCTACTACTGCGACTGCACCCGCGAGGTCATCGTCGAGCGAACCGGCGACTCGCACCGCGGGTATGACGGCTTCTGCCGGGACCGCGGGCTGGAGCCCGGCGAGGGCCGGGCGCTGCGGTTCCGGACGCCCGACGATGGCGCCACCGTGGTCGATGACCAGATTCGCGGCAAGACCGTCTTCGAGAACGCCACCCTCGAGGACTTCGTCATCGCCCGCGCTGACGGCTCCGTGCTGTTCCTGCTGGCCAACGTCGTGGACGACATGAGCCAGGGAATCACCCTGGTGTCCCGGGCCGAGGAGCACCTGTCCAACACGCCCAAGCAGATGCTGCTGTGGGCGGCCCTCGGCCAGGAGCCGCCGGCCTGGGCGCATCAGCCGCTCATCGTCAACGAGAAGCGGCAGAAGCTGTCCAAGCGCCGCGACCGCGTCTCCCTGGAGAGCTTCCGCGACGAGGGCTACCTGGCCGCGGCCATGCGCAACTACCTGATGCTGCTGGGCTGGTCGCCGGGCGGCGACCGGGAGATTGTGCCCTGGCCGACCATCGAGGCCGAGTTCCGGCTGGATGAGATCAACCCCTCCCCGGCATTCTTCGACGTCAAGAAGCTGCGCGCGTTCAACGGCGAGTACATCAGGGCCATGACGGAGCAGGACTTCATCGCCGCCTGCCAGCCGTGGCTGGAGTCGCCGGCCGCGCCGTGGCCCGCGGACCGCTTTGATCCCGCGGTCTTCGCCGCGCTGGCGCCGCTGGCGCAGACCAGGATCGCGCTGCTGGCCGAGATCACCGCCATGGTCGATTTCGCGTTCCTCGACGAGCCGCCGGCCGACGAGGCGTCGTGGGACAAGGCCATGAAGGAGCCTGCCGCGCAGATCCTGGCCGACACCCAGGAGGCCTTCAGCTTCGCCGACCTGCCCTGGCAGGCCGATGAGCTGCGGGCCCGGCTGGAGGCCATCGGCACCAGCTACGGACTGAAGCTGGGCAAGACGCAGGCGCCGGTGCGGGTCGCGGTGACTGGCCGCACCGTCGGGCTGCCGCTGTTCGAGGCGCTGGAGGTGCTCGGCCGGGAGCAGACCCTGCTCCGGCTGCGGGCCGCCCGCGAGCGGCTGGCCGACCTCACCTGACCGGCCCCGGGCGCGAGTCGCGTCTTGCGCCCGCCGGCCAGGAACAACCTGAGTCGAAACGGGCTGCGCCGTGGCCGGCCCTGCTCGCCGGAGCCGGCGTCGCGGGTGCCATCGTGGCCGCTGCCCTGCGGCCGGACGACGCCCGTCTCGCCGCCGCCCAGGACTGGCCGCCGTTCGTGCTCGTCGCCGGGCTGCTGCTGATCGGCCTGGTCGCCGACGGCGACGGCCTGTTCGCCTGGGCCGGCGCGCAGCTCGCCCGGATCGCGCGCAGCGGCGTCCTGCTCTATGCCGGCGCAGTCGTGATGATCGCCGCCGTGACCGTCACCCTGAACCTGGATACCTCGGTCGCGTTCCTCACCCCGGTGCTGGTCTATACCGCCCGCAGCCGGGGCGGCCTGCGGCCCGCCGGAGCACGTCAGGCCGGGCTCGCCGGATCCAGGACGGCGGCTGGATCCAGGACGGCGGCCGGAGCCGTCCCTGGCCAGCCCGGACTCGCGGACGCCGGCGCCGGCGCCGGGGCCGGAGGCGGAGCCGGAGCCGCCCTGCTGTACGGGTGCCTGATGCTGTCCAACGCCGGCTCGCTGCTGCTGCCGGGCTCCAACCTGACCAACCTGATCGTGCTGGGTCACCTGGGCCTGACCGGCGGTCAGTTCGTCGCCCGGATGTGGCTGCCGTGGCTCGCCGCCCTGGCCGTGACGGCTGTCGTTGTCGCCGTGGGCGAGCGGCGGTCCCTGGTCAGCGGAGCTGCGCGGGCCGCCCGGGCCGCCCGGCCCGCGCCGGGGATGTCAGCTGATCCGGCGGCCCGGCTGGCACCGGGGACTGCAGGGGATCCGGCCTTGCTGCCCGGCCCCGGTAACCGGGCTGATCCGGTCCGCCCGGCTGGTCTGGCCCGGGTCTCGGGCCCGGCCCGGCCAGTGCTGGGTCTCGGGCTGGCCGCCGTGCTGCTGGCCACGGTGCTCGTGGTCACCCTGAGCCAGCCGGCCCTCCCGGTCGCCGCGGTCGGCGTGATGGCCGCCGGGATCCGGGTGGCCCAGCGCCGGGAGCGGCCCGGCCAGCTGCGCGAGGTGCTGGGCCTGCCGGTGCTGACCGGGCTGTTCGGCGTCGCGGTCGCGCTGGGCGCGCTGGGCCGGGCCTGGTCCGGCCCGGCCATGCTGCTGGCTCACCTCGATGGCTGGGCCACGGCGGGGGTGGCTGCCCTGGCCGCTGTTCTCGTCAACAACCTGCCGGCCGCGTCGCTGCTCGCCGCGCGGACGCCGGATCACCCGTTCGCGCTGCTGATCGGTCTCAACATCGGGCCCAACCTGTGCGTCACCGGCTCGCTGGCCTGGCTGCTGTGGCTGCGCGCGGCCCGCGGTGCGGGGGCGGCGCCGTCGCTGGCCCGCGCTGCCCGGCTGGGCGTGGTCGCCGTCCCGCTGGCGATGGCCGCCGCGCTCGGCGCGCTTGCCCTGACCGGGACGAGCTGACCCCGGGGCGCACTGACCGGGAGGAGCTGACCGGGACGCGCTGGACGGCCTTCGATGCCGTGGGCCAGCAACTCGGCGCCGGCCCGCCCAGGGGGTAGGGCTGTAACGGCTAGCCGATCCAGCGAATGGACAGCGCCATGCCGCTCGCGGCCGCCGGGTGGACCGACCCGCTCTGGGCCGGTTCGCCCGGCATGTGCTTGGCTGGGCCGGTGACCTCGACGAGCTTGTGTGACCGTGTCCGTAACGGCGACGTGGTATTCGGATCGTGGCTGTCGATCCCCAGCGCGGTCAGTGCCCGGGCACTGACCCGGCCGGGCATCGACTACGTCTGTATTGACCTGCAGCACGGCGGGGCCACCGAGCAGCACCTGCCCGAGCTGACCAGCGCGATCCGGCAGGCGGGTGCTGCCCCGCTGGGCCGGGTCCGGCACGCCCACCCGGCCGACATCGGCCGGGCCCTCGACCTGGGCTGTGACGGAGTCATCGTGCCCAACGTGGACTCCGCCGAGCAGGCCCGCGCGGTCGCCGGCGCCTGCCAGTACCCGCCCGACGGCTACCGGTCGGCGGGCGGCGTGCTGGCCGGCCCGCGGCAGCCGCTGTGCATCGTCATGGCCGAGTCGCGGCAGGCGCTGGCGGAGCTGGAGGAAACGCTGACGGTGCCCGGCGTGGACGGCATCTACGTCGGCCCGCGCGACCTGTCGATGGCGCTCGGCTGCGCGCTGGACCCGCGCGACCCGGTGCTGCGGCCCGCGCTGGAGCAGGTCTGGGCCGCCTGCGCGGCGGCGGGCAAGCCGGCTGGCGTGCACGCCACCGACGGGCCGACCGCCCGGCTGTACCGCGATAGCGGCTGCCGGATCATCACCGTGGCTAACGACAACCTGGCCGTCCAGCGGGGTACCGCTGCCGAGCTGGCGACGGCCCGCGACTGAGCCGGGCTCAGCGGGCTAAGGTGGCCGCAGCTGAGCCAGCCCTCAGGCAGCTCTGAGCTAGCCCGGGACTGAGCCAGAGCTAGCCGGGTACGGCCTGACCCGAGGCTGGCCGGCCATGGCTAGCCGCCACGGAGGCAGATATGGGACTTATGGACAAGGTCAAGGCGCAGGCCGACAAGCTTGCCCAGCAGGCGCAGGACACCGCCAGGGAGGGGAAGGCCCGGCTCGACCAGGCGCAGGCCAACAAGCACGCGGACGTGCTGCTGCGCAATCTGGGTGCCCTGCTGTACGCCGAGCGCACCAACCGGGGGACCCCCGACACCGAGGCCCAGGTGGCCAGGGTGACCGGCGAGATCTCTGCGCACGAGGCGGAGTTCGGCATCAACCTGGCCCCGCAGGCGGCCGGGTGGCGGCCGCCGCCCAGCGGCGCGCCGGGCGGCACCGGGACGCCGGGCGGGACCGGAGCGGCCGGGGACACCGGGGCGCCAGGCGGCACGCCCAGCACGCCGTTCACCGATCCGCAGTCGAGCTCGTTCCCGCCGCCCGGGACGCCGGACGCCCCGCCACCGGGATCGACGAACTTCCCGCCGTCCGGGTCGACGGGCTTCCCGCCGCAGGCCCCGCCGAACAGCTAGCGCCCCGGGCCGCTAGCAGCTGTCTTGGGCCGCGGTCCGCTCCTGGCTGGGAGACGTGCCCGGCTCGGGGCTCACGGTGCTGCCGCCCGTGCCCGCCTGCGCGTGGTGCTTGCGGTGCCGCCGGTGCTTGTGCAGCGCGGCCGGGGGTGTGTCGCGGCGCATCTGGGTGAACAGCCGGCCGGCCGCGGCGGAGTCCCACTGCACGGCGAGCTGGCCGTCCGGGGCCTGGTAGTTGAGATTGCCCAGCGGCACCGTCGAGAAGGCGACGTCGGACGGCCGGAGGCCCTTGAGCTCGTTGGCCAGCGTCACGACGTTGAAGCCCCGGTCGACCTGGATCGCCGCGGTGACCGAGGACAGCAGCTGCTGGAACCGGAACGGGTTGCTCAGCGTCCCCGCGCTGGCGGCCTGGCTCAGCAGCGTGGACATCAGCTGCTGCTGATTGCTGATCCGGGCCAGGTCCGAGGTGGCGAACGAGTGCCGGTCGCGGGCGAACATCAGCGCCGTGATCCCGTCCACGTGATGCCGCCCGGCGGCCAGGTCCAGCCCGCTGTAGGAATCGTCCACCGGGAACGGCAGGCAGATGTCCACCCCGCCCATAGCGTCGATGACCTTGACGAAGCCGAGGAAGTTGATCTCGACGTAGTCGTTGATGTCCAGCCCGGTGGCGGCCTCCACGGTGGACACCATCAGCCGCGGGCCGCCGATGCCGAACGCCGCGTTGATCTTGTTCATGCCATGTCCCGGGATCGGCACCCACGAGTCGCGCGGCAGGCTGACGACCTGGACGTAGCGATGGCTGGCCGGGATGTGGACCAGCATCAGCGTGTCGGAGTTAGCGCTGATGTCATGGCCGACGTGCAGCCGCGCCTGCTGGCGGCCCGACAGGCCGGCCCGGATGTCGACGCCGGCGACCAGGATGTTCAGAGGCCCGCTGCTCGGCGTGCCCGACGTGCCCGCGCTGAGCCGGCCGAGATGGTCGGTGACGTAGCTGGTCAGCACCCAGGCGCCGGCGGCGGCGACCAGGACCAGGGCGGACATGGCGCCGAGGATGGTCAGCAGGGCACGCTGCTGGCGGGCCCGGCGGCCCGCGGCGATCTGCTGCATGAGCTGCTGCTGCGCGGGCAGCGGCCCGGTCCGGCGGCGGGCGCCGCCGTGCCGGCCGGCCTCGCCGGGCGGCGTCGCGTCCGGGCGCTCGGGGTTGCCGGCCGGCGAGCGCGGCGCCGCGGGCCCGAAGGCCACGGCCGGGTCCAGCGGGGCGGTCTCGGGCGCGGCTGGATCCGGGCCAGCCGGTCCACCCGGGTCCGGCACCGGTCGCTGCGGCGAGCCGTATACCCGGTCGCCCGGGTCGGTGCCCCCGCCGCGCGGCCAGTCGCCGTACGTCATCTACCCCCCAGGTAGGCTGCCCCGCCGCGGGACTGTCCGTGCTGCGCCCGGCCGCCGCTGGCCGCGCGAGCCTGTCCAGCCGGCCTGCCCGGGCCAGCTGCCAGCCGCCCGGCCAGCGTTGTTCAGGCTAACGTGGCGGGCCGTATCCGGCCGTTAACCGGCTCGGCGGTTTACGAGATTAGCCCGCCATTTAGGTCAACCTGTGACCGGCTCGAACAGGACATCGCGGGACCCGGCCGCGGGCCGGGCGAACTCCAGCAGGCGCTGTCCCTCGGCCTCCAGAGCGGCGACAGCCGCCCTGGGTACCAGCTCGAATGGCCGGATGGCAAGGGTCTCCGTGTCGCCGGCCGCGGTGATCCGCCAGCGGCCGATCACGAATCCGTCGACCAGGACGGCGCCGGGAATGACCGCGTTGACGGTGCCGAGCCGGCGCCGGTGCGGGTCGCTGATCACCCGGGTCCGGTCGGCGTGCCCGAGCAGCAGGTTGTCGAACTCGGCGACCAGCCGGACCGGCGCCGGGGTGTCCGGGCCGGGCCGCGGCGCCTCCGGCAGGTCGAACAGCTCGCGGCCCTGCTCGTCGCGGAACAGCGCGAGTTCCGGCCGCAGCCGCCGGACGGTCTCGCCCAGCCGCGCCCGGCCCGACCAGTTCTGCAGGTCGGCGATCGTGGCCGGGCCGAACGCGGCCAGGTACCGGCGGACCAGGATCTCCGCGTCCGGCTGCGCCGCCAGCGGCTCGCCCAGCCAGGCCTCAGCCGGAACGTGCCGGGCCTGGCCGGCGGTGCCCCACAGCGCGCGGGGCGGGACCTGGACCAGCGGCACCAGGACGCGGACCGCCTGGGCCAGCGAGTTCGGCGGGTGACCGGGCCAGCGCTGAGCCAGGTGCGCGCCCAGCTCGCTGAAGGTGCATGGCTGGTCTTCCGCCAGCGCGCGGCCCGCGGCCGCCAGCCGCACCAGCTCCGCCTCGTCCAGCCGGCCGCCGAGCAGTGCGATGAGGGCGCGATCCAGGGCCGGCTGCACCAGCGGCCGCAGCAGCAGGCAGTCGCGGGCCGACACCAGGTGGATGGTGCCGCGCATCAGCGCGATCCGGACCACCTGCCGGGTGGTCAGCAGGTCAGCCAGGTCAGCCGGCCGGAAGCCGTCCAGCCGCGACCACAGCCCGTAGTACGGCGGGAACGGTGCCTGCGCCTGGAGCCCGGCCAGGTGCTCGACCGTCTTGAGCACCTGGCCCGGCCCGTCCGCGGCGGCCGGAACCCGGCTGAGCAGCAGCTGCCGGCTCAGCAGGGCCCGGTTCAGCGCGCGCTGAGTCAGGACATCGGCAGACATCGCCGCTCAGCGTAGCCCGCTGAAGAACTGCCGGATATCGCTGACCAGGACATCGGTGGCCTCGTGCGCAGCGTAATGCCCGGCAGCGTCCCGCTGAGTCCCGGCGGCGGGAGGCTGGCCGTAGGAATTCCAGCTGACGATGCCGTGGTGGTCGCGGTCAGCGAACCGGCGGATGGACTGGAAGTCCCCGGCGAACATGGCCAGTCCGGTGGGCGTGCTGGTCGGCCCGGCCGGCGGCGGGCCGGCGTGGGCGTCCTCGTAGTAGAACCGGACCGACGACGCGGCTGTCCCGGTCAGCCAGTAGACCGCGACGTTGGCCAGGATGAAGTCCGGGTCCAGGGACTCGCCGAACAGCTGCGCATTCCAGGCCAGCAGCCCGGCAGGCGAGTCGCTCAGGGCGAAGGCCAGGGTCTGCGGCTGCTGGCTCTGCACCACGTTGAAGGAGAACTTGTTGTCCATGAACCACTGCAGGTGCGCCAGCCCGGCCTGATCGGCCTCGCTCAGGTCGGCGAACTCGGCCGGGTCGCCGGACGGGAACGCGAACAGCTGGGTGACGTGCACCCCCGCGACGTGGTCGCCGTCCAGCCGGCCCAGCTCGGGCGCGATCATCGACCCGGCGTCGTTGCCGACCGCGCCGTACCGGTCGTAGCCGAGACGGTGCATGAGCTCGGCCCAGGCCCGCGCGGTGCGGTACCGGTTCCAGCCCGGCGTGCGGGTCGGGCCGGAGAACCCGAAGCCCGGCAGCGACGGGATGACCAGGTGGAAGGCCGGCTGGTCGGCGGACTCGGGCTCGGTCAGCGGGCCGATGACATCGAGGTACTCGATGACCGAGCCGGGCCAGCCGTGGGTCAGCACCAGCGGCCGCGCGTCGGCGCGGGATGACCGGATGTGCAGGAAGTGGATGTCCTCGCCGTCGATCTCGGTGCGGAACTGCGGAACGGAGTTGAGCCGGGCCTCGACCGCGCGCCAGTCGAAGCCGTCGAGCCAGTAGGCGACCAGGTCCCGGACCCGCTGGCTGGCCATCCCGTAGGCGTCGCCGGTCTCCGGCAGGGCGTCGGGCCAGCGGGTGTTGCGCAGCCGTGCGGCCAGGTCATCCAGGTCGGCCTGCGGGATCTCGACGCGGTAGGGGCGGATCTCGGTGCTGGCCATGTCAGTCCTCCTCGTGCTGGCGGCCGGATGATCACGGGCCCGGCCGGGCCGGCCTGGTCGCAGGCCCGCCCGCTTGCCCTGACTTCGATCGCCAGTTGTGGAACGGAATGTTTCGTTCCACTAGCATAGCAGAACGGAATGATCTGTTCCAGTGTTAGGGTGGGCCCATGCCGAGCGTGACGGACGGACAGGCCGAGCCGGAGCCAGCCGAGCTGGCGCAGCCGGGCGGGCCGGCGGAGCCAGGCGCGACCGCCGGGCCAGCGGAGCCGGGCAGCCCGGCCAGCCCGAACAGCCCGGCCACCCTGAACAGCCCGGCCAGCCCGGGCGGCGCGGGCGGCGCGGCTGGACTGCCGGGCCGGCGCGGGCAGGCCGCGCGCAACGATGCGGTGATCCTGGCGGCCGCGCGCGAGGTGTTCCTGGCCGACCCGAAGGCGCCGATGGCCGCCGTGGCGGAGCACGCTGGGGTCGGCATGAGCGCGGTCTACCGCCGGTACGCCAGCAAGGAGGACCTGCTCCGGCGGCTGTGCCAGGACGGGCTGCAGGTCTTCATCGCCGAGGCCATGGCGGTCGCCGCCGAGCCGGATGCCGCGCGGGCGCTGTCCCGGTTCCTGGAGCGGGTGGTGGCCGCCGATGTGCACTCGCTGACGGTCCACCTGGCCGGCACCTTCACCCCGACGCCGCAGCTCGGCGCGGACGCGGTGCAGGCCAGCGGGCTGGTGACGGACCTGGTCGACCGGGCGCACGCGAGCGGGCAGCTGCGGCCGGACGCCGGGCCAGGTGACATTCAGCTGGTCCTGGAGGGCTGCGCCGCCGTGCGGGTCCCCGATCCGGCCCGGACGACCGAGCTGCGGCTGCGGTACCTGGCCCTGCTCCTGGACGGCCTGTTCCCGGCCCGCGCCGCCGGGGCGCCGGGCGAGGCGCCCGGCGCGGCACGCACCGCCGGGCCGGGCCGCGAGCCGCTGCCCTTTCCCGCTCCGCAGCCCGGCGAGCTGAACTGGCGCTGGGCGCAGTAGCCAGCGCCCCAGTCCGCTGCCCGCGCATTTGTTACTAGCCGGTAGGCCGGGGTACGTTACTAGTCGGTACCACGACTGGCCGCGGCCTGCCGGGGAGGGCACGATGGGGCATTTCAAGAGCAACCTTCGCGACATTGAGTTCAACTTGTTCGAGGTGCTCAGGAGGCAGGATCTCCTGGGCCGCGAGCCCTTCACCGACGTCGACGCCGACACCGCGCGCAGCATCCTGGACGAGGTACAGCGGCTGGCCGCCGGTCCCGTCGCCGAGTCGTTCGCCGAGGCCGACCGGCACCCGCCGGTGTTCGACCCGGCGACCCACTCCGTGCAGATGCCGGACGGGTTCAAGCGGTCCTATCAGGCCTTCGTCGACGCCGAGTGGTTCCGCCTGGAGCTGCCGCCCGAGCTGGGCGGCACCGTCGTCCCGCGGACTCTGGGCTGGTCGGTGGCCGAGCTGGTGCTGGGCGCCAACCCGGCCGTCTGGATGTACGCGAGCATGGGCTCGTTCTCCCGGGCGCTGTGGGAGCTAGGCACCCCGGAGCAGCAGCGGGTCGCCGAGCTGGCCGTGGCCAACCGGTGGACCTACACGATGGTGCTGACCGAGCCGGACGCCGGATCAGACGTCGGCGCGGGCCGGACCAGGGCCATCGAGCAGCCCGATGGCACCTGGCACATCGAGGGTGTCAAGCGCTTCATCACCAGCGCCGAGCACGACCTGACCGACAACATCCTGCACGTCGTGCTAGCCCGCCCCGAGGGGGCCGGGCCGGGCACCAAGGGACTGTCGATGTTCCTGGTGCCGAAGTTCCAGGTGACCGAGGACGGCCAGCTCGGCGAGCGGAACGGCGTCAACGTCACCAATGTCGAGCACAAGATGGGGCTGAAGGCCTCCACCACCTGCGAGCTGACCTTCGGCGCCGGCCAGCCAGCAGTCGGCACGCTGATCGGCGGCGTGCACGACGGCATCCGGCAGATGTTCATGATCATCGAGTTCGCCCGGATGATGGTCGGCACCAAGGCCATCGCGGCCCTGTCCACGGGCTACCTCAACGCCCTGGACTTCGCCCGCACCCGCGTCCAGGGCGCTGACCTGACCCAGATGACCGACAAGACCGCTCAGCGGGTGACGATCATTCATCACCCGGACGTGCGGCGCAGCCTGATGCTGCAGAAGGCCTACGCCGAGGGCATGCGCGCTCTGGTCCTGTACACCGCGAGCATCCAGGACACCCTGCAGGTGGCCGCCGCGCGCGGTGAGCGCGACGACCGCGCCGCGGCGTTCAATGACCTGCTGCTGCCCGTGGTCAAGGGCGTCGGCTCCGAGCGCGCCTTCGAGCTGCTGGCCCAGTCCCTGCAGACCTTCGGCGGCTCGGGCTACCTGCAGGACTACCCGCTCGAGCAGTACATGCGGGACGCCAAGATCGACAGCCTGTATGAGGGCACCACCGCCATCCAGGGCCTGGACCTGTACTTCCGCAAGATCGTCCGGAATCAGGGCGCGGCCCTGGGCGACCTGCTGGGCCAGGTCCGCGAGTTCGCGGCCGGCGACGGCGGCAACGGCCGGCTGAAGGCCGAGCGGACGGCGCTGGACCGGGCCGTCGGCGATGTCGAGGCCATCGTCACCGCCCTGCACGGCTTCCTGGGCGCCAGCCGGGAGCAGCCGCCGCAGATCTACCGGGCCGGGCTGAACACCACCCGGCTGCTGCTGGCCCTGGGTGACCTGGCCATCGGCTGGCTGCTGGCCCGCCAGGCCGAGATCGCCCTGGCCGCACTGGACGCGGGCGCGGCCGGCGAGGACCGGGCGTTCTACGAGGGCAAGGTCGCGGCGGCCCGGTTCTTCGCGGCCACGGTGCTGCCGCGGCTGGCCGCCGAGCGCGAGATCGCCGAGGCCACCACGCTGGACGTCATGGACTTGCCGGAAGAGTCGTTCTAGTCCGGCTCAGTCGCCGGACCTGCACACGACGGAGGGCTGGCACCTGGTGGTGCCAGCCCTCCGTCGTTGCTGAACGGCCGCCGCGCAGTCCGCCCGCGCTGAGTCCGCCAGCGGTGCCGAGCGATCAGTGCTGAGCGATCAGTGCCGGGCGGTCAGGTCCAGGCGAGCATGCGCAGCGGGTCGGACAGCATGGCGCCCACGTCCCGCAGCACCGCTGCGCCCAGGTCGCCGTCGATGATGCGGTGGTCGAACGACATCCCCAGGGTGCACACCTTCCGCACGGTCAGCTCCCCGTCGACGACCCAGGGGGCATCCTTGACCTGGCCGAAGGCCAGGATGGCGGCCTCGCCGGGCGGCAGGATCGGGGTCCCGGTGTCCACGCCGAAGACGCCCACGTTGGTGATGCTGATCGTCCCGCCGCCCAGGTCGGCCGGGCTGGACTTGCCCGCGCGGGCGGTCTCGGCCAGCTCGCCGAGGGCCCGGGCCAGGTCCGGCAGGCTGAGCGCGTGCGCGTCCTTGATGTTGGGCACGACCAGCCCGCGCTCGGTGGCCGCGGCGATACCCAGGTTCACGTAGTGCCGGACCACGATATCCTGGGCGTCCTCGTCCCAGCTGGAATTGATCATCGGGTGCCGGCCCGCCGCCACCAGCAGCGCCCTGGCCACCAGCAGCAGCGGGGAGACCCGGATGCCCTCGAAGTCCGGCATCGCCTTCAGCCGGGCCGTGGCGGCCATGGTCTCGGTGATGTCGATCTGCAGGAACATCGTCACGTGCGGCGCGGTAAAGGCACTGGCCGTCATCGCGGCGGCGGTGTGCTTGCGCACGCCCCGGACTGCGATGCGCTCCTCGCGGGCCAGCGAGGACAGCGGCGCCAGCCCGTCGGCCGGACGATAGCCCGGCTCCGGGGCGGCGACGGCGGCCTGCACGTCGTCGCGGGTGATAGAGCCATTCGGCCCCGTACCGGACAGCGCGGCCAGGTCCACGCCGAGGTCGCGGGCCAGCTTGCGGACGGGCGGCTTGGCCAGCACAGAGCTGCCAGAACCCGTGCTGCCAGACCCCGTGCTGCCTGGCCCGGCGCTGCCTGGCCCGGTGCTAGCCGGTCCCGCGCTGGCCGGTCCCGCGCTGGCCGGTCCCGTGCTGCCGGGTCCAGCGGAGTCAGCGGTCCCGGCTGGAGCCGGGGCGGCGGAGGCCGCCGCCGGAGCGGTGGGCGCAGCGCTGGCGGCCGGGCCGGACGCGGCGACGGCGGCAGGACGCCGCGCGGCGCCGGGCTTGCGGGCCCGCCGGGTCGTGGCGCCGAGTTTCACGCCGTAGCCGACGAGGACGGCCTGGCGTTCGGGCTTGCTGCCGCCGTTCGGGGCTTCGCCGCTGGCCGCGGGCGGCGGCTGCGGGACGAGGTCCTCGGCGGTGGGCGTCTGCAGTGGCCCCGGCTCGGCCAGCGCTGCGGCCATGTCCGGCGCGGCGCCAGCCTCGTTACTGCTGGGCTTGTCCTGTCCCTGGCCGCGCGAGCCTGCCCCGCCGCTGCTACCTGCCCGGCTGCTACCTGCCCCGCCTGCGACCTCGAAGCTGATGATCGGCGTGCCGACGTCGACGGTCTCGCCCTCGGTCACCAGCAGGCTGGCGACCGTGCCGGCGTGCGGGCTGGGCAGCTCCACGACCGCCTTGGCCGTCTCGATCTCGACAATGATCTGGTTGACCTTGACGGTGTCGCCGGCCTGCACGAGCCACTTGACGATGTCTGCCTCGGTAAGGCCTTCTCCGACATCAGGGAGCTTGAACTGCCTGAGCTCTGACATGCGGGCCTCTCAGTAACCGAAGCTGCGGTCGACGGCGTCCAGTACCCGGTCCAGGTCCGGCAGGTAGTGATCCTCCAGCCGGGAGGGCGGGTACGGGGTGGAGTAGCCGCCCACCCGCAGCACCGGGGCCTCGAGCTGGTAGAAGCACGCCTCGGTGACCTGCGCGGCGATCTCCGCGCCGAGGCCGCCGGTGACGGCACCCTCGTGCACGACGATGCACCGGCCAGTCCGGCGGACCGACTCGAAGATCGTCCCGGTGTCCAGCGGGGCCAGCGAGCGCAGGTCGATGACCTCGACCGAGTGGCCGTCCTTCGCGGCCGCGACGGCGGCCTCGGCGCAGGTCCGCACCATCGGGCCATAGGCCAGCACGGTCACGTCGGTGCCGCTGGTCAGGGTCCGGGCCTCGTCTAGCGGCGCGGCGGCGGCCAGGGCGCCGGCGATGTCCACCTCGGCCCGGTCCCAGTAGCGGCGCTTGGGCTCGAAGAAGATGACCGGGTCGTCGCTGATGACCGACTGCTGGATCATCGTGTACGCCTCGGCCGGGTCGCCGCAGGCGACCACGCGCAGGCCCGCGGTATGGGCGAACAGCGCCTCGGGCGACTCGCTGTGGTGCTCGACCGCGCCGATGCCGCCGCCGAACGGGATCCGCACGACGATCGGCAGGGTGACCGCGCCGCGGGACCGGTAGCGCATCTTGGCTAGCTGGGACACGATCTGGTCGAAGGCCGGGAACACGAAGCCGTCGAACTGGATCTCGCAGATCGGCCGGTAGCCGCGCAGGGCCAGGCCGATGGCGGTGCCGATGATGCCCGACTCGGCCAGCGGGGTGTCAATCACCCGGGCCTCGCCGAAGTCTTTCTGCAGGCCGTCGGTGACCCGGAACACGCCGCCGAGCTTGCCGACGTCCTCGCCCATGATGAGGGCTTTCGGGTCGTTCTCCAGCGCTTTGCGCAGCCCCTCGTTCAGCGCGCGGGACAGGGTGAGCGTCGTCATCGCCCAGCCTCCTCGCCGGCCATCGCCCCATCGTCGGCGAAGGAGTCCAGGTAGGCGGCGAACCCGTCGCGCTCGGCCGCCAGCGGGCGGTGCTCGCTGGTGTAGACGTTGTCGAACATCGACAGCGGCTCCGGGTCAGCCATCTCCAGGCAGGACTGCCGCACCCGGGCGCCCACCTCGTCGGCCTGGGCCTCGATGTCGTCGAAGAACGACATGTCGGCGTGCTCGGAGCGGATCAGGTACTGCTTGACCCGGGCGATCGGGTCCTTGAGCTTCCACGACTCCAGCTCGGCCGACAGCCGGTAGCGGGTCGGGTCGTCGGTGGTGGTGTGCGCGCCCATCCGGTAGGTGAAGGCCTCGATCATGGTCGGCCCCTGGCCTTCCCGGGCCGCCTTCAGCGCCTTGCGGGTGACGGCCAGGCAGGCGAGCACGTCGTTGCCGTCGATCCGGACGCCGGGGAAGCCGAAGCCCTGGGCGCGCAGGTACAGCGGCACCCGGCTCTGCCGCTCCAGCGGCTCGGAGATGGCCCACTGGTTGTTCTGGCAGAAGAACACGACCGGCGCGTTGGTCACCGAGGCCCAGATGAACGCCTCGTTCACATCACCCTGGCTGGTGGCGCCGTCCCCGAAGTAGGCGATCACCGCCTCGCCGTTGTCGCCGCCGACGGCCCCGTCACGCTGGATGCCCATCGCGTACCCGGTGGCATGCAGAGTCTGGCTGCCGATCACGATCGTGTACAGGTGGAAGTTATGGGCCTTCGGGTCCCAGCCGCCATGGCTGACCCCGCGGAACAGCTCCAGCAGCTTCACCGGGTCCAGGCCGCGGCACCAGGCCACGCCATGCTCCCGGTAGGTCGGGAACGCCATGTCCTGCGGCTCCAGCGCCCGGCCGGAGCCGACCTGGGCGGCCTCCTGGCCCAGCAGCGAGGCCCAGATGCCCAGCTCGCCCTGACGCTGCAGGGCGATCGCCTCGAAGTCGATCCGGCGGGTGATGACCAGGTCGCGGTACAGGTCCTTGATCTGCTCGGCGGAGATGTCCAGCGGGTACTGCGGGTGCTCGACCCGCTCCCCCTCCGGGGTGAGTAGCTGGATGAGCTCAGCCGGCTCTGCCCGCGTTCCTGGGTCAGGCGCAGGTGCGCGCCCGGGACTGCGGGAGGCGGCTCGCCCGGCGTCTTTGACGGTCACGTGCCACTCCTTGGATACATTCCGCCGGCCGGGGGCTGCCCTGTGCCGGCCGGTCGTCGGTCTCGTTCGCTAGGACAGTACCCGCCGTGGCGCGGGGACGGTCAAGGCGACCGCTAGCGGCTTGCCGTACGCTGCCTCACGTGGCCACTGTTGTCGTAGACGTCATGCTCAAACCCGAGATTCACGACCCGCAGGGCGAGGCGATTGCCAGCGCCTGTCACCGGCTGGGTTTCGGTCAGGTGCTGTCCGTGCGCCAGGGCAAGCGGTTCGAGGTTGAGGTGGCCGGCGATGGCCCGGCCGACGCGCAGACCGCCGGGCGGGTAGCCGAACTGGCCGCCGAGCTGCTGGCGAACCCGGTGATCGAGGAGTTCTCGGTTCGCGCGCAGTGATCTGACCGGAGGGGCGCCGGGACGGCCCGGCAGCCTTACCTGATGGATGTGTTTACCTGGCGGAACAGCCCTGTTCGTCCAGAGATCGCCCGACCTCATGATTACCGCAGTCTGACGCGGGAAGCCTTCACAATATGAACAGCGCGTAATGTCCACCAGCCGGGGGCTAAGGAGCCGATGCGAACTCGCGTCACGCATTCCGGGGAGCCGACCGCAGACGTTCGGTTCTGCCTCCTGTTCCCGCGGGAGGCACTGAGCATTCCGGTCATGCGGCGCGTGCTCGGGGACACCCTGGGCCGGCTCGGCATGGACGACACGAGCATTTCTGACCTCCTGCTGGCCGTGACCGAGGCATGCACGAACGTGCTGCGCCACTCCGGCCAGGGCCGCGGCTACGAGATCATCGCGCGGGTCGCCGGCAACCGGTGCCTGCTGGAGGTCGTGGACCGCGGCCGCGGCTTCGACCCCGCGTCCCTGCCCGCACGCCGCCCGGTGGGCCGCCGCCCGGTCCGCCGCGTGGTGCGGCTGCACCGGCAGCACGGCGGGCTGTCCGCGCCGCCGCCAACATCGCTGACACTGCGCCGGGCGATCGCCCGGCCCCGCCGGGTCCGCAAGCGCGGTATCGCCCAGCTGCCTGAGTCGGGGCGCGGGCTGGCCATCATGCGGGCCTGCGTGGACGACGTCACCCTGCGCAGCGGCCCCGGCCAGGGCACGGTGGTGTCGCTGGAGAAGCGGATCGGCTGGCGCGCTGACGCGCCCCTGGTCACGGTGCCCCGGCAGCGGCTCAGGGACGCCGGCTGACCTGGCCGGCGGACCCGGTAGCCTGCGTGCATGCGCGCTGATACTGGCCTCCGGGCAGCCGCGTGACCGCCCGGATCGGCGTTGTCACCTTTCCCGGATCTCTCGATGATCATGATGCCTGCCGGGCTATCCGGCTGGCCGGCGGCACCGCGGTCCCGCTGTGGCACGGCGAGGCGGACCTGCAGGGCGTCGACGGGGTGGTGCTGCCCGGCGGCTTCTCTTACGGCGACTACCTGCGCTGCGGCGCTATCGCCCGGTTCGCGCCGGTCATGTCAGAGCTGGTCCCGGCGGCCCGGGCCGGCCTGCCGGTGCTGGGCATCTGCAACGGCTTCCAGGTGCTGTGCGAGGCGCACCTGCTGCCCGGCGCCCTGACCCGCAACGCGGGCCTGCGCTTCGTCAATCGCGACATCCGGATCCGGGTGGAGGCCAGCGGCACCCGCTGGACCAGCCAGTACACGGCCGGGCAGGAGCTGACCGTGGTGCTCAAGAGCGGTGAGGGCGCCTACCTGGCCGACGAGGCCACGCTGGACCAGCTGGAGGCCGGCGGGCAGGTGCTGGCCCGGTACGCCAGCGGCAACCCGAACGGGTCGGCGCGCGACATCGCCGGCGTGGTGAATGAGGCGGGCAACGTGGCCGGCCTGATGCCGCATCCCGAGCACGCCGTGGACCCGCTGACCGGCCCGTCGGCGGACGGGCTCGGCTTCTTCTCCTCGGTGCTGGCCGCGGTCGTGGCCGCGTGAGCGCCGGGACCGGCCTGGAGGACGGCGCGGTGCAGCACGCGGCGCAGCCCGGCGCGGCGCAGGACACCGTGGCCGGCGCAGCGGCCACTCCGGAACGGGATCAGCCCTACGCCGCCCTGGGCCTGACCGCGCCGGAGTACCGCCGCATCTCGGGCCTGCTGGGGCGCCGGCCGACCGACGCCGAGCTGGCCATCTACTCGGTGATGTGGAGCGAGCACTGCTCCTACAAGTCCTCCCGCCGCCACCTGCGCCAGTTCGCCGAGAAGGCACCGCCGACCGACGTCCTGCTGGCAGGCATCGGGCACAACGCCGGCGTGGTGGATATCGGCCAGGGCTACGCGGTCACCTTCAAGATCGAGTCCCACAACCACCCGTCTTACGTCGAGCCCTTCCAGGGCGCCGCCACCGGCGTGGGCGGCATCGTGCGCGACATCCTGGCCATGGGCGCCCGCCCGGTCGCGGTGATGGACGCGCTGCGGTTCGGGCCCGCCGACGCAGCCGACACCCGGCGGGTGCTGCCCGGCGTCGTGGGCGGCATTTCCTTCTACGGCAACTGCCTCGGCCTGCCCAACATCGGCGGCGAGCTGGCCTTCGACCCCTGCTATGCGGGCAACCCGCTGGTCAACGCGCTGTGCATGGGCGTGCTCCGGCACGATGACCTGAAGCTGGCCGCGGCCACCGGCCCCGGCAACCAGGTCGTGCTGTTCGGTTCACGTACCGGCCCGGACGGCATCGGCGGGGCCTCGGTGCTGGCCAGCGCGTCATTCGGCGGTGGCGGCGAGGGAGCCAAGCGGCCGAGCGTCCAGGTCGGCGACCCGTTCATGGAGAAGCTGCTCGTCGAGTGCTGCCTGGAGCTCTACGCGGCCGGCCTGGTGGTCGGCATCCAGGACCTCGGGGCCGCGGGCGTGGCCTGCGCCACGACGGAGCTGGCCGCCGGCGGCCGTAGCGGCATGCGGGTCGCCCTGGACTCCGTACCGCTGCGGGACCCCTCGCTCGGCCCGGCCGAGATCCTGATGAGCGAGTCGCAGGAGCGCATGATGGCCGTCGTCACCCCCGACGACGTGCAGCGCTTCCTGGGCATCTGCGCGAAATGGGAAGTCCCCGCGACCGTCATCGGGGAGGTCACCGCAACGGGCCGCCTGGAGATGACCTGGCACGACCAGCTGGTCGTGGACATCCCGCCCGGCACGGCGGCCGACGAGGGCCCGGTCTATGACCGGCCCGCGGCCCGGCCCGGCGGCCAGGATGCGCTGGCCGCCGACGGGCCCGCCCGGCTGGCCCGGCCGGCCGGCGGCAGCGCCCTGCGATCGGCGCTGCTGCAGCTGCTGGCCGCTCCCGAGGCCGCCGACGCGGCCTGGGTCACGGAGCAGTACGACCGCTACGTCCGCGGCGACACGGTGCTGGCCACGCCGCACGACGCCGGCGTCGTGCGGATCGACGAGGAGACCGGGCTGGGCGTCGCGCTGGCCACCGACGGGAACGGCCGGTACTGCCTGCTGGACCCGTACGCGGGGACCCAGCTGGCGCTGGCCGAGGCCTACCGCAACGTCGCCGTCACCGGGGCCCGCCCGCTGGCCGTGACCAACTGCCTGAACTTCGGCTCGCCGGAGGACCCGGTGGTGATGTGGCAGTTCACCGAGGCGGTGCGCGGCCTGGCGGACGGCTGCCTGGCCCTGGGCATCCCCGTCACCGGCGGCAACGTCAGCTTCTACAACCAGACCGGGGCCGAGGCGATCCAGCCCACTCCGGTGGTCGGCGTGCTGGGCGTGCACGACGATGTGCGCCGCGCGCTGGGATCGGGCCTGCGGCACAGCGGTGCCACCCTGATGCTGCTCGGCACCACCTCCGATGAGCTGGGCGGCTCGCTGTGGGCGCGGGTCTGCCACGGCCATCTCGGCGGCCGCCCGCCAGCGGTCGACCTGGCTGCCGAGCAGGCCCTGGCCGGGGTGCTGGCCGACGCTGCCGGGCAGGGGCTGCTGGCCGCCGCGCATGACGTATCCGACGGCGGGCTCGGGGTCGCGCTGGCCGAGGCCTGCATGGCCGGCCAGGCCGGCGCCACCGTGACACTGGCCGGCGATGCGTTCACGGAGCTGTTCAGCGAGTCGGCGGCGCGGGCGCTCGTGGAGGTCGCGGCAGGCCGGGAGGCCGAGTTCGCCGGGCTGTGCGCCCGCGCGGGCGTGCCCGCCGCTGTCATCGGGTCGGCCGGCGGCGAGGAGCTGACGGTCACCGGCGCCTTCTCCGTCAGCGTGGCCGAGCTGCGCCGCGTGCACCGCGGCACGCTGCCCGCCCTGTTCGGCCCGGCCCGGTCTGGCGAGCAGGCCTAGCCGGCGAGCCCGGCCCGGTGCGGCCCGGCAAGCAGGCGGTGCGGACGGGTCAGGCCGCCCACCACAGCGAGATCAGCTGCCGGGTGGCCGGCGCGCCGGCGCACGGAGCCAGGGCCGCCGGGCCCGGGTCCGCAGTCGGCGCGGCGCCGGCGGCCAGGCACCGGCCGGTGCCGAGGTTGCGGTACTGCCCGTACAGGTGACCGTCGGCAGCCACGGCGCTGTTGAACCGCTGCCAGCGCTGGCCGGCGCCGAGGTTGCAGCGGCTCAGCGCGAGCACCGGATGGCCCTGCCGGGTTGCGGCGGCCAGGCACTTGCCGTCGGGTGCGTAGATGAAGACGAACGTCCCGCCGGCCATCGTGTCGGCGCTCCACTGCGGGTCGCCCTGCACCAGGCTGGCCGGCGGCAGCGGCCCGAACTTCAGCCCGGCGGCTGAGCTGACCAGCTGGCGGAGGCCGTCGGTGTCGGCCAGGCGCGGGCCGGACTGGCCGATGATCCCGACCGTCTGAACCGACTGCACCCGGCTGGACAGCTGGCTGGCGTGCCGCGACGCCTCCGCCGAGCTGGCGACGGAGTACGCGATCGCGCCAGCGCCGGCCATGAACAGCACGGCGCCTATCCCGGCGATCCGGGGCGTCCAGGACCCGCGGGTCCGGCGGCTCGCGGCAGGGCGCGAACTGGGCATACATCACCATTACCGGTTACTCGGCGGCGCTGCCCGGGTTGTGCGGAAACGTGTTTGAGAAATTACGTAGCGCTCTCAGAATGTGACCAAGGTCATGCAGCCGGGTCTGGTCCTGCCTCTCGCACCCGAAACGACAGCGGGTCCGCTAGCCTTCACAGCCGTGCCGGTCCGACAGCCTGATCCCGCCCGCCTGCTCGCGGCGGTCAACGAGCAGCGTGCCGCGCTCGGGCAGCCGCCCTGGACGGGCCCGGCGGCCGCGGCCGCCCTCGGCCGGGCCAGCGTGCTGGCCGTCACAGCCGCAGTGGACGCCGGCGCCGAACCGCAGCGCGAGGCGCTGCGCGCCGCCACCCGGTTCCTGCTGGATGCCCTGGCGGAGCGGGCTCCCGGCCGGTCAGTGGAGGTGCGGGTGCCGCCGTATGCGGCGGTCCAGTGCGTGGCCGGTCCCCGGCATACGCGCGGCACGCCGCCCAACGTCATCGAGACCGACCCGCTGACCTGGCTGGCCCTGGCCACCGGCCGGCTCGCCTGGGCGGCGGCCGCCGCGAGCGGCCAGGTGCGCGCCAGCGGGCCGCGCGCCGACGTCTCGGCCTACCTGCCGCTGGCCGCGATCCGCGGGACGGACGGCTAGCGGGGCCTGCTGGCCCAGGCGGGGCGCTCAGCAGCGTCATCTACACTGACGACGTGATCAAGCCGGATGGCCGCCTGAGCGACGATCTCGACCCCTCTGACCAGCCGCCCAGGGACGCCTGCGGGGTGTTCGGGGCCTGGTCTCCTGGCGAGGACGTCGCCAAGCTCGCCTACTTCGGGCTGTATGCGCTGCAGCACCGCGGCCAGGAGTCCGCCGGGATCGCGGTCAGCGACGGGAACCGCATCGTCGTCTACAAGGACATGGGGCTGGTTCCGCAGGTCTTCGACGAGTCGGTGCTCAACACGCTGCGCGGGCACATGACCGTCGGGCACTGCCGGTATTCCACCAGCGGATCCTCGGTCTGGGCCAATGCCCAGCCCACATTCCGCGCCACCCCCACCACGAGCCTGGCCCTGGGCCACAACGGCAACCTGACCAACACGCTGGAGCTGGCCGCCCTGGCCGGGGCCCGGGCCGCCGGGCCGGACCAGGCCACCTCCGACACTGACGTGCTGACGGCGCTGTTCGCCGTGCCGCCGGCACCGCCGCAGGACATGCTGCCGGGGATGCCGGGCGACGTGCTGGCGCCCGGCGATGGGGCCCGGCCGGTCCCGAACGGCCAGGCGGCCGCCGCGCCGGCCGGGGGCGGCGTGCCGCCCGGGACGGGCCCGGCGCCGGGCAACGGCCAGGCCGCCGGCGACGCGCTGGTGCCCCAGTGGGAGAGCGGTGTCGAGCAGGCCGCCCTGGCCACCCTGCCGCTGGTCCGCGGCGCCTTCTCGCTGGTGTTCATGGACGAGCGGACCCTGTATGCGGCCCGCGACCCGCAGGGCTTCCGGCCGCTGGTGATCGGGCGGCTGCCGCGCGGCTGGGTGGTCGCCAGCGAGACCGCGGCGCTGGACATTGTCGGGGCCACGGTCGTCCGCGAGGTGGAGCCCGGCGAGCTGATCGCCATCGACGAGCGCGGCCTGCGGTCCCGGACGTTCGCGGCCCCGAAGCCGCGCGGCTGCCTGTTCGAGCACGTCTACCTGGCCCGGCCCGACACCTCGATCTCGGGCCGGAGCGTGCAGGCCACCCGGGTCGCGCTCGGTCAGCGGCTGGCCGCCGAGTACCCGGCGGAGGCCGACCTGGTGATCCCGGTGCCGGAGTCGGGCACTCCCGCGGCTATCGGCTACGCCCAGGCCAGCGGCATCCCCTACGGCATGGGACTGGTCAAGAACTCCTACGTCGGCCGGACCTTCATCCAGCCCAGCCAGACCATCCGGCAGCGCGGTATCCGGCTGAAGCTGAATCCGCTGCGCGACGTCATCGCCGGCCAGCGCGTCGTGGTGGTGGACGACACGATCGTCCGCGGCAATACTCAGCGCGCCATCGTGGCCATGCTGCGCGAGGCCGGTGCCGCGGAGGTGCACATCCGCATCTCCAGTCCGCCGGTGGCCTGGCCGTGCTTTTTCGGCATCGACTTCGCCACCCGGGCCGAGCTGATCGCGGGCAGCCTGTCGGTCGAGGAGATCCGCCAGTCGATCGGGGCTGACTCGCTGGGCTTCGTCTCGCTGGCGGGGCTGATCGAGGCGACGACCCTGCCCGCGGGCGAGCTGTGCCACGCCTGCTTCACCGGCGAGTACCCGGTCCCGGTGGCCGCAACCGAGCAGGGCAAGCACGTCCTGGAGGCGGCGGGCAGCCGCGCGGGTGGCAGTGGTGGCCGCTGAGCCTGGCCCGGTGGTGCGCCCTGGTGCCGCCGGGCACAGCTATGCCGCCGCCGGCGTGGACATCGACGCCGGCGAGCGCGCGGTTGACCTGATGCGGGCGGCCGTCGCCAGCACGGCCCGGCCGGAGGTAGTCGGCGGTCTCGGCGGGTTCGCCGGGCTGTTTGATGCCTCGGCCCTGGCCCGGATGCGCCGGCCGCTGCTGGCCACTTCCACCGACGGGGTCGGCACCAAGGTCGTCATCGCCCAGCGGCTGGGCCGTTTCGACACGATCGGCATCGACCTGGTCGCCATGGTGGTCGATGACCTGGTCGTCTGCGGCGCTGAGCCACTGTTCATGACCGACTACGTGGTATGCGGGAAGGTCTCGCCGGAACGGGTCGCCGAGATCGTCGGCGGGATCGCCGCCGGCTGCGTGCAGGCCGGGTGCGCGCTGATCGGCGGGGAGACGGCCGAGCATCCGGGCCACTTCGGCCCCGGCGATTTCGACCTCGCGGGCGCCGCGACCGGCGTCGTGGACGCCGAGAACGCGCTTGGCCCCGAACGGGTCCAGCCCGGCGACGCTGTTATCGCGATGGCGTCATCGGGCCTGCACTCCAACGGCTTCTCGCTGGTCCGGCACATCATCGACGCACCCGGCAGCGGGCTGGACCTGGCGGCCGAGCCGGCGGGCCTGGGCCGGACGCTCGGCGAGGAACTGCTGACCCCGACCCGGATCTACGCGCGGGACTGCCTGGCCCTGGCGGCGGGAACGCAGGTCCGCGCGATCGCGCACATCACCGGCGGCGGGCTGGCCGCGAACCTGGCCCGGGTGCTGCCGCCGCACGCGGACGCCGTCGTGGACCGGGCCAGCTGGCGTCCCGGCCCGGTCTTCGGCCTGCTGGCCAGCCGCGGCAAGGTCACCGCCGCGGACGCCGAGGGCGTGTTCAACATGGGCGTCGGGATGGCCGCCATCGTCGCCGCTGCTGACACCGACGCTGCCCTGAGCCTGCTGGCCGCCCGGAATGTGCCCGCCTGGGTGGCGGGCCGGGTGACCGCCGGAACGGGAACTGTCCGGCTCGCCGGGCAGCATCCAGCCTGAATGAGGCGGCCCGGCTGAGCCGGTCGCCTGCTTCAGGCCCGCGCTGCTGACCGCCCGCTAGTTCCGGGCGGTCCTGCTCATCGAGGGATACGAGTCCTCGTCGTCTGAGTCGTCGTCGTCCAGCGAGTCGCCGTCGTCTTCGTCGTCGTCCGCGTAACGGTCGCCGAAGTCCGCATATGCGTCGGCATCCTGCTGGCTCGTGCTGACGCCCAGCTCGGACCGCAGCCGGTCAAGGTCAGTTCCGCCGCCGTTGTACTTCAGCTGCCGGGCTACCTTAACCTGCTTGGCCTTGGCTCGGCCGCGCCCCATTGGCTCGACCCCCTCGAACGTACGGGGCTTCACTGGCCCCTGGTCACCGCACTGAAAGTTGCCTCTGCCCTGCCAGTATGCGCGGGCTTGGCCGCATGCCACCCACCGCCGCCGGCGCCCCGGCGACCCGGAGTCCGGCGCGCAGCGCCTGACGTACAGGTATAACCGTACCTGCTTTGCGCTACTCGCGCCTCCGCCGATTGCCGGCAGGCACGCATCAGCCGCTCAGGTAGATACTCCGGAGCCGGCCGACGGCAGCTATCCGGCGCTCGGCCAGCCGGTCGGCGGCCACCGCCGGGGGGACGCCCTCGGCGCTCGCCGCGGCCAGCAGCTGCTGGGTGGTCCCGAAGATCTGCTCGGCCCGGGCCCGGGCTCGCTCGAAGCTGAACCCGGCCAGCTCGTCGGCGACCTGGATAACGCCCCCGGCGTTCACGACGTAGTCGGGTGCGTAGATGATCCCGAAATCGGCCAGCAGCTTCTGCACGCTCGGGTGGGCCAGCTGGTTGTTGGCCCCGCCGCAGATCACGGTGTGGCCGGCCGCCGCGCCCAGCGCTGCCGCGGCGTCGTCGTCCACCGACCCGCCCAGCGCGCAGGGCGAGTAGACATCCAGCTGGCTGGCCAGCAGGTCAGCCCGGCCGGACACGACCGTGACCTCCGGGTGGGCCCGGCGGACCTCCTCGACGGCGGCGGCGCTGGCGTCAAAGATCACCACCCGGGCGCCGTCCGCGGTCAGGTGGCCGACGAGCTTGCGGCCGACCTTGCCCACGCCCTCCACGCCGACCACCCGGCCCGCCAGGCTCGGCGTGCCCCAGGCGTGCTCGGCCGCGGCGCGCATGCCCTGGAAGACGCCCAGGGCGGTGAGGACCGAGGAGTCGCCGGCCCCGCCGTTCGCCACGGTCCGGCCGGTGACGTGGCTGCAATCGCGGGCGATGACATCCATGTCCTCGCTGTAGGTGCCGATGTCGCAGGCGGTGATGTACCGGCCGCCCAGCGACTCGATGAAGCGGCCGTAGGCGCGCAGCAGCGCCTCGGTCTTCAGCTCCGTCGGATCGCCGATGATCACGGCCTTGCCGCCGCCGTGGTCCAAGCCGGCCAGCGCGTTCTTGTAGGTCATGGCCCGCGACAGGTTCAGGACGTCGGCCAGGGCGGCGTCCTCGCTCGGGTAGGGGTAAAACCGCGTGCCGCCCAGGCTCGGGCCCAGCGCCGTCGAGTAGATCGCGATAATGGCCCGCAGTCCCGAGGCGCGATCCTGGCAGAAGATCACTTGCTCGTGCCCGCCCTGGGCGCCCGGACTGGCGTCCTCCAGGTGGGCGGCGTCCGTGTCGGCGTCCTTGTCTGCGGTCCCGAAAACGTTGGCCACTGCACTGCTCCTGGCATCTGTTCCGCGTCGACGCTGACGCGGGATCGGGCTCCAGCTTATGGCCGGCGCCCGGGCGGCGCGGCGGCCGCTGGCGATCCGATGCGCGTCAGGGCTTTATCCAGGACGCCGGGCATGTCACGATTAGTCATGCTGTCCGATGCGACCAGTCTGCGGGCTTATGCCGGTGTTATGCCCGCCACCTGGCGCAGAAGTCTGCATCGGGGTGACTACGCAGCGTGTAAGGGTGCCGCTGAGCGGGCAAATACCGTCGAAACAAGGCATCTCACTGCACTCCGGAGGATTATTACGACGTCGCCGCTCGTTGGTAGGGAGTGTGAGCGGCGCCGTCTGCGTCCCGGGGACAGACGGCATCTCTAATGTCTTCCCTCTTGGACGCACCCGCCGTCGTGACCGAATTGGGAGCAGGTTGCGACCATAACTGATCTGCTCTGGCGGCCATTGGCCGGGCAGGGCAGATGGCGCCGGGTAGCGACCGGCGCAGCGGAAGGGAGGGACAGCCGCGAAGTCAGCACAGGAACCTGCACGCGGACCGTGCCGTTCGCCTCGCTCGTGCCGCTCTCGCTTACACAGCGCGGCTGGCTGCGGATAGTCCAGAAGGTGCCGCACCGGGCTGTACCGCCCGGCAGGGGCCTGGGGGGATGAGGAGTCCGGACTGACGACGCCTACTACCAGCACCGATCTACCAGCACCGACCCATGAGGTAGCAGGACATGGAGGCAACTAGCTAAGTAGCCGATGGGAGGCGCGGATGACTTTTCCGAATCCGCCCGTTGCGACTTTCCGTGTCGCTAGAATCACGCACCGTGACACAGTGCTGGGGGAGCAACGGGGTGACTCACATCGGAAACTTTGCTCCTGGTGGTCGACTTGTCACCGCTGGTGATGGCAATATGGTCTGAGCGGACTATATAGGACATCCACGGCAGGCTCCCTAAGGGGGCCAGAAAACAGCCACAAAACGCAGGATCGCAGTACCGGTCCAGGAGGAGAGGCCGTAACAATGTCTGCACGCACACCAGAGGCCGAGCCGCTGCTCACGCCGGCTGAGGTAGCAACGATGTTCAGGGTGGATCCGAAGACTGTCACGCGATGGGCAAAGGCAGGGAAGCTCACCTCAATCCGGACGCTCGGCGGTCATCGCCGGTACCGGGAGACTGAGGTGCGCGCTCTGCTGGCGGGCATCCCGCAGCAGCGCTCGGAGTGAAATCCGCCGCCACCTCGTTCCTGCGCCAGCAGGTCCGGGCCGGCCGGCGTGCGAAGTCGCACGACTGCCGGGGCGGCACTCAGAAAGCAGTACAGCTCGGCAAGTAGTAGGTAGGTAAGGGGGGTCGGCCCCGGCGGCCTGGAAGTCGCATCGGGGGGCGCGGTTCGCGCGAAATGATGCGGCGATGAGCATCCAGCCAGCGGACAGTGCCGGGGTCGATCCGGCCTCCTGGAATCAGCGGTCATGCGCTGCCGGGAAGCCGAGAGCAGAATTCAGCGCGGAGTACCGCCCGGCGAGCGGGCCAATCAGTGGCTTCCGGCCGGGTCGGCGCGCGTAATCGCCGCCAGCGAGGTCCAGCGCACCAGGTCCGCGCCGCACGCATATGTGCATCAGGCCGCATCAGCGGCCCGGGGGAAATAAGGGAATAGCCCGCCGGCGATGGCAGGCGGGAGTCTCATCCCTATGCGCGCCGCAGGTGATAACTCAAGGTAGTCGCCATCAACTTTTCGTAATCGTGCCTGCTGAGACACGCGCGCGGTCATACTTGACGGCATGCCACCGTCATGCTGCGCGGTGGCTGAGACCGGCGTGGTGCCGCACTGCCTTCGCATGTCTCATGCCAAATGTGCCGTACGCGACGCCCGGGGGACCCGCCAGGCATGGCGGAAGCGTGCTGTCGCTTCGAGGGGAGGGGATCGCACACATGCGTGATCCAGATTTGGTTGTGCGCGCGCAGCGGGCTGCCACGGCACTGGAGAGTGCCTGGTGCCGGTGGCGCAACATGCATGGCTTAACGGCCGACCCGCCGGCGCCGGTGTCCAGCTACGTCGGCTACTCGCTGGACGCGCCGTGGGGCCAGCCCCGGGTGGTCCTTGGCCTCTGCGCCGAGGAAGCCGAGGCGCTCGCCGTCCTGCTGGACCGTCATGACTGCGTCGGTCCGGTGCACGCGTCGGTCACGGCTAAGCCGGTCGGCCAGGCTCCGGACGACCCGGCTGACGCGCCGGACGCCGCGCCGTCTCCGGTCGGGCAGATTCCGGGCGGGAAGGTTCCGGCCGGGCTGCTGCGCGTGCCGCAGCCGGCCCCGGCGAGCGCCGGCCAGCAGCCGCTGCCGGCCAGTTCCGGGTTCTCCCGGCCGGACAGCCGGCCAGGCCCGGCCGCGCCCCGGCGCCGGGACACCGGCCCGAGCCCGCTGACCTCGGCGTCGGTTCCGGACTACCCGGACCTGCAGACCCCGATCGCGCTCGCCGCGTCCCGCGCCGTCGAGGCGTCCGTGGCCAGCAGGAAGAAGTCGGTGAATGGCTCGGCTGGCCCGCGCGCGGAACGGCCCGGCGGGGCAGCCACGGCTGAGAGCGCCGCGGCGAGCGACGACCACCCCGACCCGGGCTCCGGTTCCGGCGCTGGCCGCGATCACGGGCCGCAGCCTGCCGCCGGCCTGACCGCCGGATCCGGTCAGGCCACGCCTGGCCAGAGCCACGGCAACGGCAGCAATCACGGCAACGGCGCAGCCAGCTCGGCGGCAGCCGCCGCGGCCGCCGCCGTGGGCGGCCTGCCTACGGTCCCGGTCGCAGTTCAGCCCTTCATGTGGGCGGGCGGCCTGGCTCGCAGTACCGCCCCGTCCGCCCCGTCCGCTACCGAGCAGCCGGCGGCCCGTGCCGCTGGCCAGGCGGATCAGGACGGCGGCCCGGCCCGCGACGACTACTCCGGCGCGGGCATGCATCCGGCCGGCGGGCCGGCCGCGGGCCCGGAGGGCTCCGGCAGCCAGCGTTCTGAGGGCCAGCGTTCCGGCCGCCAGCAGGCACCCAGCCGGGACGCGGGCCAGAACGGCTCGGGCATCGTGGCGTTCCGCCCGCGGCCGGCTGAGCCGGGCGCTGATCCGGGACGGGCACCCGGCAGTGCTCCGCATCCGGGCGATAGCGCTGCCGATCACGGCAGCGCAGCGGCCGGCCGGGACGCAGCCGGGCCGGACGGCACCGCCGGCCAGCCGGGCGCAGCGCAGCAGCCCGGCCAGGGATCCTGGAGTCCCGGCGCCAGCGGGCCGTGGAATGGGCCGCCGGGGCACGGCGGTCCCGGCCAGGGCGGGCCCGGGCATGACGCTCCCGGCCACGGGGGGTCCTACCCGGCCGCCGGGTACCAGCAGCCGGCCGACCCAGCCGGGCGGGAGTCAGGCAGCCGGGAGGCCACCGGTGTCCGGCATCCGGCCGGGGACCCGTCCCGGCCGAACCGTGTCCTGCGCAGCGGGACGCTGGCCCGGCTGAAGCGCGCGGGCCAGGCCTGCGAGGTCACTCAGCCCGGTTCTGCGAGTGCCCGCCCGGCGGCTCCGGCCGGCGACGGCCGGGCTCGCGTCGCCCCGCCGGCCAGCGCCGAGGCGGCGACCTGGGTATCCGGCGAACTGCCGGGTCAGGCCGCGGTCACCGATACTGCCCTGTAACGCCTGCGGCACCTGGCCGCTGCGGCGCCTGGCTCTCGCCAGCCGGTCGCAACGGCCATGCCACGATAGCCCCGGTCATCCGACCGGGGCTGTCGTGCTGCGCGGCGACGTCCGCGCGCTGCGACTTCCGCGCGCTGCGACTTCCGCGCGGTGCGACTTCCGCGCGCTGCGACCTCCGCGCGCGGCCGCGGACGGCGGGTGACCCGCAGCCGCCGGCCAGGCCTCGGCCGCCGGACTGTCAGACCGGTACAGCAGAATCAGTAACGTGCGGGTAGCTGTGGTCCCGGGCCCTGGCGGGTCGGGCATGCTGTGCCCGCTCACCGACGAGGACGGCGGCGCCAGTCCGGCCGGCGGAGCCCAGGCCGGCGCCGGTCCTGCCGGGCAGGCCCCGGCGGGTGTCACTCCGACCGCCGCGCCGGCCGCCGTCCAGGTACCTGACATGGCTCGCGCCATCGCCGAGCACGAGCGCCGCGGCGATGTCCGCTGGGTCTGGCCGGCCACGGCCGAGCTGTACCCGGCGTTGCTGCGGGCCGGCGTCCGGGTGGCCCGCTGCCACGACATCGCGCTGACCGAGGCGCTGCTGCTGGGCCGGGCCGGGACAGCAGAGCCAGCGTCGCTGGCGGCCGCCGCAGCCCGGCTACGGGGCGTGCCGCCGCCGCCGGCCCGGCGGACGGCCCCGTCCGGGCCCCAGCAATCCCTGTTCGACCTGGACGGCGCCGGGGACCCGGACCCTGCGGAGCTGGCGGCCGGGCTGGCCGACCTGATCGCGGTGCACGCCAGCCAGCTGGCCCGGATCGCGGCGGACGAGCATCCAGCCCGGTTCGGGCTGCTGGCCGCCACCGAGTCGGCCGGCGGGCTGACCGCCGCGGAGATAGGCGCGGCCGGCCTGCCCTGGCGACCCGACGTGCACGACCGGCTGCTCACCGAGGCACTCGGCCCGCGGCCGCCCGCCTCGGCTGGCCCGGCGGCGCGCCCGGCGCGGCTGGCCGACCTGGCGGCCCGGATCTCGGCCGGGTTCGGCACGGGCGCGCCGCTCAACCCGGACTCGCCGGCCCAGGTGGTCCGCGCGCTGGCCGGGGAGGGTGTCCGGGTCACGTCCACCCGGCTGTCGGTGCTGCGGGAGATCGATCATCCGGCCATCCCGCTCCTGGTGGAGTACAAGGAACTGGCCCGGCTGTATACCGCCTTCGGCTGGACGTGGCTGGACACCTGGGTATCGGGCGGCCGGTTCCGGCCGGAATACATCGTGGGCGGCGTGGTGTCGGGGCGCTGGGCGTCGCGCGGCGGCGGCGCGCTGCAGATCCCCCGCGCCCTGCGGCGGGCGGTGGTTGCCGATCCTGGCTGGGTGCTCGTCGTAGCCGACGCGGCCCAGCTGGAGCCGCGCGTGCTGGCCGCGCTGGCCGGCGATGCGGCCTTCGCGGAAGCCGCGGCCGGCGGCGACCTGTACACCGCGCTGGCCAGCGCGTTTGGCGGCGATCGCGCCATGGCCAAAGTGGCCCTGCTGTCGGCCATGTACGGCGGGTCGGGCGGGGACGCCGGACAGCTGCTCGCGGTCCTGCGGCGGCGCTTCCCGCGGGCCTCGGACTTCGTGGAGGCAGCGGCCAGGGCGGGCGAGGAGGGCCGGACCGTCCGGTCGGCCCTCGGCCGGACCTGCCCGCCGCCGTCGGCCGCCTGGCGGTCGGCCACCGTGGAGACGGGTGACCCCGACGCCGAGCGGGATCCGGACGCGGGCCGGGCCGCCCGCGCTCGCGGCCGGTTCACCAGGAACTTCGTCGTCCAGGCCAGCGCGGCCGACTGGGCGCTGGTGCTGCTGGCCAGCCTGCGCGGACGGCTGCACGCGCTCGGCGGATCCGCTCCGGACGTGCCGCAGCTGGTCTTCTTCCAGCACGATGAGGTCATCGTGCACTGCCCGGCCGGGCAGGCTGATCTGGTGGTAGCGGCCGCGCAGGAGGCGGCCGCCGAGGCTGGCCGGCTGCTGTTCGGCGCGACCCGGGTCAGCTTCCCGATGACGACTGCCGTGGTCGACTGCTACGCCGACGCCAAGTAGCCGGCCAGGCGGCGGCGCGGGCGGGCCGGAAGCGCCGCCGCCTCAGCCCGCTGAGTGCCGGCCGCTGGTGGTGACGGGCGGCAGCTGCGCCGTGCAGTACATGCAGCGGCTGGCGCCGACCGGAATCTCGCTCAGGCACTCCGGGCAGGACCGGGTGGTCGCTTCCTTTTTCCGCTCGGCGATCGACATCACCCGGGTCATCGGCGAGACGATCAGGAAGTAGACCACGGCCGAGATGGTCACGAACGACACCAGGGCGTTGAGGAAGTCGCCGTACCGGAAAATGCTGTGGTGCAGCGTGAACGTCAGGCTGCTGAAGTTCGGCTGGCCGACGATGGCCGCGATGAGCGGCGTGATGAGGCTCTTGATCAGTGACTGGACAACGGCGTTGAACGCCACGCCGATGACCACCGCAACGGCCAGGTCAATGAGATTGCCGCGCATCAAGAATTTCCTGAAGCCACTCACGAGCCGAAACCTCCGTCGCTGACCACGATCGCCGGCTGTTCCGGCTGTGCGAAGGTATCAACCTTCCTGGGCGCTTCGCCTGAAGTTCGGCCAGGTCAGCCAGATTGCGACCGGAAGCCGGAACGCCCGGAAAAGCAGAACGGGCCCGGCCTTCGCGGCCGGGCCCGTCATGACGCAGGCTGACTCAGGACTTGCACGAGGTCCCGATGTACTTCAGGACCTTCTGGAAAGCGATCGAGCCGGAGGCATTCCCCTTGACCATCGCCTCGCTGATGTCGGCCATGGACTTGCCGTTCTTCACGGCCGTCTCGTCGGACTTGTAGACGTGAATGATCTTCTTCAGCGGAGCGTGCAGCTTGGCCGGGGCCTCGGCGTTCAGCGAGGCGAATCCCTTAACGGTCTGGCGCAGCACCTTACGGAGCCCGGCCCGGGCCTTGGCCTGCGAGACGTGCTTGGCGGCCGGGGCCGACGGGATGTGCCGCATGAAGGAGGTGGCGTCGCCGCAGAAGTTGCCGGAGGCGGCGCCACTGGCCGCGTTCATGCTGGCCGAGGGGGATCCGGCGGCTCCGGGTGCGGAGCTCGCTCCGCACGCGCAGAGCGTGAGGCACGCACCGGCGACGGCCGCCGACAGGGCGTAACGACTCCGACGTGCCATTCCTGATCCTCCATGCTCCTTGCGCGGATTGCCGCGCGCACCCCGGTTACGGTAAGCGGCGCAGCCGTTACTCCGTGCATTCTTCCGTACGGCGCCCGCCGATGCTGCCGAATAGGGCCGGCGGCTGCACCTGAACCACAACCGGGCTGGTCGCCTGCTGCGAAATCCGGCCGGCCCGGCGCGCTGCGCGCGGTGTTATGACCGGGCGTGTCGCGGTGCTATCGGCCGGTACGGGTACCGGCATGGCGAACCGGGTAACCGGGAGCGCCGGCCGGTGCGGTCAGAAAGCCGCGATGCTGGCCGGGGCTCGTTCCGCCCGGCTGAAGGCCCGGATGACGGCCGGGGCGCCGTGCCGCCGGGCGGCCAGCCGGGCTAGCAGGACGACCACGGCGTCGGCCACGCTGGCCGGGAACACCGGTGTCGGCAGCCCGACGCTCTGCGCCAGGTCATCGGAGTGCACGGCGATCTCCATCATCCGGCTGACCAGGAAGTCGTCCAGGGTGAGCGGCCAGGGTCCCCAGGGCACCAGCACGACCAGCCCGGGCGGCTCGGTGGTCAGGCGGGCGGCCAGCCGCGCCAGCGCATCGCGGGCCCGGTCCGTCAGCGCGGCCGGTCCTGCCGCGGCCTCGGCTGCGCCGCCCTGGCGGACGACGACGTTGGGCTCCTCGTCCAGGCCTGCGTCCGTCCACTCCGACCGGGCGTAGTGCTCGGCCAGCGAGACCGGCGGGTCAGCGCAGGCGCCGCCGGCCAGCACTTCCCCGAGGCTGAAAATCTGCCGGGCCAGATGGCCGGCCAGGGCGCTGACTGGCATGGCGGGCAGCGCACTGTCGCAGTCCCACTGCCGGGCTACCTCGGCCTCGGCCAGCAGGCCCACCGCGATGGAGGCTGCCGCCAGGTAGCCATCCCGAATCCCTGTCATCCGCTGCCTTCCGGTCGGCTGGGCCGCCGCCGCGGCCGGCTCCTGCAGCGTATCGGCGGCTCCGGTGAGACGGTGGACGGCGCGGCCCGGACGAGGCCGGGTCACCTGCGGCGCCGCGCCCGCAGCAGCCCCCGGACGGCAGCGCCGCGGCTACCGGGAGTTAGTGAATCGCGCCGCCTGGCGACCCTGTGATATTCAGGCGACATGACAGCCCCTGCGATCCGCGTCCCGGGCCTGGTCGCGGCCGCGCAGCGACCACGGCCGGCGCCGTGAGCCTCGCGGTCACCGCACGGGGCATTGTCATCCCGCCCGAGGAACTGTCGTGGCGGTTCTCCCGGTCGGCTGGTCCCGGCGGCCAGTCGGTCAATACCAGTGACAGCCGCGCGGAGCTGTCATTCGATCTCGCGCAGTCGGCGGCCCTGCCGCCGGCCATGAAGCAGCGGGCCCTGCGCGCGCTGCAGGGCCGCCTGGCCGGCGGAGTGATCACCGTGACCTCGGCCGAGAACCGCTCCCAGCTGCGCAACCGGGAGGCAGCAGCGGCCCGGCTGTCCGACCTGCTGACCGAGGCGACAGCGCCGCCGCCGCCGGCCCGTCGCCCGACCCGGCCGACCCGCGGGTCCCAGGAGCGCCGCCTGGCGGCCAAGCAGCGCCGCTCGCAGGTGAAGCGGCTCCGCCGGTCCACCGACGACTAAGGCGCCCCGCGCCGCCGTCGGCCGCTCCGCCCGGATTCGGGCCCCGCGGCCAGCGCTCAGTACGCTGGGCCGGTGTCCGCTGCCGTGCCCGCCTGGCCCGCCGGGTGAGCCCTGCCCGCAGCGACCCGGACCGCCAGATGAGCCCTGGCCGCAGCGACCGGGACCGCCGCCGCCGCGAGCTGTCGCAGAATTACCTGCGCTCGCCGGCCGCGGCGAGCCAGTTCCTGGGCGCGGTCGCCGGCCGCGCGGACGGCCTGTGCCTGGAGGTAGGGGCGGGGGACGGCATTCTGACTGAGCGGCTGGCCGGCATGTTCGGCCAGGTCATCGCCTATGAGGTCGACCCGGTTCCGGCTCGGCGGCTGGCCGCCCGGCTGTCCGGGTACGCCAACGTCCAGGTCCAGGCCAGTGACTTCCTGGCCGCCCGGCCGCCGCGCGAGCCATTCCAGGTCGTGGGCAACGCGCCGTTCTCGGTGACCTCGCCGATCGTGGACTGGTGCCTGGATGCCCGGCCGATGACCTCGGCCACCCTCATCACCCAGCTGGAGTACGCGCGGAAGCGGACCGGCTCCTACGGCCGCTGGAGCCTGCTGACGGTCAGCACCTGGCCGCAGGTGCGCTGGGAGCTGCGCGGCCGGATCGGCCGCGGTCAGTTCCGCCCGGTGCCCCGGGTAGACGCCGGGATCCTGCATCTCGCCCGGCGGCCGCAGCCGCTGATCCCGGCGGGCCGGCTGGGCGCGTACCAGCGCGTCGTCCGGGCGGGATTCAGCGGGATAGGCGGATCGCTGCTGGCGTCGCTGCGCCGCGAGTACCCGGCGGACCGCCTGACAGCGGCGTTCCGGGCGGCCGGGATCGACCGCGCCGCGGTGGTGGCATTCGTCCACCCTGATCAGTGGGCGGAACTGTTCCGGCGGCTGGACCGCGCCTCCTGAGTCAGCAGCCATAACACAGCTGGACCCGTCTTTCGAGTTACAGAATGCTTACCTTCTCGCGCGCATTGCCGAATGCTAGCGTCCGGTCTGGAAATGCCCGTAAATCAGCTTTGGCGGGGGGCCACGCTGGCGCTGGTTCTTCACCGCGGCACTGGCGCCGTAGGAAGAGGCGATCATGCGAGCACCACGGACCAGAGGGGCACCCGGAACGGCCGTCACCCGCAGGAGGCTGACTCGTGCGGCGGCGGCCGTTTCTGTTCCCGCCCTGATCATCAGCCAGGCAGCCGTCGCGCTGGCCGCGCCGGCGGCGCCGGCGTCCCGCCAGGCGGCGCAGGCGCCGCTGACCGCGGCGCTGGCCGCGCAGCTGTCCCGCAACGTGACCAGGCCGGTCATCGTCATCATGAAGAGCCAGTTCGCGGCGGCCCGGGTGGGCACCGCGGCGCAGGCCGCCCGGTCGGCCCGGGCGGTGAGCAGCCAGGCCGGGCTGCGCAGCGAGCTGAGCCAGGTGCATGCCACCCGCATGCATTCCTACAGTCTGGTCAACGCCATGGCGGCAACGGTGTCGGCGGGTGAGGAAGCGCGGCTGAAGGCCAACCCGGCCGTGCGCGAGGTCATCCCCGATGTGCTGATCCGCGGTGCCCAGCCCGAGCAGGTCACGCCGGCCGGCTCCGGGCACGCAGCTTCGCCCGCGCTGCCGGCGCACGTGATCCCGGGCGCCTGCGGCAAGAACGGCAAGGTGCTACTGGATCCCGAGGGACTGGCGACCACCCGGACCGACAGCGACAACGCGCACGCCAAGACGGCGCGGTCGCTGGGCATCACGGGCGCGGGCGTGAAGGTCGCCTGGATCGCCGACGGCATCGACCCCAATAACGTGAACCTGGTGCGGCCGGGCACGAGCACCTCGGTATTCAGCGACTACCAGGACTTCTCCGGTGACGGGCCGGGCCAGCCGACCAACGGCGACGAGGCATTCCTGGACGCCAACACGATCGCCGGGCAGGGCTCGCACGTGTATAACGTGCAGAACTTCAGCGCCCAGCCCGATCCCGCCGCCTGCAACGTCCGGATCGAGGGCGTGGCGCCCGGCGCCAGCCTGGTCGGCCTCGACGTGTTCGGCGATCAGGAGGAGACCACCCAGTCGGCATTCCTGCAGGCGATCAACTACGCCGTGACCTCCGACCACGTCAACGTGATCAACGAGTCGTTCGGCTCCAACCCCTTCCCCGACGTGACGTCGCTGGATGTCACCAAGCAGTTCGACGACGCCGCCGTAGCGGCGGGCGTGGTGGTCAGCGTCTCCACCGGGGATGCCGGGTTCACCAACACGCTCGGCTCGCCGTCCACCGACCCGAAGGTACTGTCGGCCGGCGGATCGACCGACTTCCGGTTCTACGCGCAGACCAACTACGCCGCGACCCGGTACTTCGCCACCAGGGGCTGGCTGAACAACAACATCAGCTCGCTCAGCTCGGGCGGGTTCAGCGAGGACGGGCCGACCCAGGACCTGGTCGCCCCCGGCGACCTGAGCTTCGCCTCCTGTGACGCCAGCGCGACCTTCGCCGGCTGCATCAACTTCAAGGGCCAGCCGTCCGAGGTCGAGGAGGCCGGCGGCACCAGCGAGTCCTCGCCCTTCGTGGCAGGCGCTGCGGCCCTGGTGATCCAGGCCTACCGCAGCACTCACTCCGGGGCCACGCCGACGCCGGCCCTGGTCAAGCAGATCCTGGTCAGCACGGCCACGGACCTGGGCACGCCGGCTGCCGAGCAGGGCGCCGGTGAGCTGAACAGTTACAAGGCCGTCGAGATGGCCGAGTCAGTCAGCTCCGGGCACGCCACCGGCAACACGCTGATGCTGTCCGGCGGTCAGCTGCACGCCACCGGCGCGCCCGGCAGCCACGCCTCCTGGCCGGTCACGGTGACCAACACCGGCACCAGCGCCCAGCGGGTGCGGCTGCACGGCCGGACCCTCGGGCCCGACACCCACGTGCACTCCGGATCGGTCACGCTGAAGGACGGCGCCAGCCCGCAGTTCATCAACTTCTCCGGGCTGCCGAACAACTACCACGTGTTCCACTTCCAGGTGGCACCGGGCCAGCAGCGGCTGGATGCGTCGCTGGCCTACCCGGCGGACCCGGCCAACGGCAACAACGCCCGGGTGCGGCTCATCCTGGTCGACCCCCGTGGCCGGCTGGCCGCGCACTCGCTGCCGCAGGGCGTGGGCAACTTCGGCAACGTCGATGTCCGGTACCCGGCGGCAGGTCGCTGGACCGGCGTCATCTTCGGCATCACGGCCGCGAACAACGGGACTAACGGCAAGGTCCCGTGGCGGGTTGCCACCGAGCGGTTCCGGCGGTTCGGCTCCGTGTCGTCTGGCTCGTTCCGGCTGGCGCCGGGGCAGAGCCGGACGGTGTCGGTGCACGCCACGCTGCCCGCGCGCCCCGGCGACGCAGCCGGGTCGATCGTGGTGGCGTCGAATCGCGATGGCGGGCAGGCCTCCTCCATCCCGGTTACGCTGCGCAGCCTGGTCCCGGTCGGCGGGGCCTTCCGCGGCGTGCTGACCGGCGGGAACGGCCGGCCGAACGGCGAGGGGCAGCAGGACTACTACCAGTTCCGCGTCGGGGCCGGCGCGAAAGAGCTGTCGGCCAGCGTCACGCTGGCCAATGATCCGGTCGACCCGGTCGGGGCGTACCTGATCAGCCCGGATGGCGACACGCTCGGCTACGGCGAGAATTACCTGCCCAGTGGCATGGACTCGTCCGGCGCGCTCACTCTCACGCCGAAGAAGTCGCTGACCGCCTACACCCTGCATCCCGTGGCGGGGACCTGGACGCTGGCGGTCGACTTCGCTGAGCCGGTCGCGGGCAACGAGGTCTCGGAGCCGTTCACCGGCCGGGTTCGCGTGAACGACGCGAAGGCCACCGCGGCGGGGCTGCCGGACAGCACCTCGGTGAAGCTGGCGGCAGGGAAGCCGGTCACGATTCCGGTGAAGATCACCAACACCGGGGCCGCCCCGCAGGACTATTTCATCGACGCGCGGCTCAACGGGACCACCTCGGTCACGCTCGCCCCGCTGGACAATGCCACCGGGGTCGGCCTGCCGCTGACGGTCGAGCCGCCGAAGTTCCTCGTGCCGACGCAGTCGTCGGCCGTGGCGGCCTCGGCGACGGCCAGCCTGCCGGTCATGTTCGACTTCGGCCCGGCCGCGGGCGATCCGGACCTGGCCAGCTCGTCCAGTGGCGGGGCGCCGCTGTGCAGCACCGGCCCGGCGGCGAGCTACAGCCCGTCCGGCGGGTCGGTGACAGCGGGCATCTTCTTCGTCATCCCCGACGAGTGCGGGCCGTTCCCGGCGGCGGCGCCGGCCGGCACGGTCAGCGTCTCGATGTCCGCGCAGATCAAGCCGTTCGACCCGGCGGTCACCCCGGCGACGGGTGACCTGTGGCAGGCGGCCGTTAACCCGGCCGCTCAGTTCGGGCTGTTCATCATCCAGCCGGGCCAGACCCGGACCATCAACGTGACCATCACGCCAGCGGGTGCCTCGGGCACCGTGGTCCGCGGTCACCTGTACGCCGACGTCTTCGACGCCAGCATCCCGCCCTACGGGCAGGAGACCGGCGACGAGCTCACGGCACTCCCGTACGCCTACACGATCAAGTAAGCGCCCCCGGGGCGGGCCGGGCAGCTGCCGGCCCGCCCCGAGACCGCTCACCCGGCCGGGAGCCTGCGTCAGGCTCCCGGCCGGGTGCTGTCTGAGCCGGGCTGGCTGTCTGAGCCGGGCTGGCCGCCCTGGCCGGGCTGGCTGTCTTAGCCGGGCTGGCCGGCCGCGCCGCGGCGCCGGCCGGGCTGGCCCCGCCGGGCCGCCGGCGCGGGACCGTCGGTGCCGGGCCGCCGGGCCGGGCCGGAACGTCCGTCCCGGGACCAGGTGTCCCGCGAGCGGGCCTCGGGAGCCCGCCCGTCGCCGTACCGCGTCTCCCGCGGCCGCCGCGGACGGCTGCCGCGCGGCCGGCCGGCCGGAATGGCCGGCGCGGCAGGCGGGGGCGGCGGAACCGGGGTGCCCGTGGTCGCGATCTCCCGGACCACCTCGTGCCCGGCGGCGACATTATGCCGTTCGGAGCTGATGCCCGCCGAGGCGTGCATCCTCTCCACCTCCCGGACCTGGCCGTGCTCGACCAGCGCCACGACCAGGCCATCGGCGCCCGCCCGGGCCGTGCGGCCGGAGCGGTGCAGGTAGTCCTTGTGGTCGTTGGGCGGGTCGAAGTGCATGACCAGTTCCACGTCATCGACGTGGATACCGCGCGCCGCGACGTCGGTCGCGACCAGGACGCGCGGGTGGCCGGCGGCGAAGCCGGCCAGCGCGCGGCGGCGCTGATTCTGGGTCAGGTTGCCGTGGATGGCCGCTGCGTCGACGCCCGCCCGGCTGAACTGCCGGGCCAGCCGGTCGGCGCCGTGCTTGGTCCGGACGAAGACCAGTGTCCGGGACGGCCTGCTGGCGATCTCGGCGGCCACCGCCACCTTCTCGCCGGAATCGAGCACCAGCATGCTGTGCTCGGCCGTGCCGGCATCGATCTCCGCGGGCGCGACTGCGCATACCGCCGGGTTGCTGAGATAGGAGGTCACGAGCTGCCCGACGCCGCGGTCGAGGGTGGCCGAGAACAGCAGCCGCTGGACGCCGGCGGGGGTCAGGTCCAGGATCTTGGTGACGGCCGGCATGAAGCCGAGGTCGGCCATGTGGTCGGCCTCGTCCAGCACCGTGATCTCGATGTCGTCCAGGGTGCAGGCACCCCGGTCGATCAGGTCGATCAGGCGGCCGGGCGTGGCTACCACCAGGTCGACGCCGCGCCGCACGATGTCGATCTGGCGGGCGATCGAGACACCGCCGTAGACGGTCGTGACAGTCACGTTCAGCGCGCGGCCCAGCGGCTGCAGCACGTCCGCGACCTGCACGGCGAGCTCCCTGGTCGGGACCAGGACGAGGGCCCGCGGCGCCTTCGCGCGCGGCCGCGGCCGTCCGCCCAGTGACGGGCCGGCCAGCCGGGCCAGCACCGGCAGCCCGAAGGCCAGTGTCTTGCCCGAGCCCGTCTGGGCCTTGCCCAGGACGTCGCGGCCGCCGAGCGCATCCGGCAGGGCGCGCGACTGGATGGCGAACGGCTCGGTGATACCGCGGGTCGCCAGTGCGGTGACCAGTGCCTCCGGCAGGCCGAGGGCCGCGAAGGTGGTCGGCTCGGGCGGCGGTGCGGCCAGCGCGGCGGCTAGCGCGCGGTCCAGCTCAGAAGGGGGTGCGGCGGCGCCGGAGGGCCCGCGGCGCCCGCCGGAGGGCTGGCCCGACCGGCGCGGGCCGGACTGGTACGAGCCCGACCGGCGCTGGCCGGACTGCGGCTTGCGCGACTGCGGGCGGCCGGAGGATGAGGTTCCGGAAGAGGGCTGGCCGGACCGGGGGCGGTTGCGGCCGGGGTGCCGGGGCGCACGCTGACGCCGGGCATCTTCATGCAAAGTAGAACTCCGTCTGTGCTCAGGGCCGCGTCGCGAGTCATAAGCTCGGGCGCCCCGCGCCCCGGGCATCAAGCTCACCGGGAGCGAACCGCACATACAACCGACCGCGCGGGCCGCTCGCCCGCGGGAGTGGCGACAGTATCCTGCCGCTCAGACCGCAACGCTATCAGCGCCGCCGGTGTTCCCTGCTACCGGTATTTCGCGGACTTATCTGGTCCGGCTGGTCATCAGGGCGCGCTTGTCCCGGCGCGCCCGTACCTGTCTTCCAGCCGGACGACGTCCTCGCGCCAGCCTGGCTCGGCGGTCGACGCCTCAGCGAATGTGATGTCGGTGACGGCCGTGACGCGGTGCAGCACCCCGGCCGGCAGCCAGATGGTGTCACCCGGCCCGAACTCCTGCCCGGCCAGTTCGCCGGCGGCCGGCCCGTACTCCACCAGGGCCTTACCCGACAGCACGCTGATCGTCTCGTCCTTCTCGCGGTGGTACTGCAGGCTGAGCGAGTGCCCGGCCGTCATGTGGATGACCTTCCCGACGTATTTCCCGTCCACGGCCGCGAAGATCAGCTCGTGTCCCCAGGGCTTGTCCTGCCGGGCGGCCTGATAGATCTGCGCCGACGGGCCCGCCGCTACCGGGCTGTCACCGCGTGACGTGGGATTCACCCCTGCCTCCTAATGAGTCTCGCTGCCGGACATCAGGTTCCATCATGCCGCGTAACGACCCCGGCGGTGCTGTGGTGCCCGGCCGGCGCGCCCGGCCCCGGCGGCCGCCGCCGGCCCGGGCCGGCGGCCCGCGGTCAGGCCGGCCGGGCGGTCCCGGCGAGCCGGCCCGCCGCCTCGGCCAGGACCTCCTCGCGCTTGCAGAACGCGAAGCGCACCTGGCTGCGCCCGGCCGCCTCGTTGTCGTAGAACACGACATTGGGAACGGCCACGACGCCGCACCGGCCGGGCAGGCTCCGGCAGAAGGCCAGGCCGTCGCCGTCGCCCAGGGCGGCGATATCGGTGGTGATGAAGTACGTCCCGTGCGGCGCGAAGACCTCAAAGCCGGCTGCGGTCAGCCCGGCCGCCAGCAGGTCCCGCTTCCCGGCCAGGCTCGCGGCCAGGCCGGCGTAGAAGCTGTCGGGCAGGCCCAGGCCGCCCGCGACCGCGTACTGGAACGGTCCCGAGCTGACGAACGTGAGGAACTGCTTGGTCGTGCGGACCGCGCTGACCAGCTCCGGCGAGCCAGTCACCCAGCCCACCTTCCAGCCGGTGAAGGAGAAGGTCTTACCCGCCGAGCTGATGGAGACGGTCCGGCCGGCCATGCCCGGCAGGGTGGCGATCGGGATGTGCTCGCCCTCGAACACGATGTGCTCGTAGACCTCGTCGGTCACCACCAGCAGGTCCCGCTCGACGGCGAGCTCGGCGATGGCCGTCAGCTCATCGCGGGTGAGCACCATGCCGGTCGGGTTGTGCGGCGAGTTCAGCAGGATGAGCCGGGTCCGGCTGGTCACCGCGTCCCGCAGCGCATCCAGGTCCGGGCGGAATTCCGGCGGCCGCAGGGTCACCGGCACCCGGGTCGCCCCGGCCATCGCGATGCAGGCGGCGTAGGAGTCGTAGTACGGCTCGAGGGCGATGACCTCGTCGCCGGGCTCCAGGAGGGCCAGCAGCGCCGCGGCGATGGCCTCCGTCGCCCCGGCGGTGACCAGCACCTCGGTGTCGGGGTCGACCGTCAGGCCGTAGAACCGCTTCTGGTGGGCGGCGATCGCCTGCCGCAGTTCCGGCACGCCCGGCCCCGGCGGGTACTGGTTGCCGCGCCCGGCCAGCACGGCGTCGGCGGCGGCCCGGGCCAGCTCGGCGGGCCCGTCGGTATCGGGGAAGCCCTGGCCCAGGTTGATGGAGCCGGTCGAGACGGCGAGGGCGGACATCTCGGCGAAGATCGTGGTGCCCAGCCCGGCCAGCCGGCGGTTCAGCAGCGGTCGAGTCATCTGCGCCCTCTCCTGCCGCGGACCGTCTAGCCCAGGGGCCACCCCTGGAACCCCAGCCGGGGCGTGCGGCCCCGAGTCAAGGTCAGTGGCCGGGCCCGCGGCGACCTCGTGTGCCTGCCCGACGGGCGTGACGATACCGGGCCCGGCCGGCGGCCCGGTACGGACCTGCGGCCGGGCCAGCCGCGCGGCGGTCCCGCCGGCCGCCCGTGCGGGCCGGACTGGCCGGCGCCGGGCACGTTCGTTACGGGTGTGCTGACCGCTGCCTGCCCGCCGCGGGCGGGGGCAGCGCGACGGCGTACACGACAACATTGCTCAGGTAGGACCCGGCGGCGTGGTCGAAGACGCCGCCGCAGGTGAGGAGATGGAGCTCAGGCTGCGGCGCCGGGCCGTAGACGGCCGCGGCGGGGAAGTGGCTCTTGCGGTACTGCCGGACCTGCGTCACCCGGAACGCCGCCACGGTGGCGTCGGCCCGGCGGACGTAGACCCGGTCACCGGGCCGGAGCAGCCGCAGCCGGAAGAAGATGCCCGGCCCGCGGTAGGAGTCGACGTGGCCGGCGATGACGGACGAGCCGATGGCGCCGGGCCGCGGGCTGCCGGTGTACCAGCCCGCGACCGTGGTCGTGCCGGGCACCTGGAGGGCGCCGCTGGCGGTCTGGCCCAGCCGGATCAGCCGGGTGCGCACGCCGATCGCCGGGATGACCAGCCAGCGCGGTAGCGCCACCGGGCGCGCCCGGCCCGGCCCGGGCAGGGCGGCGAGCCGGCCGGCCGGCCCTGCGATGCGCGCCACCGGGCCGGGCCGGATGGCCGGGTGCCCGAGCCTGCTGGCGGTGATCAGGCCGGCGATGCCGACCGCGCAGCTGAGTACCCCGCAGGCCAGCACTCCGGCGACCATGCGGGCCGCCCGGGCGGCGGGCGCGCGGTGCCGTCCGGGCGGAAGCCCGCCGGCTGCCGGACGGCGCCGCGCGGCCAGCGGCCGGTCACCGGGGCCCGGCGGCACTGGGTGCCGGCGCATGGCCGCAGCCGCTGGTCAGCCGCGGCTGCTCAGCGGGCTCGCCGGGCCGGCGGAGTGCTGGCGTGCCGGGCTGCTGCCGGGCGGCCGGACCGGGACGGCTGCGCCGGCCGGGACCAGCGCCGCCGGGTCAGGCCGGCTGCGATCATCGCGAGCCCGCAGACGGCCGCAGCAAGCCATGGAGCCAGCGCGGGGCCGGGCTGCGCCGCGGTCCCGCCCAGCCCGGTCGCGGCGCCGCCGGCCGGGACCTGAGCGCTGCCCGCGGCGTCTTCCAGCACCCGGATGGCCAGGTGGCCGGGCTGGTCGAGGACGACCACCGTGTGGATGGTGCCGGCGGCGAGGGTCAGCCGGGTGGCAGCGTTCTGGCCCGGGCCGGCCGCGCGCACCGCCCAGCTGCCCGGCGCTACCGCCCGGAAGCCGGTCGCCTGGGCGAAGGCCAGGTCGCTGGCCACCGGGCGCGAGCCCAGCGAGACGGTCACATGCTGCTGGCGCAGCGAGGCCTGGATCACCTGGATCAGCGCCCGGCCCGGCGGCGCGGTGAGCTGATCGTGCAGGACCTGCAGGCGCAGCGCCTTGAACGGGCCCATGCCCGCCACCGTGTAGGCATTGCCGGCCGTGACGTCGACGGTGGCGGACAGGACCGGCTTGGAGGAAGGCGGGGCGCCGGCGCCCCGCATGGCCACGGTGTAGTCGCCGCTGGCCACCCGCTCATAGGGCGAGACCGTGCCGTAGGCGACGTGCCTGAGCACGATCATCGCCCGGGAGTGACCGAAGGAGTACAGGTACACATCGACGGCCGGAGTGTTGGGGGACAGGTGGGCCAGCCGCAGCCAGCCATAGCTGGCCGTGCTGTCGACGGTGGCCGCATGCGCGGTGGCGGTCGCGGCCAGGGCGGGCCCGGCCAGCGCGCTCGCGGCCAGCGCCAGGGCGCCGGCTGTCATCGCCAGCGGTCGCACCCCGCGGCGGGTCCAGGCACGGATAGTCATGGTGTCTCCTAGGTCTCTCCCGGTGGTCGCTGACGCACCGGCGTTGTCAGGGGCGGGTGGTGCCCGCCGTCCCGGAGCCGGGACCGGCGAGCAGCCCCAGCGGGCTGGGGGCGGGGAAGGTGAAGCTGAGCTCGGGGCCGCCGGGACCCTGGATGACCGCGATATGCGCGGCCAGGTACGGAGCGCGCTGCGCGGCCAGGAAGGCGCGCAGCGGCGCCACGGCGGCGCTGCCGGCTGAGCCGGCCACGGTAATCTCGGCCGACCGCAGTGGCGCCGCCGCGTTCCCGGCCGGCCCGCTGTCGCTGAACCCGGCGATCCGGAACTGCCGCAGCTGGGCCAGCGCGGCGATCGTCGTCAGCAGCCGGGTGTCCACCTGGCCGGCCAGCAGCTCACGCCGCGCCGCCGGGCTGACTGACAGCTGGTGGTTGCGCACGAGCTGGGTTCCGCCGGCCCGCCGGGCCTGCTGATCCGAGCGCAGGGCGCGCTGGTAGAGGGCGGCGCCATCAGGGGCCTCCACGCGGACCTCGATCCGGCCGCTGCCGGCCCCGAAACGCGCGATGACCAGCGGTGCGTAGACACTGGCCAGCCGGCCGCCGAGCTCACTGCGGACGGCGGAGGTGGCGATGACGACCCCGGAGCCGAGCGGATCGGCTCCCGCCCCCGGGCCCAGGACCAGCAGGTTCCCGGCCGGCACCCCGCGGGCCCGCAGGTCCGCGGCCATCGCCGGATCGCAGGCCACCACAGCGCTGCGGCTAACCTGCGCGGTGATCCAGGCGGCCGCCCGGGCGCGGTCGCCGGCCACCGCAGCCGCCAGCGAGCCAGCCTGGCCCTGGCCGGCCCTGGTCACGGCGTCCTGGCCCGGAGCCAGCCGGGTGCCCGCAGTGCCCTGCGGACCGGGTCCCGGGCCGGTGGCGACACGGGCCACCGCGACGGTCGTAGCGGTCAGGGCGACGCCCGCCGACACGACGGCCAGCACCACCGGCCAGTGCGCCCGCCGGGCCCACCGGCCGGGCCGGGCCGGCCGGCTGGCCGGTGGGCTGGCCGTGCGGAACCGCTTGTGCCGCCGGGCCGGCCGGGCCGGCGGCACCGTGCCGTGCGGGACGGGCAGCTCCGCCTGCGCCGGGGCGGCCGGCGGGGCCGGCGGTAGCGCCGGCCCCGGATCCAGGACAGTCCCGGCGCTCGCGGCACCGGGCGCGGCCGCTGAGCCCGCAGCCCACGGCATGCTGTCGTCCGCTGCCGGACCAGCTCGTTTCTGGCTGGCGGCGGCCGCCCGGTAGCGGCGCTCGGCCTTGCGGTAGTCGCCCTGCGCCTGAGCCAGGACGCCGAGGCTCTCGTAGCCGCGTGCGACACCGCCCGCGTCTTCGAGCTGCTCGAACATGGCGACTGAGCTCAGGTAATGGCGCTCAGCGGCGACGAAGTCGCGGTGCGCCTGCGCGACAGCTCCGAGCTCGTGCAGCCATCCGGCCCGCCCGGCCGACGGCGACGGCAGGGCCTCCAGCGTGGCCTGGATCAGCTCTGCCTCGGAGTCCAGGCTGCCCCAGACCCGCAGCTGCGCGCAGATGTCCCGGGTCAGGCTGCTGGCCTGGTCGATCTCGCCGGCGTCCAGCAGGTGCTGGCGAGCCTGGAGCAGGTCATGAATATCGGCCTGGCGTTCCTGCGGCCACGCGGCCGCGCGCCACTGCCAGTAATCCGCGGCCCGGCGGTGCGCATCGGTGAGCTCGGCATGCCGGCCGGCCCCGTCCAGGATCTCCCGCAGCTGATGGCCGACCCGCTCGTCCACCAGCAGTGCGGGAACGTCGCCCCGGCGGCCAGTCCGGCGGCGCTGCAGCAATCCGGCCCGCAGGCACGCCGTGGTCAGGTCAGCCAGGTCGGCGGGCGGCCGGAAAGGCGAGGCCGGGCCGAGGAGGTCGTGATCGCGGGCGGCCGCATAGTCATGCTCGCCGACCTGGAAGAGCACCGCATTGCGATCGGCGGGCTCGCGGTAGACCGACACCCCGATCAGCAGCAGGCCGGCGCGGGTCCCGAGAAAGGCGGCCAGGGTGCTGAGCGGAGCGTGCCGGCGCCGCGCGGTGTTCGCCGGGCCGGCCGGGTCCTCGCCAGCGGCCGGCAGCACGGAAGCGGGCGGCTGCGGACCCGGCGGCGGCGCAACGGGCGGCGGCGCAACGGGCACAGCAGCGGCTGGCGGAGTTGGAACCGGTGGCGGCGAAACCGGCGGCGCAGCGGGCGGCGGAGCAGGAACCGGTGGCGGCGCAACCGGCGGGGTAGCCGCCGGCCGGGCAGAACCTGGCGGAGCAGGAACCGGTGCTGGGCGGTCGGCGCGGGCCTCCGCCTGATCAGCCGGGCCGGCCGGTCCTGGCGCTGCCGGGTCGGCCGGACCGGAAATGACAGGCGCATGCGTGCCGGGCTGCTCTGCAGATTTCCCGGCGTTTGTCCCGGCTGTTCCGCAAGGTGGGCCCTGCGTCCTTCTGACTAACTGATGTTTGGCGCTCGCTGCCGCAGAACGGGCAGCCTTTGTTAGCACATCGTCCCCTTTGCGGCATACTGTGCACCGGCTATGACGGATATATAGCACAGTGCAGTCAGGCGATCACGCTAATTAGCGGTAATTTATTAGCCTGATACGCCGCAGAGTGGCGAAAATAGTAATATGTCTTCACGATTATCAATGCGCGATCCCGAGCTGGCTGATATCGCGCAAAAAAGGGGCGGCCCCAGCCGGGGCCGCCCCTGGTTACAGCTCCGGGTGGCCGCCGCCGCGGCTCCCGGCTTGCATGGTCAGAGTGGACGAACCTGCTCAGCCTGGGGCCCCTTGGCGCCCTGGCCTGCGGTGAACTCGACTCGCTGGTTCTCCTGAAGACTGCGGAAACCGTCAGTCTGAATCGCGGAGTGGTGCACGAAGACGTCGGCAGTGCCGTCGTCCGGGGCGATGAATCCATAGCCCTTGTCGGCGTTGAACCACTTCACGGTGCCCTCAGGCATGTGCCTTCTCCTACTGGGTGATCTACGGGATCCACGGATGAGGATCCTGGGTTGCGCGGCACCGCGCCCCCCGGTACGGCGGAGAGTCCCCAGCGGAGACTCCGGAGCCAGACTGACTGTGCGCGTGCGCCGCTTCCGCAAATCGCGAATGCAACCACGACCATCAAACACCATCCGACCGGCCCGCGTGCCGCGTCCCGGCCGGTTGGCCCTAATAGCGCCAGCCAGCCTGGCGAAATGAGGCGGCCCTGTGCGAAAACTGTGACTCGTGAGGCGAGGCGATAAAGATGCGTTACGAGTTGCTCATTCCTATTCTCGCTAGTCGGCGGACTTGCCTGATTCGCCGGGCGTCATGGCTCGCGGCAGCTCGCGGACATGCACCGCGATCCCGTCCAGCAGGCAGTCCAGGCCGAAGGTGAAGCGCTGCTCCCGGGTTTCCCGGGCGTCCGGGTCCACGTTCTGCTCGAAGATCTGGACGAAGTGCTCGAACCCGCCGGCGGCCTGCAGCCGGGCCCCCCAGGCCCGCGCTTCCGCCTCCATCTCCTCGGCCGAGGCGCCGGACTGCTCCAGCTGGCGCTCCAGCCGCAGTTCCTGAAGCTCGCGGACGACAACGCCGGTCACGTACGTGGTGATGGACTGCAGGATGGTCATCGCGGTGGCCAGGTCGAGCGGCAGCCCGTCGAGCAGAGCGAGCGACCGGTCGATGCTGCGCAGCGTGTTGGGCCCCATGCCGGGCCGGCCGCCGATGAAGTCGATGACCCAGCGATGCCGCAGCAGCACCGCCCGCGCGCTGCGCGCGTAGGCGCGCAGGTCAGCCTGCCAGTCACCAGACGGGTCCGGCACCTCGACCTCGGCCAGGAGCGCGTCGAGCATCAGGTCAAGCAGGTGCTCTTTGTTGGCGATGTGCCAGTACAGGGACATGGTCCCGGCGCGCAGGACCTGGGCGATCCGCCGCATGCTGACGGCGTCGGGTCCCTCCGCGTCGGCAATGGCGATAGCGGCGTCCACGATCTCGTCCCGCGACAATGCGGGCCGCTGCCGCGCGCGGCCGCGCGGCGGGCCGCCGTCCCAGCCATCCCGGGGGCCGGCCGGGCCGCGGGCGCGGTCGGGACCGCGGCGCGGATCGGGGCCCCGGCCGTCGCTGAGGCCGGGCCGGGAGCCGGGCCCGGAGGCGCGGCGGCGGTCGGCGGGGCGGTTTCGCCCGCCCTCACTCCACGGGGGCCACAGATCGTCGGTTGAGTCCATCGTGTCTCCGCTCGGCCGTCGCTTGACGCTCGTACATCGTACGTGATAGTACTCCGTACGAGAGAACTCGTACGCCGTACTAGAGTGGCGGCGCCCGGGTCACCTGGCTCCTGCGCAGCAGACCTGCGCAGCGCGGCAGGCGAGACCACCGGGGCGCTGCCGGGGCCGGGGATGAGACTGATGAGAGGGAGAACGTGATGAGCGGCACGCTGGCGATCGAGGCCGACGGGCTGACCAAGACCTACGGGAAGACCAGGGCGCTCGCCGGGCTCAGCCTGCAGGTCGAGCCCGGATCCATCGTGGGCATGCTCGGCCCGAACGGGGCCGGCAAGACCACCACGGTGCGGGTTCTGACCACCCTGCTCCGGCCCGAGCGCGGAACGGCGGCCGTGGCCGGCTTTGACGTCGTCCGCGACGCTGCGCAGGTCCGCACCCGGATCGGGCTGACGGGTCAGTACGCCGCGCTGGACGAGTGCCTGACCGGCCGGGCCAACCTGATCATGATCGGCCAGCTGGGCCGCCTGTCCCGGCGCGGCGCCCGGGCGCGCGCCGCCGAGCTGCTGGCCCGGTTCGACCTGACCCATGCCGCCGACCGCGGCGTTAAGACGTACTCCGGTGGCATGCGGCGGCGGCTGGACCTGGCGGCCAGCCTGGTCACCCGGCCCGAGGTGCTGTTCCTGGATGAGCCGACGACGGGCCTGGACCCGCGCAGCCGGATGGTGACCTGGGATGCCGTGCGGGGCCTGGCGGCTGACGGGACCACCGTGCTGCTGACCACTCAGCATCTGGATGAGGCCGACCAGCTGGCCGACAAGATTGCCGTGGTCGACCAGGGCCTGGTCATCGCCGAGGGCACGTCAGCCCAGCTCAAGGCGAAGATCGGCGGCGAGCGGGTGGTGCTGACCGTGGCGCCCGGGTCCGACCTGGACGCGGCAGTGGCCGTGCTGGCCCGGCACGCTGACGCGCCGCCGCAGGTCGATGCCGGCCCCCGGAGGGCCGAGGCGCCGGTAGCGGCGGGGGCCCGCCGGATGCCCGAGATCGTTCGTGACCTGGACGCGGCGGGCGTGCTGCTCGATGACCTGGCCATCCGGCATCCGTCGCTGGATGACGTGTTCCTGACCCTGACCGGCCACGCCAGCGCGGCCGGAGCGAGCCCTGAGGAGAGTGACCACTCATGACGACCGTCGCCGTGTCCCCGGCCCGGCCCGCGCCGCCCGCCGCGACACTGCCGGCCCGGGCCTGGTGGGGCCTGAAGGACACCTGGGTGCTGACCCGCCGCAGCGTGGTGCGCATCGCCCGCGAGCCCGAGCAGCTGGCCGATGTCACCATCCAGCCCGTCATCTTCGTCCTGCTGTTCAGCTATGTCTTCGGCTCGGCCATCCACCTGCCCGGCGGCGGCAGCTACCACCAGTACCTGGTCAGCGGGATGTTCGGGATGGCCATGGCCGGGAGCGCGCCGGGTACCGCGGTCGGCCTCACCACCGACATGTCCTCCGGCCTGATCGACCGGTTCCGCTCGCTGCCGATCTCCCGGGCCGCCGTCCTGGCCGGGCGGACAACATCGGACCTGGTCACTCAGCTGCTGGGAATCCTGGTCCTGGTGATGACCGGGCTGGCCATCGGCTGGCGCGTGCACAACGGCGTCGCCGACGCGCTGGCCGCCGTCGGGCTGTCGCTGCTGTTCGCCTTCGCCATGACCTGGGCCGGCGCATGCGCGGGGATGGTCCTGCGCAGCCCGGAGGCGGCGCAGGCCATGGGATTCATCCTGTTCCTGCCGCTGTCGTTCGTTTCCAATGCATTCGTGCCCACTCAGGGCATGCCCGGCTGGCTGCAGGCAGTAGCGGACTGGAACCCGATGAGCGCGATCGCCTCAGCCTGCCGGGTCCTGTTCGGCGGACCCAACCCGGCGGCCACGATTCACGCCTGGCCCATGCAGCATCCGGAACTGGCCGTGATCATCTGGTCCGCCGCCCTGATCGGGGTGTTCGCTCCGACGGCCGTGGCGCTGTACCGGCGTAAGGTGCTCCGCTGAGCTAGCGCCGGGGCGGGCGGCTGTTCCGGCGCCGCCGGAACTGCCGCCCGCCCCGGCCCCCCCGGGAAAAAGTCATGACGGTGAGGGTGGCCACGGCGCCGGCGAAAACGATCCAGGGAGCGAGGATGAGGAGGTCGACGTCGCTCACCTGCGCTCCTCTCCTGGGCCGGCCACCGGTAACTGAGGCCGGCGACCGCGCGCCGGCGCCACGATCCTCACCTCGTCAGTGCACCCCACCGACCGGGCGTGTCCGGTGAAGCTTGTGTGGTAGCTGTGTGGAGTCAGCGGGCCCGGCACTGGCTGATACCGGGCCGGGCGTCGTAGCCTTACACCAGGCGCGTGCCTCGTCAGGCCGGCCGGCGAGGCAGCCGGGTAGCACGCCTGTTAGCCCCGCGATGGCGGGCTGCGATGAGGGGGCGGCTGCGCAGTGGCGGCAACGATCCTGCTGGTTGAGGACGAGCGGAAACTCCGGGAGCTGGTGCGCTCGTACCTGGAGCGCGGTGGCTTCACGGTGCTGTCGACCGGGTCGGGAGCCGAGGCGCTGAGCCTGGCCAGCTCTGCTGACCCGGACCTGGTGGTCCTGGACCTGGGCCTGCCCGACGTGCCCGGCGAGACCGTGGCGCGGGAACTGCGCGCGTCGTCGGGCGCCCCCATCCTGATGCTGACGGCCAAGTCCAGCGAGGAAGACCGGATCCGCGGCCTGGAAATGGGCGCCGACGACTACGTGACCAAGCCGTTCAGCCCGCGCGAGCTCGTGCTGCGCTGCCAGGCCATCTTGCGGCGGGGCGGCCAGGCGGAGGGCGGGAGCTACCGCGCCGCCCGGTACGGCGATGGCGAGCTGGTTATCGACGAGCAGCGCCGGACCGTCGAGGTCCGCGGCGCGGGCGTGGCCCTCACGCCCACCGAGTGGGGCGTCCTGGTGGCGCTGGCCTCGGTGCCCGGTCGCGTCTACTCCCGTTACGAGATCATCAACCGGACTCGCGGCTATGAGTTCGAGGGCTACGAGCGCAGCGTTGACTCGCACGTGAAGAACCTGCGGCGCAAGATCGAAGTCGATGCCGGGCGGCCGGAGATCATCCAGACCGTGCTCGGGGGGGGATACCGCCTGGGCCTCAGCCGGGATGGCTAGAACGGGTGACGCCGCCCCGCTCGGGATGCGGCTGTCGCTGGCGTTCGTCTCGGTCGCGCTGACCGCCATCGCGCTGCTGGCCGCGCTGACCGCCGTCTTCGCGGCGGCGGACGTCGACCAGCTGGCCCAGGCCCAGCGCGGCCGGCTGACCCAGGCCATGGCGGTGGTGGCCGCCGCCTCGCGCAGCCAGGCCGACGCCTGGTCGCGATCCGGCCTGATGTCGACCATGGAGCTGGCCGGGACGCTGCACGCCGACGTCCAGGTGACCGACCTGGGCGGCCATGTGGTCGGCTCCTCGCCGGGCTTCGCCACGTCCGACGGGCCGCTCATGCGGGCACCGATCCTGGTGAACGGGCGCCAGATGGGCACGCTGAAGGCGCGCTTCGACCCTGGCCTGGGCGTCAATGACCGGCGGCTGCGCGAGGAGTTCTTCCGGGCTATCGCCGGGGCGGCGGGACTGGCCGCGCTAGTCGCCCTGATCGTGGCCATCGGCATGTCGCGGCGCATTACCCGGCCCGTGGCGCGCCTGATCCAGGCCGCCAGCGCGGTCGGCGGCGGTGACCGCACCGCCCGGGTGGGCAGTATCCGGGCGCCGACCGAGCTGGCCGAGCTGGCGGAGACCTTCGACCGGATGGCCGATGAGCTGGCCCGCCAGGAGCAGCTGCACCGCATCCTGGTCGCCGACGTGGCGCACGAGCTGCGGACGCCGGTGGCCGTCCTGCAGGCCGGCCACGAGGCGCTCCTCGACGGCGTGGTGCAGCCGACCCCGGCGCAGCTCAGCTCGCTGCGCGATGAGGTGCTGCGGCTGGCCAGGATGGTCGGCGACCTGCAGTCGCTGGCGGCCGCGGAGGCCGCCGCGCTGCAGCTCACCCTGAAGCCCGGTGACCTGGCGCAGATGGCCGCGGCCGCGGCGGACAGCCTGGCCGGGCGGTTGGAGGCCAGCCAGATCAGCTTCGAGCGGGACCTCGAGCCGGCGCCGATCCGGGCCGACGCCCGCTGGATGCACCAGGTGATCACCAACCTGCTGGGCAACGCGGCGAAGTTCACCCCGGCCGCCGGCACGGTGACCGTGCGCACGGCAGCGGACCGTGAGCGGGCCACGCTGACCGTGAGTGACACCGGCATCGGCATCACCGAGGCACAGCTGCCGCACATTTTCGAGCGGTTCTGGCGCGGCACCAACCCCACCGGTGCCACCGGCAGCGGAATCGGGCTGGCCGTCGTGGCCGAGCTGGTCCGCGGCCATGACGGCGACATCACCGTGCAGAGCACGCCGGGCGAGGGCACCACTTTCGTGGTGTCCCTGCCCCGGGCCTGAGCCCCGTTCCTGAAGGCCGGCTGAAGCTGGGCCTGATCTGTGCCCAGACGTCTACATCAGAACACCACATTCACATCATCCCGTGAGCATCCCGGTCAGCTTTCCTGCAACCTGGTCGGGTCTGCTTCTGGGCAGGATCCCGGCCGCCGCATCGGAGCCGGACCAGTGCCACGGGAGGAGTCCTGATGTCCGCAGACCTGGTGATCGAGGCGCCGCGCACCCGTCTGGCGATCGGGGCGCCACGAGCCCGGGCCGGCAGCGGTCAGGACGTCAGCGAGCGGACCGACGGATCCCTCGCGCGGCCCGCGGTCCCGGCCCAGCAGGCTGCGCACCTGGCCCCGGAATCGCTGCCGGGCTGGCGTGCCCTGCTGGAGTCGCACTGGCGGGCCCGGCTGGAGCGGGTGACGGAACTGGCGCTGGCCTACCACGATGCCGAGGAAGCCGGGTCCGGCGAAAGCGGGCGCCCGGCCCGGCCGGGACGGCCGCTGCTGCGCCAGGCGGTCGCCGAGCGCCGGGTGCTGGCCGAGATCGAGGCGGCGCTGTCCCGGCTCCGCACGGGCTGCTTCGGCCGCTGTGAGCGCTGTGGCGGGGTCATGCCCGCGGCGCGGCTGACCCGAAGCCCGGAAGCCCGTTATTGCGGGACTTGTGACCACTGATCCCCGGCGCGAATCGTGCCGTCACGCACCGCCGGCCACGCCCTCCACATGGAGCACACACCGTCAGCAGGGGGACTGCACATTCCTACGCTGAATTGTATATAAGGCACCGCCAGCTGCGGGGGCGCTGACGATGCCTGAGCCGGCTCGCCCACTGGCCGCCTGGTGGGCGGGCCGCCTAATTCCTGAATACTGGTAAGCGCTGCAAGGAGACAGCCATGCGGACGATCGCCATTGCCGCAGTCATGACGGCGCTCACCGGTCTGGGACTGGCTGCCCCAGCCGCTGCCGGGGCCTCGACGTCCTCGGCAGCCAGGCCCGCCGCAGCCGCGGCCCGCTCGTGTGACCTGCACTGGGGAAGTACCTCCAAGCATGCTGGCGTCATGGTCCAGGCCAAGGTCAAGTCGGCCCGGGCCGGCCAGCACCGGTGCTTCGACCGGCTGGTGATCGACGTCGGGGCCGGCGCCAAGCCCGGCTACCAGGTCCGCTACGTGCACCGGATCATCGCCGATGGCTCCGGCAACGTCATCCACGTGCGCGGCCACGCCCGGCTGCTGATCAACGTGCTCGCGCCGGCCGCGGCCGCGTTCCCGGCCAGCAGCCATCACCTGGTCGCGGTGGCGGGCTTCTCCGCCTTCCGGCAGGTTGTCGGCGCTGGCTCGTTCGAGGGCGTCACCTCGGTCGGCGTCGGCCTGCGCGCCCGGCTGCCATTCCGGGTCCTGGAACTGCGCGACCCCGGCCATCACACCCGGCTGGTCATCGACGTCGCCCATCACTGGTAAGCCGGCCGGGCGTGCCTGATCGGCGCTGACCAGGCACACCTGACTCATGGTGCCGCCCGGGCCGGGCTGCCGCCAGGGGAACGGGCTTACCTCCGGTTACGCGCGGCCGGGCCGGGTTGCACGGCCGGCCCGCTGGCGGGCCCGGTACTCGGTGACCGCGACGCGATGGTCGACCAGCGGCGCGGGATAGCCGCAGCGCCGCCGGGCCGCCTCGTCCGGCTCCTGGATGACCCCGGCCGGCAGCCCGGCTAGCTCCGGCACGTAGCGGCGCACGTAGTCCCCGGCCGGGTCGAACCGCTGGCCCTGCCGGGTGGGGTTGAGGATCCGGTGGGCGCTGGTATCGGTGCCCGTGCCGGCGACCCACTGCCAGTTGAGCTGGTTGCTGGCCACGTCACCGTCGGCCAGCAGGGTCATGAAATGCCTGGCCCCCGCCCGCCAGTCCAGGTACAGGTCCTTGGTCAGGAACGAGGCGGCAATCATCCGCGCCCGGTTGTGCATGAAGCCCTCGGCGGCCAGCTGCCGCATGGCGGCGTCCACGACCGGAAAGCCGGTCTGCCCGGCTCGCCAGGCCTCCAGCGCGCCGGGGTCACAGACCCAGTCATCACCCCGGTCCCGGTAGTCGCGGTGCCCCGCGTCCGGGCGGTCGGCCAGCAGCTGGCCGAAGAAGTCCCGCCAGGCGAGCTGGCGGACGAAGGGCGCACTGCCCGGCTGCCCGGACAGCTCCGCCTCGATGGCCGCCGGGGACAGGCAGCCCAGGTGCAGGTAGGCCGACAGCCGGGAGGACCGGTCGGCGGCCAGGTCATCGCGGGCGCGGTCATAGTCGCCGAGGCTGTCCGGGACCCAGGAGCGCAGCCGGGCCAGCCCGGCCGACTCGCCGCCGGCCTGCAGCCCGGCTGCGGGCCGGGCGGAGGTCAGCCCGCTCAGGGACGGGATCTGGCCGTGCGCCAGGCCGGCCGGGAGAGTGACGGCCGCCGGGCGATCCGCGGCGGGCCGGCGCCGGGCTTCCTGCCATCGCCGGTAATACGGGGTGAAGACCTGGAATACCGAACGCCCGGCGGGCCGTACCGTGCCCGGCGGCACGACCGTGACGCCGGGATGGCGGGTCACCGCCATCCGCTCGCCCGCTGCCGCGCGCTCCAGCTGCGCCAGCCGGGCCTGCGCATAACCCGACACGTCGTCCGCGACGTGGATCGAGGTCACGCCGGCCTGCCGGGCCAGCTCGATGACTGCTGCCGCCCACGGGCTGCCGCGCCGGATGACCAGGGCGCCGCCCGCCGCGCGCAGGCTGCGATCCAGGTCCTGCAGGCTGTCGTGCAGGAAGCTCAGCCGGCTGGCATGCGCGGCGCCATGGCGCAGCAGATCCTCGTCCAGGACGAAGGCCGGCACCACCGCGGCGGCGGCCGCGGCGGCCGCGCTCAGGGCCGGGTTGTCGGTCAGCCGCAGGTCCCGGGTGAACAGCATCATCGAGACAGCCATAGCCCCGACCCTGACACAGGATGCGGGCCGCCCGGCGCCGGCCGGACCGGCGCGGCATCACCGGCTGGTGCCCCGCCGCAGCGCAGTGTGACGGACATCACTCTCGCTCGCCCCCGCTGGGGCCCCGTTCCCGATTTGCCTGTTCATAACGGCTATTCGCACACCTTTTCCACGAGCTATTCACAGATTGTGATTCGGAGCAAATCGGGATGATGCGCCGTCCGCTGGGCAACACCCCCGATCCTCATGCACGCTAAGGAATCGACAGCACCCTGCGTGCGCGGTGATTACTTAGAGTGATCAAGTTGCCATGCCCTCGCGACATGCCCGCACGCCGCTGCGGTGGCCCGGCTACTCCGGGCGGCCGGCAGCCGACCGGGTGACGGCCGAGCGCGGCATCGCGCCCGACAGAAGGCTTGTCTTGTTCTCCAGCAGAACACTCCAGGCTTTTCCCTGCACGCATTCCGCGACTCCCTGCACGCATTCCGCGACGCCGCCCCGCAGGCCCGCTGCGGCCCGGCTCCGGCTCGCGGTCGGTGTCCCGGCCGTCGCCCTGGTCGCGATGGCCGGCGCCCTCGCCGGAACCCTGCCCGCCAGCGCCGCCCCGTCGGCCCCCGGCAGTCCGGCCGTCGTCAGCGCTCCGGCCGCGGCAGCCCGGTCGGCCGCTCTCGACGCCGCTCGCTCCGGCTCGCCGGGCACGGTGGCGCCCAGCGTCAGCGGCGGTACCTCGGGCGGGTCGAAGGGCCGCCGCCATCAGACCGCCCGGCAGATCGCCTGGGCCATGATGCGGCACTTCCACTGGTCGTCCCGGCGGCAGTACCCGTCCCTGAACAAGCTGTGGTCCAGGGAGAGCGGCTGGAATGTGCATGCCAGCAACCCCTACTCCGGCGCGTACGGGATCCCGCAGGCGGTGCCGGGCTCGAAGATGGCCAGCGCCGGGCCGAGCTGGCGGTCCAGTGCGCGGACCCAGATCCGGTGGGGGCTGCGCTACATCCGGGACCGCTACGGCTCGCCGCGCCAGGCGTGGCATCACGAGACCAGCGTCGGCTGGTACTAGTCCTCCCGCGAGCTGGAAGGGCGCTGTGCTGCGCCCTTCCAGCCCGGCCGGGACTAGCCCGATGCCGGGGCACCGCCCCCCACTGCAGCCCAACGCCACCTGGCTGGCCGCAACGATGACCCGGGTGACGGCGGGGCGCCGCGTCAGCTCGCGGCCGGGTTCGCCGCGGCGCCGTGCCGGGGGCACCGGCACGGCCGCGGGGCGCGCTGCATCAGCCCGGCGATGACCAGCGACAGGATCGTTTCGAAGATGTCGTCGTCGCGGACGTCAGGCAGGTCCGCCCGGAGCAGCCAGATGCTGGGGTGCTCGGCCCGGTCCACGGCCAGGTAGGCGCGCGTCCAGGCCGCGCGGTCGTTCTTCTGCTGCTGGTCGTCCAGGGCCAGGAAGGCCGCCTCGCCGCCGGCCCAGGACAAGGCGAAGTCGCCCAGCGCCCGGTACACGACGGCCGCCTGCGCCCCGGTGAACCCGGCCGCCAGCACGGCGCCGATCAGCACGTCCACGGTACGCATCTCGGCCGGCCGCTGGGTGGTCCGGCACGAGGACAAGGTGGCCGCCGCCGGGTGCGCGAGGTAGGTGCGGCGCAGCCGGCGGGTGCTGTCGGTCAGCGTGTCGGCCCAGCAGCCGCTGGCCACCAGCCCGTCCATCGCCTCCTCGATGAGCTGATCGGCGATGGCCAGGACCAGGTCGTCCTTGCTGGCGAAGTGCCGGTAGACGGCGGTCGGGTCGGCGCCGAGGGCCCGGCCCAGCCTGGGCAGGCTGAACCCGCTGGCGCCTTCCTCGTCGAGCAGTCGCAGGCTCTGGGCGACGATGAGCTCCGGGGTCAGGCTGCCGCGCCGCAGCCCGCGTCGTCCCTGCTTTGTCCCGGCCGCATGTTCCGCCGTCATCCCGCTCCCCTGCCGTGCTGGCTGCTGGTCTCCCGCCTGAGTGTATGCCGTCACAGACTTGGTCATAAGCATTGACAATGCCTTGGTCCATTGGTTGAGTGTCGGCCAGGAAGCGTCCCCCGGGAGGTTCGGTGCCGGCTGGCCAGGAGTACCTGTTCCACGGCGGGACCGTCTTCGACGGCCAGTGCTTCCTGGCCGCCGGCACGGCCGTGCGGGTGCGCGACGGCAAGATCACCGAGGTCGGCCCGGCGACCGGCCACGGGGCAGCCGGGCTGGGCGCGGCCGAGCCGGTGGACCTGGCCGGCGGCACGCTGCTCCCGGGCTTCATCGACGCGCATGCTCACCCGGTGTTCGCCGGCCAGCAGCTGCGCCAGTGCGACCTGCGCTCGGCGAGCACGCCGGCCGGTTACGCCGGGCTCGTGGCCGCCTATGCCCGCCAGCACCCCGAAGCCGAGTGGATCACCGGCGGCGGCTGGGGCATGGACGCCTTCCCCGGCGGCATCCCGACCCGGCACCAGCTGGATGCCGTGCTGCCCGACCGCCCGGTGTTCCTGCCCAACCGAGACGGGCACGGAGCCTGGGTCAACTCGGCGGCGCTGCGCCTGGCCGGCATCGACGCGGCCACGCCGGACCCGCCCGACGGCCGGATCGAGCGGGATGCGGCCGGCGACCCGCTGGGCATGCTGCAAGAGGGCGCGGCCGGGCTGGTCGGGCGGCTGCTGCCAGAGGTCACCTCCGACGACTGGTACCGGGCCCTGCTGGCGGCCCAGGACTACCTGCTGTCGCTGGGCATCACCGGCTGGCAGGACGCCATCATCGGCCGCTACAACGGCGACGCCGACCCGGCGGACGCCTACCTGCGCGCCGCCCGGGCGGGCACGCTGGCGGTCAACGTGGTCGGCGCGCTGTGGTGGGAACGCGACCGCGGGCTGGACCAGCTCCCGGAACTGGTAGAGCGGCGCGCTGCGGGCCAGGCCGGCCGGTTCCGCGCGACCAGCGTCAAGATGATGCTCGACGGGGTAGCCGAGACGCACACCGCGGCGATGCTGGAGCCCTACCTGGACGCCGACGGCTGCGCCACGAGCCAGTCCGGCCTGGACTTCATCGATCCCGCGGAGCTGCCCCGTTTCGTCGAAGCCCTGGACCGCGCCGGATTCCAGGTGCATTTCCACGCCCTGGGCGACCGGGCGGTCCGGCACGCCCTCGACGCGGTGGCCGCGGCCCGCCGCGGCGGCGCGGAAGGCGGGCGGCACCACCTGGCTCACCTGCAGGTCGTGCACCCCGAGGACATCCCCCGGTTCGCGGCGCTGTCGGCGACGGCCAACATCCAGCCGCTGTGGGCCACCCACGAGCCGCAGATGGACGAGCTGACCATCCCGTTCCTGGGATCGCGGCGGGCGGGCTGGCAGTACCCGTTCGGGGCCCTGCAGGCGGCCGGCGCCGAGCTGTGCGCGGGCAGCGACTGGCCGGTCAGCAGCCCGAACCCGCTGTGGGGCGTGCACGTGGCGGTCAGCCGCAGCCTGCCGGCCAGCGCGGGCGGCCACGGCCGGGACCCGTTCCTGCCCGAGCAGGCCATCAGCCTCCCGGCGGCGCTGGCCGCTTACACCTCGGGCAGCGCCCGGGTGAACGGGCTGGAGGACACGACGGGCTCAGTGGCGCCGGGACTGGACGCGGACTTCGCGGTCGTTGATGCCGACCTGGCGCACCTGCCCGCGGGCGAGGTCTGCCAGGCGGCGGTGCGCCAGACGTGGGTGCGCGGAGAGCTGCGGTACGCGGGGAGCTAGAGCTGGGGCGCGACAGCGCCGCCAGGTGAGGCACGGCCAGATCGCGAGGAGGACACATGACCCGGAAGCAGGGTCGGCGGGCCGCGCTGGCCGCCGCGGCAGCAGCACTCGCGCTCGCGGGCACGGCCTGCGGCCGCTCGGTCAGCGCGGGCGGCACGGCAGGCAACGTGTCACCGGTCAAGGGCCTGGTGGCGACCACCCCGGCGGGCACGGCACCGGTCACATCGGCGACCTGGGCGCTCTACCGGGACGTGAACTCCCTCGACCCGATCTTCGCCTTCGACTACCCGGAGAACACGGCCATCTCGCTGATGTGCGAGTCGCTGCTGCGCCAGGCGCCCAGCGGCGCGCTGCAGCCGGGGCTGGCCACGGTGGCCACCCCGTCCCCAACCCAGATGGTGTTCACGCTGCGGCCCGGAGTGAAGTTCTGGGATGGCCGCCCGGTCACCGCGGCCGACGTGGTCTACAGCCTGGACCGCAACACCACCACGGCCCTGGGCGGCTTCTACGGCGCGGTGTTCAGCCGGGTCAAGTCCATCCAGGCGACCGGGGCGCGGCAGGTGACCATCACCATGAAGCAGCCCGACTACTGGCTGGAGGGCGAGCTGGCCTCGATGCCCGGCATCGTCACCGAGAAGCGGTTCGCGCAGCAGCAGGGCAAGAACTACGGCACCCCCGCCGGCAGCATCATGTGCACCGGCCCCTACGAGCTGAAGTCGTGGACGCCGGGCGGCGGCGTCACCGCCGACCGCAACCCGCACTACTGGGTCTCCGGGGTGCAGCCGAAGGTGGCCCAGATCGTGCTCAAGGGCGTGCCCGACATCACCTCGTTCACCTCGGGCATGCTGACCGGGGCCATCCAGGGCTCCTACAACTTCGCGCTGTCCACGCTGGACCAGCTGAAGCAGAGCAAGTCGGTCAGGGTCTACCAGGGCCCCGGCTGGTCGACCGACGCGTTCATCGTGTCGGCCACCAGCGGCCCGCTGGCCAAGGTCGCCGTCCGCCAGGCGCTGTCCCTGGCGCTGAACCGGCAGTCGGTCATCAACTCGGTGTACAAGGGCGCGGCGCTGATGCCGCGCTGGCTGGCCAACCCCGGCTCGTTCGGGTACGGCAAGGCGGCCTTCACCGCCGCCTACGACGCCTCGCCGGTGATGGCCCAGAACATCGCCAAGGCCAGGAAGCTGGTCCAGCAGGCCGGCGCGACCGGGCAGACGATCACCCTCGGCACCTCCAGCCAGATCTCGAACATCGCCGCCGAGACCGGCGCCTACCAGGCCGCCGCCCAGGCCATCGGCCTGAAGGTCGCGCTCAGGTCGGTGTCGGCGCAGAACTACATCAACTTCTTCACCGACCCCAAGGCCCGCAGCGGCATCGACGGCTTCCTGACCGTCAACTACGGCGACTACGCCGACCCGGCCGCGCTGCTGGCCACCATCGTGCTCCCGGACGGCTCGCAGAACTACGACCATTACGCCAACCCGAAGATGACCGCGCTGCTGGAGCAGGCCCGCAGCACGGCCAGCCCGGACCAGCGGGCCCGGCTGGTCGCCCGCGCCGAGCAGCTCGCCGCGGTCCAGCTGCCGTGGATCCCGAACGTCCAGCCGACCAGCGTCCTGGTGCTCAGCAGCAAGCTGACCGGTGCCGTCGCCTCGTTCTCCTACATGTTCGCGCCCTGGGCCGACGACCTGGGCGGGACGGGCGGCTGAGACAGTGCGCTGGCGGTTCTTCACGCGGCGGCTGGCCATGCTGGCCGCCAGCCTGCTGATCGCGAGCTTTGTGATCTTCGCGGCGGTCTACCTGGCGCCGGGCAACCCGATTTCGGCGCTGTCCGGCGGCCGGGCGCTGCCGGCCAGCAGCGTGCGCGTCCTGGAGGC
>DASXDJ010000091.1:0-32423 GCA_036490755.1 Streptosporangiaceae bacterium
CTAGCCGGCGGCACTGGCCCGGTTCCGGGCCGGTGGCTGCGCCGCGGCCGGCACCGCAGACCGCTAACCGACGGCACCGGCCCGGTTCCGGGGCTGCGCGGCGGCCGGACCGCCATCTGTCACAGGCTGCTGCCCTGGCTCGTCCCAGAGTGCAGGACATCAGACGAGCAGGCGGCTGGGGCCAGCCGTCAGGGCCTGGCGCCGCGGGAATTCCGGCCGGTGGCCCGGGTTTGCCCCCGGCGAACGGAGAGGGGTTCAGAACATGACTAGCGAGACGCACACCTGCACCCGGCAGCACACCGTGGTGACCGGAGCGTCGACCGGCATCGGCCGGGCCACGGCGCTGCGGCTGGCCGCCGCCGGCCAGCACGTCTACGCCGGAGTCCGCAAGCCGGCCGACGGCGAGAAGCTGGCGGCCGCCGCCCGCGGCGGGGAGCTCACTCCGCTGCTGCTCGATGTCACCGACGGCGGGCAGATCGAGGCGGCCGCCAAGGAGGTGACCGGCCACGTCGGCGGGACCGGCCTGGATGGCCTGGTCAACAACGCCGGGGTCGGGATGGCCTGCCCCGCCGAGCTGATCCGGCTGGAGACATTCCGCAGCCTGCTAGAGGTCAACCTGACCGGCCAGCTCGCGGTCACCCAGGCGTTCCTGCCACTGCTGCGGCGCGCCCGCGGCCGGATCGTGGTGATCTCCACGATCGGGGTCCGCTTCGCCCCGCCGTTCGCCAGCGCGCTCGACGCAGCCAAGGCGGCGCTGACCGCGCTGGCCGACTCGCTCCGGCAGGAACTGGCGCCGTGGGGCATCCGGGTCATCCTGGTCGAGCCGGCCAGCATCAACAGCGGCGCCGCCGACAAGGTGACCAGGGACGCCGCCGCGGCCATGGCAGCCGCGCCGCCGGCCGGCCGGGCGCTGTACGGCGACGCGTTCAGCGCGATGCTGAGCGTCATGGAGCACCGCGAGAGCCAGGGCAGCCCGCCCGACGTGGCCGCGGCCACCGTGTACCGGGCGCTGACCGCAGCCCGGCCCCGCACGATGTACCTGAGCGGCAAGTACGCGCGGCGGCTGGCCACGCTGAGCATGCTGCCGGCGCCGGTCCTGGACGCGGCCAAGCGGAAGATCTTCCGGCTCCCGGCCCCGGGCTCGCTGGCCGCCTGAGCCGGGCCCGCGGCGGCGGGCCCGGCCCGGGCATGGGCCGGGCCCGGAGATACCGGCGGATCTCCGGGCCCGTGCGGTCCGCGCTCCCCTCAGCGCGGAACCTGATGGTCAGCCGTTGTTGAACGGCGCGACCAGCGGGTTGGTGCTGGAGAACAGCCCGGCCGGGTTCGGGTACCAGACCCAGACGTGCATGGTCACCAGGTCGGGGTGCCAGAAGGTGAACTTCGCCCCGCTGCCCGGAGCCTTCTTCGCGCACGTACTGGCGTGCTGGTCCGGGATGAAGGTGCCGTCGGCGTAGTGGCAGGCGGCCGGGAACGAGCCGAACGTGGCGTTCGGCAGCGGCGGGCTGGCGGGCATCTTCGGGAACACCCACTCCAGGGCGCCGAGCTGCCAGGTCTTCGGGCTGGTGTGCTCGTAGACCAGGATCTGCGGCTTGCGGATGTGGAAGCCCTGGATCTTGGCGTTCATGAAGTGGAAGCCCATGTTCGGCATCATCTTGGTGATGATCCGGTACCCGTCGGCCTTCGCCCGGGACAGGCTGGTGGCGTACTTGGCGGTGGCCAGCCGGGCCGTGGCCAGCTGGCGGGTCAGGCTCGGGGCCGCGGCCGGCGCCATGGCACCGCCCGCCATCGTCCCGCCCGACATCGTGCCGCCCGACAAGACGGCCGGGGCCATGATGCGGGCGCCGGCCACATTGGTACTGGCGGCCTGGTCCCCCGGCCGGTAGGTGGGCGGCGGCACCGCGGATGACGCCTGGGCCGCGGCCGGCGCCAGCAGCGCGCCGATCCCCAGCACGAGGCCGGCCAGGCCGCCGAGCCGCATCGTCTTACTTGATCGCATGTCCTGCTCCCCCTCAGGATCCTTCCTGGACCCGGTAGATGTGCTCGGCGACCAGGCCGTGAGCCTCCCGGTGCACGTCGGCGGCCGCCTCGGCCGTCGGCGCCTCTACCAGGCAGAAGATCCGGCCGGCCGGCTCGTCGACCCAGTAGCGCAGGTACTGGACGTCATAGGCGCCCTGCGTCTTGAGGTCGGCGATGTGAGCCTGGGCGACGTCGTCCATGGCCACGCCCCCGTCGATCTCGTGAATGTCCATGAAGAGCGGCACTGGCGGTTCTTCCTTCCGGTCGTCGTTAGCGGATGTAACGACCGTAGGGCGGGGGCCAGGGGCGGCTCATCGGGGAAAAAACCCAGGTTGGCGGTGCCGGCTGCCTAGGTTGGCGGGCCGGCTGCCTACGCTGGCGGCCGGCCCGGACAGCACGGAAGACCCAGCCGGGCGGGCAGCCCGGGCGGGCAGGCAGGGCCGCGCGGGCAGGCTAGGCTGGTGCGCCGATACCCAGCCGGGCCGCCTCACGGGCGGCCGCCGTCCGGGACGAGACGCCGATCTTGCCCAGCACCGCGGATACGTGATGATGCACGGTCCGCTCGGAGATGAACAGCCGCCGGGAGATCTCCCGGTCTGGCAGGCCCTCCGCCAGCAGGGCCAGGACCTCCTGCTCGCGAGCCGTAAGCCCGGCCGGGCCGGCCTTGGTGGCCGGCCGCGGCCCGCGCGGGATGGCGCGGATGCCCAGTTCCTTCATCCGCCGCCGGGCCGCAGCGGCCGGCAGGCGGGCACCGAGGTCGTCGAAGACGGTCAGCGCCTGCCGCAGGCCCGCCTCGTCCGCGGAGCCCAGCCAGGCCATGGCGGCGTCGTACGGCCGGCCGGCCTGCTGCCACGCCAGCGCCGCCGCCGCCCAGTCGCCGGCCAGCTCACGGGCGTAGGGCTCGGGCAGGCCCGGCTCCGAACTGCCAGGCTCGGGCAGGCGCCGCCCCGGGCCGCCGGCCTCGGGCAGGCCCGGCCCCGGACGGACGGGCTCGCCGGCCCGGGCCAGCCAGATGGCCACCGACCCCAGCGCCCACTGGTGGACATAGCCGCGCCCCAGCTCATACCCGGATCGCGCTTCGCGCAGGGCCGCGCCGGGATTGCCGGACAGCCAGTGCAGTTCCGCGCGGCCGGCCCGCAGCGGGACGATCCACTGCGGCTCGCCGGTGCCCTCGGCCAGGGCCAGCGCCTCATCCAGCAGCTCCCAGCCGCCGTCGGCACCGCGCAGGCCGCGGATGGTGCCCAGCACCTGCAGCGGGTTCATCCGGTTCACTGGCGAGGCGAGCTTGCTCTTGAGCATGTCGCCGGCGATCTGCGCGGCCTCGTCCCACCGCCCGGCCAGCAGCAGCGCCCAGGCCCGGCCGCCGGACAGGCACGTGCTGTAGACGCCGAGCTGACGCTCCTCGCAGAACGCCATGCCCTGGGTGTAGTAGCGCTCGGCCTCATCGAACTCGTTCAGCGCGGTCCCCAGGCTCTGCAGGTTGCAGAACGTCCGGCCGGCTGCCTCGTGCAGGTTGCCGTCCAGGGCGATCCGCAGCGCCTGGCGGACCGGCTCCAGCCCGCCCTGGCCGGCTATCACCAGCGCGCAGCCGAGGGAGTTGAGCGCCTCGCTGAGGATCTCCGGCTGGTCCAGGCGCTCGCCGAGGTCGCGCGCCTTCGCGCCGGCCGCCACGGCCTCTGCCGTCCGCCCCCAGACCATGTAGAACGAGCTGAGGTTGGCATAAGCCCAGGCCAGCTCCGGACCGGGCGGCAGGGCCTCCAGGACCTCGACCGCCTCGAAGGCGGCCTGCTCAGACTCCTCGCCGCGGCACAGCCGCCACAGCGTCTTGGATAGCATCCGCAGGTTCTCGCCGACGCTACGGCCGTCACCCAGCTCGCGGCGCAGCCGCAGGGCGGTGCGCAGCGGCTGCTCGGCCTCGTGCCACCGGTCCAGCAGGGAGTACTCCAGGGCCAGGCCCTCGTGCAGGGGCGCCAGGGTCGCGCCGTCACGTCCGGCGGCATGCCGGAGGGCGCGCTCGAACTGCGCCGCTGCCTCGCGGTGCGCGCCCAGCGCCGCCGACCGGCGGGCCGCCTGCGGCGCGTGCCGCAGCACGGCCTTGTCATCACCGGCGCCCTCGGCGTGGTGGGCGAGCACGGCGGGGTCGGCGCCGCCGCGCTGCTCCAGCTCGGCCAGCAGGCGGGCATGCAGCTCGACCTTGCGATGCGGCGTGACTGACTCGGTGACCGCCAGCCGGACCAGCTCGTGCCGGAAGCGCAGCCCGCGCCCGTCGGCGGTCAGGATCCCGGTCAGCAGCCGGTCGTCGATGGCCGGAGCCGCGACGTCGGCCACGGTAGCCAGCAGCGACCGGTCCACGCGGGCCCCGATCATGGCCGCGCACTGCACGAGCTGGCGGGTCGCGGGGGCGGACCGGGCCAGCCGGGCGCCCACCGCATCGCGCACCGTCGGCGGCACCGACGGCCAGCCCGCGGCCAGCATCTCGGTCACGTAGAACGGGTTGCCGCCGGTCACCCGGTGCAGTTCGGCGGCGTCGATGTCCCGGCTCCCGACCAGGGTGGCGACGGCGTCGCGGGACAGCGGCGGCAGCCGCATCCGGCGGGTGGCACGCTGGGTGGCCAGATCGCCCAGCACCATGCGCAGCGGGTGGTCGGCGGCCAGCTCGTCATCCCGGTAGGTGGCCACCAGCAGCACCGGGCTGCGGGACAGCCGCCGGCCCAGGAAGCTGAGCAGGTCGGCGGTGGCCTCGTCGGCCCAGTGCACGTCTTCCAGCACGGCTACGGTGAACGGCGCGCCGGTTCCCAGCTCAGTCAGGAAGGCGGTGAACATCTGGTCGCGCGGGGCGCCGTCGCGGCCCAGGGCGGCCAGCTCACCGCCCACCTGCGCGCCGATATCGAACAGCGGGCCTAGCGGCCGGGGCGTGAGCAGCCCGTCGCAGCCGCCCCATAGCCACCGCGCGTCCGGGCTGCTGTCCTGGAACGCCTCCAGGAGCATCGTCTTGCCCATGCCGGACTCGCCCGAGACCAGCACCAGCCGGCCGGTGCCCTGCCGGGCCTGCCCGGCGTACTCCGCCAGCGTCTGCAGAAACGGCCCGCGCTCCAGCAGCTCCATCGTCATCCCCCGGTTCCTCACCAGGATAATGCGCCACGTGCTGCCGCAGCTCCAAACCGCAGCGGCCGCGCGGGCCTGCATCAGTCCTGGTCCGTCGCCTTCCGGGTCGCCCGCGCCGCCGATGAGCCCCCGGACAGCACAGAACGGATGGCGGCGGCGACCGGTTCACCGGCGCCGCGCCCCGGCGGGTCAGCCCGGCGTGACGCCGGCGGTCAGCCCGGCGTGGCGCCGGCGGCGATCTGCCGCATGGCAGCCAGGGTGCTCTGGACGGCGGTGCGGTAGTCGCCCGTCATGGACTCGGCGTACTCCTGCTCGGCGGCCGAGCCGCCGGGCACGCCGGCCAGCACCAGGGCGAAGCTGAACCGCAGCCGCAGGTGGTCGCCGCCGCCCTCGATCTCGTTGGCGATGGTGCCCAGCACCGGGCCGGCAATCCGGGTGAACACGACTCGGTGCGGCGCCTCCAGGGTGACCCGCTCGGTCAGGCGCTGGCCGCGGAAGTCGATGTCCCGGTCAAATACCGTGCCGGAGTGCCGGGCGGTGACCTGGCAGTGGGTCATGCTCGGCACGAACGGGAGGGCATTCCCGGCCTTGAGCACCAGGCCGTCCCAGACCGCAGCCCGGTCCAGGACCGGCTGGCCCGCGGCGTTCACCGGGACGTCATGGCTGACGTAAATCACGCAGGCACCGGCGATCAGGCGTAGACCGGAGCGATGTCGATGTAGATCTGCCAGTCCCGGACCAGGTCGCCGTCGAAGGTCAGGATGTCGGCATTGGGAAGGAGCACGGTCGTGCCGTCGTGGCGCCGGTACTCCACGTCGATCTGCGCGATCGCCACGTCGCCGTCCTGCCAGGTGCGGCGGATGTGGTGAGTCAGCCCGCCGATGGTGGCGAAGAAGCCGGCCACGGCTTCCCGGATGGCCGCGCGGCCGGTGACCGGGTCGGCGTTGCCGAAGCGGAACCGCGCGTCCGGGGTCAGGTGGGTCACGAACTTGTCCGGATCGAAAGAGTCGATGTCTGCGAAGACCTGGGCTAAGTCACGGCTCATGGGGCTCCCGTCGGCGCTGCCGCCGCCCACGCGGCGCGGCAGAGGGTCTGTCCTGAATGTAGGCAGCTTCCGGCTGCCGGGCAATGCCCAGTTGCGGCCGGCCCGGCCTGGACCGGCGACCGCCGTACGGGCTAGGCCCTGTCGGCGTAGCCGGCCAGCATCGGCAGGAGCCCGCGGCCGGGCATCTCCGGCACGGCTCGCAGCGGACCGCTCACCGCCGGGCAGGCAGGCACCTGACCAGGAGCGCCATGCCGGCACCTGGCCGTGTCGCGGCCCTGACCCCCCGGCGGACCGGTACATGCCGTACATTTCGTGGCTGGCAGCACGGTCGGCGCTGCCGGGCATTCTGGGGTCGCCCTGGCGGTACGGTAATTTCATCCGACAATCCCGGAGCAGGAGTACGTGACTAAGAAGTTTGGCCGCGCCCTTATCCTCGCGGTGGTGATCGTGCTGGCCATTGCTGGCTGCACGTCCTGGTGGGCCGGCGGTCATCTGGGCGGCTCGCGGCCGGATTCGCGGCCGAACTTTGTCTTTGTGCTGACCGACGACCTGGCGGAGAACCTGGTCAGCTACATGCCGCATGTGGAGGCCCTGGAAAGGGCCGGCTCGACGATGTCCCGGTACTACGTGGTCGACTCGCTGTGCTGCCCGTCCCGCACCGCCATATTCACGGGCGAGTACCCCCATGACGACGGCGTCTTCACCAACACGCGCCCGGACGGCGGCTATCACGCCTACAACAGCCACGGCAATTTCAATAAGTCATTTGCGGTTGGCCTGCAGAAATCCGGCTACCAGACCGCCCTCATGGGAAAGTACCTGAACGGGTACTGGCCGGCCGATAATGTCGCGCCGGGCTGGGATCAGTGGGATGTCGGGGGTGATGGCTACCCGGAGCTCAACTACACCCTGAACGAGAACGGCACGAAGCAGCATTACGGCGATAACCCGAGTAACTACCTGACCGACGTGCTCTCGGCCAAGGCCAGCTCGTTCATTCACTCGGCGGCCTCGTCGGGCAAGCCGTTCATGCTCGAGGTAGCCACGTTCGCGCCGCACTACCCCTACACCCCGGCGCCGCGCTACGCGAACGCAGCAAGCGGCGTCACCTACCCGAAGACGGCGGCCTACGACCGGCTGCCGAAGAATCCGCCGTCCTGGCTGAGGGGCCAGCCGGCCCTGACCCGTGCCGGGAAGGCGCGGATTGCCCGCGCCTACCGCAAGCGGATCGAGGACGATCTTTCCGTCGACGACATGATCGGCCATCTCGAGGACGTGCTGCGCGCCACCGGGCAGGCCCGGAACACCTACTTCGTGTTCAGCTCCGATAACGGTTATCACATGGGCGAGTACCAGCTCCTGCCCGGCAAGCAGACCGCCTTCGAAACCGATATTCACGTGCCGCTGATCGTCACCGGCCCCGGCGTGCCCGCCGGGAAGGTCATCAGCAACCTGGCCTCCAACATCGACCTCGCGCCCACCTTCGACACGCTGGCCGGGCTGCCGGTACCCGGCCGGGTAGACGGGCACAGCCTGGCCGCCCTCTGGCACGGGGAGCATCCGGCGAGCTGGCGGCAGGGCATTCTCGTCGAGCACCACGGCCCGGACGACCAGGCGGGAGACCCCGACCGGCAGAACCGGCTGAGCGGGGACCCGCCGTCGTATGAGGCGGTCCGCACCGCGACCGCGCTGTACGTGCGGTACGTCAGCGGGGAGCAGGAGTACTACGACACCGCGCGCGACCCGCTGGAGCTGGACAACATCGCCGCGGCGGGCATCCCGCTCGCGCTCCGCAAGATGCTCACCGCACTGCAGAACTGCCACGGCGGGAAATCCTGCTGGGCCGCCGCTCATCTCCCGCCCTAAGCCGGCGGAACCCGGCGGCCCGGAACGGCGGGCTATGGTCCATGGCATGAGGTCGCGATGAACGGCGCGCAGGCGCTGGCGGGCAGCCTGGCCGAGGCCGGCGTTGATGTGTGCTTCATGAACCCCGGCACCTCCGAGATGCATTTCGTCAGCGCGCTGGACGCGGTGCCGGCGATGCGCGGGGTGCTCGCGCTGTTCGAGGGGGTGGCGACCGGGGCCGCCGACGGCTACGCCCGGATCACCGGCCGGCCCGCGGCCGTCCTGCTGCACCTGGGTCCGGGCCTGGGCAACGGGCTGGCCAACCTGCACAACGCGCGGCGCGCCCGCAGCCCGGTCCTGGTCATCGTCGGCGGGCACGCGACCGGTCACGTCCGTTACGACGCGCCGCTGCAGTCCGACATCGAGGCCATCGCCCGCACCGTGTCCGGCTGGGTGCACACCAGCGGCACCACCCGCGAGCTGGCCAGGGATGCGATGCGCGCCGTGGCGGCCGCCGCGCGCGGCCAGGTCGCGACGCTCGTGCTGCCCGCTGACGTGTCGTGGGGGGCGGGCGCGGCCCGCGCGCCGGCCCGGCTCGTGCCGCCACCGGAGATCCCCGGTGACGGGCAGGTCCAGGACGTGGCGGAGCTGCTGGCGGCGGGCGGTCCGGCCGTGCTGCTGCTGGGCGGGCCGGCCCTGACCGGGCGGGGCCTGCGGGCGGCCAGCCGGATCGCCGTCGCGACGGGCGCCCGGCTATTCGCCGAGACGTTCCCGGCCCGGATGGAAAGCGGCGCCGGGCTGCCGGAGGTGCCGCGGCTGGGATACCTGGCCGAGCAGGCGACCGCGCAGCTCGCCGGGGCCCGGCAGCTGATCCTGGCCGGGGCCCGCGCCCCGGTGTCGTTCTTCGCCTATCCCGGCCAGCCCGGCGACCTGGTACCGGACGGCTGCACGGTGACCGAGCTGGCCGCCGCCGACACCGATGCCGAGGCCGCGCTGGAGCTGCTGGCCGCGAAGGTCGCCGCCGGGACGGAGCCGGCCCTGGCCAGCGCGTCCGCGCCGGAGCCGGAGGACGGCCCGCTGACCGTGCACAGCCTGGCCGCCGCGATCGCCGCGACGCTGCCCGAGCACGCCATCGTGGCCGACGAGGCGAACACGTCCGGGGTGGCGCTGCGCCCGGCGCTGGCCACCGCGGCCCGGCATACGGTGCTCGCGCTGACCGGCGGCTCGATCGGCCAGGGCCTGCCCGTTGCCACTGGCGCGGCCATCGCCGCCCCCGGCCGGCCGGTGCTGTCGGTCGAGGCCGACGGCAGCGCGCTGTACACGATCCAGGCGCTGTGGACCCAGGCCCGCGAGCAGCTCAACGTCACCACGGTGCTGATTAACAACGCGGCGTACGCGATCCTGCGGATGGAACTGGCCCGCACGGCGGCCGGCGAGGCCGGCCCGCGGGCCGCGCGGATGCTCGACCTCTCCGGCCCGACACCGGACTTCACGCAGCTCAGCGCCGGGCTGGGAGTGCCCGCGGTCCGGGTCACCACCGCCGCGGGCCTGACCGCCGAACTGCGCCGCGCCTACGCCGAGCCGGGCCCGCACCTGATCGAGGCGATCGTCCCGCCGATCTGGCCCTGACCGCGCTGGCGCCGGCGACACCGGCTACCCGCCGCCGCCCACCGCCGGGCCGGCACCGCCTGCCGCCGCCGGGGCAGCAGCCGCATCCCCCGCACACATGACGTAACTACAGTCGGGGCATGGTGACCAGCCGTCGCCACGGGGAGGGACCATGAGCATCAGGAACCGGATTTTCGCAGCTGTGTACGAACGCCAGCTCGTCCACATCGAGAAGGCCGGGCTCGCGGGCCACCGGGCCCGGCTGCTCGCCTCAGCCGCGGGGCGCGTGCTGGAGATCGGCGGGGGGACGGGCGCCAACCTGCCGTATTACGGCGCCGAGGTGGCGGAACTGACCATCACCGAGCCGGAGCCGCCGATGATGGCCCGGCTGCAGCGCCGCACCCGCGACCACGTGCCGCAGCCGGCCGTGCTGAGTGCGCCGGCGCAGGACGCCGCCTGCTGTTCATCGAGCACGTGCTGTCCGATGACCCGCGCGTCGCCGCCTGGCAGCACCGCCTGAACGGCCTCAGCCGCTTCGCTGCGGGCGGCTGCAGCTGGAACCGGCCGACCCTGGATGCCATCGCGGCGGCCGGCTTCACCCTCGCCGAGGTCGAGCACGCGCAGCTGCACAAGGCAGCGCCGCTGGCCCGGCCCCTGGTGATCGGCTCGGCCGTCAGCGGCGGGCCGGCGCCACCGCGCGTGCCAGGCGGCGCGGCCACCGCCCGGGCCTGACCGGGCTGGCTCAGCGCACGACGCGCAGCGCGATCTTGCGGTTCCCGCCGTTCTGCCGCACCAGCGCGAACCACAGCGGCAGCAGACCGTCGACGGTGGCGCTCTCCTGCCCGTCCCCGAGGAACACCGGCTCCAGGCCCACGGCGGAGATCAGCTCCTCGGTAGCCGCGCGGGCGCCAGGATCGGCGGCGAAGAACAGCGCCGAGCCGGGCACCGGGCTGGCGAAGTTCTCCCAGCCCAGCGTGCTGAATGCGCGAGCATAGTGCGCGTCCGGCGCGGCCGCGGTGATCGCGGCCCGGCTGCTGAACTCCTCGGCGCCCATCCGGTTGGTGGCATCGATCACCACCTTGCCGGCCAGCACGTCGCCGAGCGGGCCGAGCGTATCGGCGACCGCGCGGCCCGGAATGGCGACCAGCACCACGTCGGCGGCCGCGACCGCGCCGGCGACCGAGGTGGCCGGGGCGCCGCCCGGCCCCTCCCCCGGCTCGCCCCGCGTCCCGTACACCACGTCCTGGCCGGCGGCATGCCACCTGCTGCCGAGCGTGCCGCCGATGTTCCCGGTCCCGATGACAGCGATCCTCATGACGCCGCCAACCACCGCCCGGCCGGACTCATTCCGGCGGGCGCAGCAGGCAGCGCCCGGCCGGGCGCCGGGCCCCGGGCTGATCGCGGCTCATCCGGGAACATCGGAGCCGCCCGGCCGGGATCGCTCACCTACGATCGCTGTCATGGCGGGTGCGGGGCAGCCAGGCCCCCGTCTGCCAGCAGGCAGGCGGCGAGGCTGGGTCAGCTACTGGGTACTGGCCGTCGTGGCCGCAGTCGCCCTGGCCGGCGGAGTGGCCACCGACGTCGCCACGATGCGCACCTTCAGCGTGCCGGCCGACAGCATGGACAACACCGTCCGCGCCGGGGATGTCGTGCTGGTCAGCACCACCGCGCCGGTCCGCCGGGGCGAGGTAGTGGTCGAGGAACAGCCCGGTGACGGCGATCATGTCCGCCGGATCATCGGCCTGCCCGGCGATCATGTGGCGTGCTGCGACGCGGCGGGGCGGGTGACCGTCAACGGCATCGCCCTGCACGAGACCTACCTGCCCCGCGGGACCGTCCCGTCCCGGACGCGTTTCGGCGTCACCGTCCCGCGCGGGAAGCTGTGGCTGATGGGCGACAACCGCGCCATTGCCTTCGACTCGCGGGTCACCGGCCCGGTGGCCGCGCACGTCGTCGGGGCGGTCTTCCTGATCCTGCGCGCGCACCACCTGATCTTCGTGCACCCGCCGGCGGCATTCACCGGCGCCGGCCTGGCCCCGGCCGGGCAGCCGGTGCCGCCCGGCCTGATCGGGACCGCTGCCGCGCTCGCCGGGCTCATCGTGCTCGCCGCGCTGGCCCTCATCGGCGCCGTAGCAGCGGCGCGCCGGTCCCGCCCGCCGCGCCACCGCGGGCCCGCTGATTGACTTCAAGCTCGCTCGAAGTCCTAGGGTCGGCACATGTATCTGAACCAGCCAGCCGGGGTCCAGGCAGGCCGGCTCGGCCTGGGAGCGGTCGGGCTCGCACTGAACGTCGCTGACGGCTATCTCGACGAGGCAGCCGAGGCGGAGCGCCTGGGCTTCTCCGCCATCTGGCTGCCCGGCGGCCAGCTCGACCGGCTCAGCCGGCTCACCGACGTCCTGGGCGCCACGACCACCATCCCGGTCGCGCCCGCGATCATCCCGCTCGACGTATACCAGGCCGCCGACATCGCCGCCGTCTACGCCCGGGCCGAGGACACCGCCCCCGGCCGCCTGCTGATCGGAATCGGCGGCCCGCAGCAGCCGCGGCCGCTGCGCGCGCTGAACGCCTGCCTCGACGACCTCGATCACGCCGGGCCGCCCGTGCCCGCCGGGCGCCGGCTGCTGGCCGCGCTCGGCCCGCGCAAGCTGGACCTGGCCCGCGACCGGGCGGCCGGCGCCCTGCCGCTGCTGGTCACCCCGGCCTGGGTGCGGTCCGCCCGGGCCCGGCTCGGCCCGGACCGGGCACTGGTCATCGGCCAGATGGTGGTGCTGGACAGTGATACCGAACGGGCCCGGGCCACCGCGCGCCGCCCGCTGACGTTCCTGTCCGGCGTGCACGGCTACCGCGAGCACTTCGCCCGGATGGAATTCAGCGAGAGCGAGATCACCGGGCTCAGCGACCGGCTCACCGACGCGCTGGTCGCCCGGGGAGACGCGGGAGCCATCGCGGCGCGAGTCGCTGCCCTGCTCAGCGCCGGCGCCGACCACGTCAGCCTGCAGGTCCTCAGCCAGGACGGCCAGCCTGGCCCGGCCCGGGTGGCCCGCGAGCTCGCCGGCCTGCTGCCGGGATTAGCGGCTTAAGGCGGGTTTAAGCCAGTCTGCGCGGAGCAGTTAGGACAGAGTCATGTGGTCTGTTCCGAACTGTCCGAGGTGCTCATGCGTCGTCTGATTGGCATTCCTGTCCTGTCTGCGCTGACGGCCGCGGCGCTGGCCATTCCGTCGCTGGCCAGCGCCGCGCCCGCCCGTCCGTCCGCGACCGCGAAGCAACCGGTGGCGACCGGGACCGGGGGCGGTGTCGCGTCGATGGACCTGAACGCGAGCCGGGCCGGAATCAACGTGCTGAAGCACGGCGGGAATGCCATTGACGCCGCGGTCGCCACGGCCAGCACGCTGGGCGTGACCATTCCGTTTGTCGCCGGGCCCGGCGGCGGCGGGTTCATGGTGATCTACCTGGCCAGGACCCATCAGATCGTCACCATCAATGGCCGGGAGACCTGCCCGGCGGCCTGCACGACGTCCATGTTCACCGACCCGAAGACCGGCCAGCCGCTCGGCTACGACTACGCCTCCGACCAGCCGCTGGCCACCGGGGTGCCGTCGATGGTGGCCACCTGGGCGCAGGCCCTGAAACGGTACGGGCGGCGCAGCCTGGGCGCCGACCTGCAGCCGGCCATTCAGGTGGCCCGCCGCGGGTTCCGGGTCAACGCCGACTTCCGCCAGCTCACCCAGTCCGAGCTGCCTGAGCTGCAGGCCTACCCGGCCAGCCGCAAGCTCCTGCTGACCAAGGCCGGCAACCCGCTGCCGGTGGGCTCCCGGCTGACGAACCCGGACCTGGCCCGCACCTACCGGCTGCTGGCCCGGCACGGCCCGTCCTATCTGTACGACGGGCCGCTGGGCCGGGCCGTCGTACAGGCCGATGATCACCCCGTGCTCACGCCGGGCCAGTCGGTCGTTCAGCTGCCGGGCATCATGAAGGCGAGCGACCTGCGCGCCTACCGGGCGCGGGTGCAGGCGCCGACCCACGTCCGCTACCACGGGCTGAACATCTACAGCATGGCGGCGCCGTCCAGCAGCGGGACCACCGTGGGCGAGGCCCTGAACATCCTGAGCAAGTGGAACCTGGCGGCTGAACCGCGGGCCACCGCGCTGTTCCACTACCTGGAGGCCTCCCGGCTGTCCTACGCCGACCGCAACGCCTACGTCGGCGACCCCCGGTACGTCCGCGTGCCGCAGCACGCGCTGCTCAGCAAGGCGTTCGCCGCGACCCGGGCCTGCCTCATTCACCACACCGCGCTGACCTCGCCGGCCGCGCCGGGTAACCCGGTCCCGCCCTACGCCGGCTGCTCGAAGTCCGGGACCACGGCCGCGCCGGTCACCGCCGAGGGCCTGCACACCAACAACATCGTCACCGAGGACAAGTGGGGCAACATCGTCGCCTACACCAACACGATCAATTTCTTCGGCGGCAGCGGCGAGACGGTGCCCGGCTACGGGTTCCTGCTGAACAACGAGATGACCGACTTCGACTTCGCGCCGCCGTCCTCGGGTGCCGCGGACCCCAACCTGCCGGCCGGCGGGAAGCAGCCGCGCTCCAGCATGGGCCCGGTCATCGCCCTGCGCGGCGGGCAGCCGGTATTCAGCGTCGGCGCCGCGGGCGGCTCGACCATCATCGAGACGATCCTGCAGACCATCCTCAACCATGTCGACTTGCGCATGTCCCTGCCCGCCGCGCTGGCCGCGCCGCGGGTGGCCCAGACCAACTCGGCTACCTCGCTGGCCGAGCCCGACTTCTACACCAGCGCGCTGGCCGGGAAGCTGACCAGCAAGTTCGGTGAGCAGTTCACCGAGGCAACCGGCCCGATCCTGCCGCTGGACTTCTACCCCGGCGACGCGACAGCGCTGCAGATCCTGCGCCACGGGCGGGTGCGCACTATCGCCGAGCCGGTCCGGCTGGGCGGCGGCAGCGCCCTGGTGGTGCATCCCGGCCGCTGAGCACCGCATCTCCTAGCGCGCGACACCTGCGACGGCCCGGGCTCAGCCCGGGCCGTCGTAGCGCACCGGGACTGAGTACAGCGGGTCGGCGTGCCGGGCCCAGTACCGGTCGCGCAGCGCGAGCGTCAGGGGACCGGGCACGCCGCTGCCGACCGGCTGGCCGTCGACGACGGTCACCGGCATGATCCCGCCGGCGGTGGAGCTGACCAGGACCTCGCCAGCCTGGCGCAGGTCATCGGCGGTGAGCCGGCCCTCCTCCAGCGGCTGGCCGGCCTCGGCGGCCAGCTCGATGACCGAGCGCCGGGTGATGCCCAGCAGCGTGCCGCCGGCTGGCGTCAGCCACCGCCCGCCCGCGTGGGCGAACACGTTGAAGCCGGGACCCTCGGTGATCGCCCCGCTCAGGTCCCGCAGCACCACCAGCTGAGCCTGGTGCTCGTAAGCCTCCAGCAGGGCCAGCTCCATGTCGAGCCAGTGGTAGTTCTTGACCGCCGGGTCAACGCTCTGCGGCGGGATCCGGGTCGCCGGGCTGATCCACAGGCTGGCGCCGGCCTGCTGCTGCTGCGGCGAGCTGATCCACACGAACGGCACCGCGTAACAGTAGAAAGTGTTCCGGGCCGTGCGCAGGTCCCGGCTGCCGGGCGCCAGCCGGCCCCGCGTGCAGGTCATGGACACGTAGGCATCGCGCAGCCCGGCGCGGCGGACGCAGCCGTGCAGGATCTCCTCGATCTCCGCCCGGCCGCGGCCAGGGTCCAGCCGCAGCCGCGCGCAGCTGGCCAGGAACCGGTCCAGGTGCGCGTCCGGCCGGTAGAAGCGGCCCTGCCAGGCGTGCACGACGTCATAAGCGCAGTCGGACCGGGTGACGCCCAGGTCCAGCACCGAGATCCGGGCCTGCTGCGCCGGGCCGTACTCGCCGTCCATCCAGGCCGCTCCGGCCGGCCACGGCGGCCCGGCCACGCTGTCGTTGCTCATCGTCTCCTCCAGGCCGGCCCGGGGACGGTGCCGGACCGCACCACATAATGAAGCATGCCCGCTAATGATGAGCTTTCGGCCGACCTGGACGCGCTGCGCGACCAGTGCACCCACTTCCTGGGCGGCCACGGCCCGGTGACCCCGGAGGCGATGCTGGCCACCATCCCGGCCAGCACCGTTCCCGACCGCTACGGCACCGGCGGCGTGGTCGCGGAACTGGAAGCCGAGGTGGCCGGGCTGCTGGGCAAGCCCGCGGCCGTCTTCCTGCCCAGCGGCACGATGGCCCAGCAGGCCGTGCTGCGCGTGCATGCCGACCGCCGCCAGCGCAAGACGATCGTGTTCCACCCGATGTGCCACCTGGATCGCCACGAGGGCCAGGGCTACCAGCGGCTGCACGGGCTGACCGGGCGCCGGGCCGGCGACGCGGACCGGCTGCTGACCCTGGCCGACCTGGAGGCGATCGCCGAGCAGCCGGCCGCCCTGGTCATCGAGCTGCCGCAGCGCGACATCGGCGGACAGCAGCCGGCCTGGGAGGACCTGCAGGCCCAGGCCGGGTGGGCGCGCAGCCGCGGCGCCGCCGTGCACCTGGACGGAGCGCGGCTGTGGGAGTCAGCAGCCGGCTACGGGCGGCCGCCGGGCGAGGTCGCGGCCCTGTTCGACACCGTGTACGCGTCGCTGTACAAGGGCATCGGCGGGCTGGCCGGCTGCTGCGTGGCCGGGCCGGAGGACATCCTGGCCGAGGTACGGGAGTGGCGCGAGCGGATGGGCGGCACCCTGTACGGGCTGTGGCCGGCCGCCGCCTCGGCGCTGACCTGCCTGCGCCGCCGCCAGCCGCTGATGCCGGCCTACCTCAGCCACGCCCGCGAGATCGCCGCCGCGCTGCAGGATGTGCCCGGCGTGCAGGTGGTGCCGGACCCGCCGCAGGCGCCGATGATGCACCTGCTGCTCAATACCACCGCCGACGCCTTCACCGCGGCATCCCGGCGGCTGGCGGCCGAGCACCAGGTCTGGACGTGGCCGGCCGCTACGGGCACGGTGGACCCGGGTGTCCAGCGGGTCGAGCTGTCGGTCGGCGACGCTACCTGCGCGCTGAAGCCTGGCCGGATAGCGGAGGTCATCGCCGCCCTGGCCGCCCCGGCCGGCTGAGCACGCCAGCCTGATCCGGCCGACCACCTGAGCGGCACGCCGGCGGTGCCGCCCGGACCGGCCGGGGCTGGGGCGGCGCCGCGGCCGGCTCAGGTCACCCCCGGCGGGGCCGGCGGCAGCGTTGTCCCGGTCGGCGCCGCGGGCGCGGCCCGCCGCCGGCGGCGGGCCAGCAGTGTGGTGCGCGGCAGTTCAGGCGGCGGGCCGGATGGCCCGTCGGAGGCGGCGGGCTGACCGAGCGGGCCTGGCACGGCCGGGGGCTGCTCGGCGGTCACGGGTACGCACCCGGTAACTAGCTGCCCGCACGGGACCCTCCGCCTGCCGGCCCGGCGTGCGGCGTGCCCGCCGGGCGACCCTTCCAACAGAACAGACAGCACTGTCATTAAGTACGGCAAACGGGACAGTCGTGGTCGCGGATGGCGTTCCTGCCGAGTGCCGGGCCTGGGCAGGCAGTGGCGCAGCCTAACGTTTGTTTCATATTGCCCAAAGTGATCATGACATGGAATATTTCTTCCCATGTCAGCCACCGGCGAGGCCATCGCGGAGCGGCTGCGCCAGCTACTGCCGGCGCTGCCCCCGCCGAGCGGCGCGTCGCGCGGGTGCTGCTGGCCGACTACCCGGTGGCCGGGCCGGAGACGATCGCGCGGCTGGCCCGCCGGGCCGGCGCGAGCGGGCCGACGGTGCTGCGGCTGACCGCCCGGCTGGGCTTCGCGGGCTACCCCGAGCTGCAGCACGGGCTGCGCCAGGAGATCGCCGGCCGGGAGCACTCGCCGCTGGCTGGCTACGCCGCCGGGGCCAGCCAGGAGCCCGGCGCCGGCACCGACATCGCGGCCGGGGCCGGGCGGCTGCTGGCGGCCGCGGTGCGGCCGCCGCTGGACGCGGTGGACCGGGCCGATTTCGACACGACCGTGGGCCCTGCTGTGCGACACCAGGACCCGGGTCCTGGCCAGCGGCGGGCGGTTCAGCGGGCTGCTGGCCGAGTACCTGGCCGCGCACCTGCAGCAGCTGCGCCCGCAGGTGAGCGCGGTGCGGGACAGCGACCGGGCGGCCGCGTCGCTGGACCTGGGCCGCCGGGACTGCGCGGTGCTGTTCGGCTTCCGCCGCTACCAGCCCGACGTCATCGCCTTCGGCCAGGCGGCCGCCGCGGGCGGCGCCCGGGTCGTGCTGGTCACCGACCCGTGGCTATCCCCGCTCGCCGGCGTGGCCAGCGCCGTGCTGACGGCCCAGGTGACCGCGCCGAGCCCGTTCGACTCCCTCGTCCCCGCCCCGGCGGTGGTCGAGGCACTCATTGCCGCGGTCGTGCATGAGCTGGGCGACGCGCCCCGCGACCGCATCGCCGCCTACGACTCGTACTGGAGCAGACGCCACGGCAGCAGTGCCGGCCCCGGCTCCGCACGGGGCCCCGGACCCGGCCCCGCGCACCGCACCGGGACCGGCACCGCGAGCCAATCGGGAGGAGAACATGAACGCCGCTGAGATCACGCAGCTCGCTAGCACCGTGCCGCTGGTAGACCATCACTGCCACGGCCTGGTCCGCACGCCGGTCACGGCCGCCGTGTTCGAGGATCTGGGCACCGAGTCGGACTCCGGCCAGCCGGCCGGGTTCACCGCGTTCGACAGCCCGCTGGGCGTGGCCATCCGCGCCGAGTGCGGCCCGCTGCTCGGGCTGCCCCGGCACGCCGCGCCAGCCGACTACCTGGCCGCCCGGTCCGCGATCGGGGACGCCGAGGCGGCCCGGCGGCTGCTGGCCGGCACCGGGATCAGCCGCTACCTGGTCGAAACCGGCTACCGGTCCGACGACATCCTGTCCCCCGAGCAGACCGCCGGCCTCGGCGGCGGCGCCGCCAGCCAGGTCGTGCGGCTGGAAGTGGTGGCCGAGCAGCTCGCGGCGAGCGGCGTGGGAGCCGCGGAGTTCAGCGCCCGGTTCGCCGAGGCGCTCGCCGCCGCGGCCGGGCCGGCCGTCGGCCTGAAGTCGATCATCGCCTACCGGTTCGGGCTGGACTTCGACCCGGCTCGGCCATCCGCGGACGAGGTCACCGCGGCCGCCGGCGAGTGGCTGGCCGCCGGGCCGGCCGACGCCACCGGGCGGTGGCGGCTGGAGCACCCCGTACTGCTGCGCGCCGTCCTGTGGGCCGGGGTGGAGCTGGGCAAGCCGCTGCAGTTCCACGTCGGCTACGGCGACTCCGACATCGTCCTGCACCGCTGCGACCCGACGAAGATGACTGGTTTCCTGCACGCCACGGCTTCCTCGGGGTGCTCGGTGATGCTGCTGCACTGCTACCCGTTCATCCGCGAGGCGGGCTACCTGGCCCAGGTCTACCCGCACGTCTACCTCGACACCGGCGCGGCAGTGCACTTCACCGGGGCGTCCTCGCGGGCGCTGATCGCGCACTCCCTGGAGGTCGCGCCGTTCGCCAAGATCCTGTTCTCCTCCGACGCCTTCGGCCTGGCCGAGCTGTACTACTGCGGTGCGCTGCTGTGGCGGCGCGGCATCGGCGCGATCTTCTCCGGGTGGGTTGCGCGGGATGAGATCAGCGGCGCTGACGCGGCCCGGTACCTGCACGCGATCGCGCACGGCAACGCCGAGCGCGTCTACGGGGTGCCGGCATGACCGCGGGCGCCCCGGGCGGGCGCGAAGACGCGCAGGCCAGCGACCTGCTGTCGGCGGTGCAGGCCGAGCTGCCGGCGGCCGCCAAGCTGCGCCACCAGATCCATCGCCATCCCGACCTCGGCGGCCACGAGGAGCCCACCGCGGCGGCCATCGCCGCCGCGCTCGGCGCAGCGGACGCGCCGCGAGTCACGCAGGGCCGCCTGATCGGGATCGGCGACGGGCCGGGCCCGCTGGTCGCCATCCGCGCGGAGCTGGACGCGCTGCCGGTGACCGAGACAACAGGCGCGCCGTGGGCCTCGGTGAACGGGGCCATGCATGCCTGCGGGCACGATGTGCACATGGCGGCGCTGGTCGCCGTCGGCCGGGCCCTGCAGCAAGCGGGCGGCCCGCGGCCGGCGCTGGCCGTGCTGCAGCCGCGCGAGGAGTCGCTGCCCTCCGGTGCCCGTGACATCGTCGAGTCCGCGGAGCTGGCCGCCCGCCCGGTGGGCGCCTTCCTCGGCGTGCACCTGCACCCGTCATTGCCGGCCGGGACGATCGCCGTGCAGGCCGGGCCGGTCAATGCCTCCGCCGATGACTTCACCGTCACCATCACCGGTCAGCCCGGTCATGCCGCCTACCCGCAGCTGGCCCGCGATCCGATAGTCGCGGCGGCGGCCACGGTCATGGCCCTGCAGCACCTGATCTCGCGGCGGATCAACCCGATGCACCCGGCGGTCCTGACGGTCGGTGCGCTGCGGGCCGGCACCGTCAGCAACGCCATCCCCGAGAAGGCCGTGCTCGAGGGCACGCTGCGCGCCTTCGATGAGGCTGACCGGGCCCAGCTGCACGACACCGTGCGGCAGACCGCCGCGCTGACCGCGCAGGCCTACGGCTGCTCCGCCGACGTCAGCATCGGCCTGGGCGAGCCGGTGCTGCGCAACGACGCCGCGCTGGCCGCGGCGACGGCACCGTGGCTGGCCCGGCTCGGCCTGGACCCGGCCGGGGACATGCGCTCGTGCGGGTCCGATGACTTCGCCTTCTACAACGGCGCCTTCCCGTCGCTGATGTGCTTCGTCGGCGTCGGCGACCGCCCGGTGCCCGGCCTGCATCACCCCGGCTTCCTGCCGCCGGACGAGGCGATCTTCGATGTCGCGCGGGTCATGCTGGGGGCCTACCTGGGCGCCTGCGACGTGCTGGCCGACCAGGACCCCGCGCGGGCGGCCGCGAGCAGCACGTGACCGGCGCCGCGTTCGACCCGGCCGCGACCCGGCTGCTGCTGGGCACGATCGTCGACAACGCCGGGATCACCCGGGCCAAGAGCGTGCCCGGCCACCGGATCGCGGCGGCCGCGGCGGCGGGCATCGGCCTGTCACCGGTGTTCGCGGTGATGTGCGTCGATGACCATCTCACCCGGGCCGGCCGCTACGGCGGGCCGGTCGGGGACATGCGGCTGGTCCCGGACCTCAGCGCCGCGGCCGTGGTCGATGAGCCGGCCGGGCTGGCCTGGGCCCCGTTCGATCAGTACGACCAGGACCTGACGCTAATGGAAACCTGCCAGCGCGGCGTGCTGCGGCGTCAGGAGGCCGCCGCGGCCGCGGCCGGCCTGGACTACCTGCTGGCCTTCGAGGTCGAGTTCACCGTGTTCGCCGACGCCGCCCGGTCCGTGCCCGCCCACACCGGGCCCGGCTACGGACTGCGGCCGTGGCTGGCCCTGGAGGAGTTCAGCGGTGACCTGCTGGACGCGCTGGCCGCCGCCGGGGTGGACGTGGAGACCCTGCACCCCGAGTACGGGCCGGGACAGCTCGAGGTGTCGATGGCCCCGCGCCCGCCGGTGGCCGCCGTCGACCAGTACGTGCTGGCCCGGCTGGTCATCATCCGGACCGCCCGGCAGCACGGGCTGGCCGTCTCCTTCGCGCCGCTGACCATCCCCGGCTCGATCGGCAATGGCTGTCACGTGCACTTCTCCGCCGCCCGTGACGGGCAGAACGTCTTCGCGGGCGGGGACGGCCGGCACGGGATGACCGCCGACGGCGAGGCGCTGATCGGCGGCCTGGTCCGGCAGCTGCCCGAGGCGGCCGGGCTGTTCACGCCCAGTGTCATCAGCCACGCGCGGCTGGTGCCCGGGATGTGGTCGGGGGCGTACGCCTGCTGGGGCCTGGAGAACCGGGAGGCCGCGGTCCGGTTCATCACCGGGACCGCGGGCAGCCGGGCGCAGACGGCCAACGTCGAGGTCAAGTGCATCGACGGAGCCAGCAACCCGTACCTGGCGGCAGCCGCCATCACCGGCCTGAGCCTGGCCGGGCTGCGCGCGGGGCTGGCCGCGCCGCTGCCTGCCGAGTCCGACCCGGCGGAGATGCCGGCCGCGGACCGCGAGGCGGCCGGGATCGCGCGCCTGCCCGATAGCCTGCCCGCGGCGCTGGACCTGCTGGCCAGCTCGAAGGCGCTGCGGGACGTGCTGGGCGGGGCGGTCGTGGACTGTCTCGTCGCTGTGCGCCGCTACGAGATCGAGCGCTATGGCGAGCTGCCGGCGGAGGAGCAGATCGAGTTCCTGGTCACCCGCTACTGAGCCCGGCCGCGCGCCGGCGGCCGAGCCGCCCGCCGGTACAGTGCGTTCCCAGCGCGGAGCGAACGGAGACGCGGTGCCGGACAACCAGGACGGCGGGCCGGCCGTTGACGCAAGCGTGCCGCACATCGCGCGGATCTACGACTACTGGCTCGGCGGCAAGGACAACTTCGCCGCCGACCGGGAGGCCGCCCGGCTGGCCATGGCGGCCACGCCCACCATCGTGCCCGGCGTCCAGGCAAACCGGCGGTTCCTGGGCCGCGCGGTGCGGCACATGGCCGGGGCCGGGGTGCGGCAGTTCCTCGATGTCGGGACCGGGATCCCGGCCGCGAACAACACCCATGAGGTCGCCCAGTCGATCGCCCCGCACGCGCGGGTCGTCTACGTCGACAACGATCCCATCGTGCTCAGCCACGCCAGGGCACTGCTGACCAGCACGACCGGGCCCACGGCCTACATTGACGCCGACGCCCGCGACACCACCGCGATCCTGGACTAGGCCGTGCAGACGATCGACTTCAGCCAGCCGGCGGGGGTCATGCTGATGGTCATCCTGCACTGCGTTCCTGACGAGGACGACCCGGCCGGGATCGTCGCCGCGCTCCTCCGGTGCCTGCCCGGCCGGCAGCTACCTGGCGCTCAGCCACCCGGCCCGCGACCAGGTCGCTGTCGCGGTCCGGGCGGAGGCTTCGCTATCGAGGTCGATGGGCAGCAGGGTGACCTTCCGGACCCGCGAGCAGGTGGCCGCGCTCGCGGCCGGGCTGGAGCTGGCGGGGCCGGGCGTCGTGCCGGTCCAGGACTGGCGGCCCGATTCTGACGCCGACCGCAGCAGCCCGCCGACGGCGATGTGGGGCCTGGTCGCCCGCAAGCCCTAACGGGGCTGGCCGGACTGAGCTCCGGAACCACTGAGCTCCGGAACCACTGAGCACCGGACGTGCTGGAGGCCGGCCGGCAGCCAGGGCCGGCCGGCTACGCGGCCAGGGCCGCGACCCGGCCGGCCAGGTCCTGCGCGGTCGGCGGCCGGCGGGCCGGGTCCTCGCTGATCGCCTCGCTGACCAGGTCGCGCGCGGCCGGGTCGAGGGCGCCGGAGACCACCGGCTGGCGGGACAGCACCCGGCGCATCGCCACCAGCGCGTTGTCGGCGGGCAGCTCGCCGTACAGGCCCTCCCCCGCCAGCGCCCAGTGCAGCGTCGCCCCGAGCGCGAAGATGTCGCTGGCCCGCGAGGGCGCCGCACCGCGCAGCACGGCCGGGTCGAGGTACTCAACCGACGCCGTGGACCCCAGGCCGGAGACCGTCATGCCGGGCGTCAGCACCCGGCTCAGGCCCAGGTCGGCCAGCTTGCCGCCGCCATCGTCGGGCAGCATGACGTTGCCGGGCTTGATGTCATTGTGCGCGATCCCCGCCTCGTGCAGCGCGTGCGCGGCGCGGGCCGCCCCGGCGACCGCGGACAGGGCCGCCTGCCGCGCCGCCGGCTGCGCGGGATCGCCCAGCGAGCCGCCGGGAAAGTACTCCATCGAGTAGTACAGCTCCTCGCCCTGCTGGCCCGCGTCGTACAGCGTGACCAGGTCCGGGGAGCTGACGGCGGCGAACGCGGCCAGCTCGCGGGTCGCCCGCCGGAAGGTGTCCTGGCTGCTCAGCCCGGACAGCACCTTGACCGCGACCAGCTCGGCGCCGGGCCCGAGCCGCTCCGGGCGGCGGGCGAGGTAGTACACCCCGTGGTTACCCGCGCCCAGCATCCGGATGAACTGGTAATCGGCGATGCCGTCACGTGCGGCCGCAGGGCTGCCGCCGGGACCGGCCGGGCTGCCGGAGCTAGTCACAAGATCCGCCTTTCGTCCAGGGCCGCTACCCACTGGTCCATGTCGTCACTGGCCTCCCGGCTGCCGGCCACCACGGACAGGTGCGCGCCCGGATCGCCGGCGGGGCCGACGAGCAGGGCGCCGGCGGGCGCCGGGCCGTCGCTGGCGGGCACCCCGTGCCGGACCAGGGACGCGGCCACCGTGGCCCGGCGGCCGCCGCCGGGGGCCAGCACCAGGCTGAGCTGGCCGGCCACCGCGAGCTGTGCGGCGACCTGCACCGCGGCCGCGCCGTCCGCGCCGCGGACCCAGTGCACCGCCACCGTGCCGGGCGCCGCCGGCGGCGCGCCCAGCACCGTCACCAGCTGCGTGGTGCCGTCCGCGCCGAGGGCCGCGCGGGAGGCACCGTTGCGGCTCAGCACGATGGTGTCCGGCGCGGCAGCCGCCAGGTACTCCGGCAGTTCCCCGGCGACGTTCTCGCTGAACCGGGACTGCACGACGGCCCGCACGCCGTGCTGCCGGGCGCGCGCGGCCAGCCCTTCCAGCTGCGTCATCGTCTCGGTGAGCTGCAGCAGTTCCTCGCCCAGCCCCGTGCCGACCTCCAGCTGGGTGGTCTCGCGGTGCGGTACCAGGTGGGCCAGCACGACCTCGCTGTGCGGGCGGCTGGCGGCCAGGCCGGCGCCCACGTCGACCAGATCGTCCGCGGCGCCGGGCGCGTCGACCAGCACCAGGATCCGGTGCGGCGGCGGCTCGCCGAGCAGCGCGCGGTCGGCCTCGGCGATGTCGCGCTCCATGAGCCGGGGCGGGTAGATGGCCTTGAGCAGCGGCCCGGCCATCGCGGTGGTCACGATCGCCATCACGATCATCAGCGAGTACAGCTGGCTGGTGAGCACGCCCAGCTGCAGCCCGATGGTCAGGATGACGATCTCGGTCAGGCCGCGGGTGTTCATCAGGGCGGCCAGCACGCCGGCCTGCCGCGGCGGAACCCGGACCAGCCGGGCGCCGGCGTACGCGCCGCCGAATTTGCCGCCAATGGCGACGGCCAGGATGGCCAGCAGTTCCAGCAGGCCGGTCAGGCCCACGGTGGACAGGTTGACGCTGAGCCCGGACACCACGAAGAACACCGGCAGCAGCACCAGCACGGTGACCTGCTGCAGGCTCTCCAGGATGTCCTCGCGCAGGGCGCCCGCCGCCTCGCGGGGCATGACCAGGCCGAAGACGAACGCGCCGAAGATGAACTTGACGCCCATCCAGTCGGTGGCCAGGCAGGAGGCCAGCAGCCCGATCAGCACCACGGCCAGCACGTTGGGCGTCAGCCGCCCGCGGCGCAGGTAGGCGCCGGCCACGCGGCGCAGCAGCGGCCGGAAAACCCAGATCATCACTGCCGCGTACAACGGCACGAAGGCCAGCCGCTCCTGGTGGCCGCCGGTCCCGGCCACCGCGACGACGATGGCCAGCAGCGACCAGGCCAGCACGTCGTCGACCGCGGCGCTGGCCAGCGCCAGGCCGCCGATCCGGGTCCGGTGCAGGCCCCGGTCGACCAGGATGCGGGCCAGCACCGGGAACGCGGTAACCGACATCGCGATGCCGATGAACAGCACGAACGCCGCAATGTTGGTGACGTGGTAGCGGTAGCTCAGCCACACGCCCAGCCCGGCGCCCAGCGACAGCGGCAGGATCACCGAGCTGACCGACACCGTGGCGGCCACCCGGCCCCGGCCGCGGATCAGCCGCAGGTCGATTTCGTAACCGACGACGAACATGAACAGCACCAGGCCCAGGTTGGCCAGCGCGCTCAGCGGCCCCTTCAGGTCGGCCGGGAACAGGGTGCGGGTGATCGCGCCGCCGAAGAACGTCGGCCCGAGCAGGATGCCGGCGACGATCTCGCCCACCACCGGCGGCTGGCCGATCCGCTTGGCGGCAGCACCGAGCAGCCGGGCCAGGGCGATGATGATGGCCAGGTCGGCCAGCAGCAGCTGGATCTGCTCGTCGGTCACGGGTCGCTACCGGCCGCGGTGCGACTCGTAGTGCAGCCGCCGGCCGCCCAGGTCGACCCGGCAGCCGGGCCGCAGCAGGACCGGCACCCGCGGGATCAGCTGCTCGGCGGCACTGTCACCGGGCCGCCGGATCCGGGTCCCGTTGGCCGAGCCCAGGTCGGTGACCAGCACGTTCCAGTCCACAAGCTGGATCTGGGCGTGCACGCGGGACAGCGTCCCGCTGGCGTCGGGAATGGGCAGCGGGCGCGCGTCGCCGGTCATGACCGACGGGTCCAGTTCCGGCTCCCGGCCGATCACGTAGTCGGCGTCCAGCTGCAGCACCGCCCCGGTGTCCAGGAGCAGCAGGCCGAGCGGGGGCCGCGGGCCTAGCCGGGGCGTCAGCGTCTGCTGGTTCATCGAGATGCCGCAGACGGCGCAGAACCGGGCCTCGGGGTCATCGAAATGACCGTTCTTGCAGTACGCGCCCATGATCATCGGCTCGGCGGCGGTGCCGGGCTCATCCGGCGCGGGCTCGGCCGCGGGCGGCAGTGGCGGTCGTTCCCCCGCCTCGCTCAAGGCCCCGCTGAGCGACGCCCCGGTCAGCAGGACCGCGTCGAACGGCTGGCCCGCCGGGCTCACAGCCGGCAGCGGGGCAGCGGCCGGCGGCGGGGCAGCGGCTGGCGGTGGGCTCGCAGCGGCAGGCGGCGCGGCGGCAGGCTCCGGGGCCGGCGGGCTCGCAGCAGCCGGCGGCGGCGGCGCGGGCTCCGGGGCACGGCCCGGTGACCCGGCCGCTCCGGTGGCCGAGGCGGCGGTCAGCCACGGACCCGCAGCGTCCGGCTGGCCGGCTTCCGCGGGGTGATCGTCTTCGTCTTCCGGCTGGTACACGTTGGACGACCGGCCCCCGCCGAGGGCCCGGCGCTCTCCGGCCGGCCGCGCGGCGGCAGGCGGCGCGGGGTGGCCCTCGGTGTCATCAGCAGCAGCGGCCACCCACCCGGCATCGGGCGGCGCGGCCGGCTCGGCCGGCTCCGCGCTGGCCGGCGCCGCGGCGGGCGGCGCGGCGGCGGCCTCCGGCGGGCTGGCGTAGTAGGACAGGCTGCCCGCGCGGACGCTGCCGCGGTCCAGCCGGGAGTACCGGTCGGTACGGGCGGCCCCGCGCTGGCCGGCCTCCAGTCCGGCATGAATAGCCAGAACGGGGCCGGGCAAAGTGCTCCGGATCAGCCAGCCCGCCGGCCCGCCGGGCAGGGCCTGCGTGCCGTCGGCCGTGGTGATGTCCGCCCAGGCCGGGCCTGCGATCAGCAGGACCAGCCCGGCGCCGGACGGCCCGAGCGCGACGGCCGGCGGCCCGGCAGCGCGGTCCAGGGCGTCCTCGATCGCATCAGCCAGCCGCCGGCCGTCCCCGCCGGACCCGGCCGTCTCTTCCAGCACGGCCAGCAGCCGGTCCAGCAGCGCGGCCTCCGCGGGCCCGCTGAGCAGAATCAGGTCGCCGGCCCGGGCCAGCACGCCGTCGCCCGGCACGGACCATAGTCCGGGCCGGTGGGTCTGCTCGGTCACGCTAGCCGTCCCCCCCGGAAGCGCCAGCGGATGAACGGCACCCGCATCGGCCCGTTAGCCACCAGCCACACCACGATCCAGACGGCGAGGAACTGAAGGCAGAACGCGGGAGCGGGCACCGTCCCGGTCATGCCGGGGATGATCCCCGCCCGCATCACCAGCCACACCAGAAGTCCCTCGGGTACCAGCGTGACCAGCCCGAACAGCGTCGGCCAGTCCTTCTCCCACCGCCACTGCATCAGGAAGTGGTAGACGAACTCCCAGCCCACCCCGAGGACCATCACGGCAGCCAGGATGAGCAAGGCATTGCGGTAGGTATCACCCAGCGACACCGATGCGGGCACCGGCAGCACCGGGACGATGATGAGGGTGACCACCCCGCCTATCACTGCCAGCAGGGCCAGCCGGGTCTGGATCCGGCCGGCCAGCGTGGGAACCACCTGGCTGACTCCTTGTCGTCAGATGTCGCGGGACTAGGGCTGCCGGCCGAGCACCCAGCGCAGCCACTGGGTCGTGGACCGAACTGGCCCGATCCGGCGGCAGAACCCCCGCCGGGCCAGGTCATCGGTGATCTCCTGAGCCGCGATCTGCAGCCCGAGGAAGGTGTCCACGCCGGGAAAGTAACCGCCCAGCGTGGCCGAGCCGGAGGCGTACAGGACGCCGTCGCCGCTGGCCGCGCCGCGGACCTCGAAGCTGCGCTCGACGTCCAGCCGACCGAGCGGGTTGCGGGCCGCCCCGGAATGCTCCAGCAGGTCGGCCAGCACGCGATGCTCGGCGATGTCGGCTTCCAGGCCGGTGCAGTCGATGACGAAGTCAGCCGCGACATCGATCGTCCCGGTGCGGGTGGCGACCCGGCTGACCACCATGCCGTCGTCCAGCATCATCTGCTCGACGGTGCCGGACATCGTGCGGTACCAGCCGTCGGTCCGGCCTGTCCGCATCTGCTCCTGCCAGCTGCGGCGGTAGGGCGTGTTGGTGCCGCCCATCTGCTTGTAGGCGGCCGCCCGGTCCTCGCCCTCCAGCCGGCGCATCCGCACCTTGAGCTGCCCGCCCCAGACGGACTTGGGGTAGTTGAAGCCCTGATAGGCGAACCCGTCGCCGCCCTTGCGGCGGCTCCACGCGTGCGGGCCGTGCGATCCGGACACATAGGTACGGAACAGGTGCACGATCTCCGTCTCCAGCCCGTACCGCTTCCGGTCGTCCATCAGCCGCTGCAGCACCCGCGAGGCCACGATCCCGCCACCGCGGACCAGGATCACCGTGCGCCGGGACCGGGCCCGCTGATAGACGTGCTCATGGTCTTCGTAGGCGCTGACCACGTGGTGGAAGTCGCTGTAGCCGGTACGGAACTCCTGGAGCTCGGGCAGGAACTTCAGGCCGGGGTAGCCGACGGCCAGGTGCACGTACTGCGAGCGGTAGGCCATCCGGCGCGGCTGCGCGGCACCGGGCATCTGGGTCAGGATCGTGAAGTAACCGCCGCCGTGCCGCCGGCGCACCATCCGGACCTGGCCCTTGATCACCATCTGCGGGTAGCCGATCCGGCTGGACTCCCGCTCCAGGCTGGCGAAGACCTGGCCGGCTCGCGGCGTGTAGTAATCGTCGCCGACCGGCTCGACCAGCAGCTGCCACAGCGGCCGCAGGCTCCGGGTGTGCACCGCCTCGGCCAGGCCGTAGGACGGGAAGCCCCAGATGTTGTCGGGTCGCGAGGCGGAGTCCGAGCGGATCCGCTCGCCGCGCGGGATCTGCGATACCCCGGTCAGGTACTCATACGTCTGCCACGCGAAGTCGATATTGGACAGCACCGCGATCTGGTCCGGGGCTACCCCGGCGATGCGCAGGTAGTCAGCGGTGACAAACGATCCGATCCCGCCGCCGACCGACACCAGCGGGACATCGCTGATCTCGATCCCGGCCCGCTCCAGCATGTCGTCGGTCCACAGGCCGGACTGGAGCAGCTCGTCGGTCAGCTCGCCGCCGCGCCGGGCAGCGGGCAGCACGCTGGTATCGCCGCCCTGCGCTGCGGCTCGGCCGTCTTGCGCTGCGAGGCCCACCCCAAGCTCCGCTCACCCGTGACAGGTGACCCCCGACCGGGGCCCCAGAGCTGGCTAGCCTTCCCCCGCGGCGCTGGTCACACACCCGGCTTACAGCAGGCTGGCCAGCAGGCGATCCTGGAATACTCCGACATCGCAGCCCACCGCGACCCGGACGGCCGGGCGGCCATCAGGCCGGGCGGCGGCCCGCCGGTCCCACAGCGTCGCCCCGCGGAAATGCTCGCCGCGCAGCTCGACGCGGACCGGCCGCTGGGCGTACTGCCCCAGCGCCGGGTCGACGGCCAGCATGGCGGCCAGCGCATCGTGGATCACGGCCCCCCGGCAGCCCAGGGTGGGCTGGTAGGCACCGCAGTAGAAGTCCAGGAGCCGGGTGGCCAGCCGGGCCGTCGGGCTTTCCCCGGCGGCCAGCCGGTCCAGCCAGCCGGCGTCCACCGCGGTCGGGTGGGTCGCGTCCAGCGGCACCAGGGTCACCGGCCAGGGCGCGCTCAGCACCAGCTCAGCAGCCTCGGGGTCGTGCCAGATGTTGGCCTCGGCGTGGGCGGTGACGTTGCCCGGGTGATCGAGCGCGCCGCCCATGATCACGACCTGCCGGAACATCCCCGCCAGGCCGGGCTCGAGCAGCAGCGCGATGCCGAGGTTGGTCAGCGGCCCGACCGCCACCAGGGTCAGCTCGCCGGGCCGCTGCCGGGCCAGCCGGATGATCTGCTCCGGCGCGGAGGTCGGCTCCGGCCGCCCGGCCGGCGGCGGCAGGCCGGTGTCCCCCAGCCCGTCGCTGCCGTGGAACTCGTGCGCGTACGACACCGGCCCGACCATCGGCCCGGCCGCGCCGACGGCCACCGGCACGCCGTCCAGCCCGGCGCACTCCAGCACCCGCAGCGTGTTCAGGGCCCCGGTATCGGGGGCCACGTTGCCGTGCACTGTGCCGACCGCAGTCAGCTCAGCCTGGCCGGACCGCGCCAGCCGCGCCAGGTACAGCAGGGTCAGGGCATCATCGATGCCGGTGTCACAGTCGAGCAGGATGGTAGGCGTCACGCAGCTTTCTTAGCAGGATCTGCCCGATTTGCGCGAGCGGGCGGGGCCTGGCGGACTCGCGGCCCGGCCGTGCCCCGCCCGCCCGCGGCGCTACGACAGCCGCCGGAGCGTCTCGAAGGTGGTCAGGTGCCCGGCCCGCGAGTTCTCGTGCGACTTAGTGTCCCGGCGCCACTGCGGAACGGCCTCGCCGAAGACCTGGCTGGGCTTGCCGCCCTTCACATGCACGTAATAGCCGCCCTTGTCCATCTGGAACGGCTTGCTGACCTTATTCAGGTAATCCAGCGTCGTGTCCGCCGCGGCCTGCGCGTCGAACCACTCAGGTGTCACGAAGTTGCTGACCGACACCCCGTCGATCTCGTAGCTGCCGTTCTCCACCGGGTCGCACACCTCCTGCGAGATCAGCGTGCCGCTCGGCCCGGTGGTCCACAGGTTGACGTGCGGGTCGGCGATGGTCTCCAGGACCTCGTGCGACAGGGTCGCCGCCACGGTGTAGGTGGCGCCGGTCAGCACCTGGCCGCCGTTGTCCAGGACCGGGGCCGCGAAGACGTAGCCGAAGATGACGCCGCCCTGGCCCTCGGTGTGCCAGCCCAGCACGCCGGGCTGGTCAGGGTCGTCCACGAGCGACAGCACCGCACCCCACGACGGCGTCGCGGAGCCCTTGGTCAGGTAGGTCACCGGATTGACCGGGATCCGCCAGGCCGGGGCGAAATGATCGCGCACCTGAGCCGCGACGGCGTCGGTCATGGTCTTGGCGTCCTGATCGGTGACCCGCGTGCTCGCATTCGTGATGTAGATCGGCAGCGGCCCGGTCGGTAATGACATCGGCGGTAACCCTCCCTGAACGGGCCAGCGAATGGCTCGCTGGCCAGCGGAAATGGACGTCGCAGCGTCCTGGCCGCCTAGCCTTCATGCCCGGCCGTGCGCGTGATGCGCAGATGCCGTGGATTCCGCGTGGAGACCCCGCCGGGAGCGCGGTCAGCCGACGGCGGCGGGGGCCCGCTCCATCAGGTCGATGACGGCGGCGCAGAATACGGGCAGGTCGCTGGGCGTCCGCGAGGTGACGAGGTTGCCGTCCACGACCACGGCCTCGTCCGACCAGTTCGCGCCGGCCGCCTCCAGGTCGTCACGGACCGAGTAGAAGCAGGTTGCGTTCCGGCCCTTGACGATCTTGGCGGAGACCAGCATCCAGCCGGCGTGGCAGATCGCGGCGACCGGCTTGCCGGCCGCGTCCATGTCGTGGACGAAGTCGACCATGGCCTTGTCCCGGCGCATCATGTCGGGCGAGTACCCGCCGGGGATGATCACGGCGTCGAAGTCCGCCACGCTCGCGTCGGCCGCCGCCAGGTCGGCCTTGACCACCCGGTCATGGCTGGAGAAGGTATCGGTCCGGCTCGTGCCGACCACCGAGACCTCGGCCCCGGCCTCCTTGAAGCGGTGGTAGGGATAGATGAACTCGTCGAGGTTGAAGTTGTCCTCTACCAGCACGGCCACACGCTTTCCGTCCAGCGACATTCGTGATCTCCTAGGTGAGCGCCCTCATTCGGTAGCTATCATCCTATAATCCTAGGGTTCTAGAGACTAGGCCTCCGGCCCCGCGCGTAAGGATGACTCCCGTGCCACTGACCTCACCGCTGGTGACCGCGCCCCTGGGCAGTTCCGGGATGGAGCTCAGCCGTGTCGGGCTGGGCACCTGGGCGCAGGGCGGCGGCGGCTGGGCCGCAGGCTGGGGCCCGCAGGACGACCGCCAGTCCGAGGCCGCCATCCGGCACGCGGCCGAGGCCGGGATCAACTGGCTCGACACCGCGCCGGCCTACGGGCACGGCCACGCGGAGGAGATCGTCGGGCGGGCCACTGCCCCGATGACCGATGGCGACCGGCCATACGTGTTCACCAAGCTCGGCCGCCGGTGGGATCCGGCCAGCCCGATGGCGCCGCTGTTCACCGATCTGTCCCCAGCCTCAGTGCAGCGCGAAGTGGAGGATTCGCTGCGGCGGCTGCGAACCGAGCGGATCGACCTGCTGCAGGTGCACTGGCCGCCCGCCGACCCGGCCGCCGGGCCCCCGGTCGAGGAGTACTGGGGCGCGCTGGTGCGGCTGCGCGAGCAGGGCAAGATCCGCGCCGCCGGGCTGTCCAACCACGGA
>DASXDJ010000092.1:0-27123 GCA_036490755.1 Streptosporangiaceae bacterium
TGCACGCTGCTGGTCAGGCTGTGCACGGCCAGCAGTCCGGTGCCCGCCACCGCGCCCGCGATGACGACCAGCGACAGCGCAGCCGCTAACGCGATGCGGCGGCGCAGGCGGCGCCGCCGCGATGCGCCAGGCTTCCGCTTCGGGTCCTCCGGACCGCGCGCGTCCCGCGCCTGGCGGCGGAAGAAGTCCTCTACCGATGAAGTGGACATTACATTTCCCCTCGGGAATTTCACCCAGTCCCGGAGCGATGGCGTATATGACTGCCGCCATCATGTAATTACGCTGTGCTTCTATACCCTTGCGCAGAGTAATGTATCCCAGGTCAGGGATGCATGTCAGGCTCCACGCGGAGACGCTCGCGAATTCACCCGCCGCCATTAGGCGCAGCGGAGCGAATTCGGCGGTTCCTGGCACCGGGACAGCCGGCGAGTCAGTTTCGCAGGCCGGGATCGAATGCTTTCCTGTCTGAGGACTATTCCCCAGGCCATTGCGCGCCGGTCCGGCCGCTACTCTCGGCGGCAGGCCGCAGGAGCATCCGCGGCCAGGAGGCCGGGGGCAGCCCCGGCACCGCGGCCGCAGGAGGGAGCACGCCATGCCGGGCTCGATCCGGTTCTGCTCTGTCGCGCTGGACTGCCCCGAGCCCGCCCGGCTGGCGGCGTTCTACGCCGAGATCACCGGCGGGCGGGTGACGTTCGCGGCTGCTGACTGGGCGACGGTCCGCTCGCCCGGCGGCCGGATCGACTTCCAGGCCGCGCCCGGCTATGCCCCGCCGCCCTGGCCGGACCCGGCCTCGCCGATGCAGATGCACCTCGACTTCGACGTCGATGACCTCGATGCCGCCGAGGCCCGGGTGCTGGCCGCCGGGGCGACCAGGTTCGCCCATCAGCCCGGCGAGCACTTCCGTGTGTACGCCGACCCGGACGGGCACCCGTTCTGCCTGTCCACCGAGGACGTCCCCGGCTAGCCCGGACGCGGCACGGCTGTCAGGCCGGCAGCTAGGGCAGCACGAGCTTCCGGCAGAAGACCATGGTGTGGTCCACGGTGAAGCCGGCCCGCTGGTAGACGGCCACCGCGCCGGCGGGCGAGTCCGCGTCAACCTCGAGCGAGGCGCTGCCGCAGCCGGCCGCCCGGGCGGCGCCCATCGTCCGGGCCAGCAGCGCGCTGGCGATCCCCCGGCCGCGACTGGCCCGGCGCGTGCCGATCACCGGGATGTGCAGGTCACGGCCGCCGATCACCCGGCTCCGGGCCGCGGACTCGGCAATGACGATAACGTCGGCGGGCGTCCCGGCGGCAGAGGCCAGGAAGCTGAACTCGGGCTGCCAGGCGCCGCTGTCCAGGAAGCGGGCCCACAGGCCCGCGGTCGTCTCGGCCGACCCCCAGTTGTCGCCGAACGCCTCGTTGCGCACCTGCCGGGCATCCTCGATCCGGTCGCGGGTGAGCGGCACGATGGCCACGCCCGGCAGCACCGGGGCCGGCCCGGCTGGCAGCCCGGTCCTCAGGTCGCGCAGCATCCCGTGGAAGCGCCGCGCGGGCTCGTAGCCGCGCGCGGCGAACAGCGCCATCGCGGCCGCGCTATCGGACGGGCAGTCCGCCAGCAGGGCCAGCGGCCGCTCCGCGAAGCGCTCCTGGTGCAGCGGGATGGCTGCGCCCTGGGCCCAGTCCAGCAGCCGGGTGCCCAGGCCGCGTCCCCGGTAGCCGGGATGCACGCCGCCGGCGTAGAGGACCTCGTGCACCGGATCAGCCGAGGTGCGCAGGGTGACCAGGCCGAAGCCGGCCAGCGTGCCCCCGTCCCAGATGCCGGCCGAGCCGCGGGCATAGTCGCGCTGCGGGTGGCCGAAGGCGGCCAGCAGGTCGTGCTCGGTGGTGTACTGCCAGCCACCGTCGGCCCGCTGGATCGCGCCCAGCAGCTCTGCCCACGGCCCCGCGTCGCCCGGCTCCAGCCGCCGCCAGCCAGCCGGCAGTCCCGTCGTCACGGGCGGCGATTGTGCCGGGTTCCGCAGCGGGCGTCCAGCGGAATACCCCGGCGACCCGCGGCCGCCGGGCGGCGCCGCCGCGACCCCGGTGCCAGCCGCCGGGGGCGCCGGCCCGGCCCGCGCCCGGCCGCCCGGATCAGCCCTGGCCGCCCAGCCTCGCCTCGTCCCTGACCGGCTCGAACAACTCGACGGGATTGCCGGAGGGATCCTCGAGGAGGATCTGCCGGCCGCCCACGCCGGAGACGATGTCGTTGCGGAACCGGGCGCCCCGCTGCCGCAGGTCCGCCACCAGGCGCTCCAGGCCGCTGACCTCGATCGCGAACCGGTTCCACCCGCCCGGTGCCGGAAGCGCTCCGTCCGGCATGGCCTGCCCGCCGCCCGGACCGCCGCCGGGCGCGCTGAGCACCAGGCGCAGCTCACCCCGCGCCATCATGGCGAAAGCCGGGGCCGGGTGCATGATCTCGGTGAAGCCGAGGAAGTCACGGTAGAACGCGATCGCCTCATCGACGTCGGTGACGATATAGCGGACACTCACGCTGGGCATCGGGCTCCTCCTCAGGCCGGGCTCCGCGGCTGGCCACTGTGAAACGATATCGTATCGCAGCGCTACGATGGCGTTTCATAACAGGCCCGGCCGGCGGCACCCGGCCGGCGGCGCGGAAGGACGGTCCAGCCCGGCAATGAGCAGCGGATCAGAGGCCGGCGGGGCGGACCCGCGTGTCGGGCGCTCCCGGGCCGTCATCCGGCAGGCCGCGCTCGACGAGCTCGCGGAGGCCGGCTACGGAGCGTTCACCATCGAGTCGGTGGCGGCCCGGGCCGGAGCGGGCAAGTCGACCATCTACCGGCACTGGCGGGACAAGCTGGACCTGATCGCGGACGCCTTCGAGAGCGCCCACGAGCACCTGGTGCCCGCCGTCGCGGACGGGACGGCAGCCGACCAGATCCGGCAGCTGGTCGCGCACGTCGCCGAGGTCACCGCCGACTCCACCTTCTCGCGGTGCATTCCCGCGCTGATCGAGGGCGCCCGCCATGACCGGCGGCTGCGGGAGTTCCATCACGGCTACTCCGCGCGCCGCCGGGCCAGCCTGACTAGCCTCATCAGCGCCGGGATCGCCACCGGGGAGTTCGCGGCGACGATCGACCCCGAGCTGGCCGCTCAGGCCATCCTCGGGGCGGTGTTCTACGGACGGCTGATGGCCGCCGACCCCTTCGACCCGGCGCGGGCCGGCGAGCTCGTCGCCGCGGTCCTGCCGCCGGGCGGCTCAGCGGCCGCCCGGCGCCCGGAGTAGCGCCAGTTGCACCCGCCCGGAATTGCGGGCCGGGGCCGCTCCCGGAGGCCCGCTGCCACCGGCTAGCCTGCGGCCATGAGCACCTTGTCGATCATTAATGCCGCCGTCTTCGATGGCGTGTCCGACGCCCTGACTGACGGCCCGGTGCATGTTGCCGACGGCCGCATCGTCGCGGTGGGCGGCCCGCCGCAGCCAGCCGATCAGGTCATCGACGCGCGCGGCGGCACGGTGCTGCCCGGCCTGATCGACGCGCACTGCCACGCGTACGGCATTGACCTGGACATGCTGGCCACCGAGTCACGGCCGCTCAGCTACGTCGCGCTGGCCGCCGCCCGGCGGCTGGCCCGGACCCTGGAGCGCGGATTTACCACCGTGCGCGACCCGGCCGGCGGCGACGCCGGCCTGGCCCGGGCCATCGCCGAGAACCTGATCCCCTCGCCCCGCTACCTGTGGACCGGCGCGGCGCTGAGCCAGACCGGCGGGCACGGCGACGCCCGCGGCCCCGACAGCGAGACCTGCCCGTGCTACGCCCACGGCTGCGAGGTCGTGGACGGGGTGGACCCGCTGCGCAAGGCCGTCCGCGAGCGGTTCCGGCGCGGCGCCCACGCGATCAAGATCATGACCTCCGGCGGCGTCATGTCCCTGGCAGACCCGATCCGGATCCCGCAGTACTCCGCCGAGGAGATCCGCGCGGTCACCGAGGAGGCGGCCCGGCGCGGCAGCTACGTCGCCGCGCATGCCTACTCCCCCGAGGCGATCGCGCACTCGGTCAGCAACGGCGTGCGCACCATCGAGCACGGCAACCTGCTCGATGCCGAGACGGCGGCGGCGATGGCCGCGGCTGACGCGTTCCTGGTGCCGACCCTGGCCTGTTATGACGCCATGGAGCGGCGCGGGGAGGAGATCGGCATGGTGGCCGTGTCCCGGCAGAAGAACCGGGAGGTCCTGGAGTCCGGCCAGCGGGCGGTCGAGCTGGCCCGCGCCGCCGGGGTCCGCGTCGGCTTCGGCACGGACCTGATGGGCCTGCTGGAAGACGAGCAGCTCAACGGCCTGCGGCTGCAGGCCGAGGTGGACGGCATCTGGACGGCGCTGCGCTCGGCCACCTCGGTCAACGCCGAGCTGATCGGCCGGCCCGACCTCGGCCGGGTGGCGGAGGGCTGCGTCGCCGACCTGCTCGTCCTTGACGGCAATGTGGCCGACACTCCGTCGGTAGTGTGGGCGCCGGCCGCGGAGCGGACGATCGTGCAGGGCGGCCAGGTCGCCGGCGGCTGAGCGCCGGGTCGCCGGCGGCTGAGCTCCACCGGCGGCCCTGGCCGGGTCCCGCCTGAGGCGGGACCCGGCCCCGGGGACCTCAGGTTGCGGGCGACTGCGCCGGCTGAGTGACGCCAGCCTCGTCATCGGCCGGGTCGGTCGCTCCGATGCCGTACTGTGACCAGCCGAACAGGTAGGCCATCAGGGCGATGGCCAGGATCAGCGCGAACGGCCACCACCAGGCGGCCCGGACCGCGATCCCGGCCGTCAGCCCGATGAAGGCCGCGACCGCGGCCGCGATCCCGGCCAGGGCCCGGGACCTGGTCCGCAGCAGCGCCAGCCGCTCATCGGCGCGCGAGCCGGCCAGCGCCCCCTCATCAGAGTCCCGCCCGCCAGTCACGTAGGCCCGGATCGCGCGGGCCCCGAAGCCGATCCCGGTCGCGATGGACCCGTACCAGATGCCCCCGCCGTGCGCGACGAACGCGGCGGCAAGCGCCGCCCCGGTCAGCACGTACAGGGCGGGCACTCGCAGCCGCGGGCGGATGAAAGTCGTCATGCCAGGTCCTCCTCGCCGCCTGGGTCGAACATCTTGTCGACCGTCAGGTCGAAGAACCGGGCGATGCGGAATGCCAGCGGCAGCGACGGCAGGTACCGGCCGCTCTCGATGGAGATGACCGTCTGCCGGGATACGCCGAGCGCCGCGGCGATCTCAGCCTGGGACAGCCCCCGCTGGGTTCGCTGCTCACGCACCCGGTTCTTCATGATGTAAAGGTAGCTTTACCTGTCTCACCATGTCAAGCTTCCTTTACCTGCGGGGGACGGCCGGAGCAGCGGCTGCTTAGCCCGCCGCCTGCGCTGCTGCCGCACTGCTGCGCCCGCCGGCGCAGGCCTGGTCCAGCCGCTCCAGCGTCTCCGCCATGGCCGCGCGCCAGATTCGGCCGTCGTCCATGCCCGCCCGCTCCTCCTCCGGTGCCCGTGAGCAGTCGTAGGTCTCGGTGACGATGGTCGCGTCCGGGCCGTCGGGCGTGAGCTCGTAGGTCCACCGGTGCCCCCAGCGGCGCTCGGCCGGGCTGTGCGACCCCACTCCGGGATAACTCGAGCCCGATTCCGGCTCCCAGCCGATGCGCCGGTCCGGCTCGAACTCCACGACGTGATTGTTCATGTCGTAATCGCCGAGCTCGGAGTAGTACATGCGCATCACGAAGACATCCCCGACGCCGGTGATCACGCCATCGGAGGACGGCCCGCGCAGCATGCCGGAGCCGTCGATCTCCCGGTGCCGGCGCGGGTCAGCCAGCACCGCGAAGACCTCTCTGGCCGGGGCCTCAATCCGCCGGGATACCGAAACGGGCTGGTACTCGCTGTCTGCCACCGTGCTCCTCGCGTTCTCCTGGGTCCCGGGCGGGCGGTGCCCGGCGGGCCGGGCACCGGGGCCGGCTCATCTTTATGACGGCCGACCGTGACAGATGTCATCGCCGGCTCGTGACATCCGCGGTTGGCGGCGGCGCGCCGGTAGCGGGACAGTAAGGGCATGCAGCTGGCCATGTCGACGTCGCCCGGTAATCCGCCTCCCGGAAGCTACCCGCCCGGGCCCGGCTTCCCGGCGGGCGGCCGTGCGCCGAATCCTGCGATCCGGGCTTCCGACGCCGACCGGGACCGGGTCCTGGCCCAGCTGAGCAGCCACTACCAGGACGGCCGCCTGACCACCGCCGAGTTTGATGAGCGCAGCAGCCAGGCGCTGGCCGCCCGGACCATGGGCGATCTCGCCGGGCTGCTCACTGACCTGCCGGCCGGGCCGGCCAGCACGCCGGTCAGCACCGCGGCGCCCGGCCCGCCCCCGGCCGTCCGGCACGGCGCCGGCGTCGGCGTCGCGATAATGGCGGTGCTCGCCGTGGTGGCGGTCATCGCCCTGCTGAGTCACGCCGGTCACGGCGCCGGAGGCACCTGGGGACTAATCGTGCCCGCCGTGATCATCTGGCGGGTCCTGGCCCGGCGCCAGCATCACCACGACGGCTCAGACGACAGCTAGCCCCGTCGGCGCCGCCGAGTGAACTCCGTCTCATTCTGGACATACCTCCTGTTCAGGGTGATACCTTCTGATCGGGTAACCGCCCTGGTTAGGGCGTTGCCGCCCGTGATGGCGGAGTTCGCGAGTGAGGCAGGATGGCGGGTGCAGCGGCGCGCGGCCGGCTGGCCGCCATCGCCGGCGCCGCCGCGCTGCTGGCCGCCGCGCTATCCGGACTGACCGCTAGCACCGACCCGGCGGCCATTCCCCTGGTGAGTGATCCGGCTGCCCTGGTCAACCCGTTCATCGGCACCGCCGCTGACGGCAACGACTTCCCCGGCGCGGACGCCCCGTTCGGCATGGTGCAGTGGAGCCCGGACACCACCACCCGGCCTGATGGCGGCGGCTATGACTACGGCGACTCCGCGATCACCGGGTTCAGCCTGACTCACCTGTCAGGACCGGGCTGCCGGGCCGCCGGCGACATCCCGGTGCTCCCGGTCACCGGTTCCGGCCCGGCCCCGGCCGCCGACGCGTTCTCCCACGCGAGCGAGTCCGCCAGCGCCGGGGACTACCGGGTGACGCTGCCCAACGGCATCTCGGCCGAGCTCACGGCCACCACCCGGACCGGCATGGGACGGTTCCGGTTCCCGGCCGGGGCCGCGGCCGGCCTGGTGCTGCGGCTGGCCGGCAGCCAGCGCAACGACCCGGCGACCACCTTCACGGTGCTGAGCCGGACCGAGGTGCAGGGCTCGGCGACCTCCGGCAACTTCTGCGGCTCGGGAACCAGCTACACGGTCTACTTCGACATGCAGTTCAGCCGGCCGTTCACCGGCAGCTCCGCGGCCGCCCGGACCGAGGACGAGGACGCCGACGACGACGCGGCCGGCCCGCAGGGGCTGGGCGTCACCGGGCCGGGCTCCGCCACGCTCAGCTTCGGCCCCGGCGGCGGGCAGCCGCTGCTGGTCAAGGCCGGGATCTCCTACGTCTCGGCGGCAGGCGCACGGCAGAACCTGACCGCTGAGAACCCCGGCTGGGACTTCACCCGGACCCGCGGGCAGGCCCGCGCGGCCTGGAACGCGCTGCTGGGCCGGATCCGGGTCGGCGGCGGCGCGCCGGACCAGCAGGCCATCTTCTACACCGCGCTCTACCACTCGCTGCTGCACCCCAACGTGTTCAGCGACGTCAGCGGCCAGTACCGGGGAGCGGACGGCGCCATCCACGCTGTCGACCCCGGCCATGCCGCCTTCTACACCAACTTCTCCGGCTGGGACATCTACCGGGCCCAGGCCCAGCTGGAGGCGCTGGTGGCGCCCGGCGTCGCCAGCGACACCGCCCAGTCGATGCTGGACGACTACGCCCAGGGCGGCACGCTGCCCAAGTGGACCCAGAACAACGCCGAGACCTACGTCATGGTCGGCGACAGCGCCGACCCGGTGCTGGCGGACTACCACGCGTTCGGAGCCCGGCAGTTCGACGCCGGCACCGCGCTGGCCGACATGATCGCCGAGGCCACCCGCCCCGGGCCCGCCCGGCCCGGCCTGAACTACCTCGACTCGCTCGGCTACCTGCCGATCGACGGCAGCTACGGCTGCTGCAACTACTACGAGCCGGTCTCGACCACGCTGGAGTACGCCACCGACGACTTCGCCATCTCGGCGCTGGCCGGCGCGCTCGGCCAGCGCCAGGACCAGGCCCGGTTCCGCGACCGGGCCCAGGACTGGCAGCACCTGCTGAACCCGGTCAGCGGGCTGGACCAGCGCCGCGAGGCCGACGGCAGCTGGGCACCGGGCTTCGACCCGCACGCCACGATCGGCTTCGTGGAGGCCGGCTCACTGGTCTACACCGGCATGGTGCCGTTCAACCTGGCCGGGCTGACCCGGGCCAGGGGCGGCCGGGCCGCGATGGCCGCCTACCTGGACGCGGCGCTGCGCAGCTTCACCGGCGAGCATGGCTCGGCGTGGCTCGGCAACGAGCCCAGCCTCGAGCTGCCCTGGGAGTATGACTACATCGGCCGGCCCGCCGCGACCCAGCGCGCCGTGCGCGACATCCAGGACCAGCTGTGGGCCGACACCCCGGCCGGGGCCGGCGGCGGCAACGACGACCTCGGCGGGCTGAGCGCCTGGTACGTCTGGTCGGCCCTCGGCGTGTACCCGGAGACACCGGGCACCGCCGACCTGGCGCTGGGCTCCCCGGTGTTCCCGCACGCCGTGATCAGCCGGCCCGGCGGCCGCGCCCTGGCCATCCTCGGCGCCGGCGCCGGTCCCGCCGCCCCGTATGTTCAGGGCGCGACCTGGAACGGCGCCGCCTGGAACCGGGCCTATGCGCCCGCCCGGGCGCTGGCCGGCGGCGGCACCCTGCGGTTCACTCTGGGTGCTCGCCCGGCGCCGGGCTGGGCCGCGGCACCGGACGCCGCCCCGCCGTCTTACGGCCCCCGGCCGGCTCCCCCCGCGCGCACCTGATCCTGCACAATCAGGATCAGCAGCGCAGATCCCCGGCGGAAAGGTCATTGTTCATGAGCAGCGAGGTCACCGACAGCCGGGCGCCGATGCGCCCCGACGACATCGGCGCCCTGCGGCAGGCGGGCGACCCGCGGGTCTCGCCCGACGGCGCCGCCATCGCCTTTACCGTGGCCGACCCGGACCTCGCGGCCAACCGCTACACCCGCCGGATCTGGCTCGCCGCCGCCGGCCCTGACGCGGCCGGCCCGGCCGGCGCCCGGCCGCTGACCGGCCCCGGCGCTGAGTTCCTGCCCCGGTGGTCTCCCGACGGGACCCGGCTCGCCTTCGCTGCGACCGACCCGGACGGCAAGCACCCGCAGGTGTGCATCCTGCCCGTGACCGGCGGCGGCGAGCGCATGGTGGTCTGCGCGGCCGGCACTGGCCCGAGCGAGCTGGAGTGGTCGCCCGACGGCGCCATGCTGGCGTTCACCTCCCGCGATCCTGACCCGGAGCAGTACGGCGCCGACGGCGAGCAGCGCGAGCAGGACATGCCGCCGCGCCGGGTCAGCCGCGTGCTGTACCGGCTCAACGGCGCCGGGTGGACCTCCGACCGGCCGTCCCGGGTGTTCGTCGTCGCCGCGGACGGGTCGGCGCCGCCGCGGGCGGTCACCCCCGGCCCGTTCGAGGCGGCCGGGCTGGCCTGGTCACCCGACTCGCGCTCGCTCGCGTTCGGGTCGGGACGTCACGACAACTGGGACCTGGACCTGGCCGAGGACCTGTGGACGGTCCCGGCTGACGGCAGCGCCGCGCCCGCCCGTATTACCGGCGGCGGCCTCGGCTGGAGCCGCCCGGCGTGGTCGCCGGACGGCTCCCGGCTCGCCGCCTACCTGAACCCGACGCCGCTGGAAAGCCCCCGCCACCACCAGGTCGCCGTGGTCGACGTGGCCTCGGGCAAGCACCAGGTGCTGACCGCCGTGCTGGACCGAAACTGCGCGCCGATGGGCACCGGCATCGCCCCGGCCTGGATCGGCGAGCGGCTGCTGTTCGGCGCTGAGGACCACGGCGCCGTGCACCTGTACCAGGTCAGCGCGGACGGGGCCGCTGACCCCGAGCTGCTGGCGGGCGGCGAGCGGTGGATCAGCGAATGGCACTGGGCGGGCGGCACGCTCGCCTTCGCCGTCGCCACCGCCGTGTCCCCCGGCGAGGTCGTCGCCCGCCCGCTCGGCGGCAGCCCGGCGGCGCCGGACGACGCGGCGGAGCGCACCCTCACGAGCCTGACCGCGCCGCTGGCCGCCCGGGTCGCCCTGGCCGTGCCGGAGCGCTTCTCCGCCCGGTCGGCGGACGGCGCCGAGGTCGAGTGCTGGGCCATCCCGCCCGCCGGGGCCGAGCCCGGCACCCGCTACCCGACGCTGCTGAACGTGCACGGCGGCCCGTTCGCCCAGTACGGCTACCGGTTCTTCGATGAGTTCCAGCTCCAGGCCGCGGCCGGGTTCGGGGTCATCTACTGCAACCCCCGGGGCAGCTCGGGTTACAGCGAGGCGTGGGGCCGGGCCATCCGCGGCCCGGAATGTGCCAGCGATCCCGGATCCGGCTGGGGCGGCGTCGACTTCGCCGACGTGATGGCCTGCGCCGACACCGCCTGCGAGCGGTTCGGCTGGGCCGACCCGGGCCAGCTGGGCATCCTGGGCGGCTCCTACGGCGGCTACATGACCTCGTGGACCGTCGGCCACACCAGCCGGTTCCGGGCGGCCTGCTCCGAGCGGGCCTGCAACAACCTGCTGACCATGGAGTACACCGCCGACATCGCCGGCTTCATCCGCAGCTACGTCGGCGTGGACCACCTGACCAACCCGGCCGAGTACCAGCGCCAGTCCCCGGTCAGTTACGTGGCGGACATGACCACGCCGCTGCTGATCCTGCACTCCGAGCAGGACCTGCGCTGCCCGGTGAGCCAGGCCGAGGAGCTGTTCGTGGCGCTGCGGATGCTGGGCCGCGAGCCGGTCATGTACCGGTTCCCGGCCGAGAGCCACGACCTGAGCCGGTCCGGGGCGCCCCGGCACCGGATCATGCGGGCCGAGCTGATCCTCGACTGGTTCCGCCAGCACCTGGCCGCGCCGCACGAGGCCACCGGGCCGGCTGCCTGACGCCAGGGTCCGGCTTCGGTGCCGGGCCACCCGGCCGGGCCGGGTGGCCGGGTGGCCCGGGCCGTCAGGGAGCCGGGCGGCCGGGCGGGCCGAGGATCGCCTCGACGTGAGCGGCCGCGGCCAGCAGGGCCAGGTCCGCGCCCGGCAGCGCGGACAGCTGGAGGCTGCCCGGCATCCCGTCGGGGGTGAGTCCGCACGGCAGCGCGATAGCCGGGGCGCCGGTCACGTTGTAGGGCTGCTCGAACTGGCCGCCGTCGCCGCCCGGCGACTCCCCGGCCCGCGGCGCGGTCCAGGGCATGACCGGGCCGAGCAGGACGTCGACCCCGGCGTAAGCGGCCGCCGCGGCAGGCCGCAGCTCCTCGCGGCGGCGGCAGGCTGCCGCGTAGTCGGCCGCGCTGACCTGCTCAGCCTCGCGCAGCAGGGCCAGCGTGCCCGGCCCGTAGTGGCCGGGATCGCGCTGCACCCGGTCGCGGTGCACCTGCCACGCCTCGGCCAGGAAGATCACCTCCATCAGCTCGCCTGCCTGAGCCAGCGCCGTGCCGTCGGCCTCGGTCACGGTCACCGACGGCGCCGCCCGCAGCGCGGCGATCGCATCCCCCAGCGCGGCGGCCATGCCCGGCGCGATGGCGGGATCGGCCAGCTGCCCGGCGAGCAGGCCAACCCGCACGCCGCCCGCCGCGGCGGGTGGCTCCTGGCCGGTCAGCGCGGCGAACACGCGCGCGGCCGTCGCCACGTCCGACGTCAGCAGGCCCAGGTGATCCAGGGACGGCGCCAGGAGCTGCACCCCGGTCAGGTCCAGCGCGCCGTGGGTCGGCTTCAGCCCGACGATCCCGCAGTAGCAGGCCGGCCCGCGGATCGACCCGCCGGTGTCGGTGCCCAGCGCAGCCGGGCACACCCCGGCTCCGACCAGCGCCGCCGAGCCGCTGCTGGACCCGCCCGGCTTGCGGGCCGGGTCGCGCGGGTTGCGGGTCGCGGGCAGCTCCGGATGCTGATGCCCGGCCGCGTACTCCAGCAGCGAGGTGGTGGCGAACACCTCCGCCCCGGCCGCCCGCAGCGCGGCGATCACCGGCGCGTCCGCGCCCGCCGGGGCGCTGCGCATGTCAGCCGGGTTGCCGTTGCCGCTCGGCTGCCCGGCGATGTCGATCATGTCCTTGACCGCGACGGCCAGGCCGTGCAGCGCCCCGGTCTCCGCCCGCGGCGGCGCCGGGATGATGCTGACCACGGCGTTCAGCGGGCGGCCCAGCCGCTCGGCGCGCTCGCACGCCGCCAGCAGCTCCAGGCTGGCCACGCTGACCTCGCGCTCGCCGCGCTCGATGGCCCGGATCAGCTCGGTCACGTACCTGGTCAGCGGTCCGGCCAGCTCCGACAGCTGGCCGTCGACCTCGGTCTTGCGGCGTCGGACGACCAGGTCGCGGTAGATCCCGCTGTGCGACTTGGCGCTGCCCCGGTTGAACACGGCCAGCCGGGCCAGCGAGCCTTCCAGGTCACCGGGCTCGAACCCGTCGAAGCTCTCCGGGCGGACCGGGGCCTGGGCCAGCACCTCGCGGGCGATGGCCAGCATCAGCGGCTGCCAGCGCGGGTCCTCCAGGCTCTCCGCGATCGACAGCGGCGACACCGCCCCGGCGAACAGCATCGCCCCGTAGGCCTCCTTGGCCCACAGGTAGCCCATGATGTTCTCGGTCGGCTCCGCCCACGGCAGGGCTGCGGCCAGCTCGGCGACCCGCGCGGTGACCGGGCCGCCGCACGGCTCGCCGACCCGGAAGGTGCCGATGTTGCCCTGCATGATCCGGCCCGGCGCCATCAGGTCGGCGCCGAAGTTCACGAACGAGGCCACGTACGAGCCGGGTCCGGTCACGTCCGTGATGTCGTCGGCGGTCAGCCCGTTCTGGAAGCTGACCACATAGCCGTCCGGGGCCAGCCGGCCGCGCAGCAGTTCCGCCGCCTGCGCGGTGTGGTGGCTCTTCACCGCGATCGCGACCCGGCGCAAGGTGGCGGGCAGCCCGTCCGGGGTGACCGCCCGGGCCGGGACGGTGAAATTGGCCACCGGGCCCTCGATGGTGAGCCCGCCGGCGTTGATCGCGTCCACGTGCCCCTGATCCGCATCGCACAGCAGCACGTCGTGCCCGTCCCGGATCAGGTAGGCACCGATCGTCCCGCCGATCGCCCCGGCCCCGATGATCGTCAGCTCCACAGCTAGCCCTGCCTTCCTGCCCCGCGCCTCCGGGGTGGCCCGCAGTCCGCTCCCGGCAGTCCGGGCGGTGTCCGCGCTGGCTCCTGATCATGCACAATCTTGATCAGCACGGCCGAACCGGGTCGCGCACGAAATCTCGTTATGTCGGCTCTCCCGGTCCGGGAGCGCGGCAGGGCCCTCCGTGCGTGTGGAAGCCGGCGGCGGCCGCAGCTGTGATCCTGGCGGCGGCCGGAGCCTCGCTTGCCGGGCCGGCGCCGGTCACGGCGTGCGGATCGGCTAGCGCCCGGCGGCCGGCCAGTCCCGCGCCAGCGGCCGCCCGCGATTCCGGCGCGCCACCAGTGACGGCAGGCCGTTTCCTGCCGGGCAGACTCAACAGTTCGACATCTTACTCTTTGACATCTAAGTGTTTGCCTTCTAGGGTTCTGGTCAGGACAGCTGGTGACGCAGGCGGCGCCGCCCGGAGAGGGGATGACATGCCACTGACCATCGTGAACCCGGACCCGAGGTACCCGCGCGCCGAGCTGATTGAGCCGCCGGCCACGGGCTATCTGCTGCTCGCCGCCGAGGTGACAGCCCCGGTCGGGCGCACCCCGCTGCGCCGCCGCAGCCCGCGCAAGGCGGCGCTGCTCGCCGAGCTCAGGGCGCTGGCGCCCGCCCTCGAGGAGCTCCCGGAGGTCACCAGGGTCACCGTGTACCGGTCCGCGCTGGTCCCGCCGCTGTCCGCCGACGCCCGGCGGATGGCCGCGCGGCCGGCCCAGTACGACGTCGTCGTGCTGGTCGAGACCACGACACCCGACGCGGCCGCCGCGGTGGCCGGCGGCCCTGAACTCGGCAGGCTGCGCGCGGCGATCACCGCCGGGGCGCGGGCGGTGTACTTCACCCGGGCCCGCTGCGTGCGGCGGCTGGGCGACGTCGACAAGACCCGGCCCGGGCTGTTCCTGTTCAACTACTTCGTCGCCGAGGACCGCGAGGTGGCGCTGGAGCTGTGGGACTACCTGGCCGGCTGGTACGCCGCCGAGACCGGCCTGGACAATTCCACCCTGCTGAGCCCGGTGGATGATGACGACTACACGTGCATCAACCACGCCCGCTGGGACATGAGCCTGCCGGCGTTCGCCGTCCGGCAGTTCGGCAAGCGCTCGTTCTTCCGCTACGTTCTGGCCAACATGCATGCCAACGGGACCGCGGCCATGCCGGTCCTCTACCGGCTGGCCTGATCGCGCCGATGACTTCGCGCCCGCCGGGCAGTCTGGTCCGGCAGGTGCATGTGTTCACTGGCGCGGGCGCGCTCGCTCGCCGCGGAGAGGAGCGCACCTCGTGGTACACGTCCACGGGCCCGACTTCCTGGCCCTGCAGGTCCGTGACCTGGACCGGTCAGCGTCGTTCTACAGCAGCCATCTCGGCCTGCAGCGTCTCGCCGGGGCACCGCCCGGCGTGGTGGCATTCGAGACTGCCACGATCCCGTTCGCGGTCCGGGAGCCGCTGCCCGGCACCGACCTGGATGCCGGGCCGGCCGGGCTCGGGGTGTCGGTGTCCCTGCGCGTCGATGACGCCCGCGCCCTGCATGACGAGCTGCAGGCCGCCGGGGTCCCGGTCCTGATCAGCCCGTTCGACACGCCGTTCGGGCTGACCTTCGCCTTCCAGGACCCGGACGGCTACACCGTGGCCATCCACGGCACCCCGCCCGCCGCGAGCTGACGCTTTCCTTCAATCGCCGCCGGGCGCCGGGGCTAAAGTTCCCGTCAGTTGCATCAGCGGGAAGCAGACGGGGAGAGGTCCGGGAATGCCCAGGTACGTCGCCTTGCTGCGCGGCATCAACGTCGGCGGCAAGAACAAGGTCGCCATGGCCGATCTGCGGGAGGTCGTCCAGGCGCTCGGGCACACCGACGTCGCCACCTACATCCAGAGCGGCAACGTGGTCTTCGCGAGCCCGGAAAAGGACGCCGGCGCGCTGGCGGACGCGCTGGAGCGAGAGATCGCCGCACGGCTGCCGGTGAAGCCCGCCGTCGTGGTGATCTCGCAGGCGGAACTGGCGCAGGTGCTGGCCGATAACCCGTTCCCTGGCGAGGAGAACCCGAAGTACGTGCACGCCGTATTCCGGCGCGCCGCGCCGGGGCCGGACGCCGTCGCCGCCATCACCGAGGCGCACCAGCGCGCGGTCAAGAAGGGCAGCCGGGATGAGTTCGCGGTGACCGGCCGCACCCTGTACCTGCACACGCCCGACGGAATGGGCCGCAGTGAGTTCGCCGCCCAGCTGGCTCGGCCGGCCGGCCGGATCGGCCAGGGCACCGCGCGGAACTGGGCGACGGTCATGAAGCTGATGGCCATGCTCGACGCCGCCGGCGACTGAGGTTCAGCGACCCGGAAAACGCGTTTGCGTCCCCGGCGGGCTCTGCGGCACGCTGCCGTCATGCGCATGCACACCGTTCAGCTCGGCGACTGGCGGCAGTACCGGGAGATCCGGCTGGCCGCGCTCCGGGATGCGCCCAGCGCGTTCGCCTCGACCTGGCAGAAGGAGCAGGCATACCCGGAGTCACGGTGGACCGGGCGCGCCCGGGGCTCCGAGGACGGCGAGTCCGCGACCATCGTGGCTGCCGTTGACGACACCGGCCGGTGGGCCGGCGTGGCGGGCGGGTTCCTGTCGGGTGACCGCGACGCGGACGCCGAGCTCATCTCGATGTGGGTCGCCCCGGACGGCCGGGGGCACGGGACCGGGCAGCGGCTGGTCAGCGCCGTCCTGTCGTGGGCCGAGGCGCACGAGGCCAGCGCCGTCGGGCTATGGGTGAACGTCACCAACCAGCCCGCCATCGGCTTGTACGAGCGGGCCGGCTTCCGTCGCACCGGGGAAACCGCCCCGCTTCCGTCCGACCCGCTCCAGCGCGAGATGCGCATGATCCGGGTCAGTACCCCCTGACGGTCAGGTCCAGCCGGGCCCGTGGGCGGGTAGCTGCGACATAGTGCTCCTCGGCGGCACGCCAGCGCTCAGCCCAGTTACCGGGACCGTGGTCGTGCCCCCGGTCCGCCAGGCGCCGCAGGCAGACTTCGCGCGGAGCCTCCACCCAGACCGTCAGGTCGTAGTAGTCCTGCAGTTCCGGGCGGGCGGAATACACGCCTTCGACGATGACGGCACCGGACCCCGGTACCCGGTGCCATTCACCCGCTGCCAGCTGGTGAGCCGGCCAGTCATAGCGCTGGTACTCCGCTGCGGTCCCGGAGGCCAGCGGAATGAGTACCTGATCGCGCAGCCGCTGCCAGTCGAAGTACCGCTGATAACCGTCCTGCGGGCTGAGCAGCAGCCGGTCGTGCGCAGCCATCGGCCGGTAGAAGTCGTCGCCGTGCACGATCGTGACCAGCCCGGTGCCAGCTAGCCGCCCGGCGACAACCCTAGCCAGGGCGGACTTCCCGGACCCGCCTGTCCCGTCGATCGAGATCAGCGCAAAGCCACCCAGCGCCCGCTCCGTGATGGCCCGGGCGACTCGGTCAGCCGCTGTCGGGTCAGCCGCCACCGGAGGAGTCTGTCACGCAGCCGGGCGGGCCCGGAGCGGGACGTACGCTTCGGGCCAGCGGACTATGCGGCCACCCGATCCTCACGAGTACGACGGCGCAGCAGCGGGTTCTGGACCGCAGGCGGCCGGTAGGCCATGTCGAGTTGTCCGACATCGGTGCCTGGCGGCACGATCGCGTCAATCTGGTCGAGGATCTCATCGCTGAGGGTGACCTCGCTGCCGGCGAGCAGGTCATCAAGCTGCTCCATCGTGCGAGGTCCGATGATCGCCGAGGTGACACCGGGGTGCGCGATCGCGAACGCCATCGCGAGGTGGGTGAGCTTGATCCCGGCCTTGTCGGCCACCGGGATGATCTGCTCGACCGCGTCGATCCTGGCTTCATCGCTCATGTGCCGGAAGAGACTGGCGCGGCGCAGGTCGGTCTGCTGGCCCTTGCGGACGCGCCCCGTTAGCAGTCCCATCGCCAGCGGGCTCCACACCAGTGTGCCCATCCCGTAGCGCTGGGCGGCCGGCAGCACTTCAGCCTCGATGCCGCGGCTGAGGATCGAGTAGGTCGGCTGCTCGGCGCGGAACCGCTCGAGCCCGCGCCGCTCGGATACCCACTGCGCCTCGACGATATCGGCGGCGGGCATCCCGGACGATCCGATGGCCCGGACCTTGCCGCTGCGGATCAGGTCAGAGAGCGCCGACAGGGTCTCCTCGATGTCCGTGTCGGGGTCCGGCCGGTGGATCTGGTAGAGGTCGATGTGGTCGGTCTGCAGCCGGCGCAGCGAGTTCTCAACGGCCGTCATGATCCAGCGCCGCGAGTTGCCCCGCTGGTTGGGGTCATCGCCCATCGGGAGATGGAGCTTGGTCGCGAGTACCACGCTGTCGCGGCGCCCCGTCAGAGCCCGGCCCACGATTTCCTCGGACTCGCCGTGGGAGTAGGCGTCCGCGGTGTCAACGAAGTTGATTCCCGCATCGAGCGCCCTGCGGATGATACGGATCGAATCGTCGTGGTCGGGGTTGCCGGCGGCACCGAACATCATGGCGCCCAGAGCGTAGGGACTGACCTTGATTCCGGTCCGGCCGAGGCTGCGGTACTGCATGGGCGATCTCCTTCTGGCACCGCATGAGGTCCCGTAGGATGGACTAAGTGGGACCAGGTCCCGTTACGAGTCAGGATATGGGACACGGTCCCGTTTAGCAAGGAGGGCCGCCGTGCCGCGCATCGACGCGCAGCGCAACATCGATGCGCTTCTTGCTGCCGCGAAAGAAGAGTTCACTGCTCAGGGCGTCGATGTCCATGTTCGTGCGATCGCCGCCCGGGCCGGCGTCGGCACCGCGACCCTCTACCGGCACTTCCCGCTGCGGTCGGACCTGGTCTCCGCAGTGTTCCGTCGCGAGATCGATGCCTGCGCGGCAGCGGCGCCGGTACTCGCCGCCGCGTCACGCGATCCCGACGAGGCGCTGGAGCTATGGCTGCAGCGCTACACAGACTTCGTGGCCACCAAGCACGGGCTCGCCGCCGCCCTCCACTCAGGCGACCCCGCATTCAATGCCCTGCCGGCGTACTTCCGCGAGCACCTCGGCCCGGCCCTTCACATGCTCCTGGAGAACGCGGAGGCCGCTGGCGCGGTGCGGGCCGGTGTCGACCCGCACGAACTGCTCGGCGCTGTTGCCAACCTCTGCATCCCGCCACCCGGGTCAGACGACGCCTCTCGGGCCCACCGGATGATCGCCCTGCTCATGGACGGCCTGCGCTACGGCGCTCACGCTCCGCGGCCAGCCACGTAGTCCTGAAAGGGCACGGCCAGGCTGATGGCCTCATCGCGGATGCGCCGGGCCTCCTCGACCGGGTTTCCTGCATCGACGACGGCGGCGCCGGTCAGCTGGCCAGCCTGGCTGTAGGCGAGATTCAGCAGCACCGAGTCGTCGAACAGCCAGAAATCCGCTCGCGGTATGCGGGCCAGCTGCCGTCCCGAACCGGGATGATCATGATCTGCTCGCCGGCGGCTGAGGTGTCCGCGTAGGCGGCCAGCTCGAACCGGATGTAGGGGGTCGCCGGCTCGGTAACGACGTGCACGCGGCTGTACGTGCAGCCGGCCGCGGCAGCTCGGCTGACCCGGCCGCACCAGTCGCGGAGATCCGGCCTGGCCTGCGTGTCACCCGCGGCGAAGCGGCGAAAGGGCGTCGCGCTCGGCCGGCACGTCGTAGGCCTGAAGTGTCTCCAGTCGGAACGCGGCGGTCGTGACGGAGCTGAACAAGCTGGCATACTCCGCGCTGCCTGGCGTGATGTCTTTGCCGGCCACAGCAGCCTCCGCAGCGTTCCGTCCAGGGCCGCGCTCCCGGCTCAGCTCTCGCCGAGCGGGAAGGCGATGTCGCAGATCAGGTCATTGTCGCCGATCGCCTGCGGCTCGGCCACGTATACCTCGCGGCACGACAGGCGGTTTCCCGGCCGGGCGCTGGCCTCGGGTGAGCAGGCGACCGCGTCGTAGGCGGCGAGGATCGCCGGGTAGGCCCACTGGGCCTTGGTGATGGTAGTGAAAGCCTCGTCGTGCGCGGGCTCGGTGCGGATGCCGATCAGGTCGCTGGCCTGCACGTCGTCCGCGCAGGCCAGGGTCGCCTCGATAGGCCCGTCGCTCTCGTTGTCGACTATGCCGTGGAAGATCAGGACGAACGGCCCGGCGGGGGCTGCGCCGGCGAGATGGCCGGCGAACGCTGCCTTGGCCTGTTTGACGAAGGACTCGGTCTCCGGCGCGCGCAGGCGGCGCTGGATGGACATCACCCGCCGGGCTGGCACGTGGCGGGTCTGGATGGGAAACATCGGCTGGTTTTCCTCTCTGAGGATGGCGTGAATATGCCGGATCAGGAACCGGCGGCTGGTGTGACGAGCCTCGAGGTCCGTCAGGTACTGATCGAGGCGGGCCATGGCCAGGTCGCGGTCCTGGCCGAGGTCGGCCACGAGCAGCCCGATCTCGGCCAGGCTCATGCCGGCGCCGCGCAGCATGCCGATGAGCCGGGCCAGGCGCACCTGGCCGGCCCCGTAGCGGCGGTGCCCGTGCGCCGGATCGACCTCAGCCGGCCGGAGCAGGCCGGTGTCGTCATAGATCCGCAGCGCCTTCGGGGTCAGCCGCGTCTGCCGGGCAAACTCGCCGATGGTGAGCAGGCGGCGGGCCTGGTTCGATGTCACGCCGCCGATCCTTCCCCTTCCCCCAAGGGCATGGTCAAGCCCGGCCTGTCACCCTCATCTGAGCAGGTCGGGGACCTCGTCAGACGGCAGGGCCTGCCGCAGGTCGGCGGCGATGAGCTGCACCGCGTGCCGGCCAGCCGACAGGACACCGCAGAAGTTCAGGAAGGCGTGCATGGTGCCCTCGTACTCGACATGCGCCGCGGCCACGCCCGCGGCGGCCAGCCGGGCCGCGTACCCGCGCGCGTCATCGCGCAGCGGGTCCCGGCCAGCGCCGACAACCAGGGCCGGCGGCAGCCCGGCCAGGTCAGCGGCCCGGAGCGGAGCGGCATATTCCGTCGCGGGCAGGCCGGCCAGGTACTGCGCCTGCTCCCAGCCGGGCCGGGTGCTGAGGAACACGCCGTCGAGCTCACGGGCGGATCCGGTGTCCTGGCCGAAGTCCAGCGACGGGTAGACCAGCACCTGGCGCTGCACGGAAGGCTCGCCCAGGTCGCGGGCCAGCAAGCACGCACCGGCGACTAGCGCGGCGCCGGCGCTCTGCCCGCCCGCGGCGACCCGCCCGTCGCCGCCGATCAGCGCGCCGTGCCGGGCCAGCCAGCCGATCGCGTCCACGGTGTCGTGCAGGGCGGCCGGGAACGGGTGCTCGGGGGCGAGCCGGTAGTCGAGGGAGACGACGGTCAGCCCGGCCAGCCGGGCCAGGCTCGACGTGACGTAGGCGATGTCCCGGTCGGCTCCGCCGATGAAGCCGCCGCCGTGCAGCCACAGCAGGACCGGCCGCGGGCGGGAGGCCGGCCCGGCCTGGTACAGCCGGGCCGGCACCGGGCCGCCGCGCAGCGGCAGGCAGATATCAGCCGCATGCACGGCCGGGTCGGGCACCAGCGCGAGCTCCGGATCGGGCGGCTCGGCGCGGGCCGTGACCAGCGTCTCGTAATCGCTGATGGGGACGGCCGGGCCGATCCGCTCCAGGAACGCAGTGGTCTCGGCGGCGAATGCGGGTGCGCTGATCAGGCGAGTGCTCACACCTGGCTGCTCTTCCACCAGACTGCTCACCGGGTTCCGCCTCCCGCTGGCCCGGCGGTGGCCGGCTGCGGGCTGCCGGAGCCGGGGAGCTGGTTCAGGTGGATGGCGGCATGCCAGAAGGCCGGCTGCCCGGGCACCGTGAACACATGCTGGGCCAGCGCGCCGATCCCCCGGCCGGCCGGAGCGTCCGGGCCGGATCCGGCCCAGTCCCGTTCTGTGTACTGGCCGAAGACCGCCGCCAGCGCGTCGCCAGCCGCCTGGAATCTGTGCAGCAGCAGCGGGGCGGGCAGGTACCGGCCCGCCTCGACGCCGCCCCGGTTCAGGCGGCGGCCCGCGTCGGGGGTCTCCCAGCGCAGGTCGAGGCTCCAGTGCGCGCGGCCGAAGGCGGCTTCGGTCAGCACCGCCAGGCTGATTTCGTCCCACATGAGCACGTGCGCGACCAGGTCGTGCAGCGAGTCGCAGAAGTCGCCCAGCGGCCCGGACGCCAGCCGGAACGTGGCCGCCAGCTGATCGTCGGCCAGGCCGCTGACGCGGGTGAGCAGCAGCTGATGGTCGGCGCGCAGGCGGGCGGCTGCTTCCGGCAGCGACACGAGGCATGGCTCCGGGCTGGCCGGGAGGGGTCCGCCGGACGCGGGCGGCGCAGGAGGCGTGGTGGTCATGGGCCGAGCGAAGCACCGGTGCCGCCGCCCGGGCCAGCGGGCTGACCGATCCCTTCAATCGTCGGTCCGTTCGCGGCGCCGGGCCGTGCGTGGCGCTCTTGTTCTCGCGCGACAGTTGCCCGGCGTCCGGCTCGGCCGGTCAGACAGCAGGCGAATCGAGGAACCGCCGGGCGCTGAGATGACGCTCATGGAAGTCACGGGCTAGCCGCTCGCCGCGGTAGCGCTGCTGAAGCACCCCGTCCAGGTCGGCCGACAGGCTGACCAGATCGGCAAGGCTCTGGCGCTCGAATTCGAAGGCGCTCTCGCCGCAAGCGACCGCCTCGTCGAGTTCGCCACGGCGCGCTGCGACGATGCCGAGGGTGATGCGGGCCTGTGCAGTCCGCATCGGGGCATTGGTACTGCCGTCCGGGCGGCCATGCTGGACGATGACCTCACGGGCATGCTCTTCGGCTCGCTCGTTGTCGCCGAGCAGCACATAGCAGTTGGATACGTGGTGCATCCATTTCGAGTGGTCGAACACAAAATGATGCTCGGGGTGCACCGGGGCCGGCATTCCGCCGAGCATTGCGGCGCCCCGGGTTAGGGCATCCTCGGCTTGCTTGTGGTCGCCGAGCCGGGACCACCCTTTCGCTTCCTGCAAGATGAGCTGTATTCCGGCGTTGCCCGGGCCTGCGATCTTCTGGCCGTCCTGGGCGAACTCGATGAGCTGCTCGTAACGGCCTTCAACGAGCGCGAACCACGCGCTCATCTCATACGCCCATCCCATGATCTCGCTGTGCCCGGCCTGCCTGGCCCACTGGAAGGCGGCCTGCCGTGCGGCCTCGGCTTCCTCGCGCTCGCCGAGGTCGTAGTGCAGGCAGCCGAGCAGCACCGCCAGCCAGCCCGCGATGACGAGCAGCTCGCGGTGCTGATCGAGCGTCGACCGGCCGCCCAGGAGCCGGATGACGTGCTGGAGCCGGCGTTTGGTGCGGTCCCGCAGTAAGGCGGCCGGGGTGCCTGGGTAAGCCCGGCACAGCAGGTCGGCTGTCTCGTTCAGCGCCTCGATCGTCCCCGCGCCGATGTCAGAGACCTCGGCCAGCCGGGTGAGTTCCAGCGTGTCGAAGATCTCCGCTTCGGCTTGCAGCGCGTCCCGGGGCACGACGGCTCCAGCGGCCACGGGCCGCTCGCTTCGGCTGTGCGGCGGGATGAATCCCAGGTCTTCCGCGTCCTGGCCGGTCAGCTCGTGCAGCGCCCGCCGGTAGATGGCGTGCGGCCACAGCACTTCGCCGGTCTCCCAGCGGGCGAGCCGCTTCTCATCGCAGTTCAGCCGGGCTTCCTGGCCGGTGGCCGTGCGGTTCAGGCGATCAGCCATTTCCGCCCGCGTGAAGCGGCGGCCATCACGCCAGGCGCGGAGCCGGATATCCGGGGTCTTCGGCATCATCGGGTCCCCTGCGGGGTCCTGAAAGGGGTATGACAGGCCCCTTCGCTGGGGGTCCTTGTCTCAGCTGTGCCCTGGCTTGCTGATATCGCCACCAACCGTACGCGACATGTGCAGACCATGCCGGCAGGAGCCGATCGGAGCATGTGCAGAGCCATGGCCGTGCAGACCGATGCACCGACGCGCGGCGGCGTGTCGGAGTCATCATGGAGATGCACGCGGACCTTCATCGCATCGCCTGATCAGGTGCGGCTCGCCCGGGCATTCCTCCGGGGAGTCCTTGAGTCGTGCCCCATGGTCGATGACGCAGTTCTGCTGATCTCCGAGCTCTGCACGAACGCCGTCCGGCATTCCGACAGCCGCCTGCCCGGCGGTACCTTCACCGTGCACGTCGATGCCTACGAAGGCGAGTACGCATGGGCCGAGGTCCGGGACTGCGGCGGATTATGGGCGGGCAGGACCGCGCGCACTGACGGCGGTCACGGACTGAACATCGTGCGCAGGACGGCGAGCGACTGGGGCCGCGACGGCGACCCGGTGACCGGGTGGGTCGTGTGGTTCCGGCTGGACTGGCCAGCGACATGAACAGGGAACAGCCGGTGCCCGGGAAGCAGCCTCCTGCACGGCGTGGCATCCACCGGATCGAGAACGCCGTAGCTGTCTGATCCGGAGGTCGGGCGGCGCTCCGCCAGTCCGCCGCCGTACTCTCACCAGAGTGAGAGCGAACACGGACCGGACAGCGGCGCTGGACTTCGGAGAGCTGGCAGACCATTACGACGCAGGCCGCATCGCGCAGACCCCGCAATACGTCTCCCGGACAGTCGCGCGGCTCGGGACTTCGGCGAGCGGCCGGCTGCTCGAGGTCGGGGCCGGGACGGGCCAGCTGACCGGCGCGCTGCTGGCCGCTGGCAGCGACGTGGTGGCCGTGGAGCCAGCACAGCGCCTGGCTGAGCGGCTGGAACAGAACTACCGCAGCTACGGGGCGTCGGGGCAGTTGCGGATCTGCACTCAGCTGTTCGAGACGCTGCAGCCTGCTGACTTCGAGCCGTTCGAGCAGATATGGAGCAGCGATGCCTGGCACTGGATAGACCCGGCGGCGGGCTACCGGCTGGCGGCTGAGCTCCTGGCCCCCGGCGGGCTGCTCATCTGCAGCTGGCGCTACCCCGTGCTGACCGACGTAGACCTGCAAGCCCGGCTCAATGCGGTGTACTCCCGGCTCAGCCCGGACCTGATCCGCGACCCGGAAGCTCACGTTGCCGAGCTGGAACCGCTGCAAGAACAAGGCCGCCGCGAGGTCAGCGAGAGCGGACACATGACCACCATCGACCACTGGACTGAGGAACATCTGATGGATATCTCCGTGGAGTCCTACGCCGAGCTCCAGCTCTCGTTCGCCCAGATCGCCGCCCTGAGCACCGGCCAGCGCGGCCAGCTCGCGGAGAGCATCCTCGACGTGGCCGGTCCCGGACGGGTTGGAGTCAGCCTGGCAATCTGGCAGTACACGGTGGCGAGCCGGCCAGCTGACCGCTGAGCCGAAGTGCGCACATCCCGTGCCGGGCTCATCAGCGTTGCCGAGGGATGGCGGCAGTCCCGGAAAGCTTGCTCCGCGTAACTGGTGCCGCGCCCGGTCCACCCCGCCCGCCGAAGCGGCCGGCCAAGCCTGGTGACCGCAGAAACCATGCCGCTATCCGTCAGCAGAAGTACGACGAACAGGCCGGGACCACCACAACGAGCGTACGCCCGGCAGGGCAGCAGCCTCCTGCGCACATCGAATCGCAGTGCCGGGGCGCAGGCAAACGCTGTCTCCAGCCGGGCGAAGGCCGCCTCCGCGGTGTCCAGTCGGCTGTGCAGCATGCGCGGCAGGGCATGAACGATGAGAAGCTGCTGACGGCCGGCGGCATCGGTCGCCAGCCAGTGACGGCTGCCGAAGCCGGCCGGCAGGTAACTCAGCGCCTCGGTAGCGAAGTGCCAGCCCGCTGCTAGCTCCGCCCGGATCTGTGCCTCAGGTAGGTCGTCCGGCCGGGTCAACACGCTGGGAATCTGTCGTGCAACGAGATCGCGGAATCAGCGCCCAATGCCGGGAGCCGACCACCCGGATGGCACGGTGACCTTGTCGCCGCAGGCCGGCGCGCCTAGCATTCTCGCCGTGGCACCGGAGCCGTCGGCACGGGCCGGGCTTGAGCGGCAGCGTGCCGATATCGAGGCCGACTTCAGGGGCGGCTGGGTACCTGCTGGCATGGGCCAGCCGCGAATACTGACCACAGCTGAGTACAGCGAGGCGCGCAACCTGGCCACTGAGACCGGGAACCGCCTGACCTACCTGGAGCCTGCGGTCATCCAGGCCATCCGCGAGGGAGCCCGGCCGGGCGACGCGCTGCCGCCCCGCGAACACAGGCCCTTCATCACGGGAGTAAGCGCCGCTGATGTAATCATCACCGGTCGCGGAGCCGGGCAGTGCGTGGCCGTCTTGTTCTCTCACGACAGTTATCCGGGCGTCCGGTTCGGTCACCGGTTCACCCCGCCCTCCGATGAGCACGCCGCGATCTGGCTCATGGAGGAGATCGAGACCGGAGCACTGCACCGGATGATGCAAGCCCCGCCCCGGGCCGACGACGCAGGCATCACGTGGACGACCTGGGGAGTAGCACCCCCTGATCCGTAGCAGCATCAGGGCCTTCCTCACTCCTGCCCGCTCGTCACGGCTCAGCGCAGCAGCAGTGCCAGCAGGTCGGCGCCGAGGGACTCGATGGTGGCGGGTCTCAGCTGGTACTGGACGAACCGGCCGCGGCGGACCGGCTCCGCGAGGCCGGCCGCGGCCAGGGCGCGCAGGTGCCGGTTGACGAGCGTCGGATCGACGTTCCACAGCGCGGCGATCTCCCCCGCCGTGCGCGGCTCGGTCGCGATCGCCCGGGCAACCTCCAGGCGGCCCCGGTGGGCCAGTGCGTCCGCCCGGCGCAGCAGGTCCTCTGCCCGCGGGACCGGCAGGCCGGGCCGCGCCGGATAGACCAGCAAGAGCGGGCGGCCCGGCACATTCGCCACGTACAGGTGCGGCCTGGTGAAGTTGCTGGCGGCGGCCAGCAGGCCACGGCGGGACACGTCGTGCCGGGCGTTCTGCACCTTGGCAATGCTGACCGTGCCGGCAGCCGGCGTCGCCATGACCGAGGGATCGAGACCCGTCAGCGCCGCGACTGGACCGTGCCGGGCCGCGGTGTCGGCGAACTGCCGGGCCCGGGCAGCCAGGTCCGGGTGAACCCTGGTCCACTCGGCGGCGAACCAGTGATGCCAGCTGTCCTCCAGGAAGCGCACGAAGGCTGCCACCGCGTCGGCTGGACGGGCGACCAGTGCGTCGACGACGGCCAGGATGTCGGGGCCGCGGGACCGGGCCCAGTGCAGTGCGGCCCGCCGGTCACCGGATGGCGCGATCGGCCGCAGCAGCTGCCCGGCCAGCCGGCGGGCGGGCAGGTCCCGCAGCTCGCCGAGCCGGTCAGTGAAGTCATCGCCGGGTGGCGCGGCGGTGACAAACGGCGTCGCGCGGATGGCCTGGGTCGTCCACCACCAGGACCGCGTCTGGCCGGCCAGCTCCGGGGTCATTGCCGCGCGGACACCCTCGGCCCATTCCACGGCATCGTGGTGTCCGGGGTCACGCAGCACGTGCAGAGCCGAGCCGAGCTCGACCAGGGCGGACACCACGGGTACGAGCGGGGCGGCGCCAGGGTGGTCCAGGCCAGCGATTGACGTAGGCATGACCTGGCAGTTCCTCTTCAGCAGGGCCCGGCAGAACCGCACAGTCTAGTGATCGTGCGGGTCAGTTCCGAAGTCTGCGGGCGCAGGAGCGTGCCGGGCAGAACGCTGTCGCGTGCTGAGACCGGGGCTACGGCGCTCGGCGGGCGTGATCTCGCGCATCAGGTCCTCTCTAGATCCAGCTGTGGAACCACATGCGGGAGAGCCAGGCGGAGTAGGGGATGATCTGGGCGGTGAGGACGGGGTAGAGGTAGGCGAGGTTGGCGAGGACGGCGATGAGGTAGGCGCCGGCGGTGATGGCGCCGGCGGCGCGGCGG